>JARGGB010000052.1 GCA_029210815.1 Candidatus Brevefilum sp.
GGCTTGAGATGGTCCAGACAGCGGCTTATAAAGCAGGTCGAAAAGAGCGCTATAAAATCGAGCGTAAGTTCGGGGATGCGAAACAGAATCATGGGCTAGGTCGATGTCGTTATCTTGGTTTGCTTGGGTTTGGGGTTCAGGCTTATTTCACAGCCATTGCATTGAACTTGAAAAGGATCGTCAAGCTGCAGACAGGTGTTGGATTGAAGACACGCTGTCCGGCATTGATATGACCCAGGGAGAAGTGTCGATGGTGGTGAAAATGCGTAGAAAGGCGGTGAAAATAGCGTAGAAAATAAAAAATATTAAGCTTTTATATGGCTGATTCTGCCTATTTTTTGCCGGTTTGACACCGGTTAGATTGAGATTTTTAATTTTCAGTACTTAATCAACACCCAATTTTGTGAAATCAGGAAATTCTAATGTTCTGTAATATTATTGGGTGCAGAATTTTATTCTTATTGTTTGAATAACCGATTCTTTTTTGGGCGAAACACAGAAATTGTTCAAATAAATCATTGGTGGAAACCAGGCGGTGAGAATGGCGAATTCAACACTCTCAGATGGTCTATGTATTAAAGAAATAAAAAAGCACTTTCCAGCGGAAAGTGCTTATCATTATCCTGTGATAATATTTCAGGCAGCCATCGCCGGGCGGAACTTATACCCGTAAACGAGAATGCCCTTCTCGCCATCATCTGAACGAAGTTTTCGGGTGACCATCTCAACTGGCATCCCGATCTGGACTTCCTGATTACCGAGGTCGGTTAGCTGTGCTGTTACAATGGGTCCCTCCTGGAGTTTAATGAGGGCAACGGTGTAAGGCGCCTGTTCTTCAAAACCGGCAGGGGCATTGCCCATACGAGTGAAGGAATACACCTCACCTTTGCCGCTGAAGGCATAGGCTGTTTTTGCTTCACCGAGGCATTCCGGGCAGACATCGCGGGGTGGGAAAATCTTTGCTTCGCAATGCGGGCAGACTTCACCAACCAGGGCGTAACGTTGTTTTTTTAACCGCCAATGACGTGGTACTTCCATTTTATTCACTCCTTAAAATGTCGGAAAAAGCTTTCTCCGCGCATCATTTTTTATTTACTGCCATGAGTTTACCGAAATGAGACTCTCAGAAACTATCAGATTGGTGAAATCGAAGAGAGAAATGCTTCTTCCTTCTATTAGCATGAGAATATTTGTGTATTTTATAAAAAGTAACAGGTTTTGGAAATTTGATAAATTGGTGCAAGCGAGTTAAATTAATGATATGATTTGAAAAACAAACCAATGTTATATGTCTATCGAGGAGTTATGTATGACCATTTATTTACTTGATGGGACTCTTGAAGTTGACATTTTTTATGAGTGCGAAGACCAGGACCTGGAAGATAATGTTTGCATCAGGGTGATTGAAAGCTGCCCGCCAGAAGAAAGGCTTTTGCGCGCCGGGAAAACCCATATTTATTTGACGCCTGTACAAGCCCGAAAATTGGGTGAAATGTTACTAAGCGCAGCTACCCAAAGTATTGATTGTTAAGAAGGATAAGGACTTTTGATTGAATAAAATTACGAAAGACGCTGTTCGCAGGAGTATGTTGGGGGCGCAGGGTTTATTGACTGGACCTGAGAAACCTGCTTCAAAGGATGACCTGTTGCCAATAATTCGCCAGATGGGTTACCTCCAGATTGACACCATCCAGGCTGTCAGGCGATCTCAATTCCTGGTTTTATGGAGCCGTTTGGGTCAGATTGAATCGAATTGGTTGGATGAAATCTATAAAGAAGTGTCGCTGTTTGAGTACTATGCACATGCCCTGTGTTACCTGCCGATTGAGGATTACCCAATCTATCGCGGGATGATCCTTTACGATGAGCGTACTGGTAATGGTTGGAAAAAGTGGGGGGATCAGAATCTGAAAATCATTGATGAAGTGCGGTCAATTATTGAAGAAAAAGGACCGGTAACTTCTTCTGATTTTGATTCAAGAACATTTTTTACTGGCTGGGGTGATATCAAAAAAGAGAAAATGGCTTTAAATCGTATGTTTGCAACCGGAGAAGTAATGGTTTCCCACCGTGACAATTTTCGGCGATATTTTGATCTGCGTGAACGCATACTGCCTGAATGGCAGGACGAGGATGCTTTGGATTTAAACTCAGCTCGTCAGGCTTTATTATTGAAAGCTGTCCGCGCCCTGGGGGTTGCAAAAGAAGATTGGATCGCGCCCTATTTTTATCTATTAAAAACAGGCATTCCGCAAGAGCTCACACAACTTGTCGATCAGGGACAGCTAGACCAGGTAGCGGTAGAAGGATGGGGGCAACCTGCATATATTCACCCGGATAACCGGGAAATGGTTGAAAGTGTTATTGAGAACGACGCTGCTCCCACACACTCTACTTTTCTCTCACCCTTTGATCCTCTTGTTTCAGATCGTGAGCGCGCTTTGGACCTGTTTAATTTTGACTACAAAATGGAGTCATTCACCCCCGCCAAAGACCGTAAGTACGGCTATTTTTGCCTGCCAATTTTATACAAGGGCAGTCTCATTGGACGCTTGGATCCGAAAACCCATCGCAAAGATAAGAAAATGGCGGTCAAGAAAATTTATTTGGAACCGGGTGTTGACCTGACCCAGGAATTGATTGACACAATAAAGAACACGTTGGTGAGTTTTACAAATTGGCATGGTATGGAAACGATCGAAATAAATGCCAGTGATCCGCCCGAATTGCAGGAGGCACTGCGATGACGATAACGCCCGGATTTACGCTTTGTTTCCTTTTGTATGATGACCAGGTATTGATGCTTCATCGCAATTTCCCACCCAACCAGGGCTTATGGAACGGTGTTGGCGGGCACATCGAACCGGGCGAAACACCACGGCAGGCTGTAATTCGCGAAGTGAAGGAGGAAACGGGATATGAGATTGATGCGCCGCAATTTGCGGGTCTGCTGACATGGGATGGTTTTGAGATTCCCCCCGGCGGTATTGCAATATTTACAGCTCAGGTTCCTCATCCAAACTTTATCACAAACCATGAAGGGGTATTAGCCTGGAAGCCAATGGCATGGGCGTGTTCTGCCCCGGAGGTTGTCGATAATATTCATGTCTTTTTGCCAAAAATTTTGGCTGGTGACCATCCCCAGCATTTCCATTTTAGCTATGAAGCAGGAGTTCGAATCAAAGATGTGATTTCTGAAATCCCAAAGGATTTTGATTTGGAGAAAATTTACGAGCCAGATGACAATCTGCAAGAAGAACAACGCGGTGATTTTATATTGAGTTTTGATAAAGAACGCCTTCAATTGGATGTGATTGAGGACTTCCTTTCTAAACAGTCTTATTGGGCGACGGGACGTTCTCTGGAAAAGATTATCCTTTCGATACAAAACTCTGTCTGTTTAGGTATTTATCATCTTGGCAAGCAGGTGGCATTTGCCCGTTTGGTGACGGATAAGGCGACCTTTGCCTGGTTGGCAGATGTTTTTGTCCATAAGGACTTTCGCGGACAGGGATTGGGAAAATGGCTGGTTGAAACTGCTTGTAAATTCTCGGATCAGCATGGGATCATGGATATACTCTTAGCAACCCGTGATGCCCAGCAGATGTATCATCGTTATGGTGGGTTTTCGCCAATCGATGATCCGGCAAAATGGATGAGAAGAATGAAGGCTGATCAGTAATTATCAGAAGTGAAAGGCTACAGGAAGGAGAATTGAAGATGGAAATCAAACGAGGCGCATTTAGAATCAGTACAAACAATGAAGATTTGCAAATCGATGTGATTCACAGGTATCTAACGGAAGAGGCTTATTGGACCACTGGTCGAACCCAGGAGATGACAGAGAAATCGATCGAGCACTCGCTTTGCTTCGGTGTATTTCAAGGTGATAAGCAAATCGGTTTCGCCAGGGTCGTTACCGATTACACGATTTTTGCCTATTTGTGCGATGTGTTTATCCTGGAAGAATACCAGGGACAGGGGCTGGGCAAATGGCTGACGGAAACCATCCTCAATGTGCTGGATGAGGAGGGTGTACGCTGGACCATGCTTGCCACCCGGGATGCACATGAGTTGTATGGGGAATACGGCGGATTTCAGAAATTGTACTTGCCTGAAAAGTGGATGGGGCGGGTCAATCCCCGGCTTCTCCAAAGTTCCGGGCAGCAGTATTCAGTGCCAGGTGACGGCATGTAAGGGTTTACGCATGTGTGGTGAGTGTCAGATGGTCAAACCGGCAAGGCATAGAAGACACGATTTAGAAAAATAGATCATATATCAAAAATATTGAAAAATGATATAAAATAAATATGGGGAATCATTATGTATGATTAATGGGGTCTTGAAGGTTCCCTTGAATGCTGGCAGTATAAGCCCAGTGATAAAATAACAATAATATGGAGGCAGCCTTGAAAACTCTTGTAGCTGGAGCAATTGGTGAATGTGTTCATGTGGCTGGTGTGATTAATTTTTTGCGCATGGCTGAGGAATCAGGGTGGCGAACGGTGTTTTTGGGACCAGCGGTTTCACCAAATGCTTTGATAGAAGCAGCCCGCAAAGAAGGCGCTACTCTTGTTGGGGTTTCTTATCGGTTAACACCGGAGACTGGTGAACGCTTGTTGGGTGAATTCGCTGAGGCTGCTGATGAATTGCGACAGAAAGGTGTTAAATTTGTTTTCGGAGGCACACCCCCTGTCTCGGAACGTGCTGATGCTATTGGCTTTTTCGATGCAGTTTTTGATGGAAATCAACCAGTCGAGGATATACTGAATTATCTGCGCGGACAAAAGCCTGGTTCCGCCCATGAAGAAGATTATCCCCAAAAAACGATTGATAGAATCCATTGGAAAAAGCCTTATCCCATTTTGCGTCATCATTTTGGTCAGCCAACAATGGAAGCGACGTTAGAGGGGACCCAAAAAATTTCAGAAGCAAAAGCCCTGGATGTGATTTCTTTGGGGATTGACCAGGACGCACAGGAAAATTTTTTCCATCCTGAACGGCAGAACCCCCGTCGTAAGGGTGCCGGTGGGGTACCAGTCCGCTCATCTGAGGATTATAAGGCTTTGTACCAAGCCAGTCGGAGAGGGAATTTCCCATTATTGAGATCCTATTCGGGAACTGATGATTTTATAGCATTGGCAGAGATGTACCATGAAACAATTAATATTGCCTGGTGTGCCATACCTATTTTTTGGTTCAATCAGATGGATGGTCGGGGTCCCTGGGGTTTGGAAGAGAGCATCCGAAAACACCAGGAAGTGATGGCTTGGTATGGAGAACGTGGTGTTCCTGTTGAGCTTAATGAGCCGCATCATTGGGGCATGCGAGATGCATCTGATGTAATTTATGTTGTGTCAGCTTATTTATCTGCATACAATGCTAAAGCATTTGGCGTGCAAGATTACATTGCACAGATGATGTTTAACAGCCCACCCGGGACTTCTGACACAATGGACCTTGCAAAAATGCAAGCCTGTTTGGAGATCACTGAGCCATTATCAGACGATAATTTTCATATCTGGCGTCAGACCCGAACGGGATTATTAAGTTACCCCCTGGACGAAGATGCTGCTCGTGCACACCTTGCTGCCAGCATTTATTTACAAATGGTAGTCAAACCGCACATTGTTCACATTGTTGGGCATACTGAAGCCCATCACGCAGCAACCGCAGATGATGTGATTGCCGCAAGCAAAATGGCTCGCCAGGCAATTGAGAATGCGCTAAAGGGGCAACCGGATATGCTTAGTGACCCCAGGATCCAGGTCCGTGTTAAAACCTTGCTGGATGAAGCGAGAATTACCCTTTCTGCAATCAGGGGATTAGCAAGTAAGGCTGTTATTGATCCCTTCATCGATCCAACTACGCTGACCAGCGCTGTAACCAGCGGAATCCTTGATGCACCACATTTAAAAAATAATCCCTTTGCAAGGGGTCAAATTAAAACAAGAATTGTGGGTGGCGCATGTCAGGCTGTCAATACTGAGGGGACCCCAATTTCTGAAAAACAACGTTTACTAACATTATTGAAGGAGAATAGATGACAACAAAAAAGTTCACAGTAATTGGTGCCGGAAATGGCGGTAAAGCAATGGCTGCTCATCTGGCAATAATGGGTCAGGAAGTGACCCTTTATAACAGGTCTTTTATACATATTGAGGTGATTGCAAAAAGGGGGGGCATCGATCTTGAAAGTTATCAGGATGGTCCCCACGGATTTGGCAAGCTTGCTAATGTTACTGATAACATTGAGGAAGCCGTTAAAAATGCAGAAATCATCATGGTTGTTGTTCCATCATTTGGGCACCGGGATATAGCTAAACTGATAGCGCCTCACTTGAAAGACGGGCAAATTGTAATTTTGCACCCGGGACGTACCTGCGGGACAATTGAATTTCGGCAAGTACTCGATCACTGTGGTTGTGAGAGCAAAATTATTTTGGCTGAAGCAGAAACCTTTATTTATGCCAGCCGATCTGAAGGACCCAGCCAGGCACGAATTTTTCGTGTTAAGGAGGCAGTACCCCTTGCGGCTTTACCAGCAGTGGATACCAGGGCGGCCTTATTAGCAATTGAGGATGTTTACCCGCAGTTTATTGATGGTGAAAATGTGTTGCAGACCGGGTTGAATAACATGGGCGCTGTTTTTCATCCAGCTTTGACGATCCTTAATGCTGGGA
The DNA here is from genome assembly GCA_029210815.1 of Candidatus Brevefilum sp. GTDB lineage: Bacteria > Chloroflexota > Anaerolineae > Anaerolineales > Anaerolineaceae > Brevifilum. The sequence goes on from JARGGB010000052.1 coordinate 6,684, forward strand.
GGATTGAGTCCACTCGAGGTGATTTTCAATTTTATGTAGATGGTGTAACGCCATCTGTAGCAAAAGTACTGGAAGTTATTGATCGGGAGCGGGTAACCGTTGCATCGGCAATGGGTCTACGTGCTCGAACCTCGATGGAGTGGTTGACAATGGCTTATAACGTTCGGGGCGATACTCTCTACGAGGCTATTCAAAATCAGACTGGTTATTATGGGATTAACGCCCCCAGCACACTTCAACATCGTTATATCACAGAGGACGTGCCAATGAGCCTCGTCCCAATTGCCGCTTTGGGTGAGCGGTATGGTGTTTCTGTTAATGGGATTAACGCCATTATTCGCCTGGGCTGTTTTTTACATAGTACAGATTACTGGCGAAAGGGTCGCACACTGGATAAATTGGGTATTAAAGATCTCAGCGTCGGTGAATTGACCCGTTATGTTATGACAGGTATGCGTGATTTGTAAACATTGTTTAGTGTGAAGACTTTTACTTACTCAGATAATTTTCTTGAGGATTTTTGTTAAATTATTTGCATTTACGTGCTTTAATGTTATAATCCCATCGTACAAATTAAATAGCCCTACGCGGCACTCTTATCCAGAGAGGTGGAGGGACCGGCCCTATGATACCTCGGCAACCAAAAAGTACCCCTTTTATGGTGCCAAATCCGGCAGAGCGAATTCTGGAAGATGAGAGGGAAGCCAATGCTCATTTACGCCCCTCTCGCACGAAACCGAAGGGGCGCTAAACTTTAATGAGACATGGAGGTCTCACAATGACATTAACATTTATGACGTTACCGAAATACCTGTTCACCTCGGAATCGGTTACAGAAGGTCACCCGGATAAACTCTGTGACCAGGTAAGTGATGCTGTTTTAGATGAGTTGATACGACAGGATCCCTATTCACGGGTTGCTTGTGAATGTGCCACCAAGACTGGTTTCATCATGGCTTTAGGCGAAATCACGACCACAGGCTTTGCTGATTTTGATAAGTTGGTGCGTGAGGTGGTAATCGGGGTTGGCTATGATCGGGCAAAGAAAGGCTTTGATGGTGCAACCTGCGGTGTAATCGTTGCCTTAGCTAACCAATCCCCGGATATTGCCCTTGGCGTGGATAAATCCAAGGAAGCCAAAGAAGGTGAATTGGATGAAGACACTGAGATTGAGACAATCGGCGCTGGTGACCAGGGCATGATGTTTGGTTATGCCTGCAACGAAACCGATGTTTTAATGCCCATGCCGATTTATTATGCACACAAACTTACCCGCCGCCTGGCGGAAGCTCGCCGAGCGAATGATTTGGATTTCCTTTGGCCGGATGGCAAGAGCCAGGTGACTGTAGAATACGAATACGGCGTGCCCAAGCGCATTCACACGGTTTTGATCAGCACGCAGCACAGTCCGGATGTTACCAGTCAACAAATCCGAGAAGGTGTGATCGAAGAGATCATCAAGCCAACACTCCCCAAGGAATTGATCGATGATGATTTGATTGTGTATGTGAACCCAACCGGGCGTTTTGTCACCGGCGGACCCATGGGCGATGCCGGCCTGACAGGGCGCAAGATCATTGTGGATACTTACGGCGGAATGGGACGTCACGGCGGCGGCGCTTTCAGCGGGAAAGACCCGACGAAGGTGGACCGCTCTGGTACTTATGCTGCTCGCTGGGTCGCAAAGAACGTGGTTGCTGCAGATTTAGCGGATCGCTGCGAGGTCCAGGTAGCTTATGCGATAGGTGTTGCACACCCGCTTTCGATCAATGTTGAGACCTTTGGTACCGGAAAAGTTGATGACAGCAAGATTGCCCGATTGATTGAGGAGCATTTTGACCTGCGACCGGGCGCGATCATCCGTGATCTGAAATTACGCCGACCGATCTATCAGCAATTGGCTGCATATGGACATTTCGGCCGCGACGACCTGGATTTGACCTGGGAAAAGACCGATAAAGCTGATCTGCTTCGGGATGCCGCCGGGTTGTAGCAATAAGCAAAAATTAAAAATGCTTGAATAAGAGAATAATAGGTCCCCAAATTGTTATGATGAATTTGGGGACCTTTTGTTTGGAATTTTTAGAAGGACTGAGTATCAAATTTTGGGAATTTCCGAAGTTCAAGAAAGATCTGGAGTGAGGCCTTCAGGCCGACATTGTGAAATTGATCATAGAACCTATTTTGAATAATAGTAGGAATTTTATTGAATTGTTTCGCTCTATAGAAGTTCTCAGTAATAAAAATATTTTCGGGCTAAAACCCCTCACTCCAATAAATGAAGCATTTTTGCTTGGATTGAAACCAAGGAGCGAAGTCCCTGCCCTGAGGAGGCGCGACGTGAAGGTTAGGCCGATATTATGAAATTGGTCAAAGACTATTTAGAATCATCTGTACTTATTTTATTGAATTGGTTCGCATTGTAGAAGGTCTCTATAATAAAAATACTCTCGGGCTAAAGCCCCTCACTCCAAAATATTACTTGCTTATAAGCCTTCCCTGATATTTATTCGTGAATAAAGCCGGACCGCCGCCGGTATGCCAGAATAGCACTGTATCGGATGTGTCGAAGAATCCCTTGCGGATCAGGTCAATCAGCCCTGCTGCAGCCCTGCCGGTATAAACCGGGTCCAGGAGCAGGGCTTCTTTTTGTGCAAACAACCTGATCGCTTCAATCTCCGCTTCGCCCATCACAGCGTAACCACCACCGGTATAATCATCATTTACCAGCACCTCTTCCTCAGCAAAGGTCCAATCCTTGCCGAGGGATGCGGCTGTATCCGTCGCCAATGTTGCCACATTGGCTTTAAGCGCATTCGCGGGTTCGTCCACACTGATCCCTAAAATTTTGCCCGTAAAACCGCTGATCCGCCCACCAACCATCATCCCGGCCTGCGTGCCCCCTGATGAGCTTGGAAAGACGATCCAATCCGGTGTCGGATCCTGCTGGGAAAGTTCCAGCATGGCGTTGACATATCCCATTGCGCCCGTTGGGTTGGAGCCGCCATATGGAATCAAATAAGGTTTCAGCCCATCCTTTTGCGCCTTTTGGAATACTTCTTCAAGTTTCGCCTTTACATTTTCGCGGTCAGTGAAAAGGATGTCAGCCCCAAGCAAGTAATGCAAGAGGTGATTGCCGTCTGGTGGGTCAGGAGGGTCGCCGAACAAAACCAATATGCAGTCAAACCCGAAGCGAGCAGCGGCTGCCACGGTCTGCCGACAGTGATTCGATTGCACAGCACCAGCGGTGATCAAGAGGTCAGCCTCCTGGTCTCGCGCTTCTGCCAGCAGATATTCCAATTTACGCGTCTTGTTGCCGCCAAATGCAAGACCGGTCTGGTCATCTCGTTTGACATACAGCCTTGGTCCTTGCAAGGCTGCTGATAATCTTGGTAAGGCTTCAATTTTAGTGGGTAAGTGGGCAAATTCAATGCGTGGTTTCATGCGCTTATACTCCTTTTTGTATCTTTTTTCCCGCGCTGGCGCATCCATCCAAGAATGCGGGGGAGAATTCGGGTGTACAAGGGATACAAGACAGGTCGTAAAGGATAATCCCATGCACCCAGAGTTCGAAGGACCTGCCCGCCGAAACCGTCTTTGAAGCGATAAACCCCCCAAAGGGGATCGCTTTCATCAAAGGTATCCGGTGCACCCCACATGTCGTATTCATAACAACCCACCCGCTTTGAATGCAGCATGGCTTCCCATTGTAAACGGTAATTGAACATCCTTTCTCGATGTTCATCCATGGACATGCCGTGGATGTACCAGGACCTGCCCCCAAAGTGGAAGATGACAACCGCGCCGACGGGGGAGCCATCCACTTCTGCAATTAATGGCGCAGCCAGGTCGTCGGCAAAAAAGCGTTCCCACACAGCCCTGTAATAATCCTTACCGCGGATCAGGAAATCATCGCGAATTGCGGTGTGCGCATACATCTTGAAAAGTAAATCGATGTCGGCGATGCCCCCTGTGCGCACTTTCACGCCGCGGCGTTCAGCCAGGCGGATGTTGTAGCGGGTTTTGGATTTCATCCGCATCAGCATTGTGTCCGGGTCGTCTTTCAGGTCGACCACCACAGTGTTTTTAAATTGGATTTGTTCATCGGAGAAAAGCCAGCCGCGTGCATTCAAATCTTGCTTTACAGCATTGCCCACAGGTTTTGATTCCTCACTTTCGTCCCCTGGGATGCCGTAACCGAGAGGTAAATCCGGGTCAATCTTTAAGAATATTGCCTTTTTCTTTTCAGCAAAGTCCTGCAAATCATCAAGAATCTGCTTGACCAGCCCAGAATCGGACCAATCCATGAGGGGACCGCGTGGTGCGTACAAGACGCTGATTCCTGCAGGTAATCCAGCCGGGTCAATTCTTCGCTGCAAGACCAGGGAAGCTGCAACGATTTCGGCGTTTTCATTTCGCCAAAGGAGGTGATGCGGCTGCCAGCCAAAACGAGATTTTACCTGCCCCCACTGCCAGGTCTGCAGGGTATGTGCCCCTGGCAGGTCTTCGATTTTTTCGTTCCAGTCTCCTGAAGTTTTGACATCAAGTAATTCCAAAAAAGTGACTCCTCTAAATCATGCAGCAGATGTCGGGCGGTATCTTGCCCACAATTGATAAAGTTTGTAAATACCCGGTCGATAAACACGATCCCAGGTGCCAATGGTGCGTCGGAGCTCGCCGCCGAAACCGCGTTTAAATCGATAAACGCCCCATAGACCCTCTGAGCGCTCAACAAATTGTTCTTCGAGCTTTTCTTCTGGGTAATCCGGTATCCCCCACAAGTCGTATTGTTTGCAGCCTTTTGACTTTGCCCAGCGCATTGCTTCCCACTGTAATAAATAGGTGGGCATGCGATTGCGCTCTTGATTATTGGAAGCGCCGTACAAATACCAGGCTGTTTCACCCTGCGCGAAAGCCATCAGACCAGCAAGCGGTTTTTCTTGAAATCTTGCAATCAATAATACACAGGCGTCGTTTTTAGAAAAGATCTCATAAGCGCGTTGATAATATTCCCGGCTGTGGATGCCAAATTCATCCCGGCTGCCGGTAGTAAGCATCATCTTGTGGAAGCTTTCTACATCGTCGCTGGCGCTGACCACCACATCTTTTCGTTCTGCCAGGCGGATGTTGTAGCGTGTTTTTGATTTCATCCCCATCAGCAAATCTTCTTCTGATGAATCAATGTCGATCATAATAGTTCTCGGCGGTTGTATGGTTTGCTCTGTCCGAACAAAGCCTGGCAATTGACGATTTATCAAAGCCTTAACAACGGGTTCCCAGAGGTTTGGCTCAACTCTCAGAAAAACCGCATTTTCTTTTTGGCAGTATTCATCCAGACCTGTCCAGAGTTTTCCCCAATCGTCTTCCCCCACCGGTCCGCGTGGGATATAGGCAATGCTCAGTCCTAATGGCAGTTTTCTTAAAAGCACCATGGTGCCAATGTTTCCCTCGCGGAAAAAATGCGGCGTCCAGCCGAAGGCAGATTTTAAGGTCCCCCAGGGGGAGGTTTGAAGGATGTGCGCTTCTGGATGCTCATTGATAAATTGATCCCAGGCTTGGGGTGATAATAAATCCATATTCTCCTTAGAATTCATAATGTGACCGATAGGTCATATTATGGTTTTTCCCCTTTAATGACGCATGAAACGTCATTCTACCATATCGAGGTCCGTTTCTTGCTGAAGGATGGACGCGCCGGGAATGATGTCACTCAGGAGTGCACGGATCTTTTCTGGCTTACCCTCCCGTGCATAACCGATTAATGTACCAACCAGGTCTCTTAATTCTTCTGAGGACAGCACTTCTTCTGTATCCACCTGGTGAATATCGGGGTGTGCAGTTGGGGAATAAGCAAAGCCCTTATCCCATAAATCTTCACTGAGTTTTTCACCCGGGCGGATGCCGGAGAAGACAATCTCGATATCCTTGCCAGGTTCAAGCCCTGAAAGGCGAATTAAATCCTCTGCCAGGTCAAGAATCTTAACGGGTTGACCCATGTCGAGAATGTAATTTTCTCCGCCTTTGCTCAAGGTCGATGCTTGCAAAACCAGGTGAACCGCCTCAGGGATGGTCATAAAATAGCGTTTCATTTCAGGGTGGGTCACCGTGACCGGTCCACCTGCTTCAATTTGCCGCTTAAAGCGGGGAACCACACTGCCGCGACTGCCAAGAACGTTGCCAAACCGTACAACCGTGAAAGCGCACTCGAATTGATGTGCGGCATCCAGGACGAGCATTTCAGCAATGCGTTTTGTGGCACCCATGATGTTCACTGGTCGAATCGCTTTGTCGGTGGAGATCATTACCAGCCGCTGGACCTCATGTTCCAGCGAGGATTTTACAATGTTATCCGTGCCAAGGATGTTATTGGTGACCGCTTCTTCTATATTGCTTTCCATCAGTGGGACGTGTTTATGTGCTGCTGTGTGAAAGACAACTTGCGGCTGCCAGCGATCAAAAAGGACGGTAAGCCGGGGGAAATCACGCACATCAGCAATCAGGGGGACCAGGTCCAGGTGCGGATAGCGTTCTTTCAGGGAAGTGATCACGCTAAATATGCTGTTTTCGCCGTGCCCGAGCAGGAGAATGCGTTTTGGGTGCAGCCTTGCAATTTGACGGCATAATTCACTCCCGATTGAACCGCCTGCGCCGGTGACCATGATCACTTTGTCTTCCAGTACCTCGCCCAGGGCTTCGATGTCCATTTTTACGGGCTCACGGCGAAGTAAGTCGGAGATATCCACCTCACGTAATCGACTGACGCTGACTGCGCCGCCGATCAGTTCGTAAAGTCCTGGCATGGTGCGGAAAGGGATATTACGCTGGCGGCATTTGGTTGTGATTTTTCGCAGCACCTCTCCTGAAGCACTGGGAATAGCGATGATGACTTCGTCAACATGACGGGTCTTAAAAACGCGCTCGATGTCGTCAATTGGCGCTAAAACCGAAACACCGTGGATTTTGCTGTTCTGTTTTTCAGGATCATCATCAAGAAAGCCGATGGGTTTCATGTTTAGTTGTGGATTTTTTAGCAATTCCCGGACGACCATCGCGCCTGCATCGCCAGCACCGATGACCAGCACCCATTTTCTGTGAAGGGAGTGAAGCAATGAACTGTTAGCCGCGGCTGAAGAACTCTCTGCAATCCAGCGGAAGACGAAGCGAAACCCACCGATAAAAATCAGCGTCAACAGCCAATCGATGATGATAACAGAGCGGGGAAAGCCAATAAATAACCTCGCGCCATATAAACCCATCATCGCGCCGCCTACGATCATTGAGGCGGTGGTGACAGAAGCAAGGATTAATACCAGCTCGCGAATACTGGCATAGCGCCACAATCGACGATAAATACCAAAGAAATAATAGACCAGGGGTTTGACGACAATTGCGATCCCCAGCATCCACAGTAAAGAGACCTGGTAGGTTGGGAATATCGCTATAAGTTCCAGCCGAATCATGTAACTGGCTAAAACGGCAACAGCGCTCAGGAAAATATCCCCCATTAACAAATAGCGATTGCGAATTTTCTTTCCTAAAAAGTTCATGGAAGATTTGCCTTAGGGGTTATTGACCTTTGAATCCCAGCACCTGCCAGATAGTCCGCAGGATGATTGAGATGTCCATTAAAAGATTGCGATGTTCGATATAGTATAAATCGTATTCTAATTTGACAGCCGTTTCTTCAACGGTGCCAGCATAACCGTAATTGATTTGCGCCCAACCGGTGATACCAGGTTTGACAAGCAAACGTGCCCGATAAAAAGGCAGTTCTTTTTGGAATTGTTCGACCAGTTGGGGTCTTTCCGCACGCGGTCCGACCAGGCTCATTTCACTTCGCAATACATTGATGAACTGGGGCAGTTCATCGAGGTGGGTTTTTCGCAAAAACCAGCCGAATTTTGTCACCCGTTCGTCATTTTCTTCGGTCATGCGCGTTTCACCGAATTTTTCGGCATCCCGGACCATGGTGCGAAATTTGATGATTTTATAGGGTTGTCCGCCGCGACCCAGGCGATTTTGGGTAAGAAATATGGGGAAACCGGTTTCGAGAATGATGCCAAGACTGATGAGTGGGAAAAATGCCCCCATTACTAATGTGCCCATCAAGCCGCCGGTAAAATCAACCAGGCTTTTTGAAAGTTGATACAGGGTGCTGGTATGGGATTTTTCAACAAAAGAACGCACAATCCATTCTGCTTCGAGTAGAAAAATGGGTACCCTTGAGAGGAGCTCTTCGTAAACTTCTGGCATGGGGGTTAATGTGACGCCCATTTCCTGCGCTGATAAAATTGATTGGAACATGCGACCCTTCATCTGCCCGCTGATCGCAAGGATGATATCCGTAATTTCATGCTGTTTGATCAAGCTTATCAATTGACTGCTGTCACCCACCACAGTTAAATCGCCAAGCTTTTCCCCTTGTTTTTGAGGGTCGTCGTCTATCAATCCGATGGCGTTGAAAGGCGGCGGCCATTGTTTGGAAATGACCTTTGCGATGGTTTCACCGGCATTGCCTGCACCGATGATCAGAACCCGACGCAAGAGGTGAGGAGCGGTGAACATGCGGATATACGCCAATCGCCACAGCAGTGTTAGGGCTGCTGCTGCAATAATGAAGAGCGCAACACCGCGGCGAGGCAGTGAATTTGGCTCTGAACTGAAATAAATCAGCAAATAAATAAGCGCATAAATTAAAAGGGCTAAACCGATGCCCTTGAAGGTCTCACGGGTATTACTGGCGCGCTGCACATCATATAATTCCAGCAGCAATATGATCCAGAAGAATGGCAGAAGAAAATACCAGAAGGGCGGTCGCGAGACGATGAATTCCAGTGAGAATTCCATCCAGGCATCCCCGGCAGCCCAAAAATAAAGTGCCAGAAATAAAGCGATTAGTGCGGCAAGAAAGTCCCCGATCAGCAGGATTGCCACACGCTCAGACGCGCGCAAATGCCATCGTTTTGGCTTGGTTGAATTTTCCATTGCCACTATTTTAACCTCTATTTTGGTTTTGGGGGTGAATGACACCCCATAAGAAACCGCTTCCCCATGCAAAGTGCATGCATGCAATTGCCAGGGGAACGCCCACGATGAGTTCCGGATCCTTATGTTTAATGAAAAGCTGTAAAGCTGCCAGGAGGAGGATCAGGATATAGATGCTGATTAAACCGATCAACAGGTAATTAAATGGCAGAGAGACAAAGGGAAACAACACTAATAACAAAACCAGTGTTAAGATAAACAAGGGCGGTAAAGCCTGCCGCAGACGCAGGGTATCCGGGTAGCGGCGCAGCATATGCCATTTCCAGTAGCCGTAACGCCAGTATTGGCGAGCCAGTGCTTTCAGATCTTTCCGGGCGTAATAGACAGATCTGATTTCGGGGTCAAGCCAGATCTTGCCGCCGCTTTGTCGGATGCGTGTATTGAACTCGTAATCTTCATTGGTTAGCAAACTTTCATCGAACATGCCAACCCTGTCGAGCAATTCGCGTTTGAAAGCACCAAAGGGAACTGTGTCCACGTACCCTGCCTTATCGGTGTAGCGATAACGCGCACCGCCCACGCCGATGGGATGCCCTGCCGCTGCAGCAATGCTGCGGGAGATCCAGTGATCACTTCCTGGCTGGATGTCCCAGACGCCGCCCACATTTTCTCCCAGCTCCTTGTCCAGGCCAGCGACGGATCTTTCGACATAATCCGGCTGGGGTTTTGAATGCGCATCTAATCGAAGGATGATTTCACCGGTTGATGCCTTAATGGCTGTGTTCAAGGCGGCGGGGATGATTCGCTTGCGGTTTTCAACGACCTTGACCCTTAAGCCCGAATGGTTTTGATGCCATTCATTGATGACCTCAACCGTACCGTCATCGGAACCGCCATCAGCAATCACAAGTTCCATTTGGTTTAAAGGGTAACTTTGTCCATAAATTGCATCCAGCAGCAATGTGATGGTGGTGCGCTCGTTATAGCAAGGGACAATGATGGAGACTTTAGCAGCCATTTTTCCTATCCAAATTGAAGTTCCTTCGGGTGATGTTAAACATATAATATCCGACTGCCATTGTGCGGCAGTTTGTTGTCAACTTTCCTTTTATTATGGATAACCGGGTTTAATAAATTATTCCTCAGAGTCACCAGGGAGAAGGGCTACCGCTTCAATCTCAACATCTGCCCCTTTCGGCAGGGCAGCTACCTGGAAGGCTGAGCGGGCGGGGAAGTTCTCGGTAAAGAAAGTGCCGTAAACTTCGTTCATCTGGCCAAAGGCATTGATGTCTTTAAGAAAAACCGTGGTCTTAACAACCAATTCGAGCCTGGAGCCTGCAGCTTCCAGAACAGCCTTGAGATTATTGAGTGCCTGGCGGGTTTGCGCTTGAATGCCGCCTTCGACCAGATCGCCGGTTTCGGGATTCATGCCCAGCTGCCCGGCAGTAAAAACCAGGTGCCCGGTCGACACGCCAGCTGAATACGGTCCAATAGCCCTGGGTGCTTTGTCGGTGACAACGACTTTCTTTTCGTGATGGCTATTATTCATGATCGTCCTTTCCATTTTATTGTTAAGGTTTCTTAACTATTATATCCTTATCAGGCATTGGTAGGCGCGTTTGTGCTTATCTAAACTCTGACTGGGTTAATGTGATCAAATTGATCTCGGGTGTGTTAAACAATCGAAAGTTGAGCAGCGGGATTATTTTGCTTGACCCTAAACCTGCGCTGATGTACTGGGGGATTGGACCATAAGCAGTTAAGCCTTTTACATCCTTCTGATTTGGAAACAATCCGCTATTGTTGATTCCCAGCTGATTTGATGGAATAAAAATTGCGCCAATAAGCGGCAATCTGATTTGTCCTCCATGATAATGACCTGAAAGAACAAGATCATAATCAAGGTGCATTAAATAGTCTGATTCTGGGTTTGAAGAGTCGGTATGGAGAGGGTAGTGGGTAAGGAGAATTTTTATCTCACCATTGCCTTTTAACTCTTGATAGGAAGCAATTGCTTGCTCTAATGACTGTTCTTCGATGCTTTTATTATTAGCATTTTGAACAGCTAATCTGTTTTTGTAACATTCGAATGATGGTTCTGAAAGAACTGGTGTTATCCAGATATGGCCCTCATCACGCATAAGAAACATTGGGTATGTCAGTAGGATGACTCCCCGTGCTTGGATAGACTCCCCAATTGGTGTTATGGACCCACTAAAGATATCACAAATGGTATTCATGGCAAAGGGACCCCAGTTGCCATCTATCCAGAACATGGCATCCTTGTCTTTTATGCCATCGATGAGGTCCAGTATTGCCTGGTTGCTTTGTATAGAAACATCCCTGTTTTGATTGTTGCTCATATCACCAGTAAAGGCGATCATGTCGTAATCAATTTGATTGATTACTTCAACAAGATCTGCCTGTTTTTCACCGAAATATTTGCCGTGAAGATCGGATATTTGCAATATCTTAAATCCATCAAATGAAACGGGCAATCCAGGCACAGCAATGCTCTCTTCAACAATTTTGAAGCGCTGATTATCGATGATTGTATAGATAGCAGTACTCAGTACACAAAAGAAAAGGATTAAGATCAAGGTGATAATTTGAAATTTTCGTTTCATAATCTTTGTGTTTCTTTTGAATAAATGTGGTTATATTGGGGGATATGAAGAAAGAACATTTTTCATATTTATTCAAATCTTAACAATGTGAGAATGTCCACCAGGCAGGCGTCAAACATCTCTTGCGTTATCTTGGGGTCAGCCTGATAATCATCGCCGAAAGAGCCGTTCCCATATTTTTCACGATTGGCGGTTTTAGCGACCCAGTTAACCAGCAGTGAAAACCAGGTGACCGGTTGTGACGTCTGCAGAATAGGGTCCTATGGCTTTGGGGGCTTTTTCAGCCATAATGATTTGCCTATTATGCTCAGAATGGGCCATAACTTTCCTTTCTTTATAGCGTTTCTTGGGTTTACAAGATTATAACATTTGGAAGGGACGACTAATTAATAGATTGTAAGATTATTTTTCTAAACAAATTATACGTAGCGGCAAAGAAACTTGGTGTGGATTTTAACTTTGGATTGATAATTGAAAGATTCCGAGCCTGGTCTTTGTCCTAGTGATCTACAACTTCAATAATCCTGCTCCTTATTTAATTAAACCCCCATGGTAAAAAAGTTCGTAGACTTTTTCGTTAGTTTTTTCAATCCATTCATACCCGGTAAAGTGGGAAAGATCGCCTTTTGAGGAATCATGGTAAACCTTGCTTCCCTTAATATGCTCCCAACCGCCCAGGAAGCGTCCAGCCGCATACATCTGGGAGAGGCTGGCTTTAATAATCGCCCCGGTTTCAGCTGCAGTGATCTTCTGCGGTTTTAATATAGAGCCGTAATAATTCATCCCCCAAACAGGTATCTCATTCTCATAGACAATCTCTTCACCAATGAAATTCGAACCGCCAAAATAGCTGTCCAGGTAGCGATAATTTCCATCTATAAAAGATAAGTCGTGAGACCCTTTTCGACAGGATTCAATTGATTTCCCGTCTCCCACATAAGTCGCAGCTTTTGCAGAGACAATAAATTTGTGCAGCTCAGTCAGGTTATTCATTTGTCCTCTTTTTATCATCCAAAACAAGTCACTCTTATTATCTTTGGTGTCTTTGCTGTCAATCATATGCCATATCAAAATTCAATAAATGAAGAATGTCTTCGAGGCAGGCGTCAAACATTTCTTGCATTATGCTGGGGTTAGCCTGGTAAGCGCCGCCAAAGGAGCCGTCTCCGTAGGTTTTACGGGTGGCAGTTTTCCCCATGATGTCTTCACCGGCATTGGGAATAGGCTTGATGCTTTTGGGCATTGCCGTTACCTGGGTGAAGTCAAAAGCTTCCATCCAGTTAGCATGCTGCGTGTCGAGATGAAATTTTCCCGCGATTTTTTTAACGGTTTCGGTTGTCCACCAGGCGTACCAGCGTAAGTGTAAATCTGTCAGCTCATTGACCAGCTGGACCAAATGTGTGCGCACCGGCGTGTTCCCGCCATGCCCGTTTAGGATCAATATCCTTCGGAAGCCGGCACCATACAGGGATCGTAAGATGTCTTCAACAAGGTCGAGATAAGTGTGTAAACGTAAACTGACCGTACCGGGATAATCAAGAAAATAAGGCGAACATCCGAAATTGAGGGGTGGTGCGATCATGACCCCGGTTTTGTCACTGGCGGCATCTGCCAGGGCTAAAGGAATTTTGGTATCGGTGAGCAAACTCAGGTAGCCATGCTGCTCACACGCACCCAGAACAAGCATCACTCGGTCATCTTTTTCCAGATAAGATTCAATTTGCATCCAATTTTGATCTGCAAAATGCATTTGTGCCTCCTAACCTGGACAAGCCAGAACCAAAAAGGTAAAAGCCCGTCGAACAATATGATGTAAAATTTCTCCAAGCAACG
>JARGGB010000053.1 GCA_029210815.1 Candidatus Brevefilum sp.
ATAGGTTTATAATTATCAAGGAAATTTAGAAGAGATACTTTGTTTGGTTCATGTTCATAGCAAAAACCCTCCATTCGACATTAGATTATCTGAGTCCATTGGAGTTCGAAATAAGGGGGGCCGTGTCCACTAAAGTGTAGCCACCCCAGGGTGAGGGTTTCCACAGAAATTTGAATAATTGGTTTGGTGTAGATATTTCTAGCAATTGATGTGTTTCCCACCCTCACCTCAATCCTCTCCCTCCTCGAGGAGGGTGAGGAAGAAGGACTTCAGGCTGTCAAATCGATTCGAAGACCTTTTAGGATTAGGTTGATTGTTAGCCTTTTTAAGAAAGTCGTGATGAGCAAACTGCGAATCTGAAACCTCTTAAAAAAACGACCAAGTATTTGTAAAGGACCATGGATTATTTTCTGACACTATCTCAGCTCCTTACAGCACAAAACCAGGATCGCATCCAGGATCTTCACCTCCACGATTTCACGGATGCGGACTGGTCAGCACTTGTCAATTTATCAAAGGGACATCGTATTTCACCTATTCTTTATGATCGCTTGAATGCCTTAAAAGACCAGGTTGATATCCCGGAATCCGTGGTAAAGAAGCTGCGCCAGGATTACCTGTTGACCGCTGCCCGTAACACGAGCTTTTTTCACGAGGGCGAAATTATTTTAGCAAAATTCAGTGCTTCCGGTATCCCAATCATTGTTCTTAAAGGACTCTACCTGGTCGAAGAAGTCTATCAAAATGCCGCTTTGCGTTCGATGTCTGATTTAGATTTTCTTGTGAAGAAATCGGATATCCCAAGCGCTATCGACGGGCTCAAAGAACTTGGGTATCACGTGACCACCTATTTCAACCCTGAAGATGAAAATGCGGATCTCAAACACGTGCCCCCATTTATTAAAGGAGATGGGCTGTTTATTGAATTGCATTGGACGATTTTGGAAGAAGATGAACCCTTTGACATTGATACAACCGGTATGTGGGAACGTGCACAGCCAGCAAAAATTCTTGATCTTGATGTTTTGTCGTTAAGCCTGGAGGATTTGATATTGCATTTATCAATCCATTTCACTTATCAGCACCAGATGATCTATGGACTGCGCGGCCTGTATGATATTGCCCTTGTTTTGGAAAGATATAAGGATGGGGTCGATTGGCGGATTTTGATCGAACGGGCAAAAGCATGGGGGTGTGGGCGGGTGATTTCATTGACCTTGCACATGCTGGAAGAATTTATAAACGTTTCTATTCCTGATCATGTCTATTCTGAATTAACGAAACAGCCGCTGACCGAGGAAATATTATCCCAGGCACGGGGGCAGCTGATGAAAAAAGGAGATTTCGCCGTCAAGGTAACGCCAGATCTTGCCAGCCTGTCAAAAGACGTCTCTGCTTTAGAAAAGCTGAAAATTATATTCAAAAGAATAGCCTTGCCAAAGCGAACCATGGCAAGATTATATAATGTCGAGCCTGGTTCTCTGAAATTGTATCTCTATTACCCGGTCCGTTTTTATCAATTAGTCAAGCAGTACGCCGCAAGTGCCTGGCAGATTTTAATCAAAAAGCAGGATGCTTTGTCAAGTTCATCCCGCGTGCAGTCAGTGATTGCCCTGAAGGAATGGCTTGGCGGTCGTGAGTAACGGGTCCTTGTCTGGCATGTTATTTTTCTCGATAGGTCTCCAATGCAAAATAAAAATTGTATACAAAATTTTCTGCTGACACAAAACATCACTTGTGGTATCCTTAACGATTGATGGTTTTGTATTTAATCAAAAGTTTAGAAATCTTTTGTGTTAACCTCAAATCTTCATCTTTAAATATGATCAATAAAAGATACCCTTTTTATGGGGAGTTTCTATATGGATATTCGAAAAATTATTACCAATTTTAAAAAATGGATACTGCTCCTACTTTTAGCCGCAGTTATTGGCGCTTGGTTGGGATATTATCTTAGCAACCGTAAAACCCCAATGTACCGCACCAGCACGCGCTTTGTTGTGCTGCGGGCAGCTTCCACCAGCAGTTACGATTATTATGCATATTTAGATTATCAAAACATGATCTCCACCTATGAGCAGCTCCTGTCGACGGAATACTTGCTGTCCCAGGTCTCGGAAGAGGTTGGCTTCCCGGTCTATGCCAACCAGGCAAGCGCAGAACAGATCAACGAAACGCAATTTGTGCGCTTGACCGTTACCCATGAGGACCCGGTGAAAGCAGCCATTGTTGCGAATGCGTTGGTGAACGTGTTGATCGAACAAAATGAGCAGCTGCAATCCGTGCGATATGAAACAACCGAACGAAATTACCAGGCTCGGGCAGATCAAACCATGGCGCAAATTGACCTTCTTCAGGAACAAATTCAGAATTTATCGGTTATCAATTTAGAAGAACAAATTGCCCAGGTAGAGATTCAAATTGGAGATCTTCAAACACAGGTGACAGACCTGGAATTTAATATTAACCGGCTGAACCTTCAGTTCCCGACGGAGGAACAAACCCTGCAGAAACTCCGCTACCAGGCGGAATTAAACCAGGTCAAGCCGCTTCTTGATCAATACCAGGAAATTTACACGAACTTGATTGTGATGGGGGAGCCTATGGAAAACGAGAACGCTTCCTCCACGCAAATGGCGCAGCTGCAGCGAACGCTGGACTTATACGAACAGATCTACTTCAGCAGTATCAGCAGCCTTGAGATATTGAACTTAACCCGGGTGCAAAGTTCACCCAATGTGGTGCAGGTTGAACCAGCTTCCGTTCCGAAAAAACCCTATGCACCGCGTCCCTTCCAAACAGGGGCGCTTTACGGCGCAGTTGGGCTGCTCTTGATGGGTGGGATTGCCTACCTTGTTGAATATTTCGATGACACCATCAAAACGCCAAAGGACGTGGAAGAACACCTTGGCTTACCTGTGATTGGCTTGATTGCTGATATGAAGGGTGATCTATTTGATCGAAATAAGGACGAGAAAAATATTTTCGTCGCCAGCCAACCACGATCCCCCATCTCTGAAGCCTTTCGTTCTCTGCGAACGAGCCTGGAGTTTTACAGTGTGGACGAACCGCTGGAACTTCTTTTGGTTACCAGCTCGGGGCCGGAAGAAGGAAAAACGACCGTCGCAGCCAATTTGGCAGCTATCCTTGCGAAGAGTGATAAAAAGGTGCTGCTTTTGGATGCAGATATGCGTCGACCGAACGTTCACAGTCATTTAGGGATTTCCAACCGGATGGGGCTGTCCGATCTGATCCGCGGTCGCATGTCCGCTCCGGAGGTGATTCAGCATTCAGAGGGGGTTGAAAATCTCTTTGTGATGACATCCGGCAGCCTGCCTCCCAACCCGGCTGAGTTATTGACCAGCAAAAGGATGGGCGAGATATTAATTGATCTCAAGAAACAATTTGAAGTGATCATTATTGACACGCCGCCTTCAGTAGTGACTGATGCACAGATTCTCTCAACAAAGGCTGATGGTGTGATTTTTGTGATTCGCCCCGGGAAAACACGTTTGATTGCAGCAAGAACCCCGCTGGAAGAATTCAACCGTGTTGGCGCAAAGATTGTCGGTGTTGTGATGAACCGCATCCCGCGCAACCGGGAGTTTTATTACGGCGGTTATGATTATTACGCACCCAAGGCGCATATCAGTGAAAAATATTATCGTACTGGTTTCAGGGACCAGGGGGAGAAATCTGTTTCGGCTGTTAATCCAATAGAGGCGGCAGATGAGCGTGATTCTGATAATCAGAATAGTTAATGGCGTGCATTTTGGATGCTTGTAAGCTTTACATTGATCCACAAACTTTAAAGAATTTACGCTGCGCAATTTTAAATCTGAAGAGCTTTTACTTTGAGGCCTATTGATGGAAGCCAGTCCAAACGAAGATAAACCGAAAGAAAATCCAGCCGTAAAAAGCTGCCCCTTTCTCGGGCTCGTGGATGACCGGGAATCTTTCACTTCATACCCATCTGAATGGAATGTTTGTTACCATGTAGCCCCCGAAACAACCCCTATGCTTTCCCATCAAGCTGCCTTTTGTCTGAATGCTGATTATGCACTTTGCCCAATTTTCAAGGCTGAAACCATTCAGAAAATACCGGATGAGATCAGGCTCCGAAGGCCGATTTCTTTTGAAAAAATCAAGAAACTTGGTTTAATTATTGTCCTTATTGTTTTAGCATTTTTAGTTTTTATTGGAATCATGTTCAGGGAACGATGGTTGGGTCAAATGCCGGGCTTCGGATCACGGATAAGTACAGAAACAGAAATGGTCAATCCAGGAGATTATCAGACGGATGTTCTTGGCGATCAAACAAAAACCGAGCTATTTTCAGAAATCGGGTTGACGCCTCTGGTAACCGAACAAAATCCTACAGATACCCCGGTGACACCAAGTCCCACAAAAACCGACCCAATTTTAGCATTGGATATCCCGGTTGGCGATGAAGTTCAATTTGTGATGCATCGTGTTCTGCCTGGCGAGTCACTCGCAATTTTTGCGGACCAATACAACACCAGTATTGACGCGATCATCGCGGTTAATGCCGATCTGATTTCGCCGCTTTGGGTGGATTGGGTGGTAATTGTTCCTGTTGATTTTTCCGATGTTTCAGGGATGCCTGCCTTTGAAGCACACCAGGTTGAGGAAGAGGGAATCTCTTTGGTAGCGCTTTCTGAGCGTCTTTCTGCTGCTGTCGACCAGATGGCGTTGTATAATAATATCGATGAAGATCACAAACTGCATGCGGGGGAATGGTTGCTGGTTCCCAGGGGAAATCCAAATAATAATTAATTTTAGTATAATGTTAACAGCCTTTACTTAAATCATTAGAATTGCTTTATTCGTATTATGGAAAAATCACCCGTTGAAATTTGCCCCTATCTTGGTCTTAAGGATGATCCGGAGACGTCGATAAGTTATCCATCTGTCTCTAATGTGTGCCTGCACTCAATTAACATGGTCACGCCTAACCTGAACTACCAAAAATCGGTTTGTTTGACAAAAGCTTATCTGGATTGTTTTGTGTATTTATCCCCGGATGAAAAAAAGATGCCCGAATCCTTGCAGGATCTTACCGGACAGAAACAAAGAAGGAAAAATACAATATCCAGATTTGCTCTGATTTTGCTTGTTGTGTTTCTGATAAGTAGTGTCTTGATTTTTCGGGGTCAATGGTCTTCAAAAATTGAAGGTCTTTTGATGCCAGCCTGGCAAAAAACGCAGCAGGTAAGGACCTATCAACCGCTGCCCACCATGCCAGCGACGCAATTTCCGGAAATTGAATATACACCAACATCAAATCAAACAAAGAAAACCGCAGAGACACCAACACAAAGCCCAATGCGGTCTCCGACCATCACCATGGTGCCGTCAACCCTTGCGCTGGATACGCCGATTGGTTCGTGGGTGCAGTTTATCATCCACCGCACGCTGCCGGGAGAATCCCTTGACCAGTTTGCCAATCAATACAATACCACTGTGGATGCTATTCGGTCTGTGAATTACAATTTACCCAATGTGCTGTACGAGGACAGGCTGATCATCATCCCCATTGGTGTAAAGGATGCAGTCGACCTGCCTGCCTTTGAAGCCTACCAGGTGACAGCTCGCGGTTTGGGCGTCGATGACCTCGCTGAACAATTATCCGTTCTGCCAGAAGACCTTGTCTCCTATAACAATGTACCTTTGGATTATATATTTAATTACGGAGATTGGATTTTAGTCCCCAGGGAATAACTTTTGAGCCTATTGTTCAATCAGGAATCATCATCTATGCCTTTTATACTATTTGTTTGTACCGCCAACCGATTTCGCTCCCCGATTGCAGCTTTGTACTTTGCTCGAGAGGTCGTTCACCGCGGCGAAGATCAGGACACCCAGGTTGCCAGTGCGGGGACATGGGCTTCACCCGGGCAGCCTGCGATGCCGAAAGCAGTCCAATTGGCGAAGGAATACGGCTTGGATTTGAGTTATCATAAATCCAGAATCGTCTCAGAGGATCTCCTTATACAATCGGATTTGATATTGGTGATGGAAGCCGGACATAAAGAGGCGTTAGCGCATGAATTTCCCGGTACGGCGGATCGCGTTTACCTTCTAACTGAAGTGGTGGAAGATCTGACCGTAAACATCCCTGACCCTTATGGCGAGGCACAGGCTGACCCTGAGGAAGTCGTAAAAGAGATTGTAGGTCTTATCGATGACGGATACGAACAGCTTCTTTCATTAGCAAATAAAATGGAAAATAAAAGGTCTCAATAAAAGGTCTCAATAAAAAATTAGTTTTGCCAGGTCATTAAATTGAAAAAGGGTCGGTGCCAATTAATCGAGAAAATTCTGAAAATCTACCGAAGCTATTTGGAATCTATGTTAAAGCACCTCTCCCCTGACCAAAGCTACGGCAGACGCAGGCTTATTGCAGAAGTGTTTGGATTAACTTTGAATTTTTATTGAATACCTGTAGTGCGGGTGTTTTATTGGATAGTTTTAAGGGTTGAATAAGAGAGGGTCCAGTCTATACACCTTGACCAAAGGGAGAGGGCAGGGTGAGGGTTCCCATATAAATAATTATAATTTGCTTGGATTTGATTTTTTTTCGTGATTATTGCATTTACCAACTGTGCCCTCTATGGGACTATCTCAAAATTTTGGGATAGTCCCTTTTTTGTTGTTTGAATTTCTGGTTTAAGGGAAATTTGCTTTTAGTTCCTTGAGGAATTAATTAAACGTATCACATTCTCGATGACATAGTCTTGCTGATCAGTCGTCATGGTGGGGAAGAGGGGCAGGGTCACTTCCCGGCTGGCCGCGTAATCCGTGATCGGCAGCCATGTTTTCCCGTATTCCGGCTGGTAATTTGTGAAGGTGTGGATGGGTCGGTAGTGGATGCTGGTCTGAATGCCGGCATCACGACAGCCTGTCATAAATTCCTGGCGGTTGACCTCGCTGGGGAGCAAAATTGGGAAGATGTGGTAAGAGAAGGTGTTCTGCTTCAAATGACTGAAGGGCAAGCCAATTGGAGTGCCACGGAAAGCCCCCCAGTAATTTTCAGTGATTTCCCGCCGCTTTTGATTATTACGTGCTAATTTCTTAAGCTGTTCCAAACCCAGGGCGGAGCGGATTTCGTCAATGCGGTAGTTGTACCCGGTTTCCACGACGTCATATGAGAAAGCATGTCCCTGGTGTCGGTCGTAGGTCAGGGAGGTCATGCCGTGGGACCGCATCAAGCGAATTTTTTCGGCAATATCCTCTCTCTCGCAAACAAGCATGCCGCCTTCGCCGACCGAGAGGTTTTTATTGGAGAAGAAGCTGTAGCATCCAATTTCTCCGAAGGTGCCGAGCCCCTTCCCGTCCAGGAATGAGCCAGCAGCATGGGCGGCGTCCTCAATCACAGGCAGGTGGTGTTCCTCGGCGATGGCGAGAATGTCGTCCATGCGGCAAGGAAACCCCGCATAGTGCATGACAATGATTGCTTTGGTGTTTTCATTGATCGCCCTTGCAATGGCGTTAGGGTCCATGGTCAATTCCTTGGGGTCAATGATATCCACAAACTGCACTTTGGCTGAGCAGTACAGCACCGCATTGGAGGTTGCCACGAAGGACAGCGAGGGCACGATGACCTCATCACCCGGTCCGATGCCCAGTGCCAGGCAAGCCAGGTGGAGCGCTTGGGTTGCATTTGATACGGCGATGGCGTGTTTTGCACCGCACATTTTGGCAAATTCCTCTTCGAAATTTTGTGTAATCTCGCCCATGGTCAGCCATTTTGAGCGAAGCACATTGGTGACCGCCTGGATTTCTTCATCGCCGTAATCTAAATCTGCCAATGGCACACGCCATTCCATGTAATTGCTCCTTTGTTCGTGATTAAGCTAACCTCTTTATTATATACCCTTTGAGCTTGTTTTGATGCGATCTTTTGTAGGGTGCGTTGCGGTCCTGCCTGAAATGGGATAAAACACCTTTAAGTGCAGAGGAGGTACGACGTGAGGGTTCAACGTACCATTTTACAAAATCAATTGAACAGTTAATATTGACGTGAAGGTGAAATTTGTTTTTGTTTTTGGTGCGTGGAAAAGCACCACGCACCCTACTTGAAAACCGCTACTCACCTAAAAATTTTTTATCCCAAAATCCCTTTTACCCAATTTTTCGCCCGTTCAAGCTCTCCCTCGTAAAGCAGACCTTCTGTGCCGCTGACCCCAAAGCCCTGCTTTCAATGCCAATCGTCGCGCCTGTCTTGACCAATTGCTTTTCAATTTTCTTGTCTGCGTACCCAAAGATGTTGACCATGAATTTCAAAAAGCCCGAATCGGTTTTATCTTTTGGAATCCTTTTGTCAAAGGCAGCTGCTTTTACACCTTTCAACGCATCAGCGCCCAGGCTCTTTAGATAATCCTTGATGGCAGGCGTCGGGTTGAAAGCGCGGGTGGGGGAGCCGACCAGGAGAATGCTCAGACCCTGCAAATCTTCTCGGGTGACCTCATCAACTTTCTTAACCGGCACATCGCCAAATGCTTCACCAATGGCTTTTGCGACCTGTGCAGTGTTGCCAAATACGGAATCAAAAATTACGAGTTTTTCTGACATTCGTTTATCCTTTGTTTGTGGAATATTAATTTACTATTGTATATGATTTTATAGGAAAAGTGATTCGTGAGTGGGAATCAGGTATTTGGAATCAATTATTCGGAATCAGGTACTAGGTATCAGGTATTAGGATCCAGTGTGACATCAAGTAAACCTTCAAGATCGCCATACAAATCCAACTGTTCACATAATTACAATGATTTTCATTTGAAAAGGGATTCGTTGGTTGAATGCCTTCGATTTTTGGATGATGTTATTGGTGCGTGACCAACCACCACGCACCCTACTTGATAAGTTATTTATTTAGGCAAAATAGAAACAAAAAAAGCGCTCCTTTTAGAGCGCCTGGTTTGTGTTACTACAATTCTTTCAATCCAAATTCCGTCTTCCTGACAGGGCACGCAGGAGGGTGCTCTGATCGGCGTATTCAAGATCACCGCCGACGGGCAGCCCAAGTGCCAACCGGGTCACCCTGACCCCCATTTTAGCCAGGTTTTCGTGTAGGTACATAGCGGTTGCATCCCCTTCCATGCTGGGATTGGTCGCCAGGATGATCTCTGTGAACTCATTTTCCTGCACTCGTTTGTAGAGTTCATTGATCTTAAGATCTTCTGCGCCGACGCCTTCAATAGGGGAGAGCACACCGTCTAAGACGTGGTACAGGCCGTTATATCCGCCTGTTTTCTCAATCGCCAGCACATCCAGGGGTTCTTCCACCACGCATAACAGGCTTTTTTCTCGCTGATCGCTGGCACAGATTTCGCATATTGGCGTGTCGCTGTGTGTAATATTAAAGCACACTTCGCATAGCCCTGTTTGCTGCTTGATGCCTATCAGGGATTCTGACAGGCTTTGTGATAGCTCTTCTGGTGACCGTAAAAGGAAGAATGTCAGACGGGATGCTGTCTTTGGGCCAATGCCCGGCAATCGGGAAAAGGCGTCAATCAGGTTCTGTACAGGTTCGGGAAGGGCACGCATCGATTGGACTACATCCCCAATCCAAGGCCGCCGAGCATGTTTGTAAAAGGTGCCATCTTTTCGGCTGCAAGTTCCCTGGATTTTTCCAATGCTGCGTTAATGCCGCTGTTGATCAAATCTTGAAGCATTTCAACGTCCGCGTCTTCCAATAATTCTGGTGCAATTTCAACGGATTTACACACCTGGTCACCTGTCATGGTGATGCTGATCACACCGCCGCCAACGGTCGCCGTGACAGTTTCCTCAGCTAATTCTTCTTGTGCCTGCGCCATTTGCTGCTGCATTTGTTGGAATTGTGCCATCATGCCGCCGCCTTTTGAAGAAGGGGAGCGATTATAACCTTTTGCCATAAGTAATCCTTTCGGTCTTGTGTTAATCCTGAATTTCTTCAGCGCTGCTTATTTTACCACCCAGATCACGGGTTGCAGTACCGACCATGCCGTCTTTTTCGATTTTGACGTTCTTGGGCAAAGCGCTGCCCTGGTGCGATGTCACGATGCATTTGACGAGCATGGGCTGCCCGAATACTTCTTCGAGGATGTCTGATGTCAGGGTGAGGTTGCCCTCTTTCTCCATCATACCCTTCAAGGTATCCGATGTAAATCCAAGAATCAGGGTGTTGCCATCCACGCCTGTCAGTTTGCAGGTGTTTAATAGACCCTCTGTACGCGGGTTGTGCTGCTTGACTCTTGCCCTGATCTCATTCCAGGCCTGGTGAACGTCACTGATCGAGATCTGCCCTTCGATTTTTTTGATGTTCGTTGGGAGTTGAACGCTCTCGCTTTTTTCTGGTTCAACTTCATCAGCCACAGGCTGATCGGGTTCTGCGGCCTTTATCTTGAC
Source organism: Candidatus Brevefilum sp. (assembly GCA_029210815.1). Taxonomy (GTDB): domain Bacteria; phylum Chloroflexota; class Anaerolineae; order Anaerolineales; family Anaerolineaceae; genus Brevifilum. The sequence continues at coordinate 10,417 of JARGGB010000053.1, forward strand.
TTCAGGTGGTTTCTTTGCCTTTGATTCTTTTTTCTCAGCGGCAGGTTTGTCTACCCTGGGTGTTGTTTGATATTGCGGTGTTTGTTGAACAGGCGTTGTTTGAGTCGGCTGTTTTATTTCATACACTTGTTCAGCTGGTTTAACCAGGTAATTTGTGAATGCCAGTTCAAGCCCAAGGCCAGGGTGCCAGTTGGCGTGTTCATCCGTTGTTGCTTTATTAAATGCTTCAATTGCCTTTAACAAATCGGGCATGATTAATTTGCCGGCATGCTCAAAGATTTTTAGTTCAACTTCTTCAGATACCTCAAACCGATCTTTATTTTCCATTTTGTAAAGCAAGATATTCCGAAGGTAGGTCACGATTTGACGAGCTAACTGCCGGGGATCCGTTCCGCCGTCAAGTGCCCCGTTGATTTCACTTAATCCTTTGGATGAATCCTGGTCGATCAGCGCCTGGATAATTTCAACGACACGCATATTTGTGGCTGTACCCAGGGTTTGCTGAGCACTATCAAGTGTGATTGTCTCGGTGGTTGAAGCAAGCTGATCTAACAAGGAAATAGCATCTCGCAAGCTGCCTGTTGCCTGGCGAGCAATGATCGAAAACACGCCATCTCCTACTTTTATGCCTTCTTCCTGGCTCTTTTCCTTCAAGAGCTTGACAATGGTATCAATGGGAATGCGGCGAAATTCATGCCGCTGACATCGGGACAGCACCGTTGCAGGGATCTTGTGAATTTCCGTGGTCGCTAACACAAAGATCGCGTGGGGGGGTGGTTCTTCGAGGGTCTTCAATAACGCGTTGAATGCTGCTGTTGACAGCATGTGAACTTCGTCAATGATGTAAACTTTAAAGTCACCTTGGGAGGGAGAAAAGTTAATCTTGTCGCGCAGTTCACGGACGTCATCGACGCTGGTATTTGAAGCAGCATCGATCTCGATCAGGTCCATGAACCGTCCGGCGTTAATCGCCTGGCAGTGGTCACACTGGTTGCAGGGACGATCTTTTCGATCCGGAGCTTTACAGTTGACCGCTTTTGCCAGCAGTCGTGCTGTGGTCGTCTTGCCGGTGCCGCGTGGACCTGCGAAGAGATAGGCATGTGCGACGCGATCCTGGACAACAGCATTATGCAGGGTTTGAATAACGTGTTCCTGTGCCACGACCTGGTCCCAATCCTGGGGGCGCCATTTACGATAAAGTGCTTTTGCCATAATTCCTTGTTGATTTTTAAGGTATTGAATAAGTTGCGATGATATTGCCATGATCATCCATTAGATGTGCCGTTTCACCCGATTCCCAAATGGGGGTTTCGGACTGCCAGTACAATTCTATCACCGTATCAATACCCTTCTGTGAAAGAATTTTGATGGCACCGCTGTTGTTAAGGATGATTGTTGGAAAGGTGAATATGTTCTCATCTTCGTCCCTGAGCTGCCATCCAGAGATGTCCACAGCGCCCTCGCTCTGATTGCGAATTTCAACATATTCGAGGTCTAAATTGCCGGGTGCGACGATGGTCAGGATGCTTACGTCGAGGTCTTCTGTGACAAAATCCTGGCTTTGTGCAGCAATCTCTGTACTTTCAAAAGCTGAAGCTGTTGCAGTTTGTAACGCTGCTTCTTTAGCAGCATTTGTAAACGCATCATTGGTCACAGTTGATGGGTCTGGATTTGAACGATCCCATAACCACATGACCAGGAGCATCGTCGCGGCGGATAGGATGATATTCAGGAGGATGAAAGCAAAGAGACCGGATTTGTTTTTCATACGTCGATTTTTCCCATATTTTAGAATGATAGCACACCTTGGTCTAATTGCCAAAAATGAGAACGTCCCATTTTTTTCGTGACAGAAGTGAATTTTACGAAGTTGTGCAAATTAACAAATTGATAACAAACTCTTCCAGGTCCATTAATAGCCCTGTGATATCCTTGAATGGACTTCGGGAATTTGATTTCTCTCCTTTCAAGTTTATCCTGAATCAGAAAGTTGTGACAAAACACAACTGAGATTATAAGGTGAGGTTAACGAAGCAAAACAGGCGTTTGGTGAGGCGCCTGTTTTGTGTTTAATAGGATAATTTTTTCCTTATTCGGCAAAAGCCAACTCTTTGATATGTTCAATATGGTCTCTTTGATGCCATAGCGTCCTGCGCAGGATCTTTCGATAAGACCAGAATTCACCTTCAATCCCGGTTACTTTACCCTGGTCGACAAAGCTTGGGAAAATTTTGTCCACCTGGTCAGCTGTCTGTTTCAGCCTTGCTTCCGGGTCAGGTAGCAAATCCTGGCGGGTCAAATCAGTCAGGTTTATTCGTGAAAGATAGTAAAGCTCAGCGTTAGCAACGTGCTTGACGATGCCCAGGATATTGCAGCGCTGACCCGGGAAATCCTTTTCAAGTATTTCGGGATCGAGGGTTGTCAACCCTGCCATCAGTTCATCACGCTGCCAGTGAAAGATTTTCAAGCCTTGTTCAATTTCAATTTTGGATAAAGGCCGCCAATCATCAAGAAACCAGGCATTGACTTCGTAACCCTGGTTTTCAGGTACGAGCTCGTACATGTCATTGATGCAGAATGTGTCAAAACGATCCACAACCCGCATATCCATATCCTTAAAATCGACCCAGGGCTGTGGGGTGTGATCTTTGATCCATATCTCATATTTAAGAAGCGCTCTTGGTAGGCGGATCAAAGCTTCTGCCTCATCCATCCCGTAGGCAAAGCATCCTGGATAGTCCAGTGCCCAGGCAAGGCTGCGACCTTCAATATTATTTTCTAATCCAATCCGTATCTGCATACAAACCTCCTGATTCTTATCGCTATAATTGTAACAAAAATTGCATGAGAAATTAAAAATCCGCCAGAGTTTTGGCGGATTTCGTGGGCATATTGATCGGGGTTTTTCACCCCAACAATGAAGGCATCCAGGAAAGCTGTTGAGGTGAAAATAATCGATTAACTAGATCAGGCATCTTAATGACGTTCCAGTCCAGTGAAGCTGATCAGGGCGAAAAGAAACCCTATCAAAGCCACAACCAGGTAAACAACAGCACTCATGGACCTCCTCCTTTCATCATCATTTTCCAAATGGGACAGCAAAAGTCCCGTAAAATAGTAGACGTCAAATAAATCGTAAAAGTTCCAGATAACATCAAATTAACTAACACGAAATTCTTTGATTGGTCACGATTTTCAATATTTTTCCAATTAAAATAAAAAAGCCAGAATTCAACTGGCTTTTTGGCTTTTCAGAGGTGAATATTTAGGTTTTTATTCCGTGAAAACCGGCAGGTGTCCCAGGGAGATGATGCCTGACCACTTAGCACGTTCGCCTTCTGTCAGGATGGCAGCTTCTGCGACAACATTTGCATCGGCTTTTTCAAGGATCATGCGCATACCCTGAAGGGTCGAGCCGGTGCTGATCACGTCATCCAGGATGATCACTTTCTTGCCTTTCACCAGTTCCCTGTCTTTCTCATCAAGGTATAAAGTTTGAGGTTCACCGGTGGTGATTGATAAGGTTTCAGACTGTAAAGCATCGCCCATGTAGGGCTTATAGGATTTCCGTAAGATGATGTAAGGTTTCTTGGTAACAACTGAGAGCGCGTGGGCAATTGGGATGCTTTTTGCTTCAGCAGTCACCAGGGCATCATATTGGACGTCTTCTAATTTCTTGCCAAGGGCTTTTGCACAGGCTTCAACTAGCTCTGTGTCACCGAGGATGTTCAGAATCGCGATACGTAGACCGGGTTTGACCTCAAATAATTCCAGCTCTCGATGGATCCCGGCGATATCAATCCCGTAAGATTCCCTTGTTTGTTCCATTTTCAGCTCCCTTCAGATTAGTCAGCAATGAATTTATTATAATCCAAGATCAGCGTGAAAATCTGAGCTATCTTAAAATTTTAGAGCGTGCCTGGGACGCCGATCCGGGCACGCTCTTAACGAAGGAGAAGAAGAGAAGTTTTTGTCTACTATGATCTTACAACAAAGGAAGGCGTTTTGCTTGACGATTAACCTACGGGTACCCGATAAGTCACCGACACTTTATTTCCGGGGCAATTGTGTCTGAAAGTAAAAAATTTCTGAGGTCATTTTAAGGTAATATTGAAGATAATCATTGAATTGGTGAAAATTGAGGTGATCTTTGGGAATAACCTTTGGAACATTAACTGAAACGCCATTGGGAGAAATTAGCTTTTATGCTGGTGACAAAGGCTTGAAACGGGTCGCGTTTATGCCCCTGGATGTGCTCAAGAAAACGGAGGATATTGAAGAGACCCAGCCATCGTTGATGGGTCTGGGAACAATCGGTATCTTGTTGACTGAACTGAATGAGTTTTTATTTGGCATTCGCAAAAGTTATTCGGTCAAAATTGATTGGAGTGGCATGGGGTCATTCCAGCGGAAAGTGCTGAGCTTGACTGCGGAGATCCCCTACGGTCAGGTTCGTACTTACGGCGAACTGGCAAAAGAATTGGGCAAGCCTGGTGCATCACGCGCAGTAGGACGCACGCTGGGGAGCAATCCCATACCTATTGTGATTCCCTGCCATCGGGTGATTGGTGCGGATGGGGGATTACGAGGCTATACAGATGGTGTTCAGACCAAAGCCTTCCTTTTGAGCCTGGAAGGACATGTGGTGGAATCTGATAAAGTGATTGGATAACTCGCAAATTAGTAAGTGAGGATGAGCTATGGCATCAATTGAGGCAATGGATTTTGAGGGTTTCAAATCGGGATATGTAGCACTTGTGGGGAAGCCAAATGTTGGCAAATCGACGTTGCTGAACCATTATATTGGACAAAAGATCGCGGCAGTCTCCTTTCGACCGCAAACTACCCGCCGCCGCCAGATTGGCATCCTGACGACTGAAGAAGCGCAGATCATCTTTGTGGACACACCCGGCATCCATTCAGAATCGTTTAAATTGAGTGAGTTCATCAACGAAGAGGCGCAATATGCCTTAATGGATGCTGAATTGATTTTGTTCATCGTTGATGTCAGCCAGTTTCCCGACAAAGAAGATGAAATGATCGCCGCTGAAGTCAAGGCACGAGCAGGGGATGTAACCCGTTTGCTTGTTCTGAATAAAGTTGACCTTGCTGATCCAGCTACAATTGAAAGTCATGAAGCTGCCTATCAAAAACTGTTGGATTTTGATGATTCCATTCGGATTTCCGGCATAACGCAGTACGGCCGTGATGCGTTGTTGGACCGGATTATTGAATTATTACCCGAAGGTCCGAAGTATTTCCCTGAGGAACAAATCACCGATACCTACGAGCGGGAAATTGCGGAGGATATTATTCGTGCAGCAGCACTAACTTACCTGCAGGAGGAAGTGCCGTATGCCATCTTTGTCCAGGTCAACGATTATACACTGCGGCCAAATGGGACACGCTATGTCCATGCGACGGTTTTTGTGGAGCGAGAGTCTCAAAAAGGGATTGTGATTGGAAAACGCGGTTCGATGATCAAACAAATCAGCACCCTCGCCCGCCAGGAGATTGAGGGGATGAGCGGTGAATCTGTGTTTTTAGAACTGCAGGTGAAAGTTGAGAAGAACTGGCGGAACAACCCGGACTTTTTACGCTACCATGGCTTGAGCCATGATTGAGGTCCATTGGGGGAGGTAAGTTGATGACTCTTCTGGTATTTGTAGGTTTCTTGTTCGATTGGCTGGCAGTCGCTCTTAATTGGCGAAAGATCAAGCCAATTGCAAAAATTCTGGCGATAACACTGGTGATCCTGTGGACAATGGACAAAGTTTCCTGGTCAATTAACCTGTTGATCCTGCTCTTGCTGCTGGCGCAATTATTTGGGTTGGTCGGGGACATTTTTTTGCTCTTGTCAAAACGCTGGTTTTTACCCGGATTGGGGGCGTTCCTGGTTGGACATCTATTCTATATTGCGCTGCTGATGATCGACCTGGCATTTGTTGTGAATTTATCAATTAATGAATTGTTCTTTCCGGCTGTAATCGCTGCTGTGCTATGGGGTTTCACCTTATGGATTGTTTACAGCATATTCAAGCAGGAGCATTTTATCAGCCATCGGCACGGGAAAGTGCTCTGGGTATTGGTGGAGCTTTACATTTGGGTTTTGAGCGGCTTGATGTTTTTGACCTTTGTCCGCTTTTTTCTTCAGCCCGGATTTGAACAGACACTTTGGTTATTGCCTGCTGGCGGACTTTTATTTTTGATCTCCGACACACTCCTTGCTTATGATCGTTTTGTTTCCCGGATAAACAGGGGGCAGTTGTGGGTGCACATGACGTATCACCTGGCGCAGTTCTGCCTGGCATGGGGTTTCTTAGTGATTTTCAGGCAAATATAGAATCCAGAATTAACGGGCTTTAGAGTCGCTAAATGAGCGCTTTATTGTATTTACTATTGACAAAATAGAACAAGTGTTCTATAATCAGAGTATGTCAGCATTTAGTCTATCTGGAGGTTCTCATGAATATCAGTCAGTCGGTCAAACCATCGTTTTATAAATCGCTTTCGAAGATCAATTCTCGTAAAGATTTTGTGTACATCCTCATTACGGTGTTGGCACTGGTGGCGTTTGAGGCATTCAATTTCAGCACGACGGATTTCGCCCTATCGGACTTGCTGGGTGATTTACGATTTGCCGGCGTTCGCTGGGCGACCTTATTATCGATCGCGTTCTGCGGGATCGATTTTGCCGGCATTGCGCGCTTGTTCGCCCCTCAAAACAAAATGGATCAAAATCGAACGGCATGGTACTTGTTTGGCGCCTGGTTTCTTGCGGGGACGATGAATACGCTTCTCACCTGGTGGGGGGTGTTGATGGCTATGCAGACGCATTCTGTTTTGAGCGCTGGCATTGTAGATGCGAACTTAATCACCAAGTCTGTGCCGATCTTTATCGCCTTGATGGTATGGGTGATCCGCATTTTGCTGATTGGGACGCTCTCAAAAAAGAGCGACAAACTAAGGGGGGAGAATAATAAAAGTCACGGGATGCCCATGTCACGCCGGGAATTCCGCCAGGCACAAAGCCGAGCAGTGCACGCGCAAACGGAAGTGCAGCGATCTGTCCCGGTGGGCTTCACAAGCATTTCAAATAAAAAGGGGAGCAAGCAGCAGTCGAATTACCGACCGGAGCCCAAATACATCCCCATGCAGGATGAACCGCTGTACCATTCTATGAAGGCATCCGGGCAGACACACAGGCGCTGATAGAGGAAAAATTATTGACATTTTGAGGAAGGCATAGTAAGATATCGAACGTAATTAAGTGAAATTTGGCGAAGTAGCTCAATGGTAGAGCAGTGGACTCATAAGCCATTGGTTGGCGGTTCAAATCCGCCCTTCGCCATTTTTGCTTTAAATATTTGATAAAACTTAATCGTTTTACTTCAAACTTTGATAACGCTTACTATGTTGTTAAGGTGCTGTCTAAAGAGTTCTAGACAAAAATGATCATTACCCCATATTGTTGATCAAATTATTATGTATATTCTAAACGTAATTAATTTTTACGTCAACATTACATTGGGATAAATTACATAGTTTGATTCCTACTTTCGCCTCCCTGACGTTCGCTCCGTTCAATTCCTCGCTATCGGCCAACCCCTCCGCTCCTAATTGAAGGTTTGGTGGATGAGCTTATACCAGGTCAATGGCGCACCAGATCCACTACAATTAAGTTTTTTTTTGTAAACCACCTTCAATATTCAATAATTTTTCAGCGCATGATAACCGGCAGATAGATCTTATAGGCAAACAATTGACCATAATCATTCAATCCCCAGCAGGCAAGCGTGCCGTCACTTTTAATACCACAGTTATGAAAATAACCTGCGCTGACATGGGTAAATAAGCCCCCAGGCGGGGTCGATTGACCATAATTATTTAATCCCCAGCAGGCAATCATGCCGTCACTTATAATGCCGCATGTATGAGATCTGCCTGCGCTGATCTGGGTGAAGGTGCCTGAAGGCGGGGTCGATTGATCAAAAGCATCATATCCCCAGCAGACAAGCGTGCCGTCATTTTTTATGCCGCAGTTATGCCAATAACCTGCGCTAACCTGGGTAAAGGTGCCCCCAGGCGGGGTCCTTTGACCATAATTATTTGATCCCCAGCAAGCAAGCGTGCCGTCACT
>JARGGB010000054.1 GCA_029210815.1 Candidatus Brevefilum sp.
ATGGGTTGGGCGGGAAAATCCTGGTTCTTTTCTGCCTTTCTGCAAGAATCGAGTGTGTGTCAGCTGGCTGGCATCCTGTTTATTATTGCCGCCCTTTTATTCATCATCAGCGGGATAGGCATACTGACCAACGCAGGATGGCTTAGCTCAGTCATTCTAATTTCAAGCGTCTTCTCCTCCATCATTTTGACTTTATTTTGGGATGGCAGCATGGCGATGATCGTTCAAAAAGGGATCATCGGCGTCATCATCAACCTGGTACTGATCGCCATTTATGCTTTTTAAACCTTACAACTTCCTCAATATGAAAATCATATCCCCAGGAGCAAGAAAATAAGAACGGAGAAAACCATGGAAAAATATGAGATCTCACCGATCGGATTTATCAGAAGAATTAACGACCAAACACTGATCGAAATCCTACCGGAATTCAGGCCAGCTCTGAAGGAACTGGAAACATTCAGCCATATCCAGATTATCTGGTGGTTCAGTAAATTTGACGATGCGAGATCACGAAAGACGACCCAATTTGACAAGATGCCATTCGAAGCACCCCCACTTGGCGTCTTCTCCTGTCGCTCACCAATGCGTCCAAATCCCCTTGGCTTATCAACCGCAAAGATCCTGGAAATTCAACACTCAGAAGGCATGATCAGGATTGCTGATATTGATGCCTATGAAGGCACCCCCGTCCTGGATATCAAAGCCTATATGCCTTCTATCGATAGGGTTAAAGAGGTAAAAGTCCCGGATTGGATGTCTGATTGGCCGGAATGGCTGCCTGATGATGGTTTAGGGCTTGAGAATTAAACCGGAAATTTTCCAGTGTAAATAATTTGTAATTCTGGATAATTTTCGGATTCTCTGACATCGCCCCCGGGGTTTTACAGGTATAATCTCTGCAGATTAAATGCAAAATGGGCGGAACAGGGCTCGAACCTGCGACCTCATCTGTGTAAAAGAAGCGCCTGGTTAGGCAGATTTATCATCTGAGAAAAACATTTTTAAGAGAACCTTTAATCTAGTATAATCACATAAATGAAATCATTGTGATCCTTAATCAGTGGTTAGGGATCAAGTAACAATTGGTCCACCGAAGACGCTCGCTAGAGACAGATATTAACCCTAACGATTCCCCCGTTGCTGTGATTCGTTTATATACACTTAAAGCAGAAAATTTTAAGTACGTTTGAGAAAAAAACAAATACCGACAAAATATCTCCGTGATAAGGATGGTTTTTAATATGACCAAATACAATTACGATGTATTAGTTATTGGTGCAGGCCAGGGCGGACTCCCAGCAGCACATATGTCTGCAAATTTGGGAGCCAAGGTAGCCCTTATCGAAAAAGGTGAAGTCGGCGGTACCTGAGTAAACGAAGGATGCGTGCCCAGCAAAGCATTGATACGCTCAGCTGAGGTGATGCACCTGGTGGCTCGGAGAGCTGCTGAATTTGGTGTCGAAGTTGATGGTGAGGTTCGGTTCAATCTTGCCCAGGCCGTACACCGCAAAGACATGATTGTCCAGGGGATCATTGATAATATTTATCATAATTTGCATCAACGCCAGGAAGCAATTGATTTCATTCAAGGAGAGGCGCGTTTTCTCAATGAGCACGAAATTGATACAGGTCAGGGAAAGCTCAGTTTTGAGAAAGCAATCATAGCCGCGGGTGCACGTAATATGAACCCAAATATTGAGGGATTGGTCAATATTAACTACCTGACCAACAGAACCGCTTTGCTGTTGAAAGATCTTCCTTCAAGTATGCTCATTATTGGCGGAGGATATGTTGGATTGGAATTTGCCCAAATGTACAGCCGTTTTGGCACGCGTGTGACATTAATAGGTCGAAATCAGCAATTGGCACCCGGTGAAGACGATGACCTCACCAGCTTATTAGCCGAATACCTGCGTGAAGAAGGCATCAACATTCACCTCAATGCCCCAGTGATTGCGGTAAAGGAGAAAAAAGGAATCAAAAATGTAACAGCAGTTATCAATGGAACGGAGGTCGATTTTCAGGCTGAAACGATCCTTGTAGCAGCGGGTCGGGATGGCAACACAGATGACCTCAATTTGCAGGCTGCTGGTGTTGACATCGCAGACCACGGCTTTGTTTCTGTCAATGAACAAATTCGGACGTCTCAGCCTCACATTTGGGCTGTAGGTGATGTAACAGGCGGCTTTATGTTCACACATGTTGCCACATACGATGGCCCGATCGCTGCGCTCAACGCTATAAAAGGATTGGAAAAACAAGTCGACTACAGAGTGGTTCCCCGTGCCATCTTCACTGATCCCACCTTAGCTTCTGTTGGTATGACAGAAGCTGAAGCGAGAGCTCAAGGGTACGACGTGCGTGTAGGAGTAGTTCATGCTGGTGGTGCACGTGCAAAAGCTATTGGAGACACTCGTGGCAAATTAAAAGCAGTCGTCGATGGGGAGAACGAGGAGATCCATGGTTTTCAAATTTTGGCGCCCCATGGCGATATTTTACTCCATGAAGTGGTTTCGGCTATGCACGATTACGGCACAATAGAACGAATCAGCAAATCCATTCATGTTCACCCGACTCTCAGTGAAATGGTCAAATCGGCCGCGAAAGCAAGCCGTTAATATCTATCCAAACCACGGATAATTCCGAAATATCGTAGTGTAATGGGTATAATAACAGAGTCTTTCTGTAAGGACGCTTTATAATTTAGATGTTTAAATATTAGGCCAAACATTGATGTACTTTCGGATAATTGATCGGATTAACAGCCAACATGAGCTGCAACAAACTGCTTCGAATGATAAGTTGGAAATACTGTACCAACATTTCCCCGTTGTTTTATATGAACGAGAACTCTTCTACGCAGGAAGAGGTTCTCATTTTAGACAAAAATATCCCCTATATGTGGGGGGTACCTTCTACCTAGACCCTACATATAGGGGATAAAAGCTCTATGGGCGGAACAGGGCTCGAACCTGCGACCTCATCTGTGTAAGAGATGCGCTCTAACCAACTGAGCTATCCGCCCGGAGAACAATATTATACCGCAATTACGTATAAGGGGAACACCATACTTATGAAAATTCTACGCTTTTCAAGACACGATCTCAGCCCACGATACGGCTGGCTTCATGAAGACAAAATCGGTTTTATCGATGGTGATCCCTTCGATGCTTATCGCCGTTTTGACCCCGAACTTTCAGTCGACTCGGTCAGGCTTCTGCCCCCGGTCTTGCCCGGGAAAATCGTTTGTGTTGGGCGAAATTACCAGGCACATGCCAAAGAGCATAACACGGAGGTGGGTGAGATTCCCACTTTATTCCTCAAACCTAACAGCAGCCTGATCGGTCCTGGCGATCCGATCATCCTGCCGCCGCAATCCAAGCAAGTAGAACATGAAGCCGAATTAGCCGTGGTGATCGGCAAGCGCGGCCGCTGGATCCAGCCGGAGAACGCCATGGATCATGTCTTTGGATATACCATTGCAAACGACGTCACCGCCCGTGATTTGCAGCGCAGCGATGTGCAGTGGACACGGGGCAAGGGCTTTGACACTTTTTGCCCCATCGGCCCCTGGATCGAGACCGATTTTGACCCCGCAGATGCCCTCATCACCTGCCATGTGGGTGATCAACTTCGCCAGATGGCTTCTACCCGTGACATGGTCTTTAGCGTGCCGCAGCTGGTGGTATTCATCTCTTCCGTAATGACTCTTGAACCAGGCGATCTTATCCTGACCGGCACACCCGCCGGCGTGGGTGAGCTGGTTCCAGGCTTGAATGTATCGATCAATATTGAAGGTCTGGGAACATTGGTCAATCCCGTTGCTAGAGAATCCATTCTGCATAAATAAAAGACGAGATTAATTCTCAATTTACCTGCTTTTCTATCAAAATTTCCGAACATCAGAAAGCGATGGGTTGGTCCTGAATATATTAACCTAGATATCTCAATTTTCTCCAGGAAGAATTTTCACCCCCCTGACCCCCCGCAAGCAGGTGGAATCATCTCGACGAATATAATCTATCCAGTCAACATATTTCAAGACGGGTCACTGATTCCTCCTTCCTGACTCCAAATACCTAATACCTGCTACCTGATGCTCAATTGACTTTTACTCGATACCGGGTTTAATTAAGACCATGAGTGTCGGAATTCTAACCCTCACCCTCTACCTGCCAGATTGCCGCTCTCTAAAAGCCAAGCGCAGCATGGTCAAACCCATACTGGCAAGGCTTCATAAGGAGTTTAATGTCTCCGTGGTAGAATACGACCACCTTGATTCGTGGCAGTCCTGCCAGATACTGGTAGCCTGTGCATCCAACCAGGGCGTACAGGCAGAACGAACGCTATTGCAGGTGCTAGAATTTTACGAAAGCCACTGGCCTGACCTGCCCTTGACCGACGAAAAAATCGAAATCATTATCTAATAAAGGAATATTATGGATTTAGGACTTAACGGAAAAGTTGCCCTGCTGACTGGCGCCAGTCGCGGCCTGGGTTTTGCGGCGGCAGAAGCGCTGGCTAAAGAAGGTGTGGATATTGCCATCAACAGCCGGGATGAGAAGACATTATTCAAAGCCGGGGATAAACTGGCAAAATACGGCACACGGGTGGTCTCGCTGCCGGGCGATGTTACGGATCCCAACCAGGCTGAAATGCTGGTGATGGGAACAATCGCAACTCTCGGCAAGCTGGATTTATTATTCACTAATGCGGGTGGTCCGCCCCCTGGCAGCTTTGAATCCTTCACTGATGAGGACTGGCAGCATGCAATCGATCTTTCATTCATGAGCCATGTACGCCTGATCCGGGCAGCCCTGCCTTTCCTGCGGAATTCAGAGTCGCCATCCGTGCTGACGGTCACATCCATTTCCGTAAAACAGCCTATTCCGAACCTGGTGCTTTCCAACAGCATCCGTGCTGCGACCATTGGGTTAACCAAAACCCTGGCTTTGGAGCTTGGCGAAGAAGGCATCCGATTTAATTCGATTCTGCCTTCATGGACAGACACCGAGCGCGTTAAAAGCTTGCTCTCGGATCGTGCTGAGCGCAAAGGCACCAGCCTCAAAGATGAAATCAGGGTGCAGAATGAACAAAGCCCATTGGGACGCATGGCAAAGCCTGAAGAATTTGGCAAAGCCGCTGCCTTCTTGCTTTCACCTGCTGCATCCTACATCACCGGTGTTATGCTGAGTGTTGACGGCGGTACGTATAAGGGTCTTTTGTGAGCGAACTCAACTCAAGACAGGAAAGCCTCCAACGGCGAGTTGAGCGCATTCTCCCAACCGTGGTCAAACCCGGCCGCTATGTAGGCGGCGAACTTAACCAGGTTCACAAACCCTGGGATTCGGTTCGCACACACTTTGCCCTCGTTTTCCCCGATATCTATGATCTGGGTCAATCCAATTTAGGCATCGCCTTGCTGTATGACATTCTCAATAAGCGTCAAGATGTTGCGGCAGAGCGTGCCTTTGCCCCCTGGATCGATATGGAAGCAGCAATGCGTGAAAAGGGCATCCCCCTTTTCAGCCTTGAAAACAAACGCGCCCTATCCGATTTTGATATTATTGGTTTCAGCCTTCCCTACGAAACAGTTTATACGAATTTTATAAATTTGCTCGATCTCTCGAATATCCCCATCTTCAGCAAGGATCGTACCGATGAAATGCCCCTGGTGATTGCTGGCGGCCAGGCAATCTACAACCCTGAACCCGTCTCCCCATTTGTGGACGCATTCGTTCTCGGTGAGGGTGAAGAAGCAGTGCTGGATATTGTCAATGCTTACCAGGCATGGGAAGACCAGGGTGGTTCACGAGAAGACCTGCTGATTCGTCTTGCTGAGGTTCCCGGCGTCTATGTTCCAAGTCTATACGAAATCGATTACCAGGAAGACGGCCGTATTACCAGCATTCAGGCAACACATCCCAGTGCGTCCATGCCGATTGATAAACGCATCATGGCAGAATTACCCCCACCCCTGACCCATTTCATGGTGCCCAACGTGGAAGTCGTTCAGGAACGTGTCAGCGTTGAGATCATGCGCGGCTGCACCCGGGGCTGCCGTTTTTGCCACGCCGGGATGGTCAACCGTCCGATTCGCGAGCGGTCTGTAGAAGATATTCTTGACACCCTGCGTGAAGGCATCAGGCAAACTGGCTACGAAGAAGTCAGCCTGCTGTCACTGTCCTCCTCAGATTATTCTCAGATCATTCCCCTGATCAACGGTTTGGGCGATTTATTGAGAGAACAGCAGGTCAACATCACCCTGCCCTCTTTGCGAATCGAATCCTTTTCAGGTGAAATCATGGACGCACTTCAGGACCTCTCCCCTGGCGGCGGTTTTACCCTGGCGCCTGAAGCCGGCACGGAGCGATTACGCAATATCATCAACAAGCCGATCAGCGATGCTGAATTTTTCGACACCGTGCGTGCAATCTTTGAACACGGCTGGAACACCATTAAATTGTATTTTATGATCGGGCATCCGCAGGAAACCCTCGAGGATGTGGCTGCCATCGCTGAGCTTGCAAAAGAGACATTACAAATCGGGCGCAGGATTGTCGGCGGTCGTGTCCGCATTCACCTTGGGGTCAGCACTTTCATTCCCAAACCTCACACCCCGTTTCAATGGGCTGCCTTTGATGACCCCGTCAGCATCCAGGAGAAAATATTCGTCCTGCATGACCGACTTCACGGCAGCAAGGTCAAAATGACATGGAACGATCCAATGGCATCACAGCATGAAGCCTGGCTTTCCCGTGGGGATCGACGGATTGCTGATGTGATCTTCAAAGCATGGCAAAATGGCGCGCGTTTTGACGCGTGGCGCGAGCACTTCAACATCGAAAATTGGCAAAAAGCCTTTGAGGATTGCAAC
Source organism: Candidatus Brevefilum sp. (assembly GCA_029210815.1). Classification (GTDB taxonomy): domain Bacteria; phylum Chloroflexota; class Anaerolineae; order Anaerolineales; family Anaerolineaceae; genus Brevifilum. The sequence continues at coordinate 6,881 of JARGGB010000054.1, forward strand.
CTCGACCCTGACTTTTACGGAAAACGCGCACGGGATATCGATGAAGTGCTGCCCTGGGATCACATCAACGCCGGCGTGAAGAAAAGCTTCTTGAAACGAGATTACGAATGGAGTTTGGAAGGAAAGATCCGTCCCGACTGCCGCCAGCAGTGCTACAGCTGCGGCATCCTGTCCAGTTTCAATGAATTGCGACTAGCCCACCCGGATGGTGGATGGAAGTGCCCCTGATATGAACCCACAAGAAGATATCACCCGCATTCGTGTTTTATATGCCAAAGGCGAAAGCTTACGATTCACCGGGCATCTGGATATGCAGCGCCTTTGGGAACGACTCTTACGGCGAAGCAGCCTGCCAGTGCGCTATTCACAGGGATATCACCCGCGCGCACGCCTGAACCTGGCATCCGCACTGCCCCTGGGCTTTGTCAGCGACGCTGAACTGCTTGATTTTTGGATGAATGAACCATTGCCAATCAACGAGATTTATGCCAGGTTGAGCGATGCTGCCCCACCCGGTTTGACCATTAAAGAAGTGCTCCAGGTCCCTTTAAGTGAGGATGCTCTGCAGGTGCAAATGGCTGCCAGCGAATTTGAGGTTGAATTTTTTGATCCACAAGACGTAGAAGTGTTGAATAAAAAAGTTAATGACTTCCTGGCACAGGACACAATCATGCGAAGTCGCCGTAAGAAGGTTTATGACCTGCGTCCCCTGGTAATGGAAATCAATGTGATTGGTCGTGAAAATGGTGAACCTGCTTTGCAGATGAAATTAAAAGCAGAAGAAGGCGCAACCGGCCGCCCGGATGAGGTTCTGGATCAAATGGGATTTTCAAACACCGAATACCTTGTTTACAGAACAAAACTGCTCTTCTCCTAATCTGTTTCGTAGGGTGGGTTGGGTTGCTCACTTTCAAAATGAACACCCTTGGTATGCCACCGTGACATACACCATAAACATAATCCGTGACAACCCACCAACAACCAGAAGCACTTATCTCATAACTTAAAGCTGAAAGCAAAAACTGGGGTAAGCCTTAAAAATAAGGCTATATATGAGACTCTTTGTTAATTTTTATGTAAAAACGCACACGAATGCTGGATTGAAAATGCCTGCCTGCATTTGGGACACATGCGTAGAAGGCAGGTTGTTACATAGGGTGGCACAACAACTTGTCTTGTCAATAAAGATTTAAAATGGTGGGTTGGCACAGGATGTGCTTTTATTTCAAATTGGGCTTGCTAGATGAAACCTGAGAAGGCGGAGGTTCTTGGGCCAACCCACCCTACGAAAAATTTATTCTTGGGTATAATTGTTTCACTTATGTTCCCGTGGCCTAATGGATAAGGCGACGGCCTCCGGAGCCGTACATGTGAGTTCGAATCTCACCGGGAATATTTTCATTTAAATCCCCCTTTTCGTGTAAAATTTAACATAACCACAAGGCAAAAGAAGGGTGATAATGTCAGATCTAAAACAAGACTACCAGCAGCTCAAAGACGAAATTCGCTACCACCGCTATCGTTATTATGTCCTCAATAATCCCGTCATCAGCGATTATGAATTCGATAAAAAGATGGGGAGATTGGACGAAATTGAGCGGGAGCATCCAGATTGGATCACACCGGATTCCCCGAGCCAGCGAGCCGGTGCGGAACCCCTGGACAAGTTCGAGAAGGTTGAACATCCGGCGCCAATCCTCAGCCTGGGCAATGCTTTCAGCACGCAAGACCTCCGGGATTGGTTTGACCGAATCGCCAGGCTCGACGACCGGGTCTCAAATGCAGATTTCACCATTGAACCCAAGCTGGACGGTTTGACTGTGGTCCTCCATTACAGGAATGGCATTTTTATCCAGGGTGCAACCCGCGGCAACGGTGAAATCGGCGAGGATATCACCGAAAATCTTCGCACGATCAATGCCCTGCCCCTTCACATCCCCGTCAAACAAGATGGACCACCAGTGCCTGAAGTGCTGGTCGTTCGGGGAGAAGCATTAATTACCAAGGCGGATTTCGAAGCCCTCAATCAGCGTCTTGAAGAGGAAGGTAAAAAAACCTATCTGAACCCACGCAATACCGCAGCAGGTTCCTTGCGCCAGCTGGATTCCAAAATCACTGCCCAACGCCCATTAACCATCCTGGTTTATGCCATTGTCCACAGCGAAAATGGCAATATCCCATCAACACAATGGGAAACGCTTAATTACCTTAAAGACATGGGTTTCCCGGTGGCTGAAAGTTCACAGTTCTGCAAAAACCTGGATGATGCCATCAAAATTTGCCAGGATACCGACCCGGAACAATTCCCCTTTGAAATCGACGGGATGGTAATCAAGATCAACGACCTTGACCTGGCAAATGACCTGGGGGTCGTTGGTAAAGATCCGCGCGGTGCCATCGCCTACAAATTCCCGGCGGAAGAGGTCACCACCAGGTTGGATGACATCCGCGTCAACGTGGGACGTACCGGGGTGATCACACCCTACGCCGTCCTAGAGGCAGTGGAAATTGGCGGCGTGATCGTCAGGCAGGCGACCCTGCATAATTTTGACTTCATAAAAGATAAAGACATTCGCATCGGCGACCGCGTACTGGTCAAGCGAGCTGGCGAGGTGATCCCCTATGTCATTGGTCCTATCGAAGACGTCCGTACGGGTGACGAAGCGCCTTACACGCCCCCAGAAATCTGCCCGTCCTGCGGAGAGCCGATCGTGAACCCTGAAGGTGAGGTCGCCTATTATTGCACCAACAGCGCCTGCCCAGCCCAACTGGTGCGCAACCTGGAACACTTTGTCTCCCGTGGTGCGATGGATATCGTCGGTTTGGGGATCAACACCGTGGAGCAATTGGTGGAAGCGGGCTTGATCAAAGATATCGCTGACCTATACACTTTGAAAAAGAAGGATTTATTAAAATTGGAAGGCTTTGGCGAAAAGAAAGCGGATAACCTGCTTGCGGCTATCCAGGAATCAAAATCCCAAGCCCTCTCCCGCTTGATCACAGGTTTGGGCATCCGCGGGGTCGGTGAAGTGGCTGCACAGGACCTGGCTGATTGCTATAAAGACCTGGATGAACTGAGAAAAGCAAGCAAAACAGAAATTGAATCTCTAGAAGGATTCGGCCCCAATATCGCAGAATCAGTTGTCGAATGGTTCGAAAATGAAGAAAACCAGCTTATCCTTCAAAAGCTCAAAGAAATCGGGCTCTGGCCAGTGGCCGAACCTGAAGAAAAAGCAGGTCCGCAGCCATTGGAAGGCTTGAACTTTGTGGTGACCGGGACGCTGCCAAGCCTATCACGGACTGAAGTAAAAGACCTGATTGAGTCGCATGGGGGCAAGGTGACTGGCAGTGTCAGCGGTAATACGAGTTACCTTGTGCTTGGTGAGGACCCGGGGTCAAAATATGACCAGGCGCAAAAGCGGGGCGTTCCGATTATCTCAGAAGAAGACCTCAAAAACCTAATCGAAAAAGGATCCTGATGCTTACATTAACGCTTAAAAAAGGCCGTGAAAAAGCCGTCCTACGGCATCACCCATGGATATTCTCTGGTGCGGTTCAATCCTTATCGGGAGAACCAGAGCCAGGGGAGACCGTTGCTGTACGTGATTCAGGCGGAAACTTCCTTGCCTGGGGGGCTTACAGCCCCAAATCACAAATTCGGGCACGCATCTGGAGCTGGGATCAGGATCAGTCCATCGACCCTGCCTTTTTAGAAGAACGTATCCGTACAGCGATCAAACTGCGGGAAACACTGATTGACCCTCAAAATACTTCAGCCTACCGTTTGATCCATGCGGAATCAGACCGACTTCCCGGGTTGATCGTGGACCGTTACAATGACATCCTGGTTATGCAAATCCTCTCAGCAGGCATTGAACGCTGGCGAGATGAGATTACACAAATCCTAATCAAGCTGATCAATCCCAATGGAATTTATGAACGTTCGGATGTCGCTGTTAGGGGATTGGAAGGATTGGAAGAAAGAGTGGGGGAGCTGTATGGAAAGATTCCACAGCGGCCGATCCTGATCAATGAAAATGGGATCAAATTCAAAGTTGACATTCTGGGTGGGCAGAAAACCGGCTTTTATCTTGACCAGCGTGATAACCGCCAATTCTGCCGGGAAATTGCGCAGGGCTCATCGGTCTTGAATTGCTTTTCCTACACCGGCGGCTTTACAACTTATGCGCTTGCTGGGGGCGCCGAGTCTGTGCTCTCTATCGATTCCTCTGAAGAAGCGATTCACCTTGCGAAGGAAAATGTCCTTCTCAACCAGGGCTCTCTCGAAAATTGCGAATGGATCGTTGGTGATGTCTTTGAAGAACTGCGCACCCTGCGTGACGGGGGACGGCAGTTCGACCTGGTGATCCTTGACCCGCCCAAATTCGCTCCAACTGCCTCACAAGCAAAACAGGCAGCACGGGGATACAAGGACATCAACCTGTATGGTTTCAAGCTGCTCAAACCCGGCGGCACATTGATGACATTCTCCTGCTCCGGTGGTATCGACGAGGGGTTTTTCCAAAAGATTGTCGCGGACGCCGCCCTGGATGCCGAAGTGGACGCCCAAATTATGTATCGCCTGAGCCAGTCACCGGACCACCCCACCCACCTCGCCTTCCCAGAAGGGACTTATTTGAAGGGATTGGTGGTGAGGGTAGTGGATTAGGTATTAGGCAATCAGGTATCAGGAAATCATCCCCCGATCAAGCAGGTGTCCTCACCTGCGCACTAACAAGTGATCAGGTATCAGGTGATCAGGTATCAGGTGATCAGGTATTAGGCAACCAGGTATTCGGCAACCAGTGATCAGGTAGGCCAGCGCTCTGAACACAGTTGTCCATCAAATTAAAATGCACAATTGATTCAAACATATTTCAGGACGACACAGACGACACACATACCCCATAACTAATACCTACTACCTGCTACCTTTCCCAGCATTCACCATGCACCATTCACAAAAAACAAGCCGCCCTTTGCAGAGCGGCTTATTTTTAGGTGGAGATGGCGGGAATCGAACCCGCGTCCGAAAGATTCGACCCTCGAATATCTACGAGTGTAGTTGACCTATTCAATCTCGCTTGAGGTTAGCCAGCCAACCGGGCGACCCTCTTGCCAGCCGTTAGAGCCCGAAAGCTCCTCTTTCATGCATTAAACGGCGTCCTGCATGGCATCCTGACTTTATGTCGCCACACCCACTCCCGGCCAGGAAAACGAAAAATGGGGGACGAGGTTTCTCTAGGAAACCGTAGCTCTTAGCCTACAGCTTACGCTGCGAGGGGGAGAGCTGCATATTCAGTGCGATTGGCACTTAATTGTTGTACTGATTTTACGAGGTCGGTACCTCTCGACTCGCAATCCGGGACCAGCCTCTCCCGTCGAAGCCGATCATCCCCGAATGGATTTATATTATACACCATGATTATTAACAGTGCATAAAATCAACTTATACCATTTAATCAAAGAAGTCAAAAGTCGCAATCAATGGATCGTGATCGCTGAAGCGAGATGTGTATTCAAATTCACTGTTGATATGCATAATATCAAAAGAAATCAAGTTTTGCGCTAAAGCTTCCGAAACAAGGATGTGATCCAGTGTCTGACCGTTACCCTCGAAAATATACGAGTACCGCGCTTCTTCAGGCAAAGTTAACATAAGATTCAGCAGCATATCACCCGCCAGCAGTCGGATCGGGTTTGAAAACTGGAAGTCGTTCAAGTCACCCAAAACAACCACGCGGCTGTCTGGATTAATGGCTAAAATTTCCGCCACAAAATCATGCACGATTTGCGCCTGATCAATACGCTGAATTTCTGAATCAAGGATTGGCGGCTGGAATTCACCGAACAAATCGCGGTCCCCACCCTTGGAATTAAAGTGATTATTGATCACAAACAAAGGCTGGCCCTGGTAATTAAAAGAGATGATCAGCGGTTTGCGGCTGGAATAAAATGCCGGATCCCTCGGGTCAATCCGCCCGGGGTTCAATGAGAGCACGGGGGTGCCATTGTTATCGCTTAGCTCTACGGGTGTCTTTGCGTCGCCATGTGGGGCATTGACCAGGCTCAAACCTCGATCCACCCGATAAAGAAAGCCCTGGCGGATATTTCCCAGGGAAATGCCGCCATCCGTACCCGGAATAGGGTCAATATCCGCATAAGCATACTGCGGACCGCCAGCATCCTGTATGGCATCGATAATTCCCTGGTAGGTTTGATCAGCCGAAACAGCAACCTGACCCACACTGCCATCATCATCTTGAATTTCTTGCAGTCCAATGATATCCGGCGAACCCATTTGGTTCACGATCTGATCGCCTAAACGCGAGATCCTTTGGGGTTCAATTGCTGAAAGGTTCAACACATTATAAGTGGCGATGCGCAGTTGACCTTCCTCAGCGGGGGAAAGGGGTGATTGTGCTTGTAAATTTCCTGAATCAAAATTTAAATTTGATGTTACCTGGACTTTGTAAAAACCAAAATCATAATCCATCACGCCAACAATCGGATTTTCTGAAAAATCACCTACATTTACAAAAGGCGTTTCTTGAAATTTATCATCGAGCATGATCCGTTCAGGGTTGTAATCATTTTCCCGAATGACTATACCCCCTCTTGAGCTGCGGATGCCGGCATTTACGCCAATGTCTGCCAGGACAACGATCTCTTTATACGTGTTGGTTGGTCCCACCACCACCGCATTATTGACCTGAACGAGCATGCTCTCCAGGCTTTCATAGAAATCGATGCCATCGTTTTGGGGGTCAAACAGCACGTTTTCTGATATAAACCCATTGGTATCATCATCAATGACCTCTGTAGGCGATATTCGTCCGCCCTCCCCAATAATTGTCGGGGCAGGCAGGTCGTTGCCGCTGGACAAAACACTGACCTCCGGGTTTCTTATTTGGGTAATTGAGAGGTTGCCATAGCCGCCGCCAGGGATCATCTCTTCAACCATGCCCTCAACCCTGACCTCATCACCCGGTCTGACGCTGGGAACAAATTCCGTGAACACAAATAATCCCTCTGAAGTATCAGGATTCTGATCCGGCACCAGGCTTTGCATGTAAAATCCATCAAAATCAACAACGGTAACAATGCCAGGTACGCCGCTCACTTCCTGACCACGGTAAGGAGAAATATGCGCAGTAGCTTGAATTTGTGCTATTGAAATCCCTTCCGGTGTGGCAGTCAATTCAGGCTGTTTTGTTTGGGTAATTTCCGTTGGCGTTTTTTCTGAAGTTGGGGTTAGTGTTGGATTCTGGTTCTGGCAGCTGCTCAGCAGCATCAAGAAAATTACCGCCAGGAGTAACCATCGAAAAATTGAAGATTGGCTGTTTAATGCAGGCATCGAATTATCATTTCTCCTTGATCTTTATAAAATCAACTAAAGAATTATAGCCCAAGTCTCAAAGCTTCCAAAATATCCAGAGAATTTAAGAAAATAAAGCTGTGACAATCCTCCCAAAGAGATAAAAAATTGAAGTAAAATTGAACGTATGGAAATAAAAATTGCAGTTGTGAAAATTGATAAGCATCAATCCGACAAAAGTGGGGACACCGTTGAAACGATTGAACGCCCCAACGGCGGCTTTTCAATTGTCCTTGCCGATGGTCAAATAGATGGTATGGATGACAAATCCATTTCCACCAAAGTCAGTCACCGCGTGCTTTACCATATCAGCGAGGGCAAACGGGACAGCATTGCCATCCGACAGGCATCCAACAGCATTTTTGAGGAACATCAAGGACGTGTCAAAGCAAACCTGACGCTTCTGACTGTTGACTCCCAGTCTAACACCATGGTCATCTCTCGCAATAGTCCGGTGCCCGTATTCCTGGTGACAGATGAGAAGGTTGACTGCTTATCCACAGACAGTGAACCTATCGGCACAAAGATGGAGATCAGTCCTTCAATCGTCGAATTGCCCATCAAGCCGGGCATGGCAGTCATTGCATTTTCTGATGGCGTCTACCAGGCTGGTCGTGAAGACATCCAGAGCGCTGATATTTGCATCACCATTGAAGCGCTATTTGAGGAACAGGAGCCAACTGCTCGTGAAGTAGCTGATTTCCTGCTCAGTCGGGCTATTCGCCTGGATCAAGGTCGCCCAGAAGACGATATGAGCATCATCGTCTTGCTAGTTTCCCCAGAATCAAAAGACAAAATCAGGCGCATGAACATCTCCATCAGCCTGGATGAGTAATTTCATCCAATAAGCTCAAACTTAAACCCCAATCTTTTAGAGATTTGATACAATTGAAGCGATCTCAGTTCATTTTGCCACCACTCAGGAGGAGCTTATGCGTCAAAAGGTCGTTTTAATCACCGGAGCCAATGGAGAGATTGGACACGGCTTAATTCATCACCTTGCTAACAATACAGATGCCAACATTGTTGCGCTGGATGTCGTCCCACTAGACAAATCCTTGCGTGATCTGTGCAAGACCTACATTATTGGTGACATCCTCGACCAAATGCTATTGGGAAGGCTGGTCGTCGAGCATGAAATATCCACCATTTACCACCTCGCCTCAATTCTTTCTACCAAGGCTGAATACAATCCAGAAACCGCTCACCGCATTAATGTCGAAGGGACCATGAACCTGCTTCGCCTGGCAGTTGAGCAGTCCCAATGGCAGAACACGCCTGTGAAATTCATCTATCCAAGTTCCATCGCTACCTACGGTCTCCCGGATTTGAAACAAAAATCTGAGGCGGGCGCTGTCAAAGAATGGGAATGGAATTATCCCACCACCATGTATGGGTGTAATAAATTATATTGTGAACATCTCGGGCGCTATTACAGCTCCTACTACCGCCAACTATCTGCTGATTTTGGCGGAACAGAGACCGTTGACTTCCGCGCCCTTCGCTTCCCGGGGCTGATCAGTGCAGAAACCACACCAACTGGCGGTACCAGCGATTTTGGACCTGAAATGCTCCACGCAGCAGCTAAAGGCGAGGAGTACAAATGCTTTGTAAGGCCAGAAACGACCATTCCCTTTATGGTCATGCCGGATGCTGTAAAAGCGCTGGTCTATTTGGAAAAAGTTGACAAAAGCAGGCTGTCCCAGCTGGTTTACAATGTGACCAGTTTCAGTATCTCAGCGCAGGATATTTTCAATATTGTCCTTGAGGCTTTCCCGGATGCAAAGATTCAGTTTGATATAGATGATAGCCGACAGCGCATTGTGGACACCTGGCCGGAGAGCGTGGACGATTCAGCAGCATGTGAAGACTGGGATTGGCAGCCGGATTATAATTGCGAAAGATCCTTCCACGAATACCTGATCCCTGCCATTCAAAAAAGATATCAATAAATTTACTCGACTGATAACGAAGTGATATCAGCCTGCAAACATCCGGAAATTCATTGAGATATCCAAGCAATCTGGAGTACTCAAATAATGAAGACCAAAAACAGGAGACCTAAAATGGATACAACGACCCAAATCCTCTTCGTTTTATCCGGTTCGTTATTACTTTTCATGCTGCTGAAAGATAAGACAATGGCTCTCAGTGGCATCAAAATATCAGGTTTGACCCTTTGGAACAACCTGGACATCCTGCTGGTCGGTTTTTTATTAGCGGGACTAATTCAAGTGCTGATCCCCAAAGAAATAATCGCAAATTGGCTGGGTGACAAAGCAGGCATCAAAGCGGTGCTCTTTGGCTGCCTGGCAGGAGGATTGATCCCCGGATCGCCATATGCCGCCTTTCCAATTGCTGCCGGCTTTTATAAAGCCGGGGCAGGCTTAGGGGCGATGGTCGGATTCATCACTGCCTGGTCCTTATGGTCTGTCACCCGGTTACCCGTCGAGATTGCCCTGATTGACCCAAAAGTCGCATTGATCCGCTATGGGATCACGTTCATTGTCCCACCAGCAGCGGGTTTATTAGCCTTTTTCCTTGAGAAAAGCATCATCTAATAAGGTTGACCTACTTATACCAGTGCGCTAAAATAATGCTGATTTATTCATAACCTCAGGTAAAAAACCTATGCCTATTTACGAATACACGTGCCAGGACTGCAATGCTAATTTCGAAATGATTCGCTCCATGAAAGATGCAGATGCAAGCCTTAACTGTACTAACTGCCAATCTCAGAATGTCAAACGAAGAATTTCGCTGTTCAACGCATCGAGTGCAGGCAGAACAATTGCAGGCAGCAGCACATGCAGCGGTTGTGCCGGCGGCACCTGCGCCACTTGCGGGACTTATTAAATGAAAAAATATCAACTTGCACTTATCACCGGGGGATCCAGCGGGATTGGACTGGCGCTTGCCAAAGCGCTGATCCAGGAGGGGCTCAACCTTTGTCTGCTCGCCCGAGACATTCCAAAACTCAAAAAAGCACAGGCGGCAGTAGCTGCTTTAGCCATCAGCAGCGAACAAAGAGTCGACGTCATCTCCTGTGATGCGACCAATTATGAGGATTTGTCTCATAAATTATCCGAATGGACGGCTCAAGCAGGTGTCCCCGACCTGGTGATCAACTCCGCCGGTGTGACCTATCCGGGTTATTTTCAGGATTTAGACCTGGACATCTTTCACTGGCAGATGGACGTCAATTATTTTGGCACATTAAATGTGATCAAATGCCTGATCGACGATATGATTCAACGAGGTTCTGGAACGATTGTGAACATTTCATCCCAGGCAGGCTTTGCAGGCGTTTTTGGCTATTCGGCGTATGGTCCATCTAAATACGCTGTTCGGGGGCTGACGGATGTGCTGCGTTCAGAGATGAAACCCCTGGGGATTACCTGCCACATCGTGTTTCCACCAGACACAGATACGCCCCAGCTCGAATTTGAAAAGGATCTCAAACCTGATGAAACAAAAGCCCTTGCAAGCGCTTCCAGCGTGATGTCCGCTGAAAAAGTTGCGGAATCCATCCTGGCAAGTGTAAAAAAGGGGAAATATGTCATCATTCCCGGTTTTGAGGGAAAATTGATCTACATCCTGATCGGGTTTATGGGCGATCTCGTTTATCCACTGGTCGATTGGATGATCCGATCAGCGCAAAAGAAAAAATGACAACGCTGTCCAATCCAAAATATTAATTTCAACTAATCGAATCTATTCTTTACGAACATGGGGTAGGTGCACCAAAACCTACCCCATAATTCAGATTTATTTCATGATCAACGGTAAATAAATATGCCACGGCAGCCAAAGTCCAGCGTATTTATCCGAAAGCCCAGAAGGTGAAAACCCACCTGCTGACCCGCCGACATGGTAAATGGTGCCATCCAATGTGACGGCGCTTGTTCGATAAAAGGTGCCGCTCTCCAGGGGACCCTTATCAATCCAGCTATTTGAATTGACATCAAAAGCCC
>JARGGB010000055.1 GCA_029210815.1 Candidatus Brevefilum sp.
CGTTCAGGGTCAACCCATTCTTGACCTGAATTATGCTGAAGACAGCCAGGCTGATGTCGATCTGAATCTTGTCATGACATCTGAAGGAGAGATCATTGAGATTCAGGGCACTGCTGAGGGTAAGCCTTTTTCAAGAGCTGAGTTAGATCAAATGCTTGAGCTGGCTGGAAAAGGCATATATGAGATCATTGCCCTCCAGAAAACCATTCTGGGATAAAGGCTTGAGAAAACCAAAAAAAGCTCCGATTTAACCTTTTCGGAGCTTTATATTTTTAGGGGTTTAATTAATCATTTTTTCAATGATCGGTAAATGATATACCCACCGCCAATCAGCAATGCCAGGGGTAAAACATAATTCATGACGTCAACAGCACCCAATGTGATAAACACACCGATTATCAGTAAAATCGCTGCAGGATATAAAGCCCATTTCGATTTACCGGAGGGCTTTGGAAGGATATAGATCAGCCCAAAGGTCAGCGCCATCCCCAGGAAAAACAATCCACCCGAAAGCAAATCATTCTCCGATACCAGGCTAACGCCTGCCAGTGTCAGCAGAACACCGCCGGGAATAACCGCCCACCATTGTTCAGAATGAAAAATGTAAATTAATAAAAATCCAAATCCTAATAAACCAAGAAACACCAGTCCAATCCATCTTTCAGCCGCAGAACCCATTGTTAAATCAATAAAGATGGAACCTCCGATACCAAACAAAACAAATGCAGGGATCAGTGCCCACCAGTCATCTGTGTTGAGGATAAAAACAATTAAGAAAACAAGACCACCAATACCAAATAGCGGTCCAATTAATAACTCCCAATCCAATGTGATCAAATCAAGATTGACCAACAGAAAAATAACGCCCGTGGCAACAAGCATAATGCCGCTTATAACAGATAACCAGAAACTTTTTTTCGAGGCCATCGTTTTCTCCTTTGCAAACATTCTAAGATATAGATATTCAATACATATTATAATTGATTCACTTTAGAAAAATAAAAGTAGCGAGCTCCAATCCCAACTATTCCACGCGATCAATGGACTTTAGCTCGTTGATAATGTAACATAAACATATGACCTTTTGAAAAACTTAAACCTCACCTAAATGAAAAGGAGTCTGAACATGCAGGACTTGGTTAAAGATTGGATGATGGATCTGGTTGTTTACATTGAACCCGATAAAACTGTGCTGGAAGCCTTATCAATTATGAGGCGTCGATATCTCAACAGCCTGATCGTCAATAAGTCACAGGATAATCCTGAATTCGGTATTATCACCTCAACAGATATCTGTGACAAAATTGTTGCTCAAGAACAAAACCCAGCTCAAACTAAAGTTCGGGATGTAATGACAAGCCCACTCGTCACCGTTAACCCTGAGCAAACTATCTACGACTGTGCTAAGACAATGAGCAAGCACCATATTCATCATATGCCTGTGATGGGTGAGAACGGACAGCTTGTGGGTATGATCTCGGCGACAGATTTCCTGGTCGTGGCTGAAGCCCTCGGTCATGGCTTTGAGGATCAAGTGTTACGGTAATCCTAAAAATGTGTGTCCAAAGACAGAGGCCACTTATCATGTAAGATTCGAATCCAGGCATGACTCATGCTATAATCAAAGCTTGGGATCATATGAACAACGAATGTTTGAAACACCATCGCATACTTATTGGTGTGCTGTTTTCTATTGGGGCTATCTTTTCTCTGCTCGGGTTACAAGGCTGTCAAAATCAAATTTCAGAATCTGCCACACCGGAATTATCTGAAACTTCGATAAATACGCTGTTATTGACACCCGAAATGATTTCTTCTCCAGAAGAACTGACAGCGACCAGTACTGCTGCCGCAATTCCTCCTGTAAATGAGCAGGGTTCTTTTTGGGGGGATTTCCCACCACCAAGCAGTGATCCTGCTACTCCGATACCCCCACCTCAAACCGAACTTGACATTCCAGACGAGGTCCTTGTTTGGGTTTTGTTGGGCTCAGATGAAGAACCGCCCTTTATTGGGCGAACAATGGCAATTCACTTACTTTTCATCCATCCAAGGTTTTCGAAAGCGAGCATTGTGTCAATTCCTGGTGACCTCTACGTTTATATTCCAGGTTTTACCATGCAGCGGATCAACACAGCCTACGCTCTCGGCGGGATCGAGACTTTAAGAGAGACTTTTGCATATAACTTTGGCGTCACACCTGATCGTTTTGTCCTGGCACAACCTGGTGATTTTCAATGGCTGGTGGATGATATCAATGGGATTGAAGTCACCGTTTTTCTCCCAATGCCCCAGGCTTGCGGCGGCATTCGAGCAGGTTTGATTAAAATGGACGGCACATTGGCACTCTGCTACAGCTCATATCGAGATGGCATTGATGAGATCGATCGAATGCGTCGACAGCAGCAGCTACTGCGTGTGATTTTCCGCAAACTCACTCAGGATGGCAACCTGATCCAACTTCCTCTGCTCTACGCAAGCTTTGAAGGCTGGGTAAAAACAGATATTTCCCTTGGGGAATTAATAGAATACATTCCCCTTGCACTTCGGCTGGCTGATTCTGACCGGATTGGCTACTATATGATTGGTTGGGATCAAATCTCAGTTTGGGATATACCCGGTTACAATCAAGCCCAGGTCTTCCTTCCTAAAGAAAAAGATGTTAAAATATTATTAGAAGAAGCGGTCGACAAAATTCTAATACCATCACCCTTGACGGACCAGGTGGTAACCCTGGAAGCACAATTAACTGCAGCACATCAGGCAACGGCTTCAGCCTTGATAACAAATACACCAACGATCACACCTGTTCCAAGCACTACACCCACGTGGTCAACACCCAGTCCAAGCCTGACGCCTTCACCAACGAATGCAACGATTGTCCCGACATTTACACCAACGCCAACGACTCAGGGATATCCATAAAAGATAGGTCTTATGTTTAATAGTAAGCTCGACCACATATGGATCATTTTTCTCACGATTACCATTTTAGCAGGTGTTTTGGCTGGTTTAATATTTGCGAATCCAAACAATGTAGAGGCTTACGGTTTTAATGCAAACAACCCTGAAAGAAAAGCCCACATAACGGTTTCTTATACAACTTACGAATGGTGGCTTCTTACCTGGGCGCATTCACAGGTCGTGTGTCAAATTTACGTCGAACATGAGGGCTTACCTGACGCAAGTGAAATTGGCTATTATTGTGGGGAACAAGTTGAGCGGGATTGGCTGAAAACAAGTCCTTGTGAGTTCTCAGATGAAATAACCAGGGCAGAACATTGCTCCGGATTTTACCTTCACCTGGTTAACGTGACACCTGGTGAAAGACAGATCGAAGTTGATCTGATGCCCCCGGAGGTTTTTGTTGATATTGCGAATTGCAACCCTCAGCCTCCTGATAACCGCTGTGAGACGTTGCCAAGCCTGCAGTTTACAGCCATTGAGCCCCTCCCCAACGAGCAAATCATCAATATCCAGGGATATATTGGCGCCGAACCCTTCTCTTGTGAAGGGTCAGAATGCAGCGTCCCACTCCCCGCGACCGGTAATCAAGGGATCAGTGCCACTTTCTGGGCAGAATCAAGCTTTGGTGATGCATCAATACCCTTTACTGCAAGAGTCAGGGTCATTCCATGGGGAGACTTTACAGCACCAGACACACAGACTTCTGATCAACCACAATGGTATGTGGATATTATCAGCAGCCAATATTTCGGGGGTGCTGAATCGCCAGCTTCACAAATTTGGTCTTCTTTCCCGGCCGTTGGCGGTCCACCGCTGTGGCTTTCATCTCCGGATCACCCAGATGCCTTGATCTCAACTCAACCCTACTATTACCTGGCAGGCTCATTAATAAACCAAGGTATAGTAGATACTCAGGACTGTCCTGATGGTGGGCTTGAATCAATCAATTATGCCAACCAATGTGGGTTGGAAGCGGCTCGTTCCTTGATTGACCAATGGCAAAATCAGTTTAATTCTGAAATCATCCGGGTCGCAAATGAAACTGGCGTTCCCGCTCAATTAATGAAAAATATTTTCAGCCGTGAAAGCCAGTTTTGGCCTGGTTTTTCGTCAAATTATAACGAAGCGGGTTTGGGTCATCTCAGTGATATTGGAGCTGACACGGTCTTATTATGGAACCCCAGTTTCTTCAGCCAATTCTGCCCGCTTATTCTCGATTCAAGTGTGTGCCAGAGGGGTTTTGGCAACCTTGATCTTGCCGAGCAAGAGATGCTCAGGGGTGCCCTGGTGCAAAAAGTTAACGCCGCCTGCCCTGAATGTCCGATGGGCATCGATCTAAGCCAGGCAAATTTTAGCATCAGCATTTTTGCTCGCAGCCTCCTGGCTAACTGCGAACAGGTCAGTCAAATTATCTATAACGCCACGCGGCAAGAGGCAGGGGAAGCCAGCACCTATGAAGATTTATGGCGCTTCACCCTTGTCAACTATAATGCCGGCCCTGGCTGCCTTTCAAACGCCATCCAGCAAGCAGCCAATGCACGTTACACCCTCACCTGGGATAACGTGATCCATTTTCTCGAGCCAGGCATTTGCCAGACCAGCATTGATTATGTCAATGACATCACATACATGCCTGGTATTGCCACACCGACGCCTGTTCCCACCGCTGATCAAACCTTACCAACACAACAGCCCACAGCCACCAGCACACCAACGAGTATGCCAACCAGCACACCGGGCAGTGATGCGCAGCCAACACCAACGCCCACAGCAACAATATCTGACTACCCGGTTCCAGAGCCGACCGCTACTGAGCCGGTTAATCCAACACAACAACCCACGGACACCAATCCTTACCCGTAACTTAAACAGCACTCATTGGATTGATCAGCCATTGCACTGATGATAAGTAATGGATCTATTTCCAACGACCAATTTTCATGTAAATTAAAACACCCCCCATACTTTGGAGGGTGAAATATTTAATTTTTTTAAATTTTTCTTAAAAATTGTTATGCTTATTTCTCAATCGAGATCGTTTCCCCAGATCGAAGTCGCTGCAATTCCATTTCTAATTCTGCGCGTTTCTCATCTGCAGCACGGCCGATTTCATCTTTAATATTTGAGAAATAAGCTCTGATTTCATCTCGAGCTTTTTCACCTGATGCTGGTGCAAACAAAATCGCCAGAGTACTGCCTACAATACCGCCCAAAATAGCACCAAGGATTAAATTTCCGAATTTTCTCATTTTAACCTCCAATTTCAGTAAATTTTATTGTTGAATAAATTATAGCTTATCTCTAATGCGATTTACAAAGAAAATTCTGGAAAGCCTTATTACTGTTTGAAGAAGATTGCCGATTTAATCATAAAGTCCATTCAATGTTGGATCTTAACCAAAGGATTTTAACAATATAATAGTAGAAAACGAAAATAACAAAAGCGAACCTATCAGAACCATTCTCAAATTCATTCAAGGAGATTTTTATGAATTGGTATAAACGCACTCTCACAATTACTACAGGAGGGCGTGGATTCTACGACATTACACAGAAAATTGACGGCATCATCCAGGAGTGGGACCTTGAAGAAGGGATCGCCTTCATATTTCTACAGCACACAAGTGCATCATTAGTCATCAATGAGAATTATGCTGCTTCCTCGCAGCGCGATATGGAAAACTTTCTGAAAAATATCGCCCCTGAAGGGCAAAGTTGGTACACCCATACCATGGAAGGAGCAGATGATTCCCCTTCTCACATAAAAACAATGCTCACACACACAGACCTGACCATTCCAGTGGATAATGGCCAATTGTCTCTCGGTACCTGGCAGGGGATTTTCCTGGCAGAACACCGTCAACGGGGACACAAGCGGCAGATATTACTGCGTGTCTTATCAGAATAAAATATTTTCTATGAATCTCGAGGTGTAAAGCTGCAAAAATATGAGGGTAGTGAACTAGAACTTCCTGCTAATAAATATAAGGAATTAACGCCCAGGTTCGCTTTTTATAATCTGCATAATCCGGGACGTGCTGCGCCATAAAACTTTCCTCAATTGAAATCCGTAAAATGACCCCGAAAACGCCAACCAATGCCGGTATCCACGAAGGACCAGCTGACAAAAATAGTGGACAAGCAAATAAAAACAGGATGTTCGCTAATGAAATTGGGTGGCGGATAACGTGATAAAGACCCGTTACAACAATGCTGATATCTTCTATCTCAATGGCTTTAGCAAAGCCATACTGTAAATCCTGGTAACCCTTAATCGATAAATAACCCGCTGCAGCAAACAATAAACCACCAACAACCATTTCCCAAACGTCCGGTCTGTGCTCCAGGAAGATAAATTCCAGAACAGGTCCAATCAAAACCAACCACATCGGGATAAGAGTCAGGTAAACTGTCCAATCCCCCCACTCCTTACGGATCATCCTGTCTGGATGAGAAAGGATATAACGCTCGCTAATTTTTAAGCCTGCAAATAGCGCTCCGTAAATCAATAATGGTAAATATTCCACTAAACCTTCCATCGCGTGCAATCCCTAATAAATTGCTCAAATAGTTTGATGTCTGAAAATCTATTAGATTTCTAAGTGCAATTAATTTCGTCCAAAATATATCACAAAAACCAGCTTTGAGCATACCATAATTTAGTGTATTGTTTATCACCTCAGAAAAAGCAAATTAACATTGCGAAGTCTTCCTCCTGATCAAACGGCATCTCAAATTTTTTGTCTTATAATTTATCATATAAACTATAAGGAGGCGCTTTGGATTTCACGGTTTTTATTGCTTCAAAGGAAGCGGTATGCAGCGAATGCGGCGAGAATTTGGGTCGACACGCCTGGATCACCCTGACCCAAGAAAAGGATGTGGTATGCCTGAGTTGTGCTGATTTGGACCATCTTGTTTTTCTTCCCTCAGGGGATGCCGCTCTCACCCGGCGATCAGGGAAATATTCAAGCCTTAAAGCTCTTGTCCTGAAGTGGAGCAGCAGAAGAAAACGTTATGAGCGCCAGGGGATACTAGTAGAAGAGTCTGCACTTCAAAGGGCAGAAGAGGAGTGCCTGGAAGACGCGGATATAAGGGAACGACAGCGAGAAAGAGAAGCACAGCGTCGTGAAGAATTGGATCAGGAATTCTTGCGTTCATTTGCTGCACACATTCGCAAGCTGTATCCCTATTGTCCTGAAGGTGTTGAGGAAAGTATCGCTGAGCATGCATGCCAAAAATACAGCGGTCGCGTGGGACGGACAGCGGCTGCCAAAAGTTTCGACAAAGAAGCCATCGACCTGGCAGTGATTGCCCACATCAGGCACGCACAAACGGCGTATGACGTCTTTCTTAATCAGGGCGTGGCGCGATACGAAGCTCGCCAGCGTGTTAACAATGATATTGCAAAAATACTAAGTTCCTGGCGGGGTGAATCATAGTTTTTTTCTGGGAGAAAAATGCAAGCGTATATCATGAAACTAGCAGCAAAAATCCCATCCATTCAAAAATAACTTCAGCGTTTCAAAAATTCAGATAAATTAATATGAAACCTGCTTTAAAAAATACTATTGAACCTCAGGCATTCCTCTCTGGATGCTTACCGCCAATGCATCTTTCAACCTCTTCTTTGCTGCCGATTTCGAAAGTGACGGGTTGGTCAGCACCCATTCATTGATGAAGTGGTTTTCAGCTTTTTCATAAGCCGCCTTTTCATCGTAGCTGAGGCTTTTACGGCTGTTTCGACCGTGCAGATCGCGAATAAAAGCAGCCCTTGCGGATAAAGAACCATCTAACCAGCGTTCATAAATTAATCTTTTATACTGATTATGAGGTTCGGTCATGGGTGTTGGTGGTTGAGAAATTATTTTTATTGCCTTATCGAATTCTTTTTCTGACCGAATCGGCATAATATGGTCCGCATCCGCCTTATCAACTGGAAGCCAGTATTCAATATCATCCGTGGAAACCTTAAAATATGTTTCCTGCTGCCCGTCCATATCCTTATCAATGATGTCGACAACTTTGCCAACCCCATAAGATGTATGAACAATCCAATCCCCAACTTTAAATCTGAGCGCTTGTTTTTCTACCATCGTTCTCCTCATTTCGTCAGGTGCAAACACACATAAAATTGTGCAAATAAAATATTCAAATGAACAGTAAATGATAATAATTTCTAACTCGCAGTGGTTCAATAAATAAATTCGCCCCCTGAAAATAATTTAGCCACCGTTGAGTTGATATTAATTATACTCCAGAATTCTTAAAGAATTGTCTTTATCAATCACATATACGCCCAAAAATATCCACCAACTGCCCGCAAAGGTTCAACATGCTTTCGTAATTTTGCCAATATCAAATTTTTCCATGCTCGTTTTCTATTGAATGGGCAAAGATGAGGGTTAAAAATCGTTTATAATTTTCTAAGCAAACGCTGACCAATTACTATCATCACCTTTGAACCACAAGGGTGCCATTACCAGAATTGCAGACCATGACCAAATCATTGCGCATCCATCTCTTCGGTCCCTTTGAAGTCAGCCTAGATGGATCACTCCTGACCAATCACGATTGGCAATCCCAACAAACGCAAAGTATTGCGAAGATCCTTCTATCACATCGCGGGAAGGTGGTCACAAGTGATCAGCTGATTGACAGCCTCTGGCCTGATGACACGGTTGACACTGCACGACGTCGTTTGCACGTGCGCATCAATCAACTTCGAAAAGGCTTAAAAGATAAGTGTAAGCTTGTTCGAACTGTCCATAATGGCTATATCTTTGAACCGGATGACTCCTGCTGGATCGATGTTGAAGAATTTCAAAGGCTGGCCTCACAGGGGGCACATTTTCAGGAAATCGGTCAGGGGCGCAAGGCAATCCAGGCTTATGAACAGGCACGCCAGGTTTACCGGGGTGATTTTTTGGCTGAGGACTTATACACCGATTGGACCTTTACCCATCGAGAATTATTTCGCGAAAGGTTTCTATCCCTGCTGGTTGAACTCTCGGAATCTTATGCGCAGCAAGGTCGTTACCGGCTGGCAATTGCGCGAGCCCAACAGGCGCTAATCCAGGACCCGCTCCGAGAGACCATCTATGTTCGCCTGATGCTTTATCATTATTATTCTGGAGAACAAGCACAGGCATTACGGGTATATGAACAATGCAAACAAGTCCTTTCGGATGAACTGAATGTTGCACCCATGGCAGCAACAAATCGCATTCGAGATCAAATCAACACAGGCTCGTTGTGGAAGAGCGAAGAAAGGCCGCTATATCCGCCGCCCATCTATGACGGGAAGCTTTTTGAAGTCCCGTATGCCTTGAACGAAATACCCTTTGCCGGTCGAGATCGAGAATATGCCTGGTTGGTATCTCAATGGAAAAACCCTGATAAACAGGTGATTTTGCTGGAGGGGGAAGCCGGCATTGGCAAAAGCCGATTGTTGGATACCTTTGCAGAATATCTAAAATCACAAGGTGCCCAGGTGCTTCAAATCCGCCTGCCTATCACAGATAATACGCCTACAAAGGCCGTCATCAACAGCTTTGGCAATTTGCTCACAGAGAGCACACTCTCAAAGCTCAGCCCTACCAATCTATCCCTCCTGGGGGAGCTATATCCCGAGATCCATAATCGATATCCCTCCTTACCGCCCCTTCCAGCACTGTCCCCTGAAGCTGAGCGCCTTCGGCTGCAGCACGCAGTATCAGATTTTGCAAAATTACCTGAGATTGCATCAAACTTAATCATCCTTGATGATGCCCACTGTTTGGATGCCGATGCCGTTGAACTTATTAAGCTTCTCAGTCAATCCATGAAAATCGTGTTGAGTTTCCGTGGTGAAGACACCCCTGCTGAGCATCCCCTTCGGATCATCTTTGGTGAGCCCAACCTTTCGCTTCAAGCCTTATCCGTCGAGGCAATACAGTCGATCATCAACCAGCTTTCAGGGGAGGAAAATTTTTCCATCGCGACCCAGATTAGTGAGCAAAGCGGCGGCAATCCACTCTTTG
Source organism: Candidatus Brevefilum sp. (assembly GCA_029210815.1). GTDB lineage: Bacteria > Chloroflexota > Anaerolineae > Anaerolineales > Anaerolineaceae > Brevifilum. The sequence continues at coordinate 9,990 of JARGGB010000055.1, forward strand.
CCGTGACCCTGCTGCAGCACATGTTTGAAACCGGTCAGTTGTTTGTTGATTCTGAGGGAAAGTGGACAGCAGCAGGTCAGCTTACTGCCTCACTCCCGGAGACTTTACGCGAGACCATCGAAATCCGTTTGCAGCACCTACATCGCGCTCAGCGCCAGGTACTGGATTACGCTGCTGTTATTGGGGGCGAATTCAATTTCAAGCTCTTAAAAGCAGCCATCCAGCAGCCTGAGGAAAAATTGCTGACTAACCTGGATGCTTTGATTGATGCTGCCCTTGTCATTGAACCACGCAACCTGGCAAAACCCGAGTTTATGATCAGCCATGATCGTTACACGGAAGTAGCCTATGAAACCATCCCCCCAATTCGGCAAAGACTTATGCATCGGGATATTGCGCGGGCAATTGAAAAAGTGTATGAAGGTACCCTGAATGATCATTTTACTGATCTAGCAGACCATTATGACATGGCAGCCATGACAGAAGAAGCCGGCCACTACGCTGCGCTGGCTGGCGAGCAGGCGGCAGGTAAGTTCGCCGTCAGCGAAGCTCTTCATTACTTGAATCGGGCACTGACGCTCCTTCCCTCCCATGAAATTGCAAAAGAGGCACAACTGCGGTTGACACGGGAAAAAGTCTATAGTTTACAGGGGATGCGCCAGGCACAAAGTGAGGAGCTGACCGCACTTGAAGCCCTCAGTCCTCATCTCCCAACCAAAGTTCAGGCTGAAATTTGTTTACGCCGAGGGGCATATGAATGGATCATGGAAAACTATGACCATGAACAAACAGCCATCGCCTGTGCCATACAAAAAGCGCAATCCTCCGGTGCAAAAGAATTGGAAGCTCGGGCATTTTTTCTTTTAGGCCAATCTGATGATGATTTCGACAAACGCCATCAACACCTCACATTTGCTCAAAAACTCGCTCACGAAGCTAAAGACCTTGCACTGGAAGGGGATATCCTGCGCTGGGTCGGAAATAATGCCTTCTGGCAAAATCGCTTTGCCGAGAGTATCGATTACCTGACACAAGCCATGGCGATCCACCGTGAGGTTGGCGATCTGCGCGGCGAACTTTCTGCCCTGAACAACCTGGGTCACATCCACAAAACCTTGGGAGACTTGCGTCAAGCTGCAAACTTTTACAAAGGTGCCCACGAAATTTGCCAGAAGATTAACGACAAACTGGCTGAGGGGGTCATCCTGACAAACCTGGGTGGGCTTGCGCTCGACCTCGGACAGTTTGAAACCGCCGAAAACACCCTGGCAAGAGCCGCCGAGATCCGTGCCGATATTGGCAATGAAGAGGGTCTGGCTGTGGCTGAATACTTAATGGGGACACTCTACCGCCAACTGGGGCTATATCATCAATCCACAGAACACTACGAAACCGCCTTTGCTATCAACACTAAAATTGACCACGAAAAACAGATATGTGAAACCCTCAATGGACTCTCAGCCCTATACCGCGAACTCGGTGACTATGACCATGCCCAGGATTTGTTAACTAAATCCTTTATGCGTAATACAGATAAAAATGCCCCCCGACACATTACGGCGTGCATCGAAGGTGCGCTGTTGAGCCTTCTCTGCGGTGCCCCCACTGAGGCATTGAACCTGGGGGAAGAAGCCCTCGCCCTGAGCGCAAAACTGCCAGCCCTGGAGGCAGCCGCGCATAAAAACGTCGGGCATGCCCTGCTGGCGGTAAACCGCCTACCAGATGCCAGGGTGCATTTTGAAGCAGCCGACTCACTCTACCAGCACCTCGGACAGGCACATCTTGCAGCAGAGTCCATAGCCGGACTGGCACTGATCGCCCTGACACAGCAAAATCACGACCAAAGCCTTGCCGCTGTCGAAAAGATTTTGGGAACCCTCCACGGCAAACCCCTGTGCGGTCCCGACAGGCATCTTTGGGTTTATCTCACTGCCTATCGGGTTTTATCCTGGGCTGAGGATGCACGTGCTTTTGAAATCATCGCAGCAGCACACAGCCTCATCCTTGAACGGGCTGAAACTATCCCTGATGAGGGCTTGCGGCAAAGCTATTTGGGGAATGTTCAAGAAAATCGTGAAATTTCACAAATCTGGATGTCATCAAGCCAATCCCATTAAGAAAATAGTAAGGGGGTTTTGCTATCCTATGGACATGGCCATAGGTTTTTTGATTCTCTTTGGAAAGTTCCATGATTAATCCCATCAAACGCCGTACCTGCGTATTTATTGTGCGCATATGGGCGGAATATCTTAACGAGCAGCCGCCCTGCTGGCGCGGCACGCTGGAGGGGAGTGAACCAGGAGAACAGTCACCCTTCACCAGCCTGGAGGAGATGCAGGATTTGATTGAACAAAAAACACTGTCAGTCATCCATATCGAGGAATAAAAATGGTCCAAGGAATACTGCCACAGTCATGCACATATTTTGAGAGGAGGTTCCATCAGTGTAAGAAGGGAAACAAATTTGAATAAAGTTGAAAGTATTGTTCAAAAGTTCTGATACTTTTATGATAGTGAAAGGAAATTGCAATGCACATTCGAAAATTAGCATTTACTTTTATCTTGCTGGTGTTAGTGGTTATCCCACTGGCGAATGTTAGCTCAACGACTGAAAATACAACCGGAAGATCGACAACAACTTTTGCTGCTCTCGATCTTGGTTACATCCACGCTTGTGCCATCACAACCGATGGTGACCTGATGTGTTGGGGGGATAATACCGATTGGTACGATTATGGTGCCCTAGGGGTAGGTGAGTATCCTTATAATTCTCCCATTCCATTGTTTTCTTTGTTTGATGAAACGGTCACCAGTGTATCTAAAGTTTCTGCTGGAGATGGTCGTACTTGTGCCATAACATCTGCGGGAACTGCATATTGTTGGGGTGAGGGGAGCTACGGAGAGCTAGGAAATGGACTTGATGATTATTCTCATACACCAGTATTGGTTAGCGGGACTATAAATTGGGCAGAAATCTCAACAGGCACATATGTAAGCTGTGGCATCAGCACAACAGGTGCAGCATATTGCTGGGGGGACAATTTTTATGGAGAGCTCGGTCATGTCGAGGATCCAGCAATAGCCTCTAGCAATGTTCCTGTCACTGTTGATACACTTGGAAGTAACGTGAGGTCAATTTCTACAGGTTATGCACATGCCTGTGCTGTGACGACCAATAATGATTTATATTGTTGGGGTTATAACAATCGAGGTCAAATTGGGAATGGTAACACTGATAATGTGTTTGCACCAGCTTTAATATTAAGTGATGTGGCAGATGTTTCCGTCGGAGGTTCGCATACATGTGCACTGATGACCAATGAGGGCATAATGTGCTGGGGAATAAACAGTGATTGCCAGCTAGGTGATGGTACAGCGGATCCGGAAAATTGTACTGGTTATCAAACAAGTCCGAGTTATGTCACCAACCTGGGCAGCGGCAGTGGAGTGACGGTAATCGATGGTGATTTTGATCATACTTGTGCCTTAATGTCTGACCTCAGTATTAAATGCTGGGGATGGAATTACTCTGGTCAGTTAGGTGATGGAACTACCAATGACAGCGCTATCCCCGTTACAGTGAATTTTGGCTCTGACACGAGAGAAGTCACGGCATTTTCAACTGGTGAATATCACACCTGTGCATTAATGAATGATAACAATATCCGATGCTGGGGTGACAATGATTCTGGTGAATTAGGCACCGGCGACTACGAAAGTCGCATATTGCCCACTGCAGACGTACTCACTGGGCGTGGACATATCTATGCTCGTTTTTACAATAGCTCGTCACAAACAACAGGTTTTGTGGCATCAGCCGCTTATTCTTCAACTGACCTGGAAAGCACCCCTGTCATCGTTAATACTGGCTATTCAAATGGTTATATTAATGAGCTATTTCCCCCAGCAGGAACCTATTATATCCTCGGCTTTGTGGATGTTAATGGAAATGGTGCGTATGATAAAGGAGAAGCCTACGCATGGTATGATGACGATGACTCTGATCAGGAGCCCAACTCAGTCACAATATCAGAGGGTGAGTATCTTGAACTTTCACCAATGATTTATATTAACGACCCAATTGCCGGTTCCATCCAGGGGACGGTCATCTGCGATTCCACTCACACTGTCTTTGTGGACCTCTATGTGGGAGATGCCAACCCGCCGCCTGAGGAGTCAACCCACATTGCCTGCAATGAGAGCTATAACTTTTCTAATTTACCCGACGGCACTTATTATGTCGGGGCATGGATTGATTTGAATGAATCTGGCGGCGGACCGCCTGATGATGGCGAGCCCTATGCCTGGTACGGGGCACCAACAGCAGTGACTATTATCGACGGTGAAACCAAAACGGATATTGACATCACCTTCGAAGGTGCGGGATATGCTATCTTCCTGCCCTTGATCATTCACTAAAATTTTCCCAGGGGAATCAAAACACCTCCGCAAACCGGAGGTGTTTTAGTAGGGTGGGTTGGGTAACTTACTTTCGCATACATGGACCTTATCCGCCAACATACAATGAATTTGTAAACCATTTACATGCCCAACCCACCGTCTTTTCCATTTATAAATCCTTGATTCGGTGGGTTGGTCTCGGAATATTCTTATAATAAAAATAAATTTGGATGATCAAATCGATAATTGATAACTTCTCTCCCCCAACCCACCCTACAAAATCTCCAATTTGTCGCCAACTGCAAAATCGTCGAATCGATCGGGGTGGATCTCCAATATATACTGCGCTGGTGCCTTGGGAGCATAATACATCTTCCACTTCTTCGCCAGGACCTTATCCACAAGCACCTTATCTTTATCCAACCATAACACGGTGATGTCGTAACGCATGAACATCATATGGATCGAGGCGTTGACCTTGCTCTCCGCATCCCCGACAAGCATGATTCCCCTATCCGGAGCAAGTTCTTTCGTCAGCATCAAGCCCCTGAAGTCGTAGGGTGGGTTGGGTAACTTACTTTCGCATACATGGACCTTATCCGCCAACATACAATGAATTTGTAAACCATTTACATGCCCAACCCACCGTCTTTTCCATTTATAAATCCTTGATTCGG
>JARGGB010000056.1 GCA_029210815.1 Candidatus Brevefilum sp.
TAGGTTGAATGGCGCTTATTTTACCGCAGCTTACCTTTTCTCTACCAGCTTTGTTGCACTTATGAGTTGAATCCAGGTGACAGATAATCAACAAAATCGCAACGCTTTTCGAACATGTGGGTTAAACAGAGTGGAAATTTTAGAGAAAGCAATTCATTAGATTGAAAGGAAATTATGATGGCAAAAGTAGCAATCGTTACAGATTCAACTGCTTATATATCGGAGGATTTGGTCTCTTCATATAATATAAGTGTGGTTCCACTTGTGGTCATTTGGGGGGAAGAGACCCTGCGAGATAATATAGATATCAGCCCAAACGAATTTTATGAACGCCTTTCAGAAGCGAAAATAATGCCTTCCACTTCACAGGCAACAATTGTTGACTTTGCTGATGTTTTCCATAAATTACATTCACAGGGTTACGAGATCTTAACAATCGTCATCTCTGCCGCTCTTTCTGGCACAATGGATTCGGCTATCCAGGCAAAAGAGATGGTGCCGGAAGCGACCATAGAAATCATTGACTCAAAATTTACATCTGTGCCATTAGCTTATATGGCAATTGCAGCAGCAAGAGCTGCAAAACGCGGTGCATCATTAGCCGAGTGTAAAGAACTCGCTGAAAAAATTCGTGCTAACACGCAAGTGTATTTTGCTGTGGACACGCTGGAATTTCTGCATCGCGGCGGAAGAATTGGCGGTGCTTCCCGGTTTTTGGGAACTGCGCTTAATCTGAAGCCAATCCTCTATCTTCATGATGGCAAAGTTGAAGCGCTTGAAAGGGTGCGGACCTCAAAACGTGCGCATCAGCGTTTGATTGAGCTGCTGGAGGCAGACATCAACGGACGAAAACCCATTAATATGATGGGGGTTGTATCCGCTGCAGCAGAAGAATCTGCTTCTAAACTACTGAAGAAAATTCTCAAACACTTCGATCCGAAGGAAGTGTTACTGGCAAATATCAGCCCCGTTCTTGGAACACATGCTGGCCCAGGGACTGTCGGCGTGGCTTATGTTGCTGGTATTGATCCGGATCTTATTGATGGATAGAACAAACCTAAAATAAAAATCCTTATTAAACAGCTTGTCTAAAAATGAAATAAACAGCCATGAGGAATAGCTTAGATTCACCCTGGAAATTTTAGAAGAGGTGTATCCTTTGGTAATTGTTCATAGTCAAAGCCCTCTCCCTTTGCCAAAGGGTGAGGGTTCCCATAGAAATTCGAATTATAAAGTTTGATTAGATCTTTCTTGCAAACGCTGTGTATGCCACCCACACCTTAATCCCTTTTGCTATCGTAGGTCATCAAGGCAATTAGAATTTCATTCATTATGATATCCTTTTTCAACACGTAAGCTCACCAGAAAAAATCAATTTCAGATAAAATATATACCTGATAACTCACCATCATAAATGGAAGGCGATATGACACCTGAAATTGGCGTTAAAATTCCCAATATTCTCCTACCCAAAAAAGTCATTGATCACCAAAAATGGGCTGTGATTGCCTGCGATCAATTCACATCAGAACCTGAATATTGGGAGCAAGTCGAAGAAATCGTCGGCGACTCACCATCAACTTACCATATGATATTGCCAGAAGTCTTCCTGGGCACACCAGAGGAGAAAAAACGCATCAAGACCACCCACAAGGTCATGGGGCAATACCTTGAATCAGATATTTTCCGCAGCGTCAACGATTTTATTTATGTGCGTCGAAGAATCGGCGATCGGACACGTCGCGGTCTGATGGTTTGTCTTGACCTGGAACAATACGATTTCAATAAAGGTGCTCAAACGCTCATCCGAGCCACAGAAGGCACCATCCTGGACCGATTGCCGCCCCGAATTCGCATCCGTGAAAAAGCCCCCTTAGAATGCCCGCACATTCTGGTTCTCTTTGATGACCCGGCTGATAAAGTTTTTGGATTCCTGGATGATCAAATTGAGAAATTTAAAGAAGTTTATGATTTCGAACTCATGCTAGGCAGCGGTCATCTTGTAGGTTTTGCTTTGGGCAGTGATGATATTCGTCAACAGGTTTTACAAACCCTGGAATCACTGATTGAACCCGAAAAATTTGCGGATAAATACAATCTGAAACCCGGAGAACACCACCCCCTGTTATTTGCCATGGGCGACGGCAACCATTCTTTAGCAACAGCCAAAGCTATTTGGGAAAAGATCAAACCCACAGTTGGCATGGATCACCCTGCACGTTTCGCACTCGTTGAACTGGAGAATGTGCATGATCCAGCTTTGAACTTTGAACCCATTCACCGTTTGATCTTTGACATTCACACAGATGTCATCGAAGCGATGCAAGCTTACTGGGGAGAAAACCTAAAAATTAAAAATCTATCTTCCCAGGAAGCCTTGATCCAAATCGTCGATGATGCAGCAGAACCTTGGCATCAAATTGGCATGATCACGCCAGACGGATTGAAGCTCATTGAAGTCCATGCTCCTGAAGATAACCTGCCCGTTGGAACTTTACAGAAGTTCCTGGATGCCTACCTCGAAGAGGGCGGCGCAGGGGATATCGATTATGTCCACGGCACCAAAGTGCTCTTCGAGAAGGGCATGCAAAGGGTGAATGCCGGCTTTTATGTCCCTGGCATGGATAAATCCGACCTGTTCAAAACGGTTATCCTGGATGGTGCTTTGCCCCGCAAGACTTTCTCCATGGGTGAAGCCAAAGAAAAGCGTTTCTATTTGGAAAGCAGGCGGGTCAAGGTTTAATGAAGCGGCTCTATCTGCTGATAATTGCAGTGATGCTCAGTGCTTGTCAACCTCAATTGGTGGCAAGCACTGTTCTGCCGCCTTCTCCCACGTTAGAACCATCAGCAAGCCCATCACCAACGCAGACAAAATCATCGACATCTCAGCCAACTCAAACAATGCTATTGCCCACAAGCACCATCCAGGCATTCCAGGTTTGCAGTCCTTTAGAAGAGGAGACGCTCGACACACTGTCTTCAATCCTGGTCAACCCCCTAGTCATCCCACCCTTTGGACGTGACGATGGGCATCACGGGCTCGATTTTTCATATTATCGGCGTGATGCGCGCGAATCGATTGAGGGCATTGGGGTATTTACAATCCTTTCAGGGACAACTGTCCTGATACTGCCGGATGAAATCCCCTACGGCAACACAATCGTCATAGAGACACCTCTCTCAGAACTCCCCGAATCTTTGCAGGAAAAGCTTCAGAGTTTTTATCAACTCATCCCTGAAGATATTTACTACCAGGGAGAATGCCCTGAAATTTCACCGCCAACATTCACCGGGCGCTTGTCGGTCTATCACTTATATGCACACCTTGAAAACCCACCATCATTTCAGATGGGTGAGGTTATCAACTGCGGTGTCCAACTCGGCACTGTAGGCAATACAGGGCGCTCCAGCAACCCGCACCTGCACCTGGAAACACGGCTTGGCCCTTCTGGTGCTGATCTCGGTGATATGGCATTTTACGAAACAAAATATACCGAAGCCCAGCAGGCGAATTACTGCCTTTGGCGAATGAGCGGGTACTTTCAGCTCTTTGACCCTTATCTCATATTTAACGCCTGGCTTGCGGACTTGACACACTGAACATTTGTGCTAAAATAAGGACATGAAATAGAAAATTATTCGTTTATAATTACACGAGATCAGATTATTCGCACCTCATTAGAGGTCACAAAAAGGATGATGACATGGATGACGCAAAAAAGACTGTACTGGAAAAAGCCTTGAAAGATATCACCAAACGTTATGGCGAAGGCGCAATAATGAGGTTGGGTCAGGCAAAACATCTTGCTGTTGATGTTATCTCAACTGGCTCCCTGTCACTCGATATTGCCCTGGGCGTAGGCGGTATCCCCAAAGCGAGGATCTCTGAGATCTATGGCCCTGAAGCCTCTGGAAAAACCACCATTTGTCAGCACATTGTTGCAGAATGTCAGAAAAAAGGCGGTACAGCCGCTTTCATCGATATGGAGCATGCCCTTGACCCGGTTTATGCTGCAAAATGCGGCGTCAATGTGGATGACCTGCTGATATCCCAACCGGATATGGGCGAACAAGCCCTCGAGATCACTGAAACACTGGTTCGCTCTGGGGCTGTTGACATTGTGGTGATCGACTCCGTCGCAGCCCTGGTGCCGCGATCCGAAATTGAAGGGGATATGGGCGACCCCACCATGGGTACCCAGGCTCGCTTGATGTCCCAGGCAATGCGCAAACTCTCAGGCGCAATCAACCAGACTCGTACTGCTGTTGTCTTTACCAACCAGCTGCGCCATAAGATTGGTGTGATGTTCGGCAATCCTGAAACAACCTCCGGCGGCAACGCCCTTAAATTTTATGCCTCTGTTCGACTTGATGTACGTCGAATCCAATCCATTAAAGTAGGCTCAGAGATCATCGGCAACCGTGTCCGGGTTCGCGTGGTAAAAAATAAGGTTGCTGCCCCCTTCCGAACTGCTGAATTCGATATCATGTACAACGAAGGCATCTCCAAGGTTGGTGACCTGGTAGACCTGGGCACAGAGATGGATATCATCGACAAGCACGGTTCCTGGTATTCCTATGGCGATATCCGCCTCGGACAGGGTCGAGAAAATGCCAAAGAGTACTTACGAGAGAACGAAGAACTCCTTGAAGAAATCGAGAAAGCTGTCCGGGAACAAGCAATGGTTGCAGTACCTAAATCACCCTGGTCCGAAAAGGATGATGATTTTGATGAAGATTATGATGAGGACGAAGCAGAAGAATAAAATTATATAAGGATCAGTGAAAATTATAATAAAAGTGGCAGTCCCATACCTTCGGGACAGCCACTTTTTTTATTTATGATAATTTCTCCAGTTATAGAGTAGGGTTTGAATTATCCTTGAATAATAATGCTTTTTTTACGTTCCTTCTTGCCAGGAATTCAAATACTTGACCTGTTCTTCCGTCAGGGTATCAATGCTTACCTTCATCGTTTCCAGCTTGAGCCGGGCGATTTCACGGTCAATATCCTCAGGAACACCGTAAACTTTCTTTTCCAAGGTTTTGGCGTTTTTTACCATGTATTCGGCGCTTAATGCCTGGTTAGCAAAGGACATATCCATCACGCTCGCGGGATGACCTTCTGCAGCAGCCAGGTTGATCAAACGACCCTCACCCAATATGTGGATGATCCGGCCGTCGGGAAGCTCATAAGCCTCAACAAAAGGTCGTACCAGGCGTTTTCCAACAGCCATTTCCTCCAATGCAGGAATATTGATCTCAACATTGAAGTGACCGGAATTGGCAACGATAGCACCGTCCTTCATGGCTTCAAAGTGGTGCTTATCAAGGACATTGATATCACCCGTCAGTGTCACAAAAATATCACCAATAGGGGCTGCTTCCATCATTGGCATTACACGGAAACCGTCCATAACCGCTTCCAAAGCCTTCATTGGATCCACTTCTGTCACGATCACGTTTGAGCCCATGCCGCGTGCACGCATCGCGAGACCTCGAGCGCACCAACCATAACCGCCAACAACAAAGTTTTTTCCTGCCAGCAAGATATTCGTCGCGCGAATAATGCCGTCAATGGTCGATTGCCCCGTGCCGTAACGGTTGTCAAAGAAGTGTTTGGTCATGGCATCATTGACAGCCACAACAGGGAACTTCAAAGCACCGTCCGCTGCCATTGCTCGCAATCGGATCACACCCGTGGTCGTTTCTTCTGTACCACCGATTACATCAGCTAATTGATCCTGACGTTCTTTATGAAGCGTGCTCACCAAATCTGCACCATCATCCATCGTCAGGTGCGGTTTGTGATCCAAAGCCGCTGCAATATGCTTGTAATAGGTGATATTATCTTCACCCTTAATTGCAAATACCGGGATCTCATACTGAGAAACCAGGCACGCTGCCACATCATCCTGCGTCGATAGGGGATTGGATGCGGTCAATACCACATCAGCACCGCCGGCTTGAAGCGTGCGCATAAGATTTGCCGTTTCGGTGGTCACATGCAAACATGCCGACATACGAATGCCTTCAAAAGGCCTTTCGCGTTCAAAGCGTTCTCGAATTGAACGAAGTACGGGCATCTCTCGCTCTGCCCATTCAATGCGGCGGCGTCCACCTTCTGCCAAATCTATATTCTTGATATCATATTTATCCATCAATACCTCCAATAGTTTGTAAATGCGCAAGTATTCTGCGCAATTCTCGAAATATTATTCCTCAATAAAAATATCCAATGCACCTTCGTCATCATAAAAAGTTCGAAATCGGGTGACGAAGTCTTTCATCCTGTAACACTGCGTCTGGGTGCCTGTTTCTTCTAGGCAGTAGGTCGCTGCCAGGCTTCCCATTTTAGCACATAGTAAGAGGTCAAAGCTATTCACATAAGCCTTCAAAAAACCTGCCCTGAAGGCATCCCCAACACCTGTTGGGTCCGCAACCTGTTTTGGTGGGAAGGCTGGAACCTGTCCCAAAAGCGCACCGTTTTGGTACACACGCGCCCCATCTTCACCCAAAGTCACGACGGCAAAAGCAAGGGATTCCAGAATTTCATCGGCACTCATTTTGCCGTGCTTTTGAATCAACTCAAACTCATATTCATTCGAAAACAATGCATGTGCGCCTTTAACCCCTTTTCGAATATCTTCCTGTTCAAGTCGAATAATTTGCTGGCTGGGGTCGAAAATATACGGGACGCCCAATTCCTGGCATTCCACTGCATACTTGATCATTGCGTCCGGGGCGTTGGGCGAAATCACGACAAGATCCTCAGCTGTTAAGTCTAAATCCTTCAAAGATATCTGAGCAGCGTCTGCCATCGCACCTGCATAAAAACTGGCAATCTGTGCATTTGAAAGATCTGTGTTTACAAAAAATGAAGCAGTGAATTTGTTCTCAATGATTTTAACGCCAGAGGTGTCTACACCTGCTGCTTCTAAAATTTGACGATATTCCGAAAAATCCACCCCCGCAGTTGCAATTAATCGGGGTTTCTCACACAGCAAGCCCAGGTTATAGGCAATATTGGCAGCAACGCCGCCGGGACGGCGGACCATTTCATCCACTAAAAAGGACAAACTGATCGATTCCAAATGTTCTGGTAGGATATGATCTTTGAAATATCCAGGAAAAGACATCAAATAATCAAAGGCGATCGAACCTGTCAGATAAATTCCCATTTTCGTTCCTTATTCTGCCATTGCGGCTTTTATATTCGCCGTAAACGGCGGATAGATCACACCCTTTTCTGTAATCCATGCGGATACCAATCGGGCTGGCGTAACATCGAAAGCAAAATTGCGTGCCGAGGCATTTCCAGGCGTAACCCGCTTACCCAATAACTGGAGCTGCAGTACTTCAGCTTCATCTCGTTCTTCAATGGGGATCATATTACCGCTTTCCAGTTCGAAATCAACGGTCGACATCGGAAAAGCAGCAAATGCCGGGATACCATTGTCATATGCTGCTAGCGCGAGCATGTAAGTGCCAATTTTGTTAGCCACGTCACCATTGGCTGCGACCCTGTCCGCACCAAATATCGCCTTCTGCACCAGCCCCCGTCGCATCAGATAACCTGATGCGCCATCTGTAATGATGTCATAAGGGATACCGTATTGTTCCAGCTCCCAGGCTGTCAAACGAGCACCCTGCAACCGCGGGCGTGTTTCATCTACAAAGACATGGATTTTCTTGCCCTGTTCCTGCGCCATGCGGATCACGCCCAAAGCTGTGCCCCAATCAACCGTTGCCAGGGCACCGGTGTTACAGTGATGAACAATGTGATCGCCATCCTCAATCAAGGCTGCACCAAATTCGGATAAGCGTTTATTGATTTCAACATCTTCATCAGCGATTGCTTTTGCTGAAGCCAACAAGTGATCCCGTAATTCATCAACAGAGCCATCAAAAACAACGGTTTCCTTTAACATTCGGCGTACCGCCCAGGCAAGATTTACTGCAGTTGGCCTGGCTTTGTTTAGAAAAGCACCGGCTTCTTCCAAGTCTTCAATAAGCGCAGCTGTTGTTGAGGCTTTCGATTGGTAAGCAGCCAGGGCAATGCCAAATGCCCCCGCAGCGCCAATGGCTGGTGCCCCCCGAATGACCATCGCACGGATCGCATCTGCGACTTCTTGATATTGCTCATATGCATTGATCATAAATTCTTGGGGAAGCAAACGCTGATCGATCATCTCGACCTTTTGCGCATCGTCATTCCAGGTTATTGTTCGCATAATGACAGGTCCCATCTCGTGAAAAAACGCCCGGTTGGGCGCGTCGTCATCCAGTAAAAATTCTACCTTTCCCGGGGGTCTTTGTCAAAATGCTGCAGGCCTTGCATATCGGAAGAGCCGAAAATTTGTTCAAAAATCGATTTTAATGCCATAAATATTTGGATTTTCATAATTTCCATGGTTTAATAAGGATAATAATAATTATTTAGCATGGATAAGCATTTTTAATAGAATTTTGTGTGTTATAATTTTTTTCCGTGCGCAAGTAATTATTACCATTTCATCTAAATGAAAAATCAGCTTTTCAGTGCCGATATGATTGGAGCCTTTTGAATGACCACCCCCATTTCAAATGAAGACATCCACGAAATCGTCCAACAAATTGTAGGAAAGACGATGGATAATCAAGCTGCTGCGGAAAACAAACAAACATTTGATGAAAAACCAGAGACACCTTCTACGGAAACTAAACCTCGGGTTGTTGCCATTGGAACGGATCATGGCGGTGTGGATTTAAAAGAAATTCTCAAAAAAGATTTGACTGAAAAGGGATACGAGGTCATCGACATCGGCACACATACCAAAGACTCCGTGGATTACCCGGACATTGCCCTGTCCGTTGCCCAACTCGTGGCACAGGGCAAAGCATGGCGCGGCGTGGTCATTGACGGCGCGGGGATTGGGTCATGCATGGCTGCGAACAAGGTTCCAGGTGTTCGAGCAGCAATGTGTTATGATTATGCCACCGCTGTAAACAGCCGTGAACACAACAATGCCAATGTCCTTACCCTTGGTGCCGGTCTGATTGGAATCAACCTTGCCAAGCAAATATTAAATACCTGGCTTACAACAGAATTTGGTGGTGGTCGACACGCCAGACGAGTCGACAAAATCACCGCGATTATGGACCAATTTATTAAAGAATGGAAGAAATCATGACACTGGATAAGAAAACTGTTGAAACATTAGTTGAAATTATCACCCGTGAAGTCTTGCTTGCTATGATTGAAAAGGAAGAATCAACGGATTATCCTGCCGGCGCGAGCTGTGTGGTTGAAATTGCAGACGGCATCAAAGTAAAAACTTGCTTTGATAATGCTGGCCATGTCGTCAGTGCTGGTGCAGAACGCCTCACATCAACACTTGGAATCATTCCTGAAGATAAATCTCTGGCGCGTATGATCGACCACACCCTTCTTAAACCAGATACCACTGCAGACCAAATAGCGCAGTTATGCTTTGAAGCCCGGAAATATCACTTTGCATCTGTGTGTGTCAACCCAACAAACGTGAAATTGTGCACTGACCTTTTGAGCGGCTCTGATGTCAAAGTCTGTACAGTTATTGGCTTCCCCCTGGGAGCAACCTCAACCGAAGTTAAAGCTTTTGAAACCCAGAATGCAATCGATCATGGTGCAACTGAAATTGATATGGTCATCAACATCGGCGCTCTCAAAGCAGGCGATAATGACCTGGTTGCGCGAGATATCCGTGCGGTAGTCAAAACTGCCCACAAATCTGGTGCAATTGTCAAAGTGATCATCGAAACAGCTTTATTAACAGATGAAGAGAAAGTCGTCGCTTGTTTACTTGCGAAAGAAGCAGGTGCAGATTTCGTAAAAACATCGACAGGCTTTTCAAGCGGCGGCGCAACCGTTCATGATGTTGCACTCATGCGGCGAACAGTTGGCCCAAGTCTGGGTGTTAAAGCTGCAGGCGGCATCCACTCGCAAGAAGATGCCCAGCAAATGATTGCAGCTGGTGCAACCCGCCTTGGTGCCAGTGCTGGCGTGAAGATCATCCAGGGTGAAAAGGTAAAACCAACTGGATCTTATTGATCGGAGAAATAAAACATGTTGATTGCCAAAGTAATCGGAACGACTGTATCTACAATCAAAGATGAAAAACTGCATGGGCAAAAATTGCTCATCGTCCGTCAGACGGATGAGAAGGGTGAGTTCATTGGCAAACCATATGTGGCAGTGGACACCGTCGATGCGGGTGTCGGCGATTTGGTTCTGACAGCACACGGTTCAAGCGCAAGGCAAACAAACATCACTGACAAACGCCCCGTTGATGCAGTTATCATGGCAATGATCGATACATTGGAAGTTGACGGCAAAGTGACCTTTCAGAAAGGTTAAAAGGGATGCCTGAATTCGACAAAGATTTACGATCCATACAAGAAGCAAGAGACCTGGTTTCCAATGCCTTTGAAGCATGGAAGTTGTGGTCAAAAGCTTCACAAGCGCAGGTGGATAAGGTCTGCAAAGCCATGGCAGCTGTTGCTTACAATAACGCCGGGGCATTAGGTATTCAGGCGCACGAAGAAACCGGTTATGGTGTCCCAGAACACAAGCGATTAAAGAATGAATTTGCCAGCAAAAATGTTTGGGAAAGCATTAAAGATATTAAAACCGTTGGCGTCATAAATCATGATGCAACAAAAAAAATCTACGAAATTGCCTGGCCGGTCGGTGTTATCGCCGGGTTGACCCCCAGCACCAATCCTACATCGACGGTCATGTTCAAAATTTTGGTTGCGGTAAAAGCCCGCAATGCCATCATCATTGCCCCTCATCCTTCAGCAGCGAAATGCTCCTATGAAACTGCACATATGATGGCTCAGGCAGCAGAAGAAAACGGCGCCCCGCCAGGTTTGATCTCCTGTATGCAGAATATCAGCCTCGACGGCACAAATACATTGATGCGCCATAAATACACGGCATTAATTCTTGCAACTGGTGGATCACCTATGGTAAGAGCAGCACATTCAACCGGAAAACCTGCCATCGGCGTTGGTCCTGGCAATGTCCCGGTTTACGTTGATCGATCAGCTGACATCGAGAAAGCAGCCCGGTATATCACCGCCAGCAAGGCATTTGACCACTCCACTATTTGCGCAACAGAGCAATCCGTTGTTGCTGACAAGCCAATTGCAGACCGCTTAGCCCGGCTGATGCAAAAAGAAGGCGCATATTTTACTGATACTGGCGAAACACAATTACTGCGCAAGCTCCTATTCCATCCGGACGGCAGCATGAACACTGCTGTTGTAGGTAAATCAGCAGAATTTATAGCTGGCATGGCAGGCTTTGATGTTCCTGAAGGAATGCGCATCCTGGTCACCCCCCTCAAGAAAACCGGCAAAGAAGAACCCTTATCCCGGGAGAAGCTGACGACGGTTCTCGGGTGGTATGAAGAGGAAGGCTGGGAAGCAGGCTGTGAACGCTGTATTGAATTGATCCAGTTTGGCGGTCGCGGTCACAGCTTGATGATCCATGCAACGGATCAAAATGTGATCATGGCATTTGGATTGGAAAAACCCGTATTCCGCATTGGCGTCAACACCATGGGCACCCTGGGTGCGATAGGCCTGACAACGGGAGTGATGCCCTCCATGACTCTGGGTTCAGGCGGCGTGGGTGGCTCCATCTCAGGTGACAACATCACAACAACCCATTTGATGGATATCAAACGCCTTGCTTATGAGATATCAACGCCTCCACCGGCTGCACTGGTACCTGGCACGCCAAAACCAGGACCAACAACCAGGGAGATTGAAAAAATTGTCCAAAATATCGTAGAAGAAATTTTGAATAAACAGTAGAAACCTATTTATTTTTAGAAAGGATTACAAAATGGCTTTAGACACAACAAAAATCGCACTGGGAATGGTAGAGACCAAAGGTCTTGTTGGCGCAATTGAAGCTGCCGATGCTATGGTCAAATCCGCCAACGTGGTCCTGATCGGTTCCGAGTATGTCGGCGGTGGCTATGTCACTGTTATGGTCCGCGGTGATGTAGGTGCAGTAAAGGCTGCCACCGATTCTGGTGCAGCAGCTGCAAAACGCGTCGGAGAACTGGTATCAGTCCATGTCATCCCCAGACTGCATGAAGATGTCGAGATGATTCTGCCCAGCAATACCAAGGGCGAAAAACCAGAATCAAAGAAATAGTACCTTTGACCTGTGACTGAACCGAACCTGAAAGACGCGGGATTAAGCCCCGATCAAATTCTTTTACGCGCGGATCAAGTCATCTTACCCAATCTGAACGGCAATGCCCCGTCAGGCTTGGCAAATTATTCAGGCCCATTGCGCGTCGGCGTTGACCTGGGAACAGCCTTCACCGTGCTGGCAGTCCTTAACGAAAAGGGCGAGCCACTGGTTGGCGAATACAAATTTACCCAGGTCGTACGAGATGGTCTGGTTGTTGACTTTATGGGTGCAGTGATGATCGTGGAAGCGATGAAGAAGCGTATCGAATCCAAATTGGGTCGATCGCTAACACATGCAGCCAGCGGTTTTCCACCCGGTGTGCCGGGGATTGAGGTGCGTGCAACGGCAAATGTGGTTGAAGCGGCAGGGATGCAATGTGCAAACCTCGTTGATGAACCATCGGCTGCCAATAACGTCCTTGGCTTGAAAGACGGCGCAATTGTTGACATCGGCGGCGGTACCACCGGCATAGCCATTCTCGAAGATGGTGAGGTGGTTTACACGGCTGACGAGGCAACAGGCGGTACACACCTTTCTCTTGTGATCGCTGGTGCGGCTGACATGAGCTTTGAAGAAGCAGAGGAGCTCAAAAAAAACCCATCACAACAAACCCGCCTATTCCCAATTGTCCGGCCAGTGATGGAGAAAATGGGAACGATCATTGAAAAACATGTGCGGGATAAAGGCGTAAAGTCGATTGTTTTGGTTGGTGGCACACCTCTCTTCCCAGGGATTGCTAAGGTAATTGAAGAAATTACCGGCCTCCCCACAAAAGTACCCGCCCACCCATTATTTGTAACGCCGGTTGGCATCGCGATGGAAGACAGATCGGAATTGATTTAGAAAATATTTTAAGGAGATAACATGGCAGATAATTTTTCGCTACGTTGTTATTGTTTTATAGACCGGATGCAAGCGCAATATGCGGCATTTGTTGGCACCGTTACACAGGGTGACCTGCCCGTTGAAGGAATGGCATCCTTGTACGTTGAGATGGCGCCCGGTAACGAGGTTTTCCGTGTGGTGGATATTGCCGTCAAAGCTACAGAAGCCAAACCAGGTGCCCAGATCGTTGAACGTGAGTTTGGTATGTTTGAAGTCCATTCACTCAACCAGGCAGCCGTCAAACAGGCTGGTGAAGTTGTCCTTGATCGGCTCGGCCTCAAAAAGGAAGATCGCATTAAACCGCAGGTGGTTTCCACCCAGGTCATCACCCGTGTTGATCCCTACCAGGCACAGCTTCTTAACCGCTTCCGTAAAGGCAGCATGCTGGTTCCCGGTGAAACTTTACTGGTGCTCGAATGTGCCCCAGCAGCTTACATCAACTTCGCCTGCAACGAAGCTGAAAAACACGCATCCATCAAAATTATCCACGTTTCATCTGTCGGACGCTTTGGACGCATGTGGCTCTCTGGCTCAGAAGCTGAGATCATTAATGCCAAACAAGCGGCGATCAGCGCCCTTGAATCCCTGGAAGGCGTTGCGGGCTAATTAATTAGTCATCATAGGAGTTAGCATATGCCTAAACAATTTTACACAGAGCGAGATATTGAAGATATGGTCGCTCGCGGCCAGATGTCCCTTGTCGTGAACGACGATGTTGTATTGACCGATCTGGCTTTTGAGAGAGCCAATCGCTTGAATTTCAAGTTGATTCAGGCACATCAAAAACCGCCGGCCGCCCCGGTCCGACCTTATATGTCAGAAGAAGCTCTGCAAAAACCATCCCCAACACCTGCTCAACAAACCAGCCCTGCTGGTGATCAGGACCTGCGGGAGCGTATTCGAAAAGCTGTAAAAGCTAAACTGGGTGACCAGGTGGATCCTAACCTGCTTGAAACGATCATCACACGCGTTTTAAACAATGTTGGAGTTATTTAATAATGCTCTTTGGTCGCGTCCATGGGACGGCAGTTTGCACCCTCAAGTATCCTGGTATTGAAGGGATCAAACTTCTCATCGTTCAGCCTCTTAATAAGAACCTTGAACCAGTAGGTGCACTTCAGGTCGCGTGCGATACCGTCGATGCCGGTATGGGTGATGTATGTGTTATGGTTCGTTCGCGTGAAGCAGCCCTGTCCATGCCTGAGATCCAGTTTGTTCCCGTGGATTTATCACTGGTGGGTATCGTCAATGAATTAGAGGTAAAACCTCATGGGGATTTCGATTATACGCTGCCGCCAGGGTTTACGGAGTTTACTTAAGCATGATTATTGGTAAAGTTGTTGGCACCGTTGTGACCACCATCAGTCACCCACACTATCGAAAACGGCGACTGCTGGTTGTTCAGCCCATGGTTAGCCAGGGGGACCAGGACGATCCGGATTTTATTGCCGTCGATCATGCACATGCCGGGGTAGGCGACACCGTATTAGTTAATCGTGAGGGCAATGGTGCGCGTCAGGTCCTTGACCTGCCAGGGGGGTCGATCATCTCAGTGATTGTTGGCATTATTGATTCTATAAAGATTGAAATCTGAAAAAGCACTAAGTGTGAATATAGATTTATGAGTGGAGACAAGCAAAAAACTAGTGGGGAAGTAGATGACAAAGAAACAA
>JARGGB010000057.1 GCA_029210815.1 Candidatus Brevefilum sp.
TTGTGAAGAATGGTGAGTGGGGAGTAGGTATTGGGTAGTAGTGACCCGTCCTGATTTACGTTTACAGGATTTATTAGGTTATAGGGAATTTATTTCCCCCCGCTTGCGAGGGGTCAGGGGGGTCTTCCGTTTCATTTTTGAGAAATCTTATTTTTTATCCGCCCTACCGCACTACAAAATTTTTAATACCTGATACCTGCTTCCTAATACCTGCTTCCCTTGAATCATCCTGATTTACGTTTACAGGATTTATCAGGTAATAGGGAATCCGTGATATGCATCCTGTGGAGCTGACATTCGATCAGGGGTTTAAGTATCCCTCCTGTACCGCGTCATCCAGCATCACTTCAACCAGTTCCCATAGACCAATTGAACCATCTTTTATGATGCTGTTAATTTCACTGACATGGGTTTGAGTGACGTCATAAGGAAGCCAGGAATAACCGTGATTGATGATATTGCTGTACAGGGGTAAAAAGCGATCAATTGCTTTGGCAAACTTCGCTTCAGGCGTTACCCGAGCTTCAAATTCGTCCCATAAGTTTTGCAGCAATTCCCCTTGCTGCTCAGGCAGTTTGCTTAAAATAATACCGGCAGCCTCAGCTTCGGAAGGTCCTTGTTTCGCGACTTCTTCTCTGTCATAAACGAAGGTATCCCCAGCCTCAATCTCAACCAGGTCGTGAATCAGCAGCATTTTTATGACCTTATCAATGTCTACAGCTTGATCGGCATAGGGGGCTAATAGCAAAGCGCTTAAGGCTGCATGCCAGGAATGTTCAGCGGTGTTTTCTTCTCGGGAAGCATCATGCAGACCGTTTTTCCGTATGACATTTTTCAATTGGTCAATGTAGCTTATAAAGGCAATAATTTCCTTTAGCGATTGTTTTTCTGTCATGATGATTTCTACAATATAGTTTTGTTGATTATTCTAAGGGTGGGACATAATCCCCGGGGCCGCAGAATTCTTCAGATGATCGAATTTCTCGTTCGAGGAAGTAGTTCAGCAAAATACGAAGCAGCACAATTGCAAATAATATGATGACGTCGCCAGTGGAAGGAGAAACTGCCAGCCGCAGGATGTCGCTGCCCATGGCGAATTCCAATCCGAGGTTGAGCATATGACCAAGCCGCAGCCGTATCCGTTCTGTGTAGTCAATTTGCCGGGTCATTGGATCTAAAAGATGCTGCACATAGCTAACAACTGCCCTCAAGACAGCAGCGCCGATCACAAAGGCTGCAGCAGCTTCAGCTGCAATGATCAAGTACCCGGCGGTTACATTCAGCCATTCTTCCTGGGGAATGATGGGCTGCAATTCTTCTGTTGGGTGCCCGGACATAACAATTAACAAAGCAACCAGACCGGCAATAATTGACACAGGGAGTATATAGCTGAACCAATGTTCACCGTTGCGGGTGGTTTGTGGTTGTTTCTCAGTCATTAATGGTCCTTTCAATAATACGATAATTTCTAGTCTAATTATCTCTTATTCAATAAATTTCGGCAAGAATTGTCAATGAAAAACACGAAAAAACGAGGGATTTATTTCCCCTTTTGGCTGTGTTCACGGATATTGCTTTGAACTTCCAGAACGTCCTGTGTGATCTTTTCCTGCCTGATGGTGTGATACTGGATTTCTAATTCTGAAACCCGTTCATCGAGGCTGCTGATGGCTGAATCCATCGTCTGCAGTCGGGCACTGTGCTCGCTGATGGTGGATTCAATAAAGGCTAAGTAAAGTTGTGCTGCCAAATGTTCCCAAAGAAGAAAAGAGGTCAATTGTTCCGTGTCGCTGTTGACCATCAGAGTCTTGTCAGGGTGCGTTGGTGTGGTGGTCAAATCTGATAATTTTGGCGGCAGGATCTGGATGGATTTGGGTGTGTAAGAACCAAAATAATTAAACCGATTGTACAAAATGTTCAACTCATCAATGGCTTTTGATTCGTAAAAAGCCTGAATGTGGGCGATGACCTTCCGCATGTTGATGAAGGAAACCGCCTGGGATGAGGGTATTTTTTCTGTGTAGAAGATCTCGTATCCCGCATTTTGAAACATCCGCTCGCCATACCCCCCTAATGATATGATCTTGACCTTTTTATTTTTCTTGTTGAGGATATTTCTAACGAACATTGCCTTTGCAATCAGTTCGGTGTTGAAATTACCGCATAGACCGCGGTCGGAGGTCAATGTGATCAACCCGACATTGACTTCGCCGGTGCTGCTTGGTGTCTCTCGCATATTTTGAGGAAGGGCTCCACCTGTGTGCATCAGGATCGTCCCAAGCTGGGCATCCACACTGGCAGCGTAGGATTGTGCAATTTCAAGGTGCTTTTTTGCCCGCCGCCATCGAATGGCTGACATTGCACGGACTGATCGTAAGAGATGTTTAATGTCCTCAAGCCCTTCGAGGCGATTCTGGATCTCGTTGATCGATTCCATTAAATTTCCATATCCTCAATTTCTTCAAGAAAGCCCATTTCATAAAGCCGAGCGATGAAATCGTCCAGGGTGTCTTTGAGTTCTTTTTCTAATTGCTCATTCCAGCGTCCAGCGGCGAACTCTGTTAATAACCCTGCGTGGTATTGCGTCAGGTGCTTGATGAAACGTTTCTCAAATTCAGAAATCTTATCCATGGGAACCTGGTCAAGATAGCCTTCAATGGCAGCATAAATCACAGCGACCTGGTGGGCAATGGGCAGCGGTTCGAATTGTGGTTGGGTTAGAATTGTGCGGATCCTCTCACCGCGGTCGAGCTGCTGCCGAGTTTCAGCATCTAATTCTGTACCGAAACGGGCAAAGACGCGCAGCTCCAGGTATTGTGCCACATCAAGCGACAGGTTTCTAGAGACAGCTCGCATGGCATCATTTTGCGCTGAACCGCCGACCCTGGATACGGACAGACCAATATCGATGGCAGGCAAAATTCCCTCATCGAAAAGTTTCGTACTGAGATAGATCTGTCCATCGGTGATTGAGATCAGGTTGGTGGGAATGTAAGCAGAAATATTCCCAGCCTGGGTTTCTACCACGGGAAGGGCTGTCATGCTGCCGCCGCCTTTTTCCTTGGAGAGGTTGGCTGAGCGTTCCAGCAGCCTTGAGTGAAGATAGAAGATGTCCCCCGGGTAAGCTTCACGTCCTGCCGGTCGCTCCAATAATAAAGAAAGCTGACGATAAGCAATGGCATGCTTGGATAGGTCATCATAGATGATCAACACATCTTTACCATCATACATGAAGGATTCTGCCAGGGCGCAACCCGCATAAGGGGCAAGATAAATCAGGGAGGGGGAATCCTCAGCACTGGCTGTGATGACGGTGGTGTAGTCCATTGCACCGTATTCCCGGAATGTGTTGACAATTTGTGCGACGGTTGACATCTTTTGCCCGATGCAGACATAGATACAATAAACATCCTCGCCTTTTTGATTGATGACTGTATCCATGGCAATGGCTGATTTACCGGTCTGGCGGTCGCCGATGATCAACTCACGCTGCCCTTTGCCGAGGGGGATAATGGAATCGATGGCTTTGATCCCTGTTTGTAAGGGTGTATCGATGGGCGAACGGTAGATAAACCCTGTAGCAGGGAATTCAATGGGTCGGTAGCCATCTGCTTCAATCGGACCCAGCCCATCAATTGGCTGCCCCAGGGCGTTGACGACGCGGCCGAGGAGCGCTTCACCAATAGGAACGTCCACGACACGTCCCGTTTCATAAACAACATCACCCGCCTGGATATGTTCGCCAGGACCGAGGATGACGCAGCCGACATGAAATTCGTGCAAATCCATGGCTAAGCCGAAGGTGCCATCGGGAAAGAGGACCAATTCGTTTTCCATGACACCACGCAGGCCGGAGACGATGGCAACACCGCCGCCGACTTTCTTGACCGTACCGGCATTTTTTGCAATCAGCTGATATCCCTGCTGGTTAACAGCTGATTGAAGGGCAGCTAACCGTGATGGTGTATCCAGGTTGAGACTGTCCTTTAAGCCAGAAATCAAATCTTTTTTCTGCTGGATGTAGGCTTCAAGATCCTCACGAAGGTCTTCTGTGTGCAGTTCCGGCCCTTCATAAGGCTCATCTGAAGAATTTTTAATAAACAAATTGCGATAAGGACTCATACCGCTTCCTGATATTTTTGTTTGAGTAAATTGATCTGCCCTGTCAGACTGCCGTCAATTAATTTGTTTTCAAACCTTAAGATACCGCCAGCGATAAGGCTGGGGTCAACCTCGTAAGACAGGTTGATTTTGCTTGATAATTTATTATCTAGAATTTCTCTGAGTTTTTTCTCAAATTCAAGCCCAGGTTTTTCAGCCATGATCACTTTGATAAAGTTTGTTTCGTCCAGGTTTGTACCTTCAAGGTAGGAGGAAATGTCCAGGGTATTAATTCGATTGAGGAATTCTGCTTCGAATTCTTCCTGAATCTGTTTCGACATCACATCTGAAAGGATCCCTTTTGAGAATTGCGACGCTAAATCACCAATGCGTTCTTTATGCTGGCGAATCGCTTCTTCTTGAAGCTTTGTCAGGGTTTCTTCTGTTTGCGACTCAACCTGTTCGATTTGTGTCTGAACATCTCGCAGCATTTGCTGGCGGGTTCGTTCAATCACAATGCGAACCTCATTCTTCCGGGCAGCGATTTCCGCATCAATGTTATTGGATTTCTCCTCGTAAATTTGGCGGGTTTCTTCTGCTTCCATTCTCGCTTGCTGAGCATCATCCATTGCCCTGAGGATCCCATTCTCGCGTTCTTTTAGCACATTTTGCAGGGGTTTAAAAAGGAAGCGATAAAGGATAAAGGCCATAACGATGAAATTGGCCATTTGTAACAGTATCGTACTGACGTTTAATTCAAGCATAATCGTCTCACAGGGTAGAAAGTAGTTTGGGTTATAATGTCCTTTTGCAGTTTAGCCGCCCAGCATGAAGGCACGCATGGGGTTGGCAAAGACTAAAATCAAGATCACTGCCAGAACATAGATCGCCAGGGACTCGAGCATGGCTAATGAAAGCAGCACGATGCTGTTGATCCTGTCGCCAGCTTCTGGCTGACGGCTGATCGCTTTCAAGCCGCTGTATGCGACGATCGCCTGTCCAATTGCGGGAACAGTAATGCCCAGGATAATGCCAGGGCCTGCGACCAGTACAGTGACGATAACGAAGATCTTATCCCAAGGTAATGTTGACCAGTCCATGATAAATACTCCTTAATTTATTAAGATTCTTGGTGGGCTTTGACAGCCCCTCCGATGTAGACACAGGTAAGCAGCGTAAATATATACGCCTGCAAAACGCCGGTAAAGATGCTGAACAGCATCATGGGTACCGGGACAATAAATGGCGATATGATAAACAATATTGCGATGATAATTTCTTCACCGAGTATGTTGCCGAACAAACGGAAGGTTAATGAAAATGTGCGGGCAATTTCGCTGGCAACCTCGATGGGCAGCATCAAAAATATGGGTTCAACATAGTGCTTTAAATATCCACCCAAACCCTGGGTTCGAATGCCAAAATAGGGCACCGAGAGAAAAACGACCAATGCCATGGCAAGGGGTGTGTTGATATCCGGGGTTGGAGAATGCAGTCCGGGAATCAATCCTAAAAGATTGGCAACACCGATGAAGATGGCGAAGGTTGCAACAACAGGGAAAAATAAGTCCGGGTCCCTGGTCTCAATATTCTGGTTGATGATGCTTTGAATTGCGCTAACCAGCCATTCAATTGCGTTTTGAAACATGCCCGGTCTGATTTTGAACGAACGACCTAAGAAATAGGATCCTACGCCGAGGAGGAGCATCATTATCCAGGTGTTCACCACGGTTGAAGTTACCTGGATCGGGCCAATGTTAAAAACAACATGCGGTGCGATTTCTTCGGCGACAGGTTTTGCTTCGTAACCCGTATTTTTCCGAATTTGGAAGCTGATCAAAGCCAGGGCGATGACCACGCCAAATACCAGGAGCAATGTTAGCGTTTTCTTATTCTTTTTGAGCATGGGCTTTCTCATCCTCGTTTGTATTTTGTTTTTTGTCGAGTTTTTTCTGTCCCTGTTCAATATACAAATTGTATAAGTTGCTGAAGGCAATTAAAACACCCAAAACAAGTAAGCTGAGGGACCAGGTAACCCCGCTGTCGTTGCGATTATCCAGGTAATGACCCAGCATCACGCCGCCGACAATTGGAATAACGAGGTTCCACGCCAGAGTGGAAACCTCTGCCAGGAGGTTCATGTCGCCAGTCACCTTTTGTGCCTGCTTCTCAGGATCTTTGCTTTCAACACCTTTTATTGGATTACCAGGATTTTCATGCTTCGACAAACTCATGCGTCAATATCCGAAAGATCGGCCTCCTGTAAAGCTTTCTCTAAAGAAAGCCTGATTT
Source organism: Candidatus Brevefilum sp. (assembly GCA_029210815.1). Lineage (GTDB taxonomy): Bacteria > Chloroflexota > Anaerolineae > Anaerolineales > Anaerolineaceae > Brevifilum. The sequence continues at coordinate 6,394 of JARGGB010000057.1, forward strand.
GGTTGAACTCCAAATCTGCTTCTTTGGCTAATTTGGCAAGCCTTGCAGCCTGTTCGTTCAGGTTGCTTTGCACTTTTTCAAGGTCATCGCCTTCCTCTGCGGCAGATGTGAGGATCAGCACTTTTGTACGGGCAATGGGGTCCGGTTTTACCTCGATTGTCCCCTGGTAAAGCGCAATAAAACGTTTAGAATCGTCCCTGGTGTAATGGACAATGCCAGCCTCAATATATGAGATCATCGGGGCGTGGCCGGGCATAATCCCCCACCAGCCGTCAGGGAGCAGAACTCGCATGGCGTTAATGCTTGTGTCAAGAACGAATTTATCAGGAGTCAATACCTGAAGTGCCATCCTCGCTGTCATGCTGGCATCTCGCTTTTTTGTTCTTCAGTTCTTGAAGCTTTTTCTTTCTGGTGGGCTTCGACAACCTGGTCAATGGTCCCGGTCATATAAAACAAGCGCTCGGATATACTATCCACTTTTCCATCGAGGATCATTTCAAAGCCTTGAAGCGTTTCTTCAACGGTGATGTAAACACCTTTGCGACCTGTAAAGGCTTCAGCAACAAAGAAAGGTTGTGTCAGGAAGCGCTGAATCTTGCGAGCGCGCTGTACAAGCAAGCGATCTTCTTCTGCCAATTCTTCCATACCCAGGATAGCGATCACGTCACGCAGTTCTTTATAACGAGCCAGCGTTTCACGTACGCGGCTGGCGACCTTGTAATGTCTTTCGCCGACGATCCTTGGGGTCAGCAGCCTCGAACCTGATTCCAGCGGGTCCACAGCCGGGTAGAGACCCTGGCTGGCTAATTGCCTTGAGAGAACCACCGTCGCATCAAGGTGAGAGAATGTCGCGGCTGGTGCCGGATCTGTCAGATCATCTGCAGGGACATAAATTGCCTGGATGGAGGTGATTGCGCCGTTTTCTGTGGAGACGATGCGTTCTTCCAGCTCGCCCACTTCTGTTGCCAGTGTGGGTTGATAACCGACAGCACTGGTCATCCTGCCCAACAGGGCTGATACCTCGCCGCCTGCCTGGATGTAGCGAAAGACATTATCGATGAACAGCAGCACGTCCTGTTTTTCGGTGTCACGGAAATGTTCTGCCATGGTGAGGGCGGTGAACGCCACCCGGAAGCGTGCACCCGGGGGTTCGTTCATTTCACCAAACACGAGGATCGCGTCTTGCAGCACATTCGACCGCTTCATCTGCAGATATAAATCGTTGCCTTCCCGGGTTCGTTCTCCGACGCCGGCAAACACGGAGACGCCCCCGTGTTCTGCAGAGGTATGACGTATCATTTCCATGATTAACAGGGTCTTGCCTACACCAGCGCCCCCAAAAAGGCCAACCTTACCGCCGTGCACAAAGGGCGCTAAGAGGTCAACAACTTTTAAGCCGGTGACGAACAATTCGCTGGATGGTCGCTGTTCAACGTAAGCTGGGGGCGGCTGATGGATGCCTTTTCTTTCAACATCATCAGGCAAGGGGTCACCATTGTCGATGGTCTCTCCCAGGACATTGAAGGCACGCCCCAGGGTGGCTTTCCCCACCGGGACCTGGATTTGTGCGCCTGTATCGTAAACGGTCATGTCCCGGCGTAAACCTTCAGCGGATTCCATCGCAACGCCGCGCACCGTTCGTTCATCCAAATGTTCCAGGACTTCCAATGTAATGATCCGATCGTCGATTGGAATAGTTAAAGCTGTTTGCAGGCTGGGCAGTTTTCGGTCAGGAAAGCGGACGTCAATGACTGGACCGATCATGCGAATGATTTTTCCTGTATGCAGCTTTTGTTGTGGGGCGGGAGTCATTTTAATTAACAGCTTTCAATAATTGCATTGCATTCAAATTGTGAAATGCTTGCTAAGGCAGGATAAAAGCCTGGCGTAAAACCGTTAATGCCTTATCAAGATCCTGGGAGCTGATCATGCATGTGACAGAAGAAACGGATGTACTGATGCCCTGAATGTTGATACCGCTGTCGCCCAGTGCTCGGAACATATGCCCGGCGATGACCTGGCTTTCATCAAAATCGAGGCTTGAAATGCATACCAGGGCAACCTGGTCATCATGGATAACGGCGTGGCTGTCGACTTCTTTATGGATTTTTTCGGTGATTGCAACTGCCGCCTCCAGGTGATTTCTGTCCACACACACAAGGATATGATCGTATTTGTCGCCATCATAAAGGTTAACGATCAATTCCACGTGAATGCCGGCATCGGCAAGCTCTGAGAAGTAACGACCGCCGATTCCCGGGTGAGTAGGGATGGCGATCAACCCAACCATGCCAATATGATCTTTGTAAATTAATCCACCTGCTTCTACTTTATTTTTATCCATCATCTTTTCATCACCAAATCTTAAAACTACTGGAAACCATTAAATAAAAAGCAACTCATTTAAAATGAGGCTGGAGATTTTGATATTTTGTGTCTGGAAAATGGGGATTGTGTTCGGGGTCGTAAGGCTTGTGAGCGTAAATGCCTGCGATCAGGAGCGCAGCGAAGGGTATTTTGAAGACACCATTTAAAATTGACAGTTCAAACAATACAATCTCGGTTCTACTTGTTTGGCGGCAATCGTAGCGGTTTCTTAAAACTTGCGGTTGTCCTTAATTAATCATCAAATCATTTATTTATTAATTACATCATTGATATTACCAGAAATTCATTCATTTTGCTTATTTTTTCTGAAATTTTCCATCTAAAAATCCCTCTGACACAAGTCCAAAACATGTGTTTCAGGGATTAGTTTCGATCTGATTACAGATGCACCATTCATAATTTCAGGAAATATCCAAGGGATGAATTCTACTATCACAGAGAAAAATGTCAAGGAAGGCGATTCACCTGTTATTCGTGAATAACAACATCTTATTAGGTTTGGGGATAAAATTATCAGGCTGAGAAAATCTATTTGATTTTGAGATGTGTTTGCCATTTGGTAGAATTGATGATAGAAAAAATTTTATTAAAAAATTTGGAGGATTATAATGTATCGCAAATCCCAATTAGTATTGTTTATGATCCTTGTCTTCCTATCAGCCTGTTCAAGTGCTGAAGTTGTAGAAGAACCCACACCTGAAGCTGCCGTGGTAATGGATACAACTGAGCCTGACGCGGGATACCCCATCGCTACTGAAACACAGGTAGTACCCGAATCAGGCTATCCCATTGTCACTGAGACCCAGGCAGCTTCCACGGCTTATCCTGTTGAAACAGAATCCGGAGCAGTGGATTTGGAAACTGTCGCCGCGCAGGTGATCAATGCCCTGGCGGAGAAGAATATGGCGAGAGTGGCGGATTTCGTCCATCCTGAAATGGGCGTCCGCTTTTCTCCCTATGGCTTTGTGCGTGAAGAACACCAGGTTTTTATGGCCGGCGAATTAGATGCACTGGTTGGCTCTGAACAGGTTTACACCTGGGGTGCTTATGACGGGACAGGGGACCCGATTGAATTGACCTTTGACGACTATTACCAGGAATTTCTGTATTCCTCTGATTTTGCCAACCCGGAGCAGATGGCTGTCAATGAACGCCTTGGACAGGGGAACACCATTAATAACATTGGCGAGTTTTATCCGGGTAGTTCATTTGTTGAGTATCACTTCAGCGGCTTTGAGGAACAATATGAAGGAATGGACTGGGAAAGCCTGCGTTTGGTGTTCGTGGAGGAGGATGGGACCTGGCGGCTGGTAGGAATTGTCCATGATGAGTGGACGATATAAAAAGATCAACTCTTATTAAGCCTATCAGGGAGAAGGGCGTTTAGAATACACTCACACTTGTGATTTCGACGCGCATTTTTGCCCCTCTCCCCCGACGGGGGAGAGGCTGGGTGAGGGGGTGTATTGGTGATCATTGTCAAATTTGGAGCTTGAGATCTGATGTGGTTCAGGTCAGGAGACCTGAACCATCAAGTGACCTGAACCATCAAGTGACCTGAACCATTAACCCAAAAAGATTTCGCAATCCGGGCGTCCGACTTACCTACCTGAGTCCCCTCCCTGAAGGGAAGAAACTTTAAGAACGGCTGGGTTCGGGCGTGAACGGATTGTGTCACTTCTTTGTTCTCACATGGTCTCCTGACCATGTGAGGGGTGCAGCATTATTTCTAAATTAATCTCATGAGGTAGTTGTAGATCAGAGTATCCACAAAGACTCCGTGTCTGGATGAATGGTTTGTTAATTATAACGGGCATTAATCAGCTCAGTTACCATCTCATGATATCGAAGATTTTCGGGACGATGTAGAAATCTCTCCGAAGAAATCCTATGTCAGCACGAGATTATGCTCCTCTCCCCCGACGGGGGAGAGGCTGGGTGAGGGGGTGTATTGGTGATCATTGTCAAATTTGGAGCTTGAGATCTGATGTGGTTCAGGTCAGGAGACCTGAACCATCAAGTGACCTGAACCATCAAGTGACCTGAACCATTAACCCAAAAAGATTTCGCAATCCGGGCGTCCGACTTACCTACCTGAGTCCCCTCCCTGAAGGGAAGAAACTTTAAGAACGGCTGGGTTCGGGCGTGAACGGATTGTGTCACTTCTTTGTTCTCACATGGTCTCCTGACCATGTGAGGGGTGCAGCATTATTTCTAAATTAATCTCATGAGATATACTTTGGTTCAGGTCAGGAGACCTGAACCATCTGGACCTCCGGAGTTTAATCATCTTGTCCCAATAAGATTTCGTAATCCAGATGTCTGACCTACCCTTAAGTCCCCTCCCTGAAGGGAAGGGGTTTTAAGGCCCGCTGTTTTGTCATAGTTACCCGACCCTGAAAGAAAAAAGAAAATTATTAGAATGGAAACACCCTACTCCATTGCTTTTCTCTTCAATTAATCGACTATCCAAAAATTTCTCCTTGACGAACGTCATTTTTCATGATAAAAACAATCAATTTGGATTTTCGACGGAGGGCTGAGGCTTTGAGATTTCCCGGGCTTGTCGATGTTCACGTGCACCTGCGAACGCCGGGCGGTGAACATAAAGAGAACTTTCGCACAGGCAGCGCAGCGGCGCTGGCTGGGGGGTTCACTACCCTTCTCGCCATGCCAAACACGCAGCCGCCGTTGGCAACATACAAGGATTGGCGCATCGCACAGACCAGAGCACAAAAAGAGAGTCTGTGCGATGTTTTTTTAATGGCTGGTGCATCCGAAGAGCATATTGATGAACTGCCTGCCCTGACGCAAAATGCCCCCGCCCTCAAAGTTTACCTGAACGACACCTATGGTCCCCTGCGCGTGGAAGGCATTGAACCCCTGCGCCAGATTTTTCAACACTGGAACTCAAACAAACCTATTGCCTTGCATGCTGAAGGCGAGTCCCTCGCCCAGGCAATTGCGATGTCAGCTATTTACAACCAAAATATCCATATTTGCCATGTGGCTCGCAAAGCTGAGATCGAGTTGATCGCCGATGCAAAAGGGCGCGGATTGAAGGTGACATGCGAGGTAACACCTCACCATTTGTTTCTTACAGAAGCCGATGCCAACCGTTTGGGTCCCCTGGCTGACATGCGTCCCCGGCTGGGAACGCAAGAGGATGTCGAAGCACTCTGGAGTCACATCAACACCACCATCGACTGCATCGCCAGCGACCATGCACCCCATACCCTTGAGGAAAAAGGGCTTGCAGGAAATATTGAAGACTTTCCAATAGAAGACCCACCGCCGGGTGTGCCAGGTCTGGAATCCACCCTGCCGCTGCTGTTGACGGCAGCCAGTGAGGGACGCCTGTCCTATGACCGCATCCAGGAATTGTTGAACACCAACCCACGACGGATTTATGCGCTCCCTGAACAGCCGCAAACCTGGGTGGAGGTCGATGAGAAATCCGCTTATGTCTTCCCCGATCATCCCCTGTATACCAAATGCGGCTGGTCACCCTTTGAAGGCTGGCGCATGGCCGGGCGAATCACCAGGGTTGTCTTTAAAGGAAACACAGTTTACCAGGACGGAAAGGTCCTGTCCGTTTAGCCACTATTATTCAGGAGATACAGAACATGTCAAAACAAACACTAGCCCCTTTATTCAAGCTGGAAGAAAACAAACGAGAGCCAAAAGTCATCAACGGTTTTTACCAGAAAGATATTATCAGTGTTAACCAGTTTACAAAGGATGACCTGGCTTACATTTTTGCTCGGGCAGATGAAATGGCTGAGATGGCGCAGCGTTGGGGTACCTGCGACCTGCTCAAAGGCTATACCCTTGCCTGTGTCTTTTATGAACCCAGCACGCGCACAAGTTCCTCCTTTATTGCTGCGATGGAAAGGCTGGGCGGCAAGGTCATTCCGATCACTGAAGGTATCCAATACTCTTCAGTATCCAAGGGCGAATCGCTGATTGACAACATGCTGACCCTTGAGCAGTACTGCGATGTGATCGTGCTGCGCCACCCTGAAATTGGCTCAAGTGCAAGTGCGGCGAAATATGCCCATGTGCCCATCATCAACGCGGGCGACGGCGCTGGCGAGCATCCAACCCAGGCGCTGCTGGACCTCTATACCATTCAATCGGAACTCGGCAAAGTGGATGGCTTGAAGATCTCGATGATCGGTGATCTGCGCTACGGGCGCACCGTCCACAGCTTGACCAAACTCCTCGCGCAGTATGATGTTTCCCTGCGCTTTGTCTCCCCGGACACCCTGCGCCTGCCACTGGACCTGATGAACGACCTGATCGACAGGGGTATTAACGTGCGTGAAACCAGCAGGGTATCGGATGTGATTGAGAATGCCGACGTGCTTTACGTCACCCGCATCCAGAAAGAACGCTTTACGGATTTGCTGCAGTATGAGGAAGTCAAGGATTTCTTTGAAATCACGCCAGAATTAATGACCCGGGCAAAGGAAAAGATGATCGTCATGCATCCCTTGCCCCGCGTTGGAGAAATCCATTATAAGATTGACCGTGACCCACGCGCAGCTTACTTCAGGCAGGTTCAAAACGGTATGTTCATCCGCATGGCGTTGCTGGCTGCAGTGCTTGGGCAGGCATAGAGAGGGAAAGATTATGAACTTTTTTGCAAAACTTGCAAAAGCCATTGAGCAAAACGAGTCCCTGCTTTGTGTTGGCATGGACCCTGTCGTAGCAAATCTGCCCGAGGGCAGCGACATTTTTTCTCGGTTGGCAGCATGGGCGTCAGGCATCATTGCAGAAACCAGCGACCTGGTCTGCTGTTATAAACCCAATATCGCCTTCTTTGAGCAGTTCGGTTCGGAAGGTCTGCGGGCGCTGGTGGCGATCAGCGAAATGATCCCTGAAGACATCCCGATGCTCCTGGATGCCAAGCGCGGGGATATCGGCTCCTCTGCTGAAGCCTATGCACGGGGTGTTTATGGGCAGTTCCATGCCGATGCTGTGACCCTCAGCCCCTACCTGGGTGAGGACAGCATTAGAGCCTTTCTTGTGGACCCTGATAAAGCAGCTTTTGTCTTGTGCCAGACATCGAATCCTTCCGCGAAGGAAATCCAGGATCACGGCGAACCCCCGCTGTTTGAATATATGGCACATCAAGCCCTTAATTGGGGGGCACCAGACCAGCTTGGCCTGGTGATTGGTGCCACCCAACCCGAAGCGCTGCGCCGAGTCCGCCAGATTTGCCCGGAGACCTGGTTTTTGGTACCGGGTGTGGGCGCCCAGGGGGGGAAACTGGATGAGGCGCTGCAGGCAGGTCTTCGTCCGGACGGCATGGGCATGATCATCCCGGTCTCCCGCTCGATTCTTAATGCGCCAGACCCCCGAGCCGCAGCAATCGAACTCCGTGATGCGATCAATGCTTTTCGCAGTTCGTTCAAACCAAAGGCTGTGTTGACCGACCGTGAGAATCTGATCTTGAAACTTTTCGACGAGGGGTGCGTCAAATTTGGAACTTTTAC
>JARGGB010000058.1 GCA_029210815.1 Candidatus Brevefilum sp.
TGAGACATTTCTTTTCTCCTTCGCCCTATACACTAAATTATTGGGGTCAGTTGTCTCATTATTATAGACACAGAGGGAACTTCGTAGTCCCCAGCAAAGCGAGTGGGATCAGCTACGAGCTACGAGCTACCAGCTATCTCTCCTGTCCCCCGTCTTCTGTCTCCGGTCATATGAATGGGATTGCCATCATTTGGACTGGATTAAATAAATAGCGCCCGTGCGAAGCCCTCTTCGAGCGTGCGAAGCCCTCTTTGAGCGGCGCGACTCGAACCTTAAATATATAGCGCCCCCGGCGCGACTCGAACGCGCAACCTACTGATTCGAAGTCAGGTACTCTGTCCATTGAGCTACGGGGGCGAGCAGTGATGATTATACCGCGAAATCCGCGGTGGGGTCAATCATAAATCCCCATCCGATTTTGTTCTTTTCACCTTTCATTTGACCTTCCACGCCGTTGGTTTTATACTCAAACAAGTGTCATTCAACTGGCAGAATTGAGGCATCATGAGCAAATCCTACCGCTATACCATTTTCGGCCTGCTGTACTTTATCCAGGGTGCGATCCTCAGTTATTTCACCGGCTTCAACGCCATCTATTTGCTTTCCTTCGGGGTCAGCATGAAGGGCGTGGGCTTGATCGGCATGATCGGGATGCTGCCCTTTGTGCTCAAGATTTTCCTGGGGATCCTCTCCGATAAGGTTAATTTGTTGGGCTTGGGTTACCGCAAGCCTTATATCCTGATCGGTGTGACTGTACAGGTGCTGTCACTGGTGCTGGTGCCCCTGGTCGACCCATCCCGCAGTTTTGGCTTATATGCGCTGTTGGGTTTCATCTTGATGATGGGCATGGCGCTGTATGACACAGCCACCGACGGGTTAGCCCTGGATACAACTGCGGAAGCGGAGCAAGGTACCATCCAGGGGCTGATGGTTGGTGGGCGTGCCCTGGGGGTGACGGTGATCAGCGTCTTTTTTGGCTTTTTTGCCGATGCCATCTCCTGGCGCTTTGCCTTCTGGTCCCTGGCGGTGATTAGTGCGGTTGTGCTGATCCTGGCACTGTTCATCCGTGAGGATGGTCGTAAAGAACGTCCCGAATTTGAGTGGGCGGCGTTTAAAGCATTTGGACGGAGGCAGATCATCAGCCTGGCAGTGCTGGGTGCGCTTTACTCCTTCATCATCAATGCTGTGGCTGAAATTATGAACCCCTTCTTCCAGGATAAATTTGCCATCAGCACCTTTGCCGCAGGGCTGTATTCCGCTGTTTGGGGGCTGGGGATTGTCTTTGGCGGGATTCTAGGCGGTCGGGGGGCGGACCGGCTGGGGCACCGAAAATCTGTCTTTATTGCGATGATGATTTCCCTTGCAGCGATCCTGTTGTTTTTGCTTGTTCCAGGTGCCGGGTTTGCTTATCTTGTAGCATTTATCTTTGGCTTTGCCTTCGGATTTTATGAGACGGTTTATTTTGCGACCTCCATGGACCGTACCGACCCGCACATCGCTGCTTCCATGTTCTCGATTCTGATGGCGGTTGCAAATATCGGGACGGGGGTCGGGCTGGCGCTGACCGGTCTGATGGTGGATGGCTTGGGTTACCCGGTCACCTTTGTGATATTGGCGGGTATCAACCTGCTGGCGCTGCCCTTGCTGCCGGTTGTTTTTTCAAGGAAGGCTGTGATGGAAGGGGAAATAAGCGATGCAGCTTGACCTCCGAATTTTGACGCCGTCGCGCTCTCTTTATCGGAGGACCTTCCAGGCGTTTGAAGGTGAGCTGCCTGTGTCTGAGTCTTTTGCGATAGGGAACGGCATTCGCATCCAATTCATCAGGAATGGGATTGCATTTGAGGCGGACCCCGTCGATGTGACGGCTTATCTTGATGATGATTATGATCCTTTGTGTGCTGCTGCCCTCAGCGGCCATAAGACAATCTGGTTCAATCCAGCGGGTGTGCTTGCCGAAGATGATTTTCCACGTCATGACGTAGAAATTCAGGATGTCAGCGAATTGATCAACATCAATTCCCGTCTGCATAAACCCAGCCTGACGCAGTGCCTGGCATGGCTGGACGAGTGGGATGTGCCCGATAACGTGCTTGCACATTCCGCAGTTGTTGCCCGCTCAGCGTACGTGCTGGCTGTGATGATGCGCAATCGGGGCATATCGGTGGACCCGGTGCTGACCCATCGCGGTGGGCTGCTGCATGACATCGACAAAATCGAGACCCTGAAGATGTACGGTGCCCATGGGCGGATGGGAGCTGAATTTTTGGATGCGCAGGGCTATCCACGCCTGGCTGAAATCCTTCGAGAGCATATAATGACACGTGTGATGCGCCCTGAGGCTCTGGATTGGGGGTGGGAGGTCAGGCTGGTCTTTTTCTGTGACAAACTGGTTGAGGGAGATCGGATCGTGCCCTTTGATCAACGTCTGGATGCTTTGAAAATTCGATATCCTTATTATGTTGAGAAGATGGAAAGGGCGGAATCTGCCATCTGGGATTTGAGTGATGAGATTTGCGAAATATTGGATATCCCGTCGCATGCTGAATTGGTTGAGATGCTGCGAAAAGAGCTTGTGGAGTGAGACACCTGCCCTGATGAGGGTTTAGGCCGACTAAGCTCAAGATTAAGAAAAGCAATGGCCTGAACGCTCATCAGTCTTGTAGGGTGGGTTGGTGAGAAAAAATTGTAATACTTAGTCTTTGGTTTGCCCCTATGTTATTGATCCTCAAAATATTTGGACACCAACCCACCGTTCTTAAGACAATTGACTGAAAAAATGGTGGGTTGGTCATCATGATTTTTGTATGTGGGAAAGAATTGGCAAACTTAACGCATCGTGGATGATGTTGTTTTACCCAACCCACCCTACGAAAAAATATCGGGCTGAAGCCCCTCTCTCCAATGTGATATTAAAATTGAACTTTTAGCCAGCTCAACCTTTAACACCCCTTCCCTTCAGGGTGGGGGCTAGGGGTAGGTTAATTTTTCTTATTTTTCTAAAAACATTTCTGCAAAGTGGCAAGCGACTTCGTGCCCCGGCCTCAGTTCGCGCAGCAGCGGTTCCTCCTCGGAACAGATCGCCTGTGCGTAGGGGCAGCGGGGGTGGAAGCGGCAGCCGGGCGGCGGGTTGATAGGGTTGGGGATCTCGCCTTTGGGCATTGGCTCCTTACGCCGTTCATGCGGATTGGGCACGGGTACGGCAGCCAGGAGTGCGTTGGTGTAGGGGTGCAGCGGATGCCCGTAGACTTCCGGAAGTGTGCTAATCTCCACGATCTTCCCCAGGTATAAAATGCCGATCCGGTCGCAAATGTACTTCGCCGTTGCCAAATCGTGGGTGATGAACAGGTAGGTTAGGTTGAATTCGTTCTTCAGCTGCACCATTAAATCCAGCAACAGCGCCCGCACACTGACGTCCGCCATGGCGATCGGTTCATCTGCCAGAATAAGGTCGGGTTTCGTAACCAGGGCACGGGCGATCACCACGCGCTGGCGCTGACCGCCGGAAATCTGGTGGGGAAATTTGTTATAGAAGAATTGTGCTGGGCTTAATCCGACCTTTTCCATGATGTCTATTACGATATTTCGGTGTTCGCTTGCGGTTTCCGGGTAGTGGATCTCAAGCCCTTGTTTGATGGCATCGCCCAGAGACATGCGGGGATTGAGGGAGGCTAAGGGGTCCTGGAAGATGACCTGCATCCGCCGGCGCATTTTACGCAGTTCTTCCGCCGACAGCGTGGAGAGGTCAATGCCGTCGAAGATCACATCGCCTTCGGTCTTCTCTTCCAACCCGATGGTCAGGCGGCCGATTGTGGTCTTGCCGCTGCCGCTTTCGCCAGCCAGGCCAAGGACTTCACCGCGGCGGATGTTGAAGGTCACACCGTCCACTGCTCTGACGTAGTCAATTTCTTTGACAAATAACTGGTCAATGAAGTTGGTTTGAACCGGGAACCATTTTTTCAGGTTTTTGACTTCAACCAGGAAGTCCTCATCGTGACCGTTGTTTTTTATGATTTCATTTGTCATGCTTCCACCTTTATGGTTTCAGATTCTTTTTCAGGGTGGTCGATATACAACCAGCATTTGACGAACCTGCCTGAACTTACCTCTTCCAGGTCCGGCTCATAGGTTTTGCAAATGGGCATGGCGCGGGGGCAGCGTGGGTGAAACCGGCATCCGCTGGGCGGATGGGTCAGGTTGGGCGGTTCTCCCGGCATCTTGTAGAGTTCTTCGGTGTCGACAAGTTTGATGTTCGGGATCGATTTGAGCAGTCCACGGGTATAGGGATGGAGCGGGTTGTCAAAGATCGGTTCGACATCGGCAATTTCCATCACATGACCGGCATACATCACGACGATCCGATCGGAGATTTCAGCAACCAGGGCGATGTTGTGGGTGATCACCAGCAAGGAGACGCCAAATTCCTCCCGGATATCCTTAAGTTGATCTGCCAGTTGAGCTTCAACGATCACGTCCAGAGAGGTCGTGGCTTCATCCGCCACAATTAAGTCCGCATTCAGGACCAGCCCCAGCCCAACCATCACCCGTTGGCGCATACCGCCCGAAAGCTGGTGTGGGTAACTGTTCATCCGGCGCCTTTGCATGCCCAGTTTCCTGATCATTTTCTCGGCACGGGTCAGCGCTTCTTCTGTTTTTGTTTGCGACTCATGCACCTGGATGGCTTCGATGATGTGTTCATCAACCCTTTGGGTGGGGTTCAGGGAGGTCATCGGGTCCTGGAAGATCATGCTGACCTTCCGACCGCGAAAGTCGCGCATCTGGTTGTCGTCGTAGGTCATGATGTCTTCACCCTGGAAGATGATCTGACCATCGGTGATCTTGCCGGGGGGCTGGATCATGCGCATCAGGGCTTTACCCATGGTGCTCTTGCCACAGCCGCTCTCGCCGACCAGGCCGAGGATCTCGCCTTTGTAAATATCAAAGGAGACGCCATCAACAGCGCTGACCTGTCCCAGGCGGGTTTTGTATTCAACAGACAGGTTTCGGATTTGTGCAAGCAGTTGTTTTTCTTCCATGATTATCGCTCCGTTAGCCGGGGATTTAGAATTTCAGATAGGCTTTCCCCGAGCATGCTGAAGGAAAGGGTGACCAGGGACACCATCAAGCCAGGATAGGTGATCAACCACCAGGCACGGCGCACATAGTCCTGACCTCTTGCAAGGTCGATGCCCCAGTCCGGGGTGTCAGGCGGCAGCCCGAAGCCCAAAAAGCTCAAGCCGGCTTCCGTTAAGATGGCGTCACCCACGTTTACTGAGAAAATGATGACGACTGAGGGGAACACGTTTGGGAAGATGTACTTCCTGAGGATAGTGGTCCACTTTGTGCCCAGGCTGCGGGCAGCTTCCACATACAGCTCTTTCTTGACAGACAGGGTCTGCCCCCTGACGATGCGGAAATAAGTGGGTACATACAGTACGGCAATTGAGACGATAATGTTGCCGATCCCTGCGCCCAGCACGGCTGCAATTGAAATTGCCAGTATCAAGCCGGGGAAAGAATACAGGCTGTCCATCAACAGGGTCAGCACACGGTCGAAGGGACCGCCCACGAAGCCGCTCACCAAGCCCAGGGGGACGCCCACCAGGAAGGAGACCACTGCTGAGCTGAGCCCAACGATTAAGGCGATGCGTGTGCCCCAGATGATCCGGCTGAGGATGTCCTGCCCGATCTGGTTGGTGCCGAACAAAAAGCCTTTATCACCTTCTTCACGCAGCGTGCTGACGATTTGCAAGCTGGGGAAGTTGTCCAGTGTCTCGCCCAATTCCTCAGGAGAGGCGATAAAGCCGTCGATCTCACCCTCTGCCAGTGATTGCAAGCCTTCTTCCAGGGTTTCATAGCGCTGCTGGCGGGGCTGGTAGCGGGTGCCCTCGGGGGCATCTGCATTCAAAGCGTCCACAGTCTCGCGCATTGCCTGGCTGGCGGCGCTGCCGATGATAAAGCCAATGTTATGGGTGCGATCGGCGATATCCCTGAAACGGATATCACCGCTTTCAACCGGTGCAATCAGCAGGTAGGGCGCTGGCGGCTCGCCGGGTGCCAGCAAGGAGGGTCCCACCTCTGCCCGTGGGTCGTAAGGGGCGAACCACTGGGGAAAAATGCCAACAATAATAATGAAAGTTAGTAAAACTGCGCTGATCGCAACAAACCACCAATCCCCGCCGTACCACTTACGCGCCAGGAATACCCTGCGGACAAAGCCGACTTTGTCCAGGTCCAGCAGCCATTCCGGTACTTGCTCAGGGCTTGGGGTGACTTGTTTAGTAATTTTTTCTTTTTTCATGAAGCATTACTCCATATCCATCGTCTAATATCTGATACGTGGATCTATGAATGCATATAAAATGTCCATCAATAAACTAATGGCAGCAACGAACAGGGCAAAGACGGCGATGGTAGCCTGGACAGCAGTGTAATCCCGCAATTCTATACGATCGACAAGGTAGCGTCCAACACCCGGCCAGGAGAAGGTCGTCTCTGTCAGGACTGCGCCGGCAAGCAGAATGGCAAACTGCAGCCCCAGCAGGGTTAGGATGGGGATGAAGGTGTTACGCAGGGCGTGTTTATAGACCAACCGCCGTTCTGGGATGCCACGGGCTCTGCCAGCAGTGATGAAGTCCGATTGGAGCATCTCGATCATGTTGACACGGGTCAATCGGACAAAAACACCGGTTAATGCCAGCCCCAGGGTAATTGACGGCATGATCAGGTGCCCAATAGCTGATTTCAGTGCTGGCCAATTCCCGGTCAGAATGGAATCAATCACGTAAAAATTGGTGATGGATTCGAATTGGGTCAGCAGCAGGGTATCCATCCGCCCGGACAGGGGCAGGATCGGGATTCGCACTGAGAAAACAATTTGAAATAAAAGACCCATGAAAAAGATGGGGATGGAATAAATGGCGATACTCATCAGCCGAATGGCGTAATCGATTGGCTTTTTACGGTTTTTCGCTGCAAAAGCCCCGGAAAGGATCCCCAAAAGTGCGGTGATGGTGATCGCCGGGATAGTTAATTCGATGGTCGCCGGCAGCCGCTCACCAAGTTCATCTTTGATTGGCCTTTCCCCCTGTGTTAGGGCAGTGCCAAAATCGAGAGTGACCATATCCCAGAGAAAATCAAAGTATTGAACATAAAGAGGGCGATTGAGGCCTAGGCGTTCGCGCAGGACGTTTGCTTGCTCTTCGCTTACACGGGGTCCAAGCTGTGAACGGATGGGGTCGCCTGGCAGAACGCGCATCACAAAGAAGATCAATGTGACCAGGATCAGGACCATGGGGATGGTTAATAAGATGCGTGTGATTAAGAATCGGCGCAATGAAGAGGACATAATGACCCTTCCTATAATTGCTCAACGAATGATAAGCAACCGGGGGCAAGGTTTCCCTCGCCCCCAGCTATACTTACAGAAACTTGCGCTTTACAAGGGTCGTGACAGGTAAATGCTTTTGCCACCACTTAAGTAAAGCTGGTTTATTCGAAAGGTTTACTCTCGGACTTCGAAAGTGTGGTTGAAGACCATGTAGCGTAAAGCGGGGGCGTCAACCTTGTCAACTGTCACACCGTCAACTTCTTGCAGACGAACAGCTTCAACGGGTCCCAGCGTGCGCCAAGCAACGTCGATCTCGCCGCTCTCAACAGCGTTGGACATGGTGGTCGGATCTGCAAAGTATCGGATGATCACATTGGGAATTAATGGTGCTTCACCAAAGTAATTGGGATTGGCTTCAAGAACCATCTGCTCACCGGGTGTGTGTGATACCATGCGGTAGGCGCCGATGCCGTCAACAGCCTCAGGGAATGCAACAATTTCATCGGTTGTGAAATTTGCCGGGTTACCCACAACAAAAGGTGCTGTGGCAGATAACGCGGGGAAGAAACCGAATGTATCATTCAGATGATAGGCAACGGTCAATTCATCGACGGCTTCGACACTGTCAACATAGAGTTGAACCAGGCCGGACACCTGACCCTCAAGGGTATCAAGGCGGTTCCAGTGGTCAACATAATTCTGTGCAGTAACAGGGGTACCGTCAGCAAATGCCAGGTCATCCCTGAGTGTGAAGGTGTATGTCAGGCCGTCATCACTGACCTCGGGCATGGCTGCAGCAGCACCGGGAACCAGTTCTGAGGTGCCGGGTGTGTAAGAGAGCAGCGCAACACCGGTGTTTTTAATGATTTCCCAGTCATGGGTGGCATAGGCGTCGGCTGAATCAAGGCTGTTCACCTCGTCAGTGGTGCCGACGATGATGGTGTCCGTGCTGCCGGAGGCAGGTTGGGCATCTTCACCAAAGCTCAGAACGCGATAGTTGAATTCGAAGGGTGCACCAACAACAACGCCTTCAACGCCTGTGCGGTAAGACACAAACTCGGGCTCCCAGAACAATGGGATGGTTGGGACTTCTTCAGCATAGAGCTCGCCGATTTGCTGGTAGAGGGATTCTCTTTCAGCGGGATCGGCAGAGGCAGCAGCTGCCTGTAAGAGTGAATCCATTTCCTCGTTGCAGTAGTTCACACCGTTATCCGGTGACTGCAGACAGGAAGCAAATGGGGATAACCAGTTCTCTGGGTCAGCAAAGTCCGGGAACCAACCCAGGATAAAGAATGGCAGATCGCCAGCGACAAAACCGTTGACATATTCAGCCCAGTTCATGCTTTGCAGGGTGACAACCATTAAACCAGTCTCTTCAAGCTGTTCTTTAATGACCTGCATGACATCCGCTGTGGTGGTGCCATAGTGTTCTGGGGGATACCACAGTGTAAACTCAAAAGGATTGTCCGCTGTGTAACCTTCGGCCTCTAACAATGAAATCGCCATGTCAAGGTCACGGGTGCCATATTTGTCAAAGAAAGGCTGTGTTGCGTAAGGATAGCCATCCGGAACCATGTGGTAGGCGGGTACGTTACGGCCTTCGAACACGCGGTCAACAATGACCTCGCGGTCGATCGCGGCAGCAATCGCCTGGCGGAGATTCGCGGTCCAAAGATATTCGGGTTCTGTTGGTTCTTCAACAACAGGTTCTTCAGTTTCTTCGGCAACAGGTTCTTCTGTTGCTTGTTGGCAGGCACCAAGCACAAGGCTTGAGAGCAGCAGCACAACAATCAGTAATAGGTATTTCTTCTTCATTTTTTATACTTCTCCTTCAAAACTAGATTGTTTCGATTCTTACAAGTGAACTCGACTTTGTTTTGTGTTCCAGTTTCACCTCCTTTAAATAATGAATAAACGATAAATTAAAGGATGATTTCCAATTGCATCAACTAATAATTGGGGTCGTATTCAGTGATAAATTAATGCCTGTACCAGTGTTTGTCAATAGCATGCTTCAATTTTTCATGCGATTGATTTTTTCGCAAAATTTACAATTTATCATCAATAGTTTATCATAATTCCTAATTTAATAGTAGATAGTTTATCATAATCTGATTATTGTTTTTTTAACACCTGGTTAATGCCTTAGAATTTCCAATGTGTTTTTAAAACGAATATATTAATATTTTACTGCTTCTGTTCCATTAATCAAAAAATATCTTAATTAACTTCAAGAATATTAATTATTGACTTGACAAATCTAAAAATTATGATATCATCCTTTTTAAATAATTGCAATAGCTTTTGATTTATTTATATTGAAAGGAATCTGCAGATGGTACACAAATTAGAACTTAACCAAACAGCGCCTGTAATTCACCTGAAAGCTTACAGCGGTGTGCAGGTGTATGGGATTGATCAACCCGAAGTTCGCTGTGATATTATTTCTTCGCAGCTGGCAACACTGGTGGAGGAAGACGGCCAGGTGTATGTGACGGTCAATGCTTCGTGTACGGTGGAAGTGCCATCTGATTCGTCTCTTGTCATTGAAAAGGGAATGGGGTCGGTCAAAATAAAGAATATCCACAATCAAATTAGAATTGAAAAGGTACTGGGAAACCTTGTCTTAAATGATATTGACCAGGCTGAGATAGGCAAAGTCGGCGGCAATCTTTCTGTGCGAAAAGCACCGATCCAGGTTCACGCTGAAAAAGTAGCTGGCAATTTGACTGTAGAGGACGTTGCTTCATTTAGATGTGAGAAAGTTGGCGGCAACTGCCGGATTAAAAATGTGGCTGAAGCCCTGGTTATTGAAAAAATGGGGGGCAAGTTCCTGGGGCAAGAAATCAAAGGACTTGCGGGTATTTCAAAAATTGGCGGTTCGCTGACGGTTAATAATGTTCAATTAAGCGGCGATATCAATGTTGGCGGTAATATCAAGTTGGAAAATGCTTATTTTACCGATCATCAAAATTTGCGAGCGGGGGGCAATATTGATGTTGTATTAAATGAAGCCCAGTCGGATACGGCGTTTATGTTAAGATCCGGTGATGAAAAAATCAGGATAAAGGTCAAAGCTGATGATATTGAGCATCGAGGCGGCATCTATGATTACCAAATGGGTGAGGGCAGGATCTCTGTCACAATGGCTGCTGGCGGGCGGGTTTCCTTAACGGACCAGCCAGGTCTGTCTGAGGATATCGTGGGCGATTTATCCGATAAATTTGAATTTGAAGAATCGGCTTACAGCGAAATGATCCAGAGCCGAATTGATTCAGCGACAAAGATGGCTGAAGCAAAAATTAAGTCGGCAGAAATTCGGCTTGAACAGCTCAGAGAGAAGCTTGAAAAAAATCGAGGCGCAATCCCCGATGTTGATTTGGGTGATTTAGACACTGTGTTTAAAGGTATTGAAGAACCCATTCGCCATGTTCACCGAAAAGCGGGCAAGAAAGGCGCCTCGGATGAAGAACGCCTGATGATATTGCAGATGCTGCAGGATAAAAAGATCACCGTTGATGAAGCAGAGACCTTGTTTAAGGCTTTAGAGGATTGAGGATGCGATGGTTAACCAGGCTGAAAGAAAAGTATTGGATATGGTCGAACAGGGGCAAATTTCCGCTGAAGAAGGCTTGCGTTTGATCAATGCGATGGGCGGGCAGAGTGAACAGCCCTCAGAATCAACAGATTATGAAGCAAGTTCAGCTGACCAGGAATTGATTGAAATCAAGGCAGAAGAAGCGGCGGTTCGCCCTCAAATCCCCCAGGAAGAGCTTGATAGGATGAAGCACCTCAAACGCTGGTGGGTTCTGCCTTTCGCGATTGGCCTGGTGATCACCACTCTCGGCACCATATGGATGTATATGGGTTACACTGCCAAAGGATTTGGATTCGGGTTCTGGTTGGCGTGGATCCCGTTTTTATTAGGGATTTTCATTACTGCCGTGAGCTACCAATCCAGTCATGGCGTTTGGTTGCATGTTCGCATCAAGCAAAAATCGGGGGAGTCTCCGCAGCGCATTGTGATCAGTTTGCCAATACCACTCAGCCTGACTCGCTGGGTTGTTACCACCTTTGGTGATCGCATCCCGGGTTTGAAGGACCAGCCTGTTTCTGAGTACTCAGAAATTTTGAAGGGGATTTCACCTGAGGACCCATTTTATGTGCATGTTGATGAGGGAAATGGTGAGGAAGTAGAAGTATTTATTGGCTAATTTTCAAAGAATTAATTAATCAACCGGCTTTTTTTACGAAGCCGGTTTTTGTTTTGACTAATTGTTGTAGAAATTGTAAATTGCTGCGCTTAGATCTGCAAAGAGGGCGTTGACGGGATCAAATACCGCCTGTACCGGATGGTGAACAAAGATCGTCAGGACGTAATTGCCGCCCGGTGTGTATACAATTGCCGTATCACCAATCGTGTGAATTAATCCGTCATTCTCGTTAGCCCAGCCGTGCTTGTGTGCGACAGTTGTCCCTGAGGGTACCCCAGCCTGGATGAGCACGGCAATTTGATTTCGTGCCAGGGTGTTGATCATCACATCGCATTCTTCCTGGGTGATATCGCCTGAGAAGGCTGCGATCAATGCACCGCCGCCCAATTCTGCACATTGGTAAATGTCTTCCATCAACATGCCCATGTCTGCTGGCGTGGTCTGGTTATAAACATCCGGGTCGGTGCTGACGTCCTCACGCTGGTTAGCGGGTGTTTCAAAACGTTGCAGCAAGGGTGCTCCAACATAGAAATAACCTGCCCAAAATGTGTTTTCAAGTCCCAGACGCTGCATATCTTCTGTGACAATTAAAGGTGAAAGATTGTCGTCCAAAACAGACATAGCTAATTCATCGGTGCTGCTGTTTTCAGATTGTTCGATCATTTCATCCATCAATTCAAGATATTCTTCGGGATAGGGTGCATCCATTTCTCGAAATGCGGAAACCATAACAGGAATTTTTACCGTGCTCCAGGATGAGAAGGCAATATTGGGTGGGAGTTCATTGCCATCAGGCTGATAAGCAAATGAAATATTCCTTGTCGATGATAAATCCTGCAGATAGAGCTCAACAATGCCGTCAAAGCCGGAGACGTCGATGATTTGTTTGAGCATGATTTCGAGATCTGTGATGGATGGTCTGGGCACCGAAGCCTGGTTCAATGATAAGTTGACAGTCCTGCGAGTCGGTGACAACAATGCATCGATGATTTGTAAGGTCGCCCGATCATAGTCCAGTTGTGTGCCTGGTGTACCTGTTTCAAAGCGTGTGGTTCCTGGTATAGGCTGCGGCGGTGTGGGTGGATTGTCATACCGGGGTGCGATTTCAAGTCGAAGGTATTCCTGAATGCGAGCTTCGTCAAAATCTGCTTCAAGGGGAATGTTTACAGTCCTGATGGATTGATTCCACAGAAAGCCCCAAAACCCTTCCCAAAAGGGCTCTGTGATGCGTTGATTATCGGCAACAGCCAGCATCCTTTCCACTTTGGGTTCAAAACCCAAAACAGCAGGCCGCACCTGGATGGGGTTACCGTCATAGCGGAGTTCAATTGGGGAGCGGAATATGGTGTACAGCCGTTCGGATGCCTGGGTGTAATCCAAGCCCCGAATTGGAACGCCAGCAACAAGCATTCCCTGGGGGAAGTTGTTGCGGATGCGGCTGTAGCTCACAAGCTGTATCGTTGTCAGAGTAAGGGTTATCAGCAGAAATAGGATTGCTGCCCATCTGAAAATTGGGAAGTTTCTTCTTCTAATCATCCCGTCAATTGTACTTAATATTTGTTGATCTGTACAAAGAGGAGCTGAAATAAATTGAATAAAGGAGAATTAAGCTGCTTGACCCAGAATTGGAGAGACGAAGTTCCACCTTTTTCTCTTGGATCTAAAGAAACGAAGCATTCGAATTAGTAGAACGCGATTCCATAGCAGCTAACACCGCCAAAGGGCT
>JARGGB010000059.1 GCA_029210815.1 Candidatus Brevefilum sp.
ATTTCATACTGATGCATGCGATGGGCGCCAATACTGCCGGTCAGCTTGGCAGCGTGATTGCTGGCGGTTTATTGCTGGCATTGGTCTCAGGGATGGTGTGATCTGAATTTATTGCGTAATTTCACTTTTGAAATTCTTATAGATAAATCTGGAAAATATTTTAACTAAAAAAGGATGTGAGCAATGCAATATAAAATAGAAGGGGATGTTTTTCCATCTGTAGAGATCCAGATGACACGAGGGGAATCGGTATTTACTGAATCTGGCGGGATGGCGTGGATGAGCCAGGATATTGAAATGTCCACCAGTACCCGGGGAGGCTTGATGGCTGGCCTGGGGCGGGCTTTAGCCGGAGAATCCCTGTTCATGGTGACTTATGCCTGCAAAGGACAGGCCGGGACGGTGACGTTCACCCCTGAAGCACCTGGACGGATCCTCGATATGGATTTGGCACCCAACCAATCCCTGATCTGTCAAAAGGATACCTTTTTGTGCGCTGAACAATCTGTGAAGATGGAAATGCATTTTAACCAAAGGTTAGGTGCGGGAATTTTCGGCGGCGAAGGTTTTATTCTCCAGAAAGTTACCGGTCCGGGCAGGGTATTTATGGCTGTGCCTGGTGAGGTGCATGAACGAACACTGGCAGGCGGAGAAAAGCTGCTGATTGACCCGGGACATATCGCCATGTTTGAACCTAGTGTCGGCTATGATATCAAGATGGTGAAGGGTCTGAAAAACGTTATTTTCGCTGGTGAGGGCCTCTTCCTGGCGACACTGACAGGACCAGGAAAAATCTGGCTTGAGACCATGCCAATTGCCAACCTGGCTGCCAAGATTCGTAAATATATTCCAACAAAGGGATAATTTTATAAAGACATAAGTATCTCAACTAAATAAAAAAGAAAAGAAGATCGCCCCTATGAATCTGGCGTCTTCTTTTTTTGTGATTGAAGGCTTTGCCTGGTTTCGGGAAAGCTCCGAAATCGCATTAATTACAAAATCATTGATTATGGGTTTATTGACGAGTGATTTTTTAGAGCTAACTTACGCAAGGTTGTGTTATTTCTAGAATTTGTCGATCTGCATCCAGATAAACTTCGCCCCCAACAGGCAGGACTGTATTCGGACAATTATGTCCAAAGTCGTTCATTTTTAAAATTGGAAAATGATAAGTTTCCGTTACCTGCAGTAGTATGTCCTCCATGTGCGGTTTAGGGCTAACAACTTTATCCATACTATCGATGTAGCCGAGGACAATGCCCTCGATTTGATCAAATACGCCCATTTGTTGTAAATGGTAAAAAGCACTTTGGCAGGCTTTGGCTGTAATCTGGTATTCTTCAATAAAGAGTATGGCACCTGATAGATCTGGCCAATAAGGTGTTCCAGACAACTTAAGCATACACCCCAGGTTGCCGCCAATGAGTCTCCCTGTTGATTGACCGCCTCGAATAGTTTTTCGCATTCGATTTGTTGGGTAGGAGCCAATAGCGCCATTAATCAAAATACGGGTGATTTCCCTTTCTTCATAAGAAGTCAAATTGTTACCAAAACCCCACAAAATATCATTCCCATGGAAAACAATTTGATTTGTTTTCTTATAAATTGCATTTAGTAAAACAGTGATGTCACTTAGGCCGAGAAATATTTTAGGATTTTTCTTTACAATGTCCCAATCAATAAAAGGAAGGGTCGTGTTTGCTGTTTCACCACCCTGGGTGCAAATTATTCCACTTATTGAGGGATCAGCAAACATGTTATTGATATCTTTTGCTTTTCTTTTGGGCGCATTTGCATCGTCAAATTTTGATGACCGCAGGTAAGATCCCAGGTGGATATTGAAGCCAATTTTTTTAAGATAAGCACAACCCGCTTTTAGTTTTGGCTCTTGTTCCGGTGAAATCGGCTCGGAAGGGGCAATGATACCGATGGTGTCACCCTTA
This sequence comes from Candidatus Brevefilum sp., assembly GCA_029210815.1. Lineage (GTDB taxonomy): Bacteria > Chloroflexota > Anaerolineae > Anaerolineales > Anaerolineaceae > Brevifilum. The sequence goes on from JARGGB010000059.1 coordinate 1,944, forward strand.
GTGAGTTTTTGCGGGATTATTGTCGCCATGATTTCCTTGTGCTACATGAGGAACTTTACTTTAACATCAGTTTGAGATTATTGGCGTAATAATTGAGGGATTCTTCCCTTAAATTTGCTATCTCGATGGATTATCGACCAGAAATTTTGATCTTATAGTTCTTTAGGTCTATATAATCCAATCAGGTCACCCATTGTGTCGAGTGAAAGCTCCTGCCAGCTTTCAATTGCCAGGACCAGGTGTGCCAGGGCAGCCGTCGGGAGGGATTCGATTTCACCATCGATCATCTGTAAAAAAGCTTCCATGCCGGGGTTGTGACCAACGACCAGGACTGTATCCTCATCGTCGCTCAAATCGCTTAATACATCAACAAAATCTTCTGGTTCTGCCATGTAAAGTTCATCAGTAAAGATGATGCGATTTTCATAATCAAGGGTGTCGACAATCACTTCAACGGTTTCCTTCGCCCTTGTGGCTGACGAAGAGAGGATCACATGTGGGTAAAGATCGTTTTTGTCGAGTTCCTGGGCAATGCGTTTGCTGTCTTTTCTGCCGCGTTTCTTGAGAGGGCGTTCGTGATCTGACAGGCCGCTGACCTTCCAGCTCGATTTCGCATGACGCATGAGTAAAAGGTTTTTCATCCTGGCTGCTCCTTTTAATGGCTTGAATTCGAAGAAAATGATAACACAGGTTGTAAATTTAAAGCGATGAAAGAAGGATTCTCTTTGCGTTTAACTTAATTTTTTCTTTTACTGTAAATTTCGGCAGCTTCAACAGCAGCCTGGATATGCTCAATGTTGATATCTGACGGCAATGTGCAATCTGCACCGATCATCAGGTTCTCAACGCCAAAGTTATCAATAATGTCAAAAACATTTTGCTGGATTGCCTCAATGGGTCCATCAACAATGATACCCATGTTGTCCATCCCACCCAATATGGTACGATTGAATAATTTTTTCCCGGCTGCAAGGGGGATATTGTTTTTCGCTGTGGCAGCCCAGTTGATGACATCGCCAGGATAATTACTGTAGTGATGAAGGCGAATGTTATCCCTGCAAATGTGGGTGATATTCAGTTCCCCTTTATCCTTGATTGTGTTCAGGACAGTCAGGTCATGCGGTTTGATAAAATCCATGAACATCTGCTCTTCAAAACGGTCTGCTTCACCCCCCTGGGCAGAAAAATAAATGCCGTCTGCGCCAGCATCCAAACACGCTTCGGCGAATATGGCTAAACTCTCGGCGATGGTTTTCAATCCGATGTGAACAGACTGTGGGTCTGCTTTCAGATGTTCGGTGACCAGCTTTCCGGAAGCATGATTGCCAGAGGAAAATGGGTTAAAAATTGTGGTCGTTGTTAAGCAAGCACCACCCAGAGCATCGGTGATCATTTTAATCTCATCAAGCTGCTCCTGGAAGAAATCACTTTCTAAAGGTGCGGGTTTAATTTTGCGCCAATCGGAAGGGTTTTTTATTTCAATGTCGACCCTGTACGGGTGTTCATTCATAATTTTAAGAAAATCAATGCCTGATTTATGGAAATAGTCCAAATGGGCTTTGACAGAGTCTTTGCCCCTGATTTTCCCTTTTGGAGGAAAATGATACCAGAAACTTACGGGAACCCGGTCTGGCTTTTCGCCATTAATTGCTGTCCATACACGTTGAATTTTATTCATATTTTTTTACCTCCGTTTGATTCTACCTGATGTGGTTTTTAAATGTTGAACTGCAGAATGGATTATTCCGCAGTTTAACAAAGCACCATTAAGGAGAGTCTATCCGTATTATTGGATCAGACAAACTTATTATTGCCGATTTCCGGACGGAAGTTAAAATTTTTGTATAGGCTTTGGATTGTCCCTTGAACCTTGAGATTGTTTAATGAAAGAGAAGGTGTCTTTTTGAAAAATTTTTGTTTGAAATAGGGGGATTTCGTCAGGACTGAATGATAAAAAAAGAGAGAACGGATAGATTCCGTCCTCTCGATTGAATACGGTAAATTACGCCAAAATTATTTTTGCTTTTTGCGTTTTCCATGGGCGATGGCGTAAATGGCAAGTGCGAAAATACCCAGGGAAGCGCCCACCAGCACAGACCATGCCCATTTGGGAAGTTCAACAAAGGGTTCTGGCAAGCTTACGGGGGGTACCTTTGCCGCTGACCAGTTGACATGGTGTGCGCGGGCACCTTCCATATTGGTTTCAGAAAAGTCTGCCCCTTCAACATTTAAGTAAGTCAATCGGGCATCCGCCAGGTTGGCACCGGTGAAATCCGCATCCTGGAAATTGGAGCGGATGATACCCGAGTTTCGTAAATTGGCATTTTTAAAGCTTGCTTGTTCCGCATCCACACCGATCAAGGCGGATTCATGGAGGTCCGTTTCTGAAAATTCTGTCTTAACCAGATCACCGCCGATAAGAACTGTGTTATGCATGGCGGCTTTGTGAAGCTTTGCCCGGTAAAAATTTGAGCTCATGAATAAGCCATGAGAGAGGTCTGCATCAGACAGGTCTGTTTTACGCAGGATCGCCCCAATGGCAGATAAGTTACTTAATTTCATACCAACCAGTTTCGCACCTGAAAGATCTTGCTTGGCACGAATTGCCTGGCGCGCATCCTCATCGCTGACAGGTTGAATGACTTCCGAAGCTTTTTTCTCGATTTTAATTTCTTGTGTCATAGTATTCTCCCCTTATATTTTATCGAATTTTTAGCCTTCAATCAACCTTTTTGATTTACCAAATCCGCTGATAACCTGACGAACTTTGGGTTGTCCATAGTAATTGACCTGTCCCAAGCCCGAAATTGTGATGTCCAGGCTGTCCTGAACACGCAGGGTGGCATTTCCCTGCCCGGATATGGTGATTTGCGCGGTTTGGCTTGCAAGGTTCGCGGCGTCGACGTCAGCTGATCCGGAAATTCGGAGCTTATGTTCACCTGCCTTACCGGAAAATTTGAGATCGCCACGACCGCTGATGCTGGAATCCAGCACCTTAGACTCGAGCTGGTCAATGGTGATATTCCCAAGACCGGACACCTTGAGCTTCAGATTGTCGGCTGTTAGCGCGTTGCACTGCATGGTGCATTTTCCGCTTACCTTGATTTCCGAGATGTCTGTAAACGTCAGGTGGTAGATTATCCTGTGTTCCTCGTTATTGAAGACTGAAGAGATCACCTTCCCAATTCGATTGAGCCAATCATCATCAATGCCCAATACCAGTGTGTCACCACGCACCTCAGCGATCAGTTCTGAAAGCAGTTCTTGATCAGCCTCAATGGTGAGTGATTCGGACTCACCCTGGGTCAGGATCAGGGTTCCAAAGTCACGGAAAGAGATTCTATTAAAGGTGTCGATTTGACGAGTTTCTGTGATCATCATTTCTCCTTATATTCTTTTTCATAATTAACAGTCATTATAACATAAATTTTAATAAAAACAAATAGAAAATAAGGAAAATTGAATTATAGTTCAATTATATTCAATATTGATTTAATATTATTAATAACTTTGAGGCGGTTTTTTGAAATTTTAGCTTTCTTCAGACGCGGGGGTGAAAAATGATGTTTTTCCAGGTAGATTTCGCCCAGTCTAAATCTTCGGGTTTATCAAGATAAAAAGCAGCTTGTAAAAAGGAGGTGTCACTTGCCGTAAAAGTATAAAGCGCTAAGCGATCTTTCTCGTCGCTGCTCTTTTGAATCTGTGTGTAACCCAAGCCAACAACTTCACCCTTTGTGGAAACTATTTTCTCGAGTGCATCCGACGGGATTTTTTCCTGGATTTTGTTAAGCAGCTCCAGCTTGCCGGTATTTACAGGCAAATGAAAGGCAGCAATCACGATCGTGATCCCTGTTTTCCAAAAGATCAGTTTTTGATTTTCTGTTCGACGGTCAAAATCATCTGTGATGTCAATGAACCATTCTTTTGTAATCTGAAGTGCCATATGATCCTCTTATATCCTGGCTAGCTTGTTTGCCGTGTGCTGCTTTCAAAGATTATAATTAATTAATGCTTATTATACCTACCAGGAAAAAGCCTGGTCTTATTAGCTCGTTGAGGTAATGTGCTGATGTTTAATGATTCTGAAGGTCCCATTGATTCCTTTGATTGGGGAAGTTTTGTGATTAAAGGTGAAATGCATTCTGCAGATGGTGAGGGCGTTGGTAAGGATATCTGCATCATTGATGGGATTGTAACCCCATGGTCAGCGCGAAAAGGGCATTTGCTGAAACCGAAAATGGTATCTGGCATCATTGGCTCAGGTATCGAAATTTTGGTGATAGGCAACGGCGTTAATGGCGCCTTGAAGGTGCCCGAAAAGACGCGCAAAGCGATATCAGACGCAGGCGTATCTGAGTTAATTATTGAGAGAACGCCGCAAGCCTGTGCAACATTCAATCGGCTCTACAGGGAGGGGGAGTCGGTTGCATTATTAGCCCATGGGACCTGTTGATTGGATGCGATTTCCACAAAATCATAAACTTTGATTGCTTTATCTTTTTTTATGATGGCATCTACCCTGCAAATGTGTAGTGTATGCCTGACATTTCTGTTCCATGTAATTATTGGTTATAATGAGAACTTGCTTTGTGCTCAAAAATTTTACTTTCGATTACTATTTACCTTAATTAAGGGAGAAATTCAGTGGCAACGATCGACCTTCACATTCATTCAAATTACAGCAACGATGCCGATTTTCCACCAGATCAGCTGGTTGATTTTAGTTTACAAGCTGGTTTGAGCCATGCTGCCATTGCGGATCACAATTCTGTGAGGGCAATTGATGCCGCTGTTGCTGCTGCCAATGGCTCATCTTTAGCCATCATCCCCGCTATTGAGATGGATTGTGTCTTGGATGGCGTCGTTTTGCATATTTTGGGCTATGGCATTGAAACCAGCGATCCAATCTTCTATCAAATTGAAGAGGATTTGCATCTTCAAGAAAAGGAAAACTCAGCCAGGCTGATTCAACTTGTCCGGCAGCTTGGGATTGAATTTGATGATGAAGTTCTTGAAGCACTATCCTATGATGGCGTCATCACCGGTGAGATGATCGCTGAAGCAGCCTTATCTTTTGATTCTGATACGCGAAATAAACTTTTAGATCCCTATCGCTGCGATGGCGAACGTTCTGATAACCCCTATGTTAATTTTTACTGGGATTATTGCTCACAGGGCAAGCCAGCTTATACCCCGATGAATTTTATCAGCCTTTCACGGGCTATCGAGATCATCAAAACGAACCACGGCGTTCCGGTTCTGGCGCACCCGGGTATAAATGTGAAAGAAGATGGAGCGTTTCTTGAGCGGATTTTATCAGCAGGTGTTATGGGGATTGAGGTATACAGCAGCTATCACAATAAAGAACAGGTCAAGTACTATCGTGAAGCGGCGCTGTCAAAAGATCTATTGATGACTTGCGGCAGTGACTTTCATGGAAAGATAAAGAAAAGCATCGAAATTGGGAGCACAGATTGTGAAGGGCGGGAAGCTGAAATCATTGCTCGTTTAACCGGAATGATCGATAAATTACACCAGCAGCTTAAGCCGCTATCCGTTGAAATTAGCCTATAATAAAGATCTTGAACATTTTCAATTCGACAATCAATAAAGGAGTATTTTATGCCAGGCACACCCCCACGCTGGGATCTTTCAAATGTTTATCCGGGTCTGGAATCCTCGGCTTTGCAGAAGGACATTGAATGGGTTAAGGACGAAGCCGAATCCATCAAAAAGTTCTACCAGGACGAGCTTGTTAAAATTGATACAAGCAGTTCGAAGGAGCGCATCAATCAAGCCATCAGCACAATGGTGGATAAGTTGAATTCGTTAATGATAAAAGCTGGCACGATCAATGCGTTTTTACATTCATATATTGCAACTGACTCCTTTAACAAGCAAGCTGCAAGAATGGGGTCACAATTCGACCAGGTGATGGTCAGCATCCAAAAAGTTAGTGTTTTGCTGGAAGCCTGGGTGGGGCAATTCAAGGATATCCTTCCCGAGGTATTTACTATTGGAAACAGCGCTGGTGAGCATGCCTTCCCAATCATGGAAATGGCTGAACAAAGCCAGTACTTGATGAGCGAAAAAGAAGAAATCCTGACCAGTGAACTGAGCCTCTCCGGGTCACGGGCATGGGGAAAGCTTCAAGGGGTTGTCACCTCTCAAAAGACCGTTAAATTCGAATTGGACGGTGAGACGAAGACATTGCCAATGCCTGCTTTGATCAACTTACATGCACACACTGATGAGGAAGTCCGCAAGCGAGCGTATGAAGCCGAAATGGACGCCTGGGAATCGGTCAAGGAGCCCCTGGCTGCAAGTATGAACGGAATCAAAGGTTGGGTGAATACCCTGAATGGTCGCCGGGGACGAAGGGATGCTTTGCATCAACCGATCGAACAGGCAAGGATTGGCCGTGAAACCCTGGATGCGATGATGGGTGCCATGGAAGATTCCTTCCCTGTCTTCAGGAAATATTTCAAGGCGAAAGCTGCCAGGTTTGGTCAGGAAGCCTTACCCTGGTGGAATGTTTTTGCTCCAGCCGGCGCATTGGATAAAGAATACAATTTTGACGAAGCCAGGGATTTCATTCTGAAGCATTTCGGGAATTTTTCGGAGGAATTGCGAGATTTTGCAAAGTACGCCTTTGAGAAGGACTGGATTGATGCCGAACAGCGTTCTGGGAAACGCGGCGGCGCTTTTTGCATGAGTGTTCCTGGTGTAAAAGAATCCCGAATCATGTGCAATTTTGACGGATCACTGGACCAGGTGATGACCATTGCCCATGAGCTGGGACATGGCTATCATAACTTCAACATGTACCAGGCTGACAAAACTCCGCTTCAACGGCAAACACCGATGACGATGGCAGAGACTGCCTCGATTATGTGTGAAACGATTGTGTTTAATGCGGTCATGGACACCATCACTGATCCGCAAGAAGAACTTGCACTGCTTGAAACGGCTTTGATTGGCGATTCACAGGTGATTGTGGATATTTACTCGCGGTTCTTGTTTGAAAAAGAGGTCTTTGAACGACGGAAAAAAGCTGAACTGAGCGCCGATGAGCTTTGCGAAATTATGGAAGATGCCCAGGCAAAGACCTATGGGGAAGGATTGGACCCGGAATTTCGTCATAAATTCATGTGGACATGGAAACCGCATTATTATTCTGCGGGTCTTTCCTTCTACAACTTCCCTTATGCCTTTGGGATGCTGTTTGGCATCGGTCTATATGCGATTTACAAACAGCGTGGCGATGCGTTTATCCAAGATTACAAGAAATTGTTATCCAGCACGGGTGAAGCACCTGCTGCAGAATTGGCTGCCCGATTTGGCATTGATATCCGCTCAAAGAAATTCTGGGAAGATAGTTTAGCCGTCATCGCCAAGCGGATTGATCGCTATTGCGAACTCTAATTTCAGATGACCTAAATGTTTACAAGGTTTTGAAAATAAATGAAGATGTTGTCCTATAAGAACTTTTAACCCACTTGCTACCAAGGATAGCGAAAGTCCTTCTTCCTCTCCCTCCTGTATAGACCGGGGAGATAGGTAACACATGTTCGGAGACATAGGTAACAGTTTTCTGTAGAATAAGGGCAAACTCTTTTTTTTTCATAGGTGTATCATGAAAGCGTATATCAAACTTTGTGTTCTTCATCCAGCCAGGTTTGAATTTTGGCTTTTATCTGATCCCGAATTTCTCGAAAGAATGCCAGCTTTTCTTCTTCCGGGCCTTCGAAAGCGGCAGGATCTTCAAAAGGCCAATGCATCCGGGTACCCATGCCAGGGAAGTATGGGCAGCGTTCATCCGCGTTACCGCAAACTGTGATCAGGTAATCAAAGTCAATTTTACCCACGTATTCATCAAGGTGTTTGGAGCGATGGTCACTCATGTCATAGCCATTTTCTTCCATCACAAAAATAGTGTATGGGTTGACCCCATGCGGTTCAAGCCCTGCACTGTACACTTCGAAGGCATCGCCGCCCAGCTCACGCAACCAGGCTTCGGCTATCTGACTGCGGCAAGAATTGCCGGTACACAGGAAGAGGACTTTGGTTTTTTCAGGCATTAATTATCTCCATAATATTGATGATTTTATTTATGGTATCAAATTTTGATGAACTTCAGGTTTTTGCCAGGTTATTAATCGGTTAAAACCTTCAAAGACAATCATTCGAGGGAGAGTAATGCGCCGTGATCTTTAAGCCACTTTCGGTGCTTTTTATAATCGGGTTTGATCCGTGCTACGGCATCCCAAAATGCTTTGCTGTGATTTCGCACTTTGAGATGAGTTAACTCGTGAACAACCACGTAATCGATGATTTCATACGGTGCCATGGACAGGCGATAAGTAAAGTTGAGGTTGTTTTTCCCTGAACACGATCCCCATCGTGTGCGTGCGCTGGTGATGCGCACCTGGCTGACTTTGAACTTATCGAAGATTTTGTAGCTTGCAATCAGATCGGCTGTGATCTTGCGTGTCTCTTCACGATACCATTCAGTAAAAATTTCTTTTGCACGATCCTGCGATCCCCTGGAGAGATAAAACGCACCGTCCAGTTCCAGAAGTGGACGCTGGCGATCCGTTAACTTCAAGGGGTACTTATCTCCCAGGTACCAGAATTGTTCGCCAGAGGTGAATGACGGCGGCGCTAACTCAGGGTACTGCCTGGCTAACCGGGATTGCGTTTTTGTGATCCAGTCCGCTTTTTTTGCAACCATTATTTTTATCAGGTCGTCATCGGCAGCCTTAGGGGCGCGCACGATCAATCGCCCGTCGGGTTTGACCTCCAGGCTGAAGGTTTTGCGATTGGATCGGATGATTTGGGAGATTTTTGGTGTCATGATGGCGTAATTATACATGAGATGAGATTGGTAAGTGGTGGTACAGGTATTGGGTATTAGTCAATCAGTTATTAGGAAAGTCGACCGCCATCCAAATGGTTTTTATTCTTTTCCGAAAATCTAATACCCAATTGATAAAAACCCGTGTACAATTTCTTGTAATGAGGTCCCGAGCCATGGAGGAAATGATGTCGTTTAATGTTTTGGTGATGGTGCATTCACCTGATGCAGATTCTGAAATGCATCGTTCGTTTATTGATACGGGAAAGTTCAAGCTGTGGTCCGTTGTGGTACGGGACCAGGCTGAGGCTTTGGATGTTGCAAAAAGATTGGTTGAAGAAAAACAGATTGATTCAATCTTGCTTTGTCCGGGTTTTAGCCATCAGGATGTTGCCGAGATCCTTACAGCCTTTGACGGCCAGGTGGGAGTCTCGGTCGCGCGGGGCGATGGCTTGAGCAATAAAATTGCTGCCCAGGCAAGGGCACGAGCCTATGGCGGTGGTTAAAGCGTGGCATTTTAGTAAATCAGCATTGATATATTTGCGTTGCTGAATATCATGTATAATTTTTTGTTATGAAACTTCATTTGTTATTTGTATTTTATTGGTGCTGCAAAGCTCAAATTTCTTGTGTCCGAAGATCGTTGCTAATAGGATCAACGAGGTGGGTAAAATCTTGCTGACCCGGGATCAATTTTGGCCAAACATTTGCAATCTGCATGGGCGTGAGCTGAAGACCCTCAGGCAGGGGCATCCTTTTGAGGTGTCTGAGGTTGGTCATTCTCATGTGGTCCTATCGCCCGCGGTAAGCGGCAAACCCCGTATTATCAAGCGGGAAACCCTGGAGGATGCTTTTGGCGCCCTGTTAGATCGCCGTGAATTGACACGCATTGAGATCGCTGAAGAGTTCTCAGCTTTTAATGCGGTTTATGTGGCAGCCTTGCTGGCTGCATTGCCAGATGTTGCGGTGGTTGCGCGTCCTGTTCGCCTGATTTTTATGGGGCATCAGTTGTTTTATTTAGAATGAGGGTTGATCTCCAATTGATGATAGATCAAGGTGGTAAGACCATGATTTAATGGTGATTATTTCTTTTGCAGGGGGAATTTGTCCCGAAGGACAAAAAGTGGTTTCTTTACTGAGAAATTCGTCCACTGAATAATTATAGGTATGATTCAACTTCCAAACTTGTCTGACAAAATAATATTGGTTTAATGAAATAAGTCGGCGGGATGAAATCGCATCCCGCCCTACGAATTTATGATGTCAGGTAGGGGTGGGGCTCTGTCGCCACCCTGTAGATTTTCAGGTAATGCAAATCTTATAGATTTAGCAGATCCATTGGGCAGACGGGCAGGGTAATCGGAAAGCTGATTATTTAGGAGCTATTAAACAAATTTTCGGTTTATTAGTATGCATTATTACGACAAATATTCTTTCAAGGGCTGCCACAGGGGGCAGCCCCTACAAAGAAA
>JARGGB010000005.1 GCA_029210815.1 Candidatus Brevefilum sp.
TCGCTATCTCTGGCTCAAAAATCCAACCCGGTTGACCTCTAAACAAAAGCAAACCATGGACGATTTATCCACACATAATCTAAAAACAGCAAAAGCTTATCAGATGCGCCTGACCTTTCAAGAATTCTTTACGGTACCGGACCGTCAATCGGGTGAAGCGTTTCTTCAGCGCTGGTATACCTGGGTATCGCACAGTCAATTGGAGCCCATCATCGAGGCTGCTGAAACAATAAAAAAACATTGGGAGGGGATTCTCAATTGGCTAGATAGCCACATCTCTACGGGTATTCTTGAGGGTTTCAATAGTCTTATCCAGGCGGCTAAAGCTCGGGCGCGTGGTTACCGTACCAACCGCAATTTGATCACTATGGCTTACCTTATCGCCGGAAATCTCGATTATGGCTTACCCACATAAAACAGCGAGGAACCGCAAAAAGGATGCGTCAATTTATTCAGTATCTGGTCAAAAACCAGGATGGTCTCTTGGATCCAGACTGTCGGGCACACCTGCAACCAGGTGTTCACCGGCTGGGAGCGATTGAAGGGAATGTGGATAAATTGGTTGTCAGACGGCTCAAAGGTCGAGGAAGGAGCTGGAGCTTGGATGGGGCTAAAGCCATGTTAGCCGTTTGCCGTCATAAGGATAAATTGAAGCAAAGCGCCTTCAAACCTTTTGAAAAGTCTCCTGCAAAAAAGCATAGGAAAGACAAGGTAGCTAAGGATGATCATGGTGAATGGTTGCAAGCTGGTGTCCCATCGCTTTATTCTTCGCACCAAAATCGGCCATGGGCAAGAATATTGCGGGATAGAATACATCCATCGGAAGTTCTCTGATTTGTTTAAATATGCAATTCCTTGACAGAAACTTAAGTAGACTTAATCTTGGCTTTAAGGTACAATTTTCAAAGTGAAAAGTTTGGCTACTTATTGTTTATTAGAATGGTAATAAAGTGAATTATTTTTCCGTTTAAATTTTCGACAATTCATACCTGATCAAAGGAACCCTTTTCCAAATGTATTGCGCTCATCCAGCACAGTCGGCACCAGGCATACCAGGGGTAAGGGGAAAAATTCTTGAGGAGAAATAAGATGAAACGTTTTCTGACTTACGTATTAACCATTGTTGTAGGGCTTTCTTTATTCTTTTTCAATGCTGGCCTGGTTGAAACTGTATCAGCCCGAGAATTACCAACGCGCGTTGTTGGTAAACATACAATGCCGGCGGTCGCCTCTGAACAGTCTTCACTTGAGGATCTCGTCGGGGCGTACGATATTCCTGGAGATGCCTCTGAAAAGGTATCAGACGCGATATTAACGGCTGGGACTGTTGAGAAAGCAACTGCTGCTAACCTCCTATCAACGTTTACTTTTACCCCGATTGCTGACACGTATTTAAGGCAAGACGCGGCCACTACAAATTATGGTGGTGCCGTAGTATTGCAGGTGGAACCCGAAAGTACTAAACTCAAACGCACCTTGTTGAAGTTCGATTTGAGCAGTCTGGCAGCAGGTTTAGTGGTTGATTCGGCTACCTTAATCCTTGAAAAAACAGTCGGAGACGATACCCTTTATGACGTCGGTGTGTATAAAATGCTTAATACAACACCTGCACAGTCATGGGCAGAAATGACGGCGACGTGGAATACCTATAATGGAACGACGGGTTGGACTGGCGTGGGCGCTGAGGGAGATTATGATACAACCCCGGGCGCAACAACCTCTGTCAGCGTTGAAGGTACCTATACCTGGGATGTGACAACAATTGCCCAATCCTGGGTGAGTGGAACTTCACCAAATAATGGCATACTGCTCAAAGGTATCACTGAACAAAAAGGCGGTCAACCATTATTTCAATTCAGCAGCAAGGAAGGAACCGTTTCCCCTCAATTAATTCTTGAGGTTTCCCAGGCGTCAGGGGCAGATCTTCAGGTAACCAAAACTGTTGATGACCTGGTCCCATTTGTGGATCAGGCGATCACCTACACTGTCGTTGTATTGAATAACGGTCCAGATACTGCTAATAATATCAAAGTATCTGACCAGCTTCAAACGGGCCTGACGTATGTTTCCAGCACGGTTTCACAAGGCACTTACACTAATACAACGGGCATCTGGGACGTCGGCAATCTTGCTGCCGCCGGTGAAGCAACGCTTACCATCACAGCAACCGTGAATAGTGACGTAACACCGCTAACTGTCATACCAAATACTGCCAGTATTCTTGCAGTGGATGAGGTAGACCTGCTCCCTGATAATGACACAGACAGCGTCGATATCACTGTGGGTCCAATTGGGTCTTCCAATTTAATCGTGACCAAAGTTGTCAATGATAATACGCCTGATGAAGGACAAACCATCACCTACACAGTCAATGTGAAAAATGATGCTGGTTCAACCGATCCAGCTACCAGCGTCGTCATCGAAGATCTCCTCCCGTCTGGGGTTACATTTGTGTCATATACCGCCGCAGCAGGCACTTACGATCACACCACAGGATTGTGGCAGGTTGGGACCATCGCCATAAATCAAAACTTTAATCTTGTTATCACTGCCACGGTGAACAGCAGCACAGCTGCCACACAAATTGTCAACACCGCCAGTGTAAAGTCAATGGATCAGGCAGACCCAGTCCCCGGCAATGATTCAGCCTCGGTCTCAGTCACGGTTAATGGTGCTGACCTTGCCGTGACAAAAACTGTCGATAACCCCACGCCAATTGTTGGAGCCTCAATTACCTATACCGTCGTTGTTAAGAATAATGGCCCTTTGAAGGCGAATAACATTACCATCACCGACCTGCTGCCCGAAGGTGTGACCTATGTTTCCAGTACGATTTCACAAGGGACGGCTTACAACCCAGTCACTGGCGATTGGTTTGTCAACGATCTGAACGCTTTAGCCAGCGCCACACTGACAATCACGGCAACTGTGGACTACGGTTCAGAGACAACCATCACAAACACAGCCAGTGTGACCAGTGTCGTGGAGAAAGATTCAATCACAGGCAATAACGCTGCCAGCGTTGATATCACCCTGACCGAGACTGACCTGAGCGTCACTAAAACGGCGGACCCATCGGTTGTGAATGAAGGAGACACACTCACTTACACGGTGACCGTCTCCAACCTTGGGCCGAATAATGCCACATTGATATCAATCTATGATATGCTTCCAGCAGGTGTAACTTATGTCTCATCAAGCAGTTCTCAAGGGACGTATGACCCTGTCACGGGTTTATGGGAGCCCCTTACCCTAGCAAATGGCGAAAATACAAATCTCACAATAACCACCTCCGTTGACACCGGTACAGCGACCCAAACAATCACAAACGCAGCCTCAATTTCATATGCGGGACAAGTGGACTCCGTGACAGCGAACAATGTTGGCGAAGCTTCCGTCCAGGTTCGAGGTGCTGATCTTTCTATTGTAAAAACAGTCAACAACGCTTTTCCTGTACAGGGTGAAAATGTGATTTTTACACTGACCCTCACCAACAACGGGCCAGATGAGGCAACAAATATTGATGTCAAAGATGAACTTTCTTATGTCCTTGATTTTTTATTCTATACTACCAGCCAGGGAACCTATGATCCGGAAACAAGCATTTGGACTGTTGGTAATTTAGCCAACGGCAGCACTGCCACCCTGGAAATTGTTACCACCCTGGCAGAAGGGATTACTTTTGAAAACAGTGCGATTGTTTTGCATTCCGATCAGCCGGATTCAGCAACTGCAAACAATTTTTCAACGGTAACCCTGTCAGGCTCACAATATTTTAGCGCTGGTGCCTGTGTCATTGATATGGGCATACCTACAACTGCAGCAGGACTTAAACCTTATGGTTTGATTTATGACCTCGTGATGAATTACCAGGTTCCAATTTACTGGTCCATCGATCCTGGAAAAGCCCAGGATGGGGTGGACTTCAGTGTTGATGGTAAGGATTATGCGGGCGGGCCGTTTATCATACCTGCGGAGTGGGTGTCCATTGCCCAACCTGCACTGGATGAATGGGCGCTAAAAGGTGTTGTCATCGATTGCGGGTTGTCAGCTTTCACAGCGCCTATTTATGACACAGTCTCAAGCATCCCAAATTCCGTCTTAGACAGGCAAAATGGTTCCATTGCGGCTAGCGCCTTTTTTACACCGGCAGAAATTCCAACCACTGCATATAAAATTGGCACTCCCGATGACCTTGTCAATTGTGACGATATTTATGTCATGCCGCATGCTGACCCTCAAAATTGGTCTGATAGCACAAAAACAATCTTCGAGAATTTCATCATGGATGGGGGGGCATTATGGGCAGCATGCCATGCGGTCAGCGCTTTGGAAGCACCAAATTACGCCGGCATGAACTTCCTGAGTGACCCGGGCTTGTTGGATTGGAATCAACACGCTGATGCATCACACATTTTCCCGTATTTATATGATCCTGAATCGTTTGATGACCCCTTGATGCAGTTTATTGGAAATATCGAAGGTGCTCTCAATTCTGGCTCTGAGCAAATCTACATGCCCGTCAAAGGCGGCATCTGGCGGCCAACCACGACCGTGGCGGTTTGGGATCCCAATCAAGCTGATGTGCTTGCCGGCACATTAACCGATGGCGAGGCAGCTTTAGTTGCTTATGGCCGCGCCTATGGCAACCCGGATTACGGCATGGTCATGTATGTCGCCTCTCACAACTTCCAGGATGGTTCGGTAGCAGAAAATACGGCTGCCGCTCGAACGATCGGGAACCTTCTTCTCCTTGCTGGCATTGAAAACAGACCGCAAATAAGAGCGGAAATTCCGGATTATGTTTTCGCCGGGGAGACGGCTTACCTGACGGCAGAGATTTCAGGGGGGACGCCGCCTTATTCTTATGAGTGGACGAGTTCATGCGGCGGCACTTTTGAGGATGCCACTGCTGCAACGACCACCTTTACAGCACCCATCGTGACAGAAGAAACCGCCTGCATCATCCGTCTTGTTGCGCAGGACGCTTGTAACAGATTTAACTATTATGGTAACCCTGTCATCATTCGCGGTGCGAGAGGCCTTGAGGTCAGCAAATCAGTAACACCAGAAAAAGCAACCGGCGGCGACCTGGTGACCTACACTATCATTCCGGAATATACGGGTACCTTGGGATTATCAGACCTTGTGATCTCTGACCCCATCCCTGAACATACATCCTATGTAGGATGTACTGGGGATTGTGTCTATGACTCTGTTTCGGATACAGTCACCTGGAACATCGGCAGCAATTTGCCAGGTACAGACGGCATTGTGGTGGGAAACCCCACAGCCTCTGGCACGGAAACGAAATTAGCTTCTGCAGACACTTATATTAAGAAGGATAAACCTCTTGAAAACAGAGGAACAGACACCACTTTATTAATAAATCCATCCACAACGGCAACAAAACACACATTACTCCAGTTCCCACTATCTGGAATCCCGTCCGGGGCAACAATCACAAATGCAACGATGTATGTTAATGTTACAATAGCAAAAGATAACACAGCAACGGTCTATCCCCTGATCTCCTCCTGGACGGAAACTACCGCGGTTTGGGGAACCGGCTGGGCGGCTACGTCCTTCACTACCGCTGATTATGATACAACAACCTCCTATGGAACGATTTTGAATTCCACAACAAGTTGGAAGTCCGTTAATGTGACCGATTTAGTGGACCGCTGGATCAATCAAGGCTTGACAAATAATGGCGTGGTCCTGATTGCCGGGGGCACAGTTGAAGCTGATGCGAAATATTTCAGCAGGGAAGCAAGTGCTGATCTAAATGATCCATACCTTAAGATTGATTGGGTGCTGCCGGCCACCACAGGCAGCAGGGTCAGCCTGACTCCAGAACCCTTATATGTGTCAGAAAACGGGCTGGTTACGGTGACCATGGATGTGAATTTGTCCTATAACGCAACGCCTGTGGATATTACCCCACCAGCAGATTTGACCATTAACGGTGGTGTGTCGGCTGTTCTGGTTAGCGGTCCTGAACCTGCCAGTGATACAATTTCATCTGGCGGTGGCACGGTTAGTTTTACCTATGTATATGATGTATCAGCAGGAGAATTGCCGAGCTCTCTAACGTTCTCTGGGACACCGACTACCACAGCCAGTGATGTATCCTTTGTTGAAGGAGAATCTAAAAATGTTCTTGTTGTGCCAGTGTTGACGTTTCAGGTCAGAGTGGATGACCCTTTGGATGCAACGGTAAACCAGATCACAAATACAGTTTCAGCCTGTGACTCGCTTGCATTTGCAGACCCCAACTGTCGCTATGATGATGCGGTTATTTCGACCTATTCCGCTGGCGCTTCAATTGGTGACTCAATTTGGTTAGATGAGGACAGTGATGGTGTGCAGGATGCCGGTGAATCGGGCATTGCCAATGTTGAGGTGCTCGCCACCTGGTACGGCCCGGATGGTGTAGCTGGCGGTGGCGATGATGTCACATATTCCACCTGGACGGACAGCAACGGGGAGTATCTGTTTACAGACTTACCAGCAGGCAATTACAGCATCGCTGTGAACACAGATACTCTTGCAGATGGCTTGGAAGCCAACCCAACTTACGATAGTGACGGAATTGCGACGGCGAATACCACAAAGTTGACTGTGACAGCTGGTGAAGAAAGCGATGTGGCTGACTTTGGCTACAACTGGTCCGCCACATCGGATGTGACAGGCGGTACTGGTCTTGGCGCAATCGGCGACAGCTTGTGGATTGATGCTGATGGCGACGGTATTCAGGACCCGGGGGAACCCGGCCTGGGTGGCGTCACCGTGACCTTGTATACCGATCCTGATGGTGATGGCATCTACGATACGCCCTATGCAACAACGGTAACCGCGGCAGATGGCAGCTATATTTTTGACAATCTTCCTGCTGGCGCCTATGTTGTTCAAGTTACGCCGCCTGATGGCTATACACCCACTGGCGATCCGGATGGGACGTTTGACAATCAGTCCAACCCAATCCCGCTGGCGCCAGGGGATGTGGTCGTCGGCATGGATTTTGGCTACCAGCCAAATGCAGGTGTTGGCGCGACCATCGGTGACAGCATTTGGTTAGATGCGGATACGGATGGATTCCACGACGCAGGAGAACCACCAATTTCAGGTGTCACGGTGAGCCTGATTGAAGACACCAATGGCAACGGGGTTTGGGATCCGGGGGAACCCATCATTTCTTCCACTGTCACAGATGCAAATGGTACTTATTCATTCGACGGCGTTCCTGTTGGCGGTGATTACCTCGTTTGGGTCAATGATACAAACGGTGTCTTGAGTGATTTGGCGCCCACTTATGATTCCGATGAAATAGCTACAGCAAATATCAGTGCTGTGACAGACTTAACTGCATTGGGCGACGACAGCCAGGATTTTGGGTATGCGCCCCCAGCACAAATTGATGAAAACAGCTCAATATCTTCTACCATTTGGTTTGACACAAATGGTGATGGGGTTCAAAACATTGATGAGATTGGCATCCCGGGTGTTTTGGTAACCCTGACGGATGGTGAAAAAACCTGGACGACCTACACGGACGCAAATGGTGATTACTTCTTTGGCGATCTTCCCGCCGGTGACTACACCGTGACGGTTGATCCATCTAATTTTGAACCCGGTGGTATCTTAGAAACACTTTTAACCACCTATGACTCTGATGGTGGATTTGATAATACTTCAGAGGTCACACTGCTGACCAATGACTCTGCCGATATTAATCAGGATTTTGGTTATACCGGTACAGATCCCCTGTTGAACAGCCTGAGTTCATCGGTTTATGTTGATGCAGATGGGGATGGCAGACGTGACTCTAAAGAACCTGGTATTGAAGGCATTGTTGTTGAATTGCTTTGGTATGGACCGGATGGTGTTCCTGGCGGTGATGATGATGTGATTTACACAACCATCACAGGGCCAGATGGAAACTATAGTTTTGAGAATCTTCCCGACGGTTTGTTTGATATATACATTGATGTCGAGGCATACAGCAAACCAGGCGGGCTGCTGGAAGGTTTGAACCCCACAGATGTCGGATTAGATGCAGCAGCAACCATTGATTTAGATTCAGATAATTTGATTCCCTCTGGAATAACAACCACAACCGTACCCTTTGGCTTCTCACCCTCTGATGGTTTTGGAGACGAAGGAGTCATTGGCGATGTCATTTACATTGACCTGGATGGGGATGGGATGCCCGATTCAGGGGAAGGTATTCCCGGGGTTCTGGTAACCCTGACAGATGGTACGGATACCTGGACAACCTACACCGATGCAAACGGCAATTACATCTTTGGAGACCTCCCTGCCGGCGTTTATACTGTGACGGTTGACCCGACAAACTTCGGTCTTGGAGGGGTATTAGAGGGATTGACAAATGCTTATGACCCGGATGGGGGTGGGGATAATACATCCTCAGTAACGCTGATTTCCAATCTGGCTGTTAATCTTGATCAGGATTTTGGATATACCGGAACAAATAGCAACCTGAACAGTGTTACCTCAACAGTATTTGTAGACATTGATGGCGATGGTATCCAGGATACAGGCGAAGAAGGCATTAAAGGTGTGGTTGTTGAATTAACCTGGTATGGTCCTGATGGCGTCCCTGGGGGGGGGGATGATGTCATCTATACAACCCTGACTGACGCGAACGGGGATTATACCTTTGATTATTTACCTGATGGGTATTACAGTATTACAACGGATCTGGATGCAAATACAGATCCTGGTGGTGTTCTTGAAGGTTTATATCCCACAGATCCGGGATTGGATCGAACAGGAACATTCTCACTTGACCCAGATAACTCATCTGGGGTAGGCGTGACAGAAACTGATCAGAGCATGGGAAATTCACCAAGTTCTAAATTACTCAATACTGGATTAATCGGAGACTCCATTTTCCTCGACCTGGACGGTGATGGCATTCAAAGTCCCGATGAAGGGTTGGAAGGTGTAGTTGTAGAACTTTACGACAGCACTGGCACGATTTTACTGGCGACAACCACAACCAACGAAAACGGTAACTACTATTTTGGTGGTCTGGGTATTGATAGCACCTACATTGTTAAAGTAGATACCACCACCTTACCTAACGGCGGCATCGGACTTACGAACACCGTAGATCCCGATTTGGGTGCTGATAGCACATCACAATTTACGATTACCGCTACAGAATTGATCCAATTGGATCAGGATTTTGGTTACCAAGCCACAACCCCGAACACAATTTCAGGCACAATCTGGAAGGATTTAGATGGTGATGGCTTTATGGATGCAACTGAGGTCGAGGGATTGGCTGGGATAACAATTACCCTGTATGATGAATTTGGAAACATTGTTGCCACAACGACGACAGATGAAAATGGGGATTATAGCTTCCCTGGTTTGCCCGATGGCACCTACACGGTTGATGTGACGGATGATGCGAATCTCTTGAATGGTTACTGGCATTCAGAGGGTACTGCTGGTGTCGATGGCTACAGTCAGTCTGATCCATATACAGTGGCTGTTAGCGGTGGTGAGCTTGTTGAAAGTGATTTTGGTTACTACCAAACTCCAGCTTCCGTCGGCAGCTTCGTTTGGAACGATATAGATGCTGATGGTATCCAGGATACAGGTGAAATGGGCATCGCCAACCTGAAAGTCACCCTGACGATTACTTATCCGAACGGCGATGAGGTTGTCCTTGTAACATTCACAGATGCCAATGGCGAGTACAGTTTCGATAATCTCCTACTGGATGAAAATTATAACGGTGCCGGTCCCGGTGAACCCACCTTTACCCTCACGGCTGAAATCCCTTCAGGTTACTATGTCTCCGAAGCGAATGTCGGCGTAGACGATACTGTTGACTCAGATGGTGCTTGGTCTGAAGCAGGTTCGACAGTGACGCTAGCCTCTGGAACACTGGTCATGGGAGTTGAGAACCTCGATGTTGACTTTGGTCTGACAGCCTCACCCACGGCGTTATTCCTGCCCACGAATTTCAAAGCAGATTACGCCAATGGCGGTGTGCGCTTAAGCTGGGATTCTCAGAACCCAATTATTCGCCGCTTCAGGATAGAGGTGTCAAATGAAGCATCAATTGAGCGAGAATGGGCAGAACTGGCGGTGGTCAATGCCGAATTTGGCACCATTCATTACGAGTGGTTCGATCAAAATACGGTACCGGGTATCGTTTATAACTACAAGCTGATTGTGATTTACGATGGTGACACGTATGAGGTTGGCCCTGCTTCAATTACCGGTCCGTTTAATACATTCGTTCCACTAATAAATAAGTGATGACTAAATATCAAGATTGAAAATGGGTCTGTGAGGCTGTTTTCTCAGACCCATTCTATGGAGTAAATTTTTAAGTGACACAAAATTTAGAAGCTGTTTTTCAACACGATCCCAACATCGTCAGCCGAAATATCGCCGGCGAGATGATCCTTGTACCCATTCGCAGCAACGTCTCAGATATGGCTTTTGTTTATACCCTGAATGAAACTGGGGCGATGATCTGGGAAAATCTTAATGGGAAGAATTCATTGAACGAAATTATTCAGTTAATGGTTGAAGCCTACCAGGTCTCACCAGAGGAGGCACAGCAGGATATATCCGATTTAATCAACAACCTTCAAGACATTGATGCCCTGGAAGCGGTTTCCTAATAAAGGAATGATATGATCTGTTCACAACTCAATGAATTAGCCTATCTTGATTTCGGACAGCAAATGTTCAACAACGTGGGTCAGCAGCACATTCCGCTGATTGTCTCTGCAGAGGTGACCATGCGCTGTAATTTACGCTGCAAGCATTGCTATATCCCCATGGCAATGCGTAAAGGTCCAGATTATCAGGAATTGTCCCTGAAAGAGTATGAGAAGTACTTTGCGGAATTTGCCGATGCCGGGACTTTGTGGCTGCTGCTGACCGGAGGTGAGCCATTTTTACGTCCGGATTTTCTGGAGATTTATGATGCAGCTAAACGACAAGGCTTTATCATTACGATTTTTACCAATGGCACCCTGATACAGGAGCATCATCTAAAGCACCTGGCTGAATACCGACCATTTAATGTTGAAATTACCCTGTATGGCGCCACACAACAGACCTACGAGGGTGTCACAGGTGTTCCTGGTTCTTACCAGCGATGCATGCAGGCAATTGAAGGCATTCTGGCACATAACTTGCCCCTTAAATTAAAAAGTACCCTCTCAACCCTTAACGTCCATGAACTCAACCAGATGGAGAAGTTGGCTGAAAGTTTCGGTTTACAATTTTATTTTGACCCTGTTATCTCCTCTCGGATTGATGGTGATCATACCCCCCTGCAATACAGGCTGACAGCAGATAGGATTGCAGCGATTGAAGCCAGGGATGAAAATCGAGCAAGAGAATGGCATCACCTTTATAATTTAGATTTTGATTTGGAAGATCGAGCAGGCAAGATGTATATATGTGGTGCTGGCCGAACTGGGCTTCATATGGATTCAACCGGGAAACTGTCCCTTTGTATGTCATCCCGGGCGCCGCAGTATGACCTGCGCCGGGGTAGTTTTCAGCAAGCCTGGGATGTTTTTTTTCCTGAATTAATTGAGAGACAATATTCCAGGAAAATTCTTTGTCATGATTGTGCTTTACGTGGTGTTTGTGGTGCGTGCCCTGCTTCTGCTTATATTGAAGTCGGTGATTTTGAAGGTGTGGATCCCTTTGCCTGTGAATTAACCCACGAAAGAGCAAAGATCTTCCTTGCAAAAACCACGAAAGTGGAGTAATTTTATATGAAATGTATATTTTTAAAAAAATTTGGAGCATATTATGGTTCAGGTAAACAACAAAAAAGCAAAACCTAATACGGATGAAAGAAAATCTTACGTCAAACCAGAGCTGGTACAGGTCCATCTTGTGGCTGAACAAGCTGTTCTGGCATTGTGTAAAACAGGCGGAGGCTTATCATCTAAAAATGATTGTATTGCTGCTGGTGGCTATTTGACCTGTGCATCAAGCGGGACAAGTTAAGATGGTATGGTGATTAATAACTAATTATGCCTGAATCGGTTGTTATCAGTATTGGCGATATTCCTATTCAGTTGGATCCAGATATTATTAGTGGAGATTTCCAATTTGAAAAGAAAATGGAAGATTTTATCAGTGATTTAACACCCAAAATTTATCTTAATGTCTTTTGCGGATCCTTCCCAGAAAATATACATCAAGAGATTATATTTGAAACAAACATTTCCTGGCGTTTTGGGAGATTAGGTCATAAATGGGTGATCAGTTATCCTGAGGTGTCTGCACATCAGTTAGGTATTTTTAATCGTGATTTTTCTAATGGTAATATTTATGTGTCAAACGAAAACGGTGATGAAAATCACTTTATATTTCCATTATCCTATCCAATGGGAGAGCTGTTAATGATCAACCTCTTAGGCCTTGATAGGGGAATAATGCTCCATGCATCTGGTGTTATCTATAAGGGTGAAGGGTATCTCTTTCCCGGTCAGGGTGGTGCAGGCAAGTCAACAATAGCAAGATTGTGGAATCAATTACCAGGTGTAGAAGCAATCAATGACGATAAAGTCATCCTTCGAAAAATGGGTGATACATATTTTATTTATGGCACACCCTGGCATGGTGAAGGGGGACTGGCATTGCCCCAATCTGCCCCCTTAAAACAAATTTTTTTGATTGAAAAATCGGAACACAATTACATTTCAGCCCTCTCACAGACACAGTCAATCATCCGAATCATGAATGGGGCATTTTTACCACTCTGGGACCAACAAAAAATGGATTTTACACTTGGTTTTTTGAGCGATCTCACAAAGGACATCTCCGTTCAGGAATTGGGCTTTGTTCCTGATAAAAGTATCATCGATTTTATTCTTAACTTACCGATAAATTAATAGAGAAAGGCTTTACCAATGGATAAACACAAGGACAGGAAGCCAATCAGGGGAAAATTGATCATAATTCTCATGATTGGGATGATCATTGGGTCATTCTACAGGACAACCAGTTCCGCAGAACCACTGCAGATGTCAATTGAAGGTCCAAACGATTTATACCCCTATCTAACGATGGTCAGCAGCACCGCTGAAAGTATTGTGTTGGAATTTACGCCACCACGACCTGAATTTATACAAATGAATACGGATTCAGGCGGTTGTCAGAGCCCATCCATATTGGGCTTATCCAATAGTGCAGGCAAAGGTCAACCCGAGCTCCCCAGCCAAGGTGTGCTGATCGGTATGCCTGTACAGGCGCAGCAGCCCAATCTGGAGGTTATCTCAGCTAACACCATAACCCTGGATGAGACCTATCAGCTTTGTGCTGGTCAGGACCTTGAGGTCAACTCGATTGAAAGGGATATCTTCAGCCTTCCTGAGCTGCGCACGGCACAAATTTCACCGGTCAATCAATTTCTGCCGGTTGATCCCGCCGTCCTGGTTTCCCAGGGGATGATCAGAAATCAAGCTTATATTTCCCTTCAATTTAACCCCATCCAATACAATTCGTATTCAGGGGTAGTTCAATACACCAGTAACATCCGGGTTGAAATCAACTTCAATGCGCCGCAGACATCTCTTGATGTTAACAGCCAATTTATAGAAGATCCCTATTTTGAAGACAACTATCAGCGGTTGCTGATCAATTATGAACAAGCGAAAGCATGGCGAAAGGAACCCACCAGCACTGCCTTGCGGACAGACCCTGAAAGCACTTTGGTAGAACCAGAGTCATTTTATATGGAGTCTCCTCTATATAAAATCACCGTAACCGAAACGGGAATTTATCAACTCAACTATACGGACCTGGCTGGTGCAGGACTTCCCGTAGATACGCTGGACCCCCATACTTTAAAATTATTCTACCAGGATCAGGAGATACCAATTCGAGTCATCGGTGAAGCAGATGGTTCCTTCGACGATGGGGACACCATTTTATTTTTTGGTGAACAAATTAATTCCTTGTATACCGAAGAAAATGTGTATTGGTTAGGTTATGACGGTGAGGACGGATTACGAATGGAAGGTTTGGATGGTTCTCCTTCAGATTCCACAATTCCAGAAGAATTTCTAAAGAATCTGAGAATTGAAAAGGATAACGAATATTTTTGGGAAGCGCCAAGTGGGACTTATGATGATAATTGGTATACAACTGTTATCTATGGAAACGGCAGTGTTGATATTCCATTCAATCTACCTGCATTAAGTCCCATAGGACATGAAATCCAATTGCGTGGTCTTGTGAGACCTTATGACTATAACAACGGTCTTCCCCACCTCCGTCTTTATATAAATGGGGCAGTGTTTTTTGATGATGTGGTGAGTGATAATGAAGCATTCAATATCGATACAACATTAGGACAATCGGATTTGTTAGAGGGTGTTAATACACTCACCATTGAAACGGTCGCTTCACCAGATATTCTAATTAATTGGTTTGAACTGGATTATTTTGGAGCTTATCATGCGGTGAATGATCTGCTTTATTTTGATGGAGAAGGACCTGGATCATTAACATTCCATTTAAATGACTTCAGCACAGATCAAGTTGAGATTCTCGACATCACCGATCCCTTCTATGTAAAGAATATCGAAAATGCATCCATCGTTTCAACAGTTGGTGGCTTTCAGGTAAAATTTGACGCCGCCATCTCAGAAGAGCACCATTACCTGGCATTATCATCGACGAATTTCCTTTCACCGGCGAGTATCAATTTAGACACAGACTCAAATTGGAAATCCCCTACCAATGGCGCTGACTATATCATCGTCAGCCATGCGGACTTCTTAGATGCCATGCAGCCCCTCGTTGATTTTCGTGAAAACCAGGGATATCGGGTTGTCCTGGTGGATGTTCAGGATGTGTATGATGAGTTTAATGGGGGTGTTTTCGACCCGAATGCGATCCAAACTTTCTTGCAGTATGCCTATGAAAATTGGACAACACCGGCACCGAGTTTTGTTTTGCTGGTTGGGGATGGGCATTGGGACTATAAAAATGCTTATGGGACTGGAGAATTAAATTACATCCCCCCTATCCTGGCTGATGTGGACCCGTGGATGAGTGAAACAGCGACTGATAATGCTTTTGTTAGTGTTTCCGGTGACGATAACCTGCCGGATTTGCACTTGGGCCGCTTCCCAGTTTCAACGGTCGCTGAAGCACAGGCGATGGTGGCTAACGTCCTTTCTTATGAGCAGACGCCCCCCGCCAGTGATTGGAACACCAAATTAACCTTTCTCGCCGATAATGCCGACAGCGGTGGGGATTACGCCGCTGAATCGGATGATGCCATAACGGTGCTTCCTGTTGATTACACCGCTGATAAGATTTATTACGGTGTGAATTATACAGATGCAGGGCTGGCAAAAAGCGATTTCATTGCAAACATCAATGAGGGTCGCCTTATCATTCATTATGCCGGACATGCTGGCTTTACTCAGTGGGCAAGCGAGAAACTATTTAGTGTGTCAAACCTCTCCTCCTTAACAAATGCCGGAAAATTACCTTTGGTGTTACCCATGACGTGCATTGATGGATATTATGTTTATCCTGGTATTCCCTCACTTGGTGAAAGCATTGTCAGGATGAATGATACCGGGGCTATCGCCAGTTTCTCGCCCACAGGCTATGGGTTGACCTCGGGGCACAGCGTGATGGCAGAAAGTATATTGGATCACTTGTTCAACAAGTACTACACTCAGTTAGGGTATCTGACCACACAGGCCAAGTATGACCTGTTTGCAGCCTCGCCCAGTCAACCTTACTTACTTGATACTTACATGTTATTCGGTGACCCGGCGCTGCGCCTGCAGACTGTCCCGGTGGATCTTGATGATCCCAGCGACCTGGCTGCAGCTGCGGTGTCAAATAATCAAATTGATCTTTCATGGACGGATAATTCAGACCCAGAGAGCGCCTTTTTAATTGAGCGCTCACCATCGGGCTTGGATGGCACCTGGATGCAAATTGCCAGTTTGGAAGAAAACGCCACAACCTACAGCGATACCGGCTTATCAAAAGACACAACCTATTTCTACCGTGTCAGGGCTTATCGTTTTGCAGATGATCAATATTCCGATTACACCAATACAGCCTCTGCGACGACGCTTAATTTGCCTGAAACGCCCACAGACCTGGCTGCGCTGTCAGTTTCGACACAACAGATTAACCTGAGTTGGACAGACAATGCGGATGATGAAACAGCCTATTTCATCGAGCGCTCTCCTGATGGCGTGGGTGATTGGACATTGATTGCTGAAATCTCAGCAGACGCAACAGCGTACAGTGATACAGGGCTGACCCCTGGAACAACTTATTATTATCGTGTAAGGGCATACCGGGCTGACGATGGGTTATACTCCCCGTATTCGAACATCGCTTTTGCACAAACACATGATTTGCCAGCAGCACCCACGGATCTTACTGCGGAGGCGAAGTCAATCGAACAAATCGATCTGAGTTGGACCGACAACGCAGATGATGAAACCGCCTATACCATCGAGCGCTCTCCTGATGGGGTGGTTGATTGGACATTGATTGCTGAAATCTCAGCAGACGCAACAGCGTACAGTGATACAGGGCTGACCCCTGGAACAACTTATTATTATCGTGTAAGGGCATACCGGGCAATTGATCAGCAGTATTCACCCTATTCAAATGTGGCAAGTGCGGTTACCGATAAATTGATCAATCTGTTCCTACCCATTATTTTTCACTAGTAATCCTTAGCTCTTCAGGTTATGAAGGGATCAACTATTGAGGGTTGTGCTGACGCTCAACCCTCAAATGATCTTAAATCCCCTTATCAATCTGTTTTGGGATTCTGAGGTGCAAATTATTTAGAAAAAATACTCAAAATAAGATTATCATCGGCAAGAATAACTGCTAGAAAGTGTCCAATTCATCCTAGCGTAAATGTCCATCTAAATCTGACCCATCAGGAGATGTTTCTGAGCTTGGTGAATCGAATCAGCGTCGTCCTATTAATAACAACCTTTGTATGATCTGTATCCATTCTGTTTCTGATTTTCTTCTCTCAATTGAGTTGATTGGAACCCTTTCTATCAGTGATTGGATTATCATCAATTAATCTTTGCTCAAAAAAATGCAGATTTACAATTCTGGTATGAAAATTGTAGTCATGATCTCATTTGGCGAATAGATGTTAATGTAGTAAATTTAAGGTTTATAATGATGATTGTCTTTGTTTGGATTGCATCGACATTTTTGAAAGGTCTCAAGAGACATGAAGTTGCGAAATTATACTGTTTGGAGATGAACAGATGGAGATTAAACAATATCTAAATATTTTTAAACGCTGGGTCTGGTTTCTCATCTTAGGGTTGATTGTTGGTTCGGGACTTGGTTATTTTCTAAGTCTACGCCAAGCACCCGTTTACCAGGCTGAATCTCGATTTATCATCCTGACTGCAGCGCCAACCAGCGAATTCCAGATGTATTTTAATTACATAGATAGTGCCCAGCTTATTTTAACATATATGGAACTTCTATCTGCGGATTCGACCATTGAACAGGCTTCTCAGGAATTGGGTTTTAGAATATCGGCAGGTCAGGCAAAAGCTGAACGTGTAGGTGAGACCCAGTTTATCCGCTTGGTTGTCAAAAATAATGATCCGGAAAAGGCTGCTGCGATTGCAAATGGATTAGTTAAAATACTGATTGAACAAAACGAAGAGCTGCAGTCCATCCGGTATGTCACGACGGAACAGAATTTACAAAATCGCATCAGTCAAGCAGAACAACAAATCGCAAGTATTCAACAACAGATCAATGATATGTCTACAGCTTACGTTCAGGAAAACCTGAGTGAGGTCACAGCGCAAATTGATACGCTACAAAATGAGATCAATATTCTGGAAAATAACATTGACGAATTCAACCCTTATGCCATGACGGATGAAGAAGAAGCGCAAATGGTTGAATACCAGGACCAGTTAGACCAGCTTAAACCTGTTTTGGAACTTTACCGGGAAATTTACACGAACCTGGTTGTGTTGGGTCGGGGTGTTGAAGGTGGAATGAGCGAAACAACCCAATTAAGCCAGCTTCAATTCACACTTGATCTTTTTCAACAAATTTATATCAGCAGCATGGCCAGCCTGGAAAGCTTACAACTTTCACGGGCCCAGAGCATACCCAACGTGGTTCAAACAGAACCAGCAAAAGTGCCCTCCCAACCAATTTCTCCTAAACCAATGCATACTGCAGCTTTGGCTGGGGTTGTCGGATTGTTGATAACCGGTGGGCTGGCTTTTTTGATTGAGTATCTCGATGACACGGTTAAAACCCCTGATGAGGTAAAACAGCTTACAGGCTTACCGGTGATCGGCTATGTCTCTGAACTGCAATCTCGATCTAAAAAGAAAGATCAGAATGGAAAATATTTATTTGTCTCAGAACAACCACGATCAGCAGTAACCGAAGCTTTGCGTTCTTTGCGTACAAATTTAGAATATTCCGCTGTAGATCATCCAGCAAAAACCATTGCTATCACGAGTGTAAATCCTGAAGAAGGGAAGTCAACCATCGCTTCAAATTTGGCGCTCACCATTGCTCAAAGTGGTAAGAAAACGCTTTTGCTGGACGCTGATATGCGCCGTCCCAATGTTCACAGTTTTTTTGGAATCTATAACCGGGTTGGATTAAGTGATTTGTTGCGGAACAATCTCCAATTTGATCAGATAGTGAAGCCACATGGGTCATCCCCTAATCTTCATATTATCACAAGCGGAAGTTTACCGCCTAATCCTGCAGAATTGCTGGGAAGTAAAAAAATGAAAACATTATTGGAAACTTTTAAGCAGGATTTTGATATGATTATTATGGATACTTCACCCATGGTTGTAGCTGATCCTCAGATCCTCGCAACAAGATGCGATGGTGTTATCTTTATTGTTCAGCCTGGAATGACGCGCAGCAATCACCTTTCATCCAGTATTCAACAACTGGAACATATTAACGCAAGAATTCTTGGAATTGTGTTTAACCGAATACCCCGCCGACGCAATGCCTACTACAACGGCTATTACTATTCATATCATTATTCAAAAGATAAAAATGAGTATTTTGGGCAAGATAATGCTGGAAATGAAAATATGAGTCTTAAGAATGGGACTTAAGAATAAATAAAAAATTCTGTTAATAATCTCATGCAAGTCAACTTATTAGTACCTCCTTCTGGACCGGGTGTCCAATAGAAAAATACTGTTAATCATTGGTTTATTCGTCTGACAATAGCAGATGTATTGGAGACAAAATTATGGATATTCGAAGAATTTTGACAATATTAAAACGGTGGCTTTAGCTTCTGGTATGAAGTGCGCTTATTGCAGACGGTATGGGATATTTTATAAGCAATCGACAAACACCCATGTATCAGACTAGCACAAGGTTTGTTGTTTTGAGAGCGGCTACCACGGGTTATGATTACTATGCATTCCTGGATTACCAGCAGCTTCTATCAACCCATACCCAATTACTTTCCACAGATGCTCTACTTTCACAAGTTTCTGATGAGGTTGGTTTTCCTGTTTATGCTGGGCAGGCGAATGCTCAGCAGATTGATGAAACCCAATTTATTCGCTTGACAGTTACGCACCAGGATCCAGTTAAAGCCGTAACGATTGCCAATACTCTTGTAAATGTTCTGATTGAGCAGAATGAGGAACTGCAGTCTGTGCGCTATGTTACAACCAAACAAAATATGCAGAATCGTGCCAATCAAGCGCTAAACCAGATGCAAATATTGCAGGACCAGATTGAAGAACTTTCCATCACAACCCTTGAAAGGCAAATTGAGGAGGTTTAGAATCAAATTGATGAAATTCAAACTCAGGTTACAGATTTGGAATTTAACATTTCAAGTAATGATCCCCTTTTTGCCACGGAAGAAGAGATTTTACAACGATTTCAATTCCAAGATGAATTAGATCAAATTCAAGCACTTCTTGAATTGTATCAGGAAATCTACACCCAGCTGGTTGTTATGGGTGAGCCTATGCAAAATGAGAATAGCTCCTCAATCCAAATAGCTAGGCTTGAAAGAACGCTCGACCTTTATGAACAATTTTATTTCACAAGCCTTAGCTCCCTTGAGAATATCAATCTCACACAGGCACAAAGCACACCAAATGTTGTTCAAGTGGAACCTGCTGTGATTCCCAGCGGACCAATTTCTCCACGGCCTTTCCAATCAGCAACTTTATATGCCGCAGTAGGCCTTCTTATCACAGGTGGTGTTGCTTTTTTAGTCGAATACCTTGATGATACAATAAAGACGCCCGATGAAGTCAAGAGTTTGCTCCAGCTGCCTGTGATTGGTTTGGTGGGTGATATGGAAGAAGCAAGTTTTCAAAATAAAGGGAATCTTCAAAATATCTATGTCGCACAGCATCCCCGATCGCCAATTTCAGAAGCTTTTCGGTCTTTACGAACAAGTCTTGAATTTTACAGTGTTGATTCTCCATTGGAAATATTAAGTATCACAAGCTCTGGTCCTGAGGAAGGTAAGACGACTATTGCGGCAAATTTGTCGGTCATACTTGCCAGCGGGAATAAGAAAGTCTTATTGTTGGATGCAGATTTAAGGCGCCCGAACATCCATAAGATGTTTAGTGTGATAAATCGTGTAGGTCTTTCAGATTTGTTACGAGGAAATTTAGATTATTCAGAGGTCATTCATACTTTTGATGAAATTGCAAATCTAAGTATCATTACTTCCGGCAGCTTACCCCCTAATCCTGCTGAACTTGTTGCCAGCAAGAAAATGAATAGTATCATTGATGAATTGAAATCTTCATTCGATATGATTATCATCGACACACCCCCTGCAATTGTTACCGATTCCTAAATTGTAGCCAGCAAAGCAGATGGTTTATTCCTGAGACCTGGGGAAACTCGCTCAGTGACCGTCCAGACGCCCCTGGAGGAATTCCACAGGGTTGGCGCAAATATGATTGGTGTTGTCATGAACCGAATTCACCGCAACCGGGGGGTATTATTACAGTGGATATGAATATTATGCACCTGGAGCGCAATTCAGTGAAAAATACTATCGTTTTGAGAGTGATATTGGACCACTAAGTGAAGCCAATAACTCTAATGATGATAAATTTGTTGATAATAAAACTGCAGAGCCTAATAAAGCACCATTGGAATGATTGCGTTGGGATAGCCATGCTAATAAGGGACTGAGATGGATATTAATCATACAGAGAATCCATTAAAATCGAATGCGGACAGTTGCCCAAACATCGGTTTAAAAAACGATCGGGAAACTTATTCCGGATACCCTTCTCAATGGAATGCTTGCTATCATGTGAATCCTATTTCAATTCCCCGGTTCTATCATCAGGAAAATTATTGTTTGGGACCTGGATATATGAAATGTTCTATATTTACCAATCACCTCCTGGTCAGAAAATGCCTGAGAGTATTATTGGGGGATCCAATGGTATGTTGCGTGATAAAAAAAGACGCAGGATTATTTATATTTGCCTTTTTATTCTTGTAATAATAATTCTGGCTTTTATTCTTAGGAATTTAATGGTAACTACTAGTGTAAAACAAAACTTTTCATCACCTACGAAAGAGACACATAAAGTTGTTGAGGATGTTTTACTAACACCAATCAAAAGTGAAATTGCTGTGTTGAACCCTACCTCAACTGTTCAAACTATTCAAGCAATAACTTTGTTGCCATCACCGATGATAACAGTAGATGAACAAACACATCAAGCTCAACAGCTGACTCTGGAAGAACCTATTGGTTCTTAGTATAAATTTATTAATCATCGCGTTCAGGAAGCTGAATCTTTGCAACTTTTTGCTGATCAATATGTTACAATTGTTGAGTCGATTTCTGCAATAAACTATAGGATTATTACGCCGTTGTGGGTTGATTGGTTGGTAATCATTCCAGTAAACATGATAGATGTTTCAGGTTTACCCGCATTTGAAGCTTATCAGATTTTAGAAGATGGGATCACAGCCAAAGATTTGGCTGAAAAATTTGCTTTATCACTGGAAGATTTTTATTTTTATAATAACATTGACTTAAATCACGAATTGCATCAGGGAGATTGGGTCCTATTACCGCGAGAAAGGGTACAACCATAATTGTAATGCTTGTTTCTCAATTATGAATTTTATGAGTATGGTGTTGGAGATTCAGTTGTATGAGACAAGAGTTATTAATGATAAGGAGTTATTAGTATGACAGATGAAAAAAATTCATTCGAGGAACCGAAATGTCCATATATTGGTTTGGTTAACGACGCAAAAACGTCAGTAGGGTATCCATCCCCGGCTAATGTTTGCTATCGTGTTCGTAAAAAGAAAACGCCTAAACTTGATTTTCAGAGAAATGCTTGCCTTACATCGGATTTTGTAAACTGTCCAATCTATAAAGATCCCGAGATGAAAAAGATGCCTCAAAGTCTTCAGCATCGCCCAGGAGGACCCCTTGCTAACTCTAAACGCCCTGCGAAGATCGTGCTCACTGTTTTATTGCTGTCTGTGATTGTTCTGGCAGTATTCAATTTCAATAATTGGTTTTCATCATTTCCCAATTGGTTATTACCCGCATGGCAGAGGACCAGCGCGCCGCCCCCAGGCATCATCACATCAACTTTGTACGTCAACCCGACTTTGGTTTATCGAACGCCAACCTGGACACCCTCGACAACCTCAACACCTGAACCAAGCGCAACCCCCACCCTTGAGCCCAGTGCAACACCGGAGCCAATCGTGCTTGCCCTGGATGTGCCCATTGGCAAGGATGTCAAATTTGTGATCCGCCAGGCAGCGCAAGGGGAATCACCCGGGCAGTATGCAACACAGTACAATACCACCATCGACGCATTTTTCGCTGTTAATTACAACATGCCGTCCGTTTTGTATGTTGACCGGGTTGTTGTCATTCCTGTGGATATCAAGGATGTGTCAGGTCTCCCCGCTTTTGAAACCTACCAGGTCAGGTTTCGAGGTCAGACTGTTAAGGATTTGGCCGAAGACCTATCGGTTGATATTGAGGCCTTCCGGTTGTATAATAACCTGCCTGAGGATTATGTCTTCAATCAGGGTGACTGGGTGCTTGTCCCCCGTGAATAAGTATTGAGTTTCTAGAGAAAACGTTTTTATGGTTTCTATTTTATTTGTTTGTACTGCCAACCGATTTCGTTCGCCTTTAGCAGCCTTGTATTTTGCCCGTGAAATTGTCCGTCGTGGGGATGTCCATGAAATAGGCTCTGCCAGTGCGGGTACCTGGGGTGTGGACGGGCTGCCGGCAATGGCCACAGCTGTTGAGCTTGCCAAAGACTACAGCTTGAACCTAGGCGATCACAATTCACGGATTATCTCCGAGGAAATTCTTTCAGGGGCAGATTTAATATTAGTGATGGAAACTGGACTTAGAGAAGGTATCGTCCATGAATTTCCCGCTTATGTTGATCGGGTATTTCTCTTAACCGAAGCTGTGGGTGAGCCGCCCAGCGATATCGATGATCCTTACGGTCCACGGCAGGCATCCCCCACTGATGTCGCCAGGGAAATTATTGAATTGATTTCTAAAGGTTACGATCAAATCATCAAGCTTGCAAGAAATACTGCAAGTAAGGATGGATAACCTTTTTAAATGTGGTTTCAAACTTTTAGTGCAACAACATTATTGAAGACCTCGTTAGGTTTATTGAAGTTCAGTGCTTTACGAGGTCGATCATTTAATTTTCTTTGAACTTCATTGATTTCATCTTCAGACACTTGAGTGAAATCTGTTCCTTTAGGGAAATACTGGGGGGTGTCTAGAATCTTGTGAAAATGGAATTTCACAGGGGCCACCGATCCTCAAACCGAATGGCTAATTGGTTGAGTATCAATGGCCAATTTCGGATGGGGGCTGTCCATTTCTTCGTAATGTCCATCGTGGCCAAATAAAGCAATTTTCGTACAGACTGTTCCGTAGGAAAGGAACCTTTATTCTTGATCACTTTCCTTAGTTGTCTATGATACCCCTCGACCGTGTTGGTTGTATAGATCAAACGGCGGATCTCTTGGGGAAACTCAAAGAAGGTCGCCAAATCTTCCCAGTTGTTTTGCCAGGAGCGGACCGCTGCACCATACTTGCCGCCCCAAATTTCTTCTAACTTGAGTAGATTCGCTTCGGCCTCTTCTCGGGTAGCCGCCTGATATATCTTTTTCAGGTCAGCCATGAAAGCTTTTCGATCTTTCCAAACCACATATTTCAGGCTGTATCGGATCTGGTGAATAATGCAACGCTGCACCTTGGTTTTAGGGAATACAGAGTGGATAGCATCTTTGAATCCTGATAATCCATCAATCGCAGCCAGGAAAACATCTTGCACGACACGGTTCTGAAGATCAGTTATCATGGAGAGCCAAAAATTTGAACCTTCTGCCCCATCACCTATCCAATGACCTAAAATCTCTCTATGACCGTCTAAATCAATTCCCAGCACGTTGTAGACTGCCACATTGGCGATTTTACCGTCTCTTTTGAGCTTGATATGGATCGCATCCAAAAAGAGCATCGCATATACTGGCGCTAATGGACGATTTTGCCAACTCTCTACCATTGGCCAGACTTTATCGGTTATTGCACTGATGGTGTCCGGGGAAACATCAATCCCATACAGCTCCGTCAGCATATCCTGGATGTCTCGCGTGGAAACACCCTTAGCATACATCGCAATGACTTTTTGCTCAATTTCATTGCTGTTCTTTTTCAATAGCGCAGATTGAAATTCCCCATTTCGATCTCGAGGCACTTTGATTTCAGCATCACCACCAGATGTGCGCATCTTGCGTGTATAGTGACCATTGCGACTGTTCCCTGAGTTTCTACCTTCTGCTTGATAGGGCTCATAACCTAATTGGGAGGTTAGTTCTGCTTCCAGCATCTCTTCGATGGTCTTGGAAAATAGCTTCGCAAAGATGCCTTCTTTCCCATAAAAATCGTCGATTGAGGTCGCCTTGCCCAGCTCACGTACTACCTCTTCTGCATTGGGCATATGTTCCTGGATGTCTTTCTGGTTCTTTTTGTTCATGGGTTTTTCCTTGCTTTTTCAGTCTATTAGGATAACCCATTTACACAATTTTTCCGATACCCTCTTTTTATTGGATGCTATCAGGAATTTTTTGGCCTCTTTTGTATTTGATAATCGTATTTGTGGTTTTTTAATGTGCTAGTTTTTTCAGTGAAGTCATATATGTAATTTCAATCTATGATGAGGTTTGTAGATTCCTCTGTAGATATTAGATAAAGCTGTCAATAGGTCCATGCGCTTTGTGAGCTTCAACCAAATCTTCATCCAGCATTTGGATATATTTTCTTGTCATCTCAAGACTTGAATGCCCCATCATCGCTTGTAACTGAATAAGGTTCATCCCAGCGCGCAATGATAATGTAGCAAAGGTTCTTCTTAAAGCATGTGGTGTTATATGAAAGCCGGCACGGTTACCAATTCTAAGCAAAGCTGACCTAAGCCCATTTGGTGAAAGACGTTTTCCGCCAGCTATTTGCAAAACGGGTTGGTCATCCTCATGGTTAATATCTCTCCGATATGCTAATAGTGCACGTCGGGTTTTTATTCCAGCAACAACTGACCTAGCTTTTCCACCTTTACCTCTAGCCACTCTCACTATGCCTGATGAGATGTCTATATCCCCCCAGTTTAGCGCGCAAATCTCTGCCCTGCGTAATCCTGTATCGACTAAAAGCATAATGATGGCTTTATCCCTTTTGGTTGTGCAAGCGTCTAAAGCCTTTTTAACTTCTGATGCGGAGAGTACAAGCAATCGCTTTTTTGCGATGGTTGGCATTCTGAATTCTGGTATTTCTGAAATGTAATTCTCTTTGTGCCAGAATTGAACCAGTGTTTTGATGGCTCTGGCGTGACCATGTATATATGAATCGCTTAATTCTTGTGCTACCAGTGAAGCGAGGTATGCTCTGATATACCTGGCAGACACTCCCTCTGGTTCTGTGACGCCGTTCTCTTCAAGATAGTTTACAAACCGGCCGGCTGTGAAATGGTAGAATCGAATTGTCTTTGGGCTGCATAGCATCGCTTGTCTGGATAGGATAAAGTCGGTATAAGCATCCTGTAATTCATACGAAGCTACTGCCCATCTCTGTTGTAAATCGGTTTGCTGAGACATGAAAAAACCACCTTTCTGCAGTAGAATCGGTGGTTTTACGGGGAAATTGACTTATTATTCCTTTATAAGCGGGCGACGAGATTCGAACTCGCGAATGGTAGCTTGGGAAGCTACTGCCTTACCACTTGGCTACGCCCGCAGTCTTACAGTCCTATATTTTACCGCGATTGGGTGATTTTGCAAATTGATTTTGCAGGCGTGATCGTTATTTTTCGCAACTACTTTTTCTTAATAAAGCCTTAACCATGGTTATTTGACAATAAAGATAATATAAGGTAAATTTCTATATGTGAAATTCTTCACAATCAAAAATTTTATCAATATAAAGGAGTAAAAATGCCTGTCGCAACATTCAAAGCAAGCAGTAAGTGGGTAGAGGGATTAAAAGTGGATACAAAAGTGAGAGATTTTTCAATTCGCATGGATGAGCCGGCGAACCTTGGCGGTTCAGATACCGGCATGAACCCGGTTGAAGCACAATTAGCCGCTTTAGGCTCGTGTTTAACCATCGTTGCTGCTGCTTTTGCCAAACAGCACAATATCGATTTGCAGGAATTTTGGGTCGAGCTTGAAGGTGATCTGGACCCGGACGGTTTCTTAAAGGGAAAACCCGGTGTGCGAAATGGATTCCAGGAAGTTCGCGTCATCCCACATATTAAGACCAGTTCATCAGAAGAGGATGTCCAGAAATTTATGGCATTCATCAAGTCGCGGTGTCCTGTCAGCGATAATATGTCAAACGACACAAGGGTTATTGCATCAGATCCCAAGTTTGTTTAATCGAATTTGATCGTGTTGAATTCCGGAGCTGTGAACAGTCACAGCTCCTATTTATTTAATCATGAGAAAAAAGTTGAAAATCGCAAATTTGCTGTTGCCGTTTTCCAATTGTAAACCACCGCTCCATCACTGGAAAAAAGTGTAAGATTAAAGCATGCTATAATATAGCGATCTTTTTTTGGCCTTCAATTCATCCATTGAACATGGGTCGTGAGAGGTGCTAAAATTTTGATTATGTCGATCTTATCAATCAAACCACAAATGAAGGGATGAAACTTATATGTTGAAAGTAGGCTATATTGGTTTAGGTATCATGGGGAAATCCATGGCTCGGAACATCATGAAAGCGGGACATGAGGTCGTCGTCCATAACCGCAGCCGCGGAAGTGTTAATGAACTGGTCAGCGAAGGGGCGATTGAAGGGCATTCACCAGCAGATGTTGCTTCGCAGGTGGATGTTGTAATCACCAATCTCCCTGATTCGCCCGATGTTGAATTGGTCGCTTTAGGAAAAGACGGCATTATCGAAGGTGCGCACGAGGGATTGATCTATGTTGATAACTCCACAATCAAACCTGCAACTGCCAGGAAGGTCGGTGAGAAACTGGCTGAGAAAGGCGTTTTGATGCTGGATGCGCCTGTCAGCGGTGGGGATGTAGGCGCACAACAGGGCACGCTGACCATAATGGTGGGCGGCGCTGAAGAAGCGTTGGAAAAGGTCAGGCCTGTCCTGGAAGCGATGGGAAAGACGATCACACATGTGGGTGGCGCCGGAGACGGTCAAATTGCTAAAGCCGCCAATCAGATCATGGTTGCCGCACAAATGGTCGCCATGGGTGAGCTTTTAGTTTTGGCTCTAAAAGCCGGTGCAGACCCGGAGAAGGTCGTTCAGGCAATCAGGGGCGGTGCTGCAGGATGCTGGACTTTGGATAACAAACCCCAGCGATTGTTCAGCGGGAATCGCGGTCCTGGTTTTAAGGCATATATGCAGGCGAAGGACCTCGGCATTATTATGGATACAGCCCGGGAATACGGCATTCCGCTCCCGTCTGCTGCCGTTCATACGCAGCTTTATAATGCCATGTTAGAAATGGGGATGGCTGACCTGGATAATTCAGCTGTGCTGGGTGTGATTGAGAAACTTGCAGGGACAGAGCTTAAGACTCGATCGAGTTAATCTGTTTCAGATGCCTCGAAGACGGGGGTGATTGCGAGATCATTTTCCAGGAGGATGCTGATTGTTTCATCCTCTGCAATGTTTGGGTCAACACCCTCCCAATGTGAAAATTGATAGCCTGGTTGTGGAATCGCAGCCAGGCTAATTGGTATCTCGTTGAAATAAATTCCTGACCATGATGCAGGATCTTCAATTCCGGGTGTCCCGTTGACAATATTAATCGAGTTGATGCGGATATAACCGTGTTTGGGATTGCTTTTTAGATTGATCACCGACATTCCGTTAAGACCAAAGGTTTCAAGGATGTGACTTCTAACAACATCCGGCCTTTTTATTGCGAATTCCCGGATCACATCGATATTGGCATGCCATTGATCAATAGAATTGTTCATGCTGGACCAACGCACGATGTGTTTCTCAATATCCCCTTCAAGGGCTGCCGCCATGCTGTCAATTTCAGATAGGAATTGCTCGGGCAAAAAGGCTGTGTTTAGCAAATCAGCATAGCGGTTGATAAACGCAATTTGGTAATCAGGATTCTTCATCAAGGTATTCAGAATCAGGGTGTAGTCCCGTTCCAAAGAGACAAACTCCGTCATGTTCTTTTCATATTTTATAAATCCGGAATCAAAATCGATGATCATCCAGCGCCAACGCCCATCCTGTCCGTAGGGGTCATCAGGATTTGTATTATCTGTCTTCATTTTCCAGAATTTGACGTTGTTTTCCAACCAATCATCATTGGCAGCATACATGTATATAATCTGGTTCTCAATGAAATTCTCAATGTCTATT
This sequence comes from Candidatus Brevefilum sp., assembly GCA_029210815.1. Lineage (GTDB taxonomy): Bacteria > Chloroflexota > Anaerolineae > Anaerolineales > Anaerolineaceae > Brevifilum. The sequence continues at coordinate 28,970 of JARGGB010000005.1, forward strand.
TGTTCTTCGAGATTTTCATAGAAATCATCATTGAGATCCGCCTGTCCTTTTATGAATTCAAGCAAAGCTAAAAATTCATTTTCAGCAGGATTTTGGCTGTAAAAGTCTTCGTACTTGCTGACCTCGTATATCAGCACCCTGTCAGGGTCAATCCCATAATGATTTTCAATGTAATATTCGTCCATTCGTTCACGAATGTTCAGTATCCCCCAGTAATTTCCATTCAAGAAAACGTTCACAGGTTGATAAGCCTGAGTATCCATGCTGGTGTGGTCAACCAGCCTGTGCATCAGGGCATCCCGGAAGAATGCCAAATTCCAATCGTTGCCGGAATTTCGCAAGATCAAAGTTTTAAACTGATCAACAGGAATGCCAGTGCCTGTCCCCATCAGACCTGGGAAGAATTCATTTTCCATGGTCTCAAACTGGTCATAATTATTCTCGCCATAGAGCCTGAATGACTTTTGGGATAAATTCCTCGATGTTTGCCCGTGAAGTCTGAACAGAACCTCAGATGTGTAGGTTAATTCGACATTGGTTTTGAAATAATCGAGATGGAGGGGACGTTCCCATTTTTTCCCTCGCCGGCGGTAGTTGCCCGTTGTTGCAATACCAATTTCAGGATCATAGAGGTTGTCCGGGTCTGTCACCAGGGATATGGTTGGCAACGTGAATGCCTCACTGCTTGATGGCCCAACCAGGTATGTTCTGGTGGTGACCGGGCTGGTTTCCAACCCGTCATCCGTGATAATCCTTGCCCGAATGACATCAGCCCTGGTTGTTTCTATGCTGTCAAAGGCTTTGCTATCGATCCAAATCGGATCGATATATTTTTGAGACTTCTTTGATGGCACAGCGCCGTCCAGGGTGTAATAAATTGACGCACCTGCCAGATCGCTTTCAAGTGTCAGGTAAAAGGCTTCCTCGTAGAAACCAGAATCATGAGAACATTCTGGTGCTGGGAGCACCGATGTATTGATATAAAGGGGGTATTTGGTGTGGATATTTTGCCAATAAGGAATGAGTTCACTAAATTTTAGGGGGTCGTTGGGGATTTTATTCTCCAGGATATCCAAATAGGCTTTGATATCATTTTCAGGGTCATCCTGCAGTGCGCCCTGTGCCATTAATTGAACGAGCACGGAGATATCCCTGATGCCGCTATTTCTCAGGTTCAATCTTTGTAAATTTGTCAGGGCTTCCAGGGAGTCTATTTGATCTCCAATGGGAACATTCCTGAGGATCAAAGTTTCGAGGTTGACAAGACCGCTGATAGGTGAAATATAGTGGATATCAGGATTGGAATGCAAGTTCAGGTAGTTTAATCCTGTTAAATCCCTGATCCCGGAAATATCCTCCAAATTATTCTGCCTGAGATTCAATTCCTCAAGGCTTGAAAGCGTCTCAAGCCCTTCCAAATCCACGATGTGGTTTTTAGTGAGATCCAGGGTTTTAAGATTTGAAAAATTTGCAAGGGGGCTCAGATTAGTAACGTGGTTATCGATCAGACTCAAGTTTTCAAGGCTTGTAAAGTCCTTAAGTACACGCAAATCTGACAGGCGGATTACGGACTTGTCATCTAATTCGAGGGTGTTGTGGTCAAGGTTTAAGGCGGTCAGCTTGAGATTGGCTAATTGATCAAAGTTAGCAGTTTTGAGATCAACCAGGTGGTTATAACCCAGGTCGAGACTGTGCAATTTCGTGAGCGATCCCAGGGGACGAACATCAACGATCTTGTTCTCTCGCAGATTGAGGACCTCAAGATTCCTGAAATATTCAATTCCAGAAATATCCTGGATGTCTTTCGTGCCTAAATCCAGTTTGACAAAATTCAATAACTGACTTTTGTAAATCGGTTTGGAGTAGTAGTTTAATTTTTCCCTGACAGCAAATTCGAAATTCGGGTCAGCAAAAGTGACCGGCTCATCAACGAAAGTCGCCGCAATGAACAAACCAATTAATACCATGCCCAGGGCAAAGAATAAAATAACTTTCCTTGCGATTGTCATTTTACCGATGACTCCATGCTGGATGGATCAAATCCGGTCGGCTTGCTTGAACACCGTAAACAAACTTGCTGTTGGCTGCAAGGCACAATCCGTAATCCTTGATAACCTTGTTCAACCAGGCTGGGACGCTGCCCTGGTGTTTGATTTCCATCACAACCATCTGATCGTGATGAATGTGCCAAAAGATGTGCTCCGGAAAGAGCTGATTTGTTGAGGCACTTTTTATCCTGTGATCGAATGTGATCCTGATATCATTGCCGTCAATGGTTTGGTAGCCTTCTCGCTGGTATTCAACAAGGGCTTTCGGGAGCAAATTCAGCAAATGGCTTTGGCGTTCAAATTCCACCAGCACCGGGTCCTTACGATTGTCCCAATTGCGATGACGCAGAAAGGAGTCACAATCTTCCCAGGTGATGTAAGCGCCATATTTGGTCGTCAGGTTGGCTTGCCTGACCTTCATCTCAACACGAATGTCTGGTGACTCACTAGCTTCACTGCCGTAGGTTCGAATCCGAAATTTGATTCGGTCGCTGTTGCCGTTGACTTTTTCCATAAAAAGCCTGTAGGTGTAGGTGTCGAAATACAAGCTCCTCACCAAATACTTCTTGTCCGGTGACTTTTTTGTGAAAAGGTCTTTTTTAAGATATGGATAAAGGGCGCTTTTTACGGAAAAATATTGATTAATGGGGCAGCGATATTTCCGTTCAAAACGGGATGTTTCAATGAAGCGCTCGTCAATATTCATGGGTCGGAAAATTATATTAAGCAGGTAATGCCAACTGCGGTGCCAGCAATGAAACATTGCTGATCGATTCGATGTTGTTTAAATCCTTCAACAATTTGTCAACAACCGGGTCGATTTTTGCCAGGTGTAGTTCGTAAACAACTTCCCAGCTGTCTTTGTTGATGGTTTGAGACCGAATTTTGGGATTGGTTGTATATTGATTTAGCACGGTCTTGATCGCTTCTTGTTCAAGCTGGTTTCCGCCGCTGATGATGAGAATATAGTCATGATTCTGCGATTGACCGTAGTTCAAGAAATATAAAATGACGATCAAAGCCAGAATAGCCAGGGAAGAGATGATCACAATTCCCCAATGATAGGTACCTGTACCGAGGCCAACAGCAATCACCCAGAAAAGGTAGACCATGTCCCTTGTGTCTTTGATGGGTGTGCGGAATCGGATGATCGAAATCGATCCCACCAAACCCAAAGACAAGACCAGGTTTCCCTGAATAAAAAACATCACGACGGCAACGATCGGCGCCAGCATCACCAGGGAGGTCATAAATGTGCTTTCAAAATTTACGCCGCGATGGGTGAGTTTATAGGTTTGCGAGATAACAAGCCCAATGATGATGGACACGATTAACGAGAAGATGATGTTGAAGATATCTTCACTGGTTAAGGCCATACTTGCAAATGCTCTTTGAATGATATTGATTATTTCATCCCACATAAGATTCCTCGTGATTGCGTTAGAGAATTATTCTCATTGAAATTAATTCGATCAATTGTTAATGACATTTTTGATAGGTAATTTCCTTCCATTCTATCAATAAGGATTGAAAATAATTGCACAGGTAATATTACCAAGTTTAACCAATATTGTCATAATTGGCTATTGAATTTCAAAATTGTTTTCATTCACCTTGTGAGTTGGCGTTTATTCCGAAGAAGAAATGACTGAAGAAAACAATTATTGTTTTGAATAGAACTTCTTCCGCGTTTTGAATTGTTCTTCCCTGTTGTTGCCCGAATTATTCACAGCACATTTTGGGATGCGAGCAGGGGTTAAATTTGGCGAAAAATAAGGATCATGCTTTGATAAAGCTGACTCCATTTTCTGGTAACTCCTGATGATGTCTTCTGGCGGTGTCGCATAACCTCTTGATTGTCCTTCGTAATGGAAAAGGCTTGCGAAGGGGGTATACACAATGCGATAGCCATTCTCGTGAATTCGAAGGCAGATGTCAATGTCCCCAAAGGCAAGTTTAAATCCTTCATCGAAACCGCCAATGTCATTAAAAATGCCACGACGCATCATTTGACAGGCGCCTGTTACAGCCAGGTAATCTCGATACCAGTCCACTGATCCGAAAAGCCCGTGGTAATGCTCTGGTGCGTTAAGATAAATGTGCCCCGCAAAGCCATTAAGCCCCATGATAATGCCGGCATGCTGGATGGTGCGATTTGCACGGATTAGCTTTGTCCCTACAATTCCAATCTCAGGGCGTTCTGCCCACTGGACGAGTTCTGTAAGCCATTCTGGGTCGATAACCGCCATATCATCGTTCAAAAACAACAGCAGGTCTGAGTCCGATCCTGCAGCGCCCAGGTTATTTGCCTCGGAGTAATTGAATTCCTGGTGGTAGGGATGGATTTGAACTTTTGGGTTTGATTCAATTTGATCGTAATAATTGAGGGTTTCAATTTCGTCGGAGTTGTTATCGACCAGGTGAATCTTGAAATTTGTGTAACTTGTTTTGGTGAGCAGAGAATCAATCCATGGCTCCAGCAAATTTCGATTGTTCTTGGTGGGAATGACAACAGCCACCGATGAATTCTTATTCCGCCAGGTAAATCGAATGCCATAGGTGCTTGATTGGGCGGAAACGTTTTCTAAACCCAAATCAGATAAATAACCGCCAATTATCGTACTGATTTCAGATGTTACAGGGGAGGATAAACCAATTTGGTTGACTAAAAGATTTGGAATATGTCTTACTTTTCTATTAGTTTCGTGTAGCTTTAGAGCGAGGGCGTATTCAACGGCCAAGGGACGCTGGTTACTTCGATATTTTGTAAAGCTTTCTTTGACAAAGGACGCTCTTACGAAGCCCCGGGAAAGATAATTGACTGAAAGCAGCATCGAGGGTGAAAGGGACGGCGGTTTGAACAGGGGAGAGGCTTCATTCGTTTTGATGTTTATGAATTCACAATCATAATAAACCCAATCAGCCGGTTCGTCCTCAGACAAAGAAGCGTAAAAATATTGAAGCAAGCCTTTATTAAATCGGTCACCTGCCTTACAGAAAACCACAAATTCACCATTGATTGCATCATCGAAGTTGAGATCATTCAGAGCTAAGAAACTGATGCGGGCATCCGATTTGAGATTTGCTGATAATCCAGGCACATCCTGGTCACGATCAGTTATCACAGTTGCTTCCCAATTGTCCCCTACAAGATTTTGGATGGAATTCAGGGTTTCGAAAAGGTCTGATTTCTTGCTATCAAAATCAGATACAAGAAAAGTGACCTTGGGCTGATATTTCATATCCTTGGTATCTGGCATAGGTTTTTTATCTTGAGCTTTTCGCCAGCCAATATATGACTTTTTTGCGAGCCAATTGTTAAGTATGAAAGCTGCTTGCGTTTTATTAAATTGATGGTATTGGGTTCGAAGCCAGAGCTCCAATTTGGAATTTGGCGAAAGGAAGGTGGAACGCAGTTTAAAAAGAAATTTTGAATTCATGAAAGGCTGAGCGATGCAAAGTGACTTTTGTGAAATATTAACACACTTGATTTCTTTCCGATTTTACCACATGCTGGTTTTTCTCCAATCGATTGAACATTATCCAAAAAAGGATCATTGTCCTTCATCAATGAGGAAATTTTGAGGATAACCGATTGATATCTGCAATGTCTGGTAAAATAATCCATAGTTTTAATCAGGATCATCCATTTACTAGCGAGGTGTTTTTATGGCTGGAGACTTCTACGTTCATCCCACTTCAGATGTGTCACCTGATGCAAGAATTGGGTCAGGCACAAAAATTTGGCAGCATTGCCAGGTTCGTGAAAATGCAGAAATCGGATCGAACTGTATTTTAAGCAAAGGCGTTTACATTGATGCAGGTGTAAAGATTGGCAGCAATGTAAAAATCCAGAATGGGATATCCGTTTATCATGGCGTCAGGCTTGAGGATGGTGTCTTCTGCGGTCCCCATTGTGTGTTTACAAACGACAAACGGCCGCGTTCCATCAACCCGGATGGCACCTTGAAGGGCGGGGATGATTGGGAAGTCAGTGAAACGCTGGTCAAAAAAGGTGCTTCCATTGGCGCACACGCAACCATCATTTGCGGGACTGTTTTGGGTCAATGGGCAATGGTTGGGGCAGGGGCGGTCGTTACAAAAAATGTACCCGATTACGGTCTCGTTGTGGGAAATCCTGCCCGTCTGATTGGTTTTGTTTGTCCTTGCGGCGAAAAGCTGGGTATTTCTGAAGAATCACGGGAAGTCTTTGATAAAGGGCGTCCCATTGAAAATGTCCAGATGGTTTGCCCAAAATGTAAAACGGAAATTACAATTCCGTATGCTGAATATCGAAAATTGTCATAATTATTCAATTTGAACAGGAGCAAAATTCAATGATCTCAATTGCAAAACCCTATATTGGGGATGAAGAAAAGAAACTGGTTATGGAAGTGCTTGATTCCGGAATGCTGGCACAGGGTCCGAAAGTGGCAGCTCTGGAAGAGGCATTTGCGGCATTATGCAATGTCAAACATGCAATCGCGACCACCTCCGGGACGACTGCGCTGCATGCAGCACTTCTGGCGCATGACATAGGTCCTGGGGACGAAGTGATAACTTCACCCTTTACCTTTATTGCATCGGCGAACAGCGTTCTGTTTACAGGTGCAAGGCCTGTTTTTGTTGATATTGACCCCAAAACTTTCAATATTGATCCTGCTCTTATTGAAGATGCGATAACCCTGAAGACAAAGGCAATCATGCCAATCCACCTCTATGGCTATGTATGTGACATGGATGCGATCATGGATATTGCAGAACGCCATAATTTGGTGGTCATCGAAGATGCCTGCCAGGCGGTGGGCGCAAAATTCAACGGGAAAGTCGCGGGAAGTTTTGGCACCGGGACATTTTCTCTCTACGCCACCAAGAATGTGATGTCCGGTGAAGGTGGTATGATCACCACGGACGACGATGAAATTGCGGAAAAATGCCGCTTAATTCGCAGCCATGGAATGAAGGTGCGTTATTATCATGACATGCTGGGATACAACTATCGCATGAGCGACCTGCACGCTGCAATTGGTCTTGCGCAAATGCAGCGATTGGAAGCGTTCATGGCAATCCGGAAAAATAATGCTAAATACATGAATGAGCATATTAATTCCGTCATGACACCCGAGGTCAAACCTGGTTATGAACATGTTTGGCACCAATACACCGTTCGTGTAGATGGCGGCAGGGATCGTGATGCTGCTGTGAAACAACTCAATGAGGCTGGCATTGGCACCGGAATTTTCTACCCGGTTCCTGTTCATCAGCAAGGGTACATGCGTGAAATTGTTGGCGATTATCATCTACCGGTAGCTGAGCGGTTAGCGAAAGAAGTCATTTCTCTCCCAGTCCATCCGCAGGTCACCCAGGAAGATTTAGAAAAGATTGTTACTGAGGTCAATAAACTATGACATTAAAAACAGCTGTTATCGGTGTAGGGTCCATGGGGAAAAACCATGCCCGTATATACTGGGAATTGCCCAATGCTGACCTGGTTGGTGTGGCTGATTTTGACAAGGACACAGCCGATTCAATTGCGAATAAGTATGGGACGAAAGCTTATTACGATTACAAGGTTCTACTGGATGAAGCGAAACCCGATGCAGTCACACTGGCAGTGCCAACGATTTATCACCGGGATATTGCCCTTGAAATCATTGATCGAGGCATTCCGCTTCTCATAGAAAAGCCCATCGCTTTCACAATTGAAGAAGGCCAATCAATTATCGATGCTGCCAGGAAGAAAAATGTCAAGTTGATGATCGGTCATATTGAACGCTTTAACCCCGCAATCATCACGCTAAAAGACCACGTTAGCCAGGGCAAACTTGGGCGAATTTTCCAGATGGACGCTCATCGCCAGGGGCCTTTCCCGGCGCGCATTGCTGATGTCGGCGTGGTCGTGGACCTCGCTGTGCATGACCTGGATGTAATGCGTTTTGTTTCGCAAAAGGAAATTATCCGTGTCTATGCCGAAACGGAGAAACATATTCACAGCAAATATGAGGATTTGTTAACGGGCTTGGTGCGTTTTTCCGATGGGATCATCGGGACTTTAACCATCAACTGGTTGACCCCGACTAAGATCAGGGAATTTATTGTCACAGGCGAGCGTGGATTGTACCGCTGTGATTACCTGACACAGGACTTGTTTTTCTTTGAAAACCCGGTTTCATCGGGCAGCGAGTGGGACAACCTTCGAGTCTTACGCGGTGTCAGAGAAGGTCAGATGGTACGGCATATCATCGCCAAAAAAGAACCCTTGCGTTCAGAGCAAGAGGCATTCCTCGATGCCGTTGAAAACGACAAACCCGTTGCTGTTTCTGGTGAGGACGGTTTACGAGCGCTTGAGTTGGCAAAGACGATTGTTAAATCCGGCACTGATCATCGGATCATCAGTACAGAAGTGAATTAATATGAGATCTTTGCAATCACTTAACGAGAAAATTCAAAATAAGCAAGCGAAAGTAGCCGTGATCGGTCTTGGTTATGTTGGGCTGCCGGTTGCCTGCATGCTTGCGGATGCGGGATTCAAGGTGATCGGTGCCGACATCAAACAAGATCGTGTTGATTTAATTAACCAGGGTATTTCCCCGATCGAAGGCAAGGAGCCGGGTTTAGCTGACTTGTTGAAGTTTGTTTTTCACCTTGGCAACTTCGATGCCACAACGAGTTATGAAGCATTGGCAGACGCAGATATTGTGCTGATTGATGTTGAGACGCCGATCGATGATGATCACATCCCGCAGTATGTGGCTTTGCGATCAGCGTGTCAGAGCCTGGGTCAGGTCATGAAAGACGGCGTCCTGGTGATTGTTGAATCAACCATTGCACCTGGAACGATGGAAACTTTTGTTCGTCCTTTGATTGAAGAATCAAGTGGAAAGAAGTCTGGTGAGGACTTTTTCCTGGGCGCCTGTCCTGAGCGGGTCATGCCGGGTAAATTGCTGGCGAACCTGAGGAATATGAGCAGGGTATGCGGCGGTGATACGCCAGAAGTCGCTGAGACGATGAAGAAGTTTTACCGGCATATTGTCCAGTCGGATTTAGATACAGCGGATTTGATCACTGCCGAAATAACAAAAACGGCAGAGAATGCATACAGGGATGTAAATATTGCTTTTGCAAATGAGTTAGCATTGATTTGCCAATCTGTTGGGGCTGATTTTCTAAAAGTAAGAGAGCTTGTGAATAAGTCACCGGGGCGAAACGTTTTGTTTGCCGGTGCGGGAGTTGGCGGACACTGCATCCCCAAAGATCCATGGCTGCTGGCATATGGTGCAAGGGGGCAAGCAGACCTGAAACTTATCCCGGCTGCCAGAGCTGTAAATGATTCAATGCCTGCCCAGATTGTAAAGATTTTGAAAAACGCGCTCGATGCTTTTCAGAAACCATTAAAAAACGCAAAAATTGCAATCCTGGGTTATGCTTACCTTGAAGAAAGTGATGACACCCGAAATAGTCCCAGTGATGCGCTGGTTAATTTGCTCAATGCTGAAAGCGTCACTGTCGTTGTTCAGGATCCTTATGTCGCACCTTATCAGGAAAATATTCTTGATTGCATTGAAAATAGCGATGCCGTCATTATTATGGTCGCACACGAAGCTTATAAGGAATTGGATTTGCTTGAAGTCAAGCAGAAGATGCATTTGCCAATTGTGATTGATGGACGACGTGTGCTTGATCCCCTCAAAGCAAAAAAAGCAGGCCTGGATTATTACGGCATTGGTTACGGCAAATAAAGTTTAGAAAGATAAATATGGTGGAAGATGTATAAAGGCAAATCTGTCGCAGTCGTTGTTCCAGCTTACAATGAAGAAAAATTGATCGGAAAGGTTATTGAAACAACGCCAGATTACGTTGATTATGTTGTGATCGTGGATGACCTGAGCAAAGATAAGACCGTTGATGTTGTTAATGGTTACATCGATGCCCCTGATAACCGAATTGTTCTGATATGTATGGAAAAGAATGTCGGCGTCGGCGGCGCCATTGCTGAAGGATATAAGTGGTGTCGGGATCATCAAATTGATGCAACGGCTGTTATGGCAGGGGATGCACAGATGGACCCATCAGACTTGCCTGCATTATTGGACCCCATTGTCAACGGCGAAGCAGACTACACTAAAGGGAACCGGCTATTTACCGGTGAAGCCTGGCATAAAATCCCTAAAGCGCGTTACATGGGCAATGCAGCGCTGTCTTTACTGACGAAAATTGCTTCCGGGTACTGGCATGTGGCGGATTCTCAGACCGGTTTCACTGTGGCAAATCACAAAGTGCTCTCGACGCTTGATTTGGGAGGGATTTACAAGCGTTACGGTATGCCAAATGACATGCTTGTGAAATTGAATATTTATAATTTTAGAGTTCGCGATGTTGAAATTCAGCCCATTTACGGGATTGGTGAGAAATCGGGCATTAAACCTTTGCTGGTGATCCCAAAATTTACCTGGCTACTTTCACGCTTGTTTTTCTATCGTATGATCCAAAAATACGTCATTCGAGACTTTCACCCACTAATTTTCTTTTATTTTTCAGGATTTGCATTTTCCTTAATCGGGTGGCTGTTGGGTCTGTATTTATTTATCGTAAGAATTACAACAGGTCCAGTCGCTGCAACAAGCACGATTGTTGCCATCTTTTTGATCATCACTGGAATGCAATCTTTATTTTTTGCGATGTGGTTTGATATGGATTCGAACAAGTATCTGAAGTAACAGCAAATCCAGAAATGGTTTAAGCCTGAGTCTCATGAAAAATTCATCAGAAAAGAAATTGAAGATTGTAACAATCATTGGTGCCCGCCCGCAATTTATTAAAGCGGCAGCGGTCAGCCGACTGCTGCGGGATGAAGCTGATGAAATCATTATGCATACCGGTCAGCATTATGATGAGAATCTTTCGAAAGTTTTCTTCGATGAACTTGATATTCCCACCCCGCAGTTCAATCTGGGGGTTGGATCCGGTACACACGGCGTCCAGACGGGTGAAATGCTGGCAAAAATTGAAACTGTGTTAATTGATACTCAGCCAGATTGGGTGTTTGTTTATGGCGATACAAATTCAACTCTGGCAGGCGCATTAGCTGCGGCAAAATTGCATATTAAAGTTGCGCATGTCGAAGCAGGCTTGCGAAGTTTTAATCGCCGAATGCCAGAAGAGATCAACAGGATCCTGACGGATCACATCTCTGATACACTTTTCTGCCCAAGCGAAGTTGCCGTAGAAAATTTAGCCAATGAAGGCATAACTGAAAAGGTGGTTATTGTCGGTGATGTCATGGCGGATTCGCTTTCGTATGCTGCTGAAAAAGCAGAAATGAATTCGGGTATTCTTGAGTCACTAAACTTAGAACCAGGTCAATATTATTTGGCAACAGTGCATCGCGCTGAAAACACGGATGATCCATTACGGTTGGAAAATATTTTAGATGCGTTAACCTCACTGGATGAAAAAGTTGTTTTTCCTATCCATCCCAGGACAAGACTGGCAATTAAAAATTATCGCTATCAACATTATTTAACAGCGTCAAACATAGAACTGATCGATCCGCTGGGATATCTTGACATGGTTCGGCTTGAAGCCTCTGCCAGGATGATCCTGACGGATTCGGGCGGCATTCAAAAGGAAGCTTATTGGCTTCGAGTCCCCTGTATAACCTTGCGCGATGAAACCGAGTGGGTTGAAACCGTCCAGTCTGGGTGGAATGTTTTAGCTGGTGGGGATAAAGAAATCATTTTAGAAAAGGTCCTAAATTTTGAGATTCCTGAAAATCATCCTGAATTGTACGGTGATGGAAAAGCAGCAAGAAAAATTGTGGATTGTCTGATTCAATCTCTATTAAGCAGCTAAAATCCTCTAAAGAAACCCTCGATTATTTTGTGCCTATCTTCTCATCCATTCAAGCCATATTGATGGTAATATCATTGTGAAAATTGTTCTAAAAATTTTTATGGGTTAAGCGGAGTGGTTATTAATTGATTGCTTCAAAACACAAGCGCATACTTGTAGATATCGGGCATCCTGCACACGTCCATTTATTTCGAAATGCGATAAAGATCTGGCAGTCGCACGGCCATGAGGTTACCATTACGACCCGTGAGAAGGATGTAACGCTTGATTTATTGGATTCCTATGGCTTTGCCTATGATGTGGTCTCAAAAGCCCGTAAGGGCACACTGGGGCTTGCTTACGAGATGCTGGAGCATGATTTTGGTGTTCTGAGAGCAGCACAGCGTCATCGAAGCAAGATTTTAATTGGCACTTCCGTTTCAATTACACATGTTGCCCCGTTTATTGGCGCAAAATCAATTGTGTTCAACGAAGACGATGCCAGCGTTGCAAAATCCTTTGTCAGGCTGTCTTACCCGATGGCGCATAGAATTGTGACCCCAAAAGTGTTGAATGAAAATCATGGGAAGAAGCATATCACCTATGAAGGCATACAAAAATTAGCTTATTTACATCCCAATCATTTCTCGCCTGATCGAAAAATTATTGGCGGATTGGGTGTCGGTCCTGATGAGAGATACTTCTTACTGCGTTTTGTAAACCTGAAAGCAGCCCATGATCAGGGAGAGTTTGGCATGGGGCTCGAAATGCAGCGAAAATTGATCAAATCCTTAAATCAGTATGGCAAAGTGTTTATCTCCAGTGAGGGGACTCTGCAGCCCGAGTTTGAGCCATACCGCATTCAAATTGACCCTGCGGACATGCACCATGTGCTGGCTTTTGCTGATGTTTTTATTGGCGACAGTCAATCGATGACGGTAGAGGCAGCTGTGCTTGGCGTGCCATCGATCCGCATTAATTCTTTTGCTGACCGATGTTCCATCTTGCAGGATTTACATGATGAATATCAATTAACCTATGCGTTTTTCCCAAAACAGGAAGAAGAAATATTTGCCTTGCTCAACATTTGGTTGGAGGATGGCGCATTGAGGCAAAAATTCCAATCGAAAAGGAATCGTTTGCTAGAAAAGAAAATCGATTTAACCCGTTGGATGGTGGATTTTATAGAAAATCTCGATTGATTTGGTGAGAATTAATGAAAATAGTCACAATTTGCGGGATGAGTGAAGACAAGGTCAGGGCAAGCTTGCTTCCCCTTGTGGAATTAGATCCTGTAGAAAAAATCTTTCTGGTCAGGCGCTCACCGGTCCCTATGGCCAAAGTTAAGTCCTATTCGCCGCCAAAAATTCTCGGCTGGTCTTTGTTCCTGACAGAGGTGTACCGTTTTATTGCTTTGTTCGCTGTTTGTGTAAAAGAAAAACCGGACTGCATTTATGCCATCTATTTTGTCCCCCACGGCGTTTATGCCGCCATCATCGGCCGCTTCTTAAATATTCCGGTCATACAGGAACTGATAGGGACTGATCGCCCCCTGGTAAACAAATCAAAATTTTATCAAAGCTTGCTTGCGCAGGCTGAGCGCATTGGTGTCAGAGGCAAGTCTTCAAAAACAAATCTTTCATATCTTGGATTGCCTGATGAGAAATTTTTCATTTCTAAGGCAGTGAATGCAATTGATTTTGATTTATTTCAACCTGATCAGACTCAGAAGATTTTCGATTTTGTTTATGTTGGACGTTTAGACCAGAACAAACAGGTCCACCTGATTGTTGATGCTTCTTATGCCCTGCAACAGCAATATCCTGATATCAAATTACTAATCGTCGGTGATGGACCTGAAAGCTCCAACCTGACAGATAAAGTCGCGGATTATGGGATTACTGAAAGTGTGCATTTTGCCGGCAAACAAAAATACGAGGATATACCGAATTTCTTGAATCAATCCCGGGTTTTCATCATGGCATCTGCTTTTGAGGGCTTACCGGTGGCGATGATTGAAGCGTTAAGCTGCGGACTGCCTGTTGTCATGCCCGATATTGGCGATATCAGCGATATTGCCCTTGATGGTTATAATGCGTTGTTAATTGACGAAGTCAGCCTGGATTCATATGTGAAGGCGCTTTCTGAGCTGTTAACGAACCAGGCACTTTATAGAGATTTAGTTAAAGGTGCACTTAAGACTCGAGAAAAGTTTTTAGCCGAGTATTCCTTGGAGAGTGTGAAAAGATCCTGGCATGAAATTCTTTTAGAAATCAAGGCATGAAAAGTACAAAGTTAATTCAATAAATATCTGACTGGAAATAATAATCGTATGGGATCGTCCAAAGAACAAAATGCTAATAAATACGATCAGATAAAAGTATTGATGCTGATAGGCAATTTAGATGCAGGGGGCAAGGAAAGACAGCTGATCGCCTTATTACAAGGCTTAAAAGAGAGGAAGCACTTCTCAACGATTGTCGCAGTAATGAATCCAAATGGATTGAGAGAATCTGAAGCAAGCCAATTTGCCAACAGTCTTGTAAATGTCAGCCGGTTGTTTGGGCTTGATCTGCTGAGCCCTGTAATCAAGTTGATACGGCTTGTTAAGCGTGAGAATATTCAAGTCATTCACACCTGGGGTAGCGGCATTTGGGATCTGGTTGGTTTGTTGGTAGCAAAATTTTGCCGTGTACCAATGCTGCACGGCGGCATTCGTTTATCGCCGTCTCGCTTGGATTTTTCGAATCGTCTCACAAAGTGGAGTGCTAAAAAAGCGGAGGCGATCGTTGCCAATTCACAAGCAGGTTTGAAAGCTTTTGGCTTTGAAGCCGACCCTCGAACACGGGTGATATATAACGGCGTGGATATGAGCCGTTTCGAAGGACTGCCAGAGTCCCCACCTGAAAATCATGAAAATTTATGCATGGTTGCAAATTTCAGTAATAAGAAGGATCACATCAGCCTGGTGGCAGCTATGCCTGCCATTCTCACATCCTTTCCTGATGCCCGGCTGCTGCTCGTGGGTCATGATGCAGGCACATTAGACGCTGTCAAAGCTTACGCTTTGGAGATCGGCGTGGGATCGCATGTTGAATTTATTACTGACACCCTCAAACCTGAGCCATATATTGCAAAATCACGTATCGGCATTCTTTCAACCAATGAAACGGTTCACGGCGAAGGGACAGCGAATGCGCTTCTGGAATACATGGCATTATCTAAACCTGTTGTGGTTTCGGATAATGGCGGCAACAGGGAAGTCGTGAAGGACGGCGAAAGCGGTTTTGTGATCAAGCCAGGATCCCCGGACGAAATTGTAAAGCATGTTAATTTGCTCCTTGCAGATGCGGCACGTGCGCAACAGATGGGGCGGATGGGAAAAGCCATTCTTATTGAGAAATTCGGTATGGATGAAATGATCAATGCCTACGTCGATATTTATCAGGCTTTAAAGAATCAGGATACAGGGTAATGAAGATAAAAAATATTCTTAAAAAGATATTCGAACAGATAAAGTATTACCTGATATATCGGGGGAACAAGGTTAAATATCTGCGATCGATGGGCGTGAGGATTGGTTATGATTGCCAGTTATTAAATCATCCGCATAACTACGGCTCAGAACCCTGGTTGATTGAAATTGGGAACAAGGTGACGATCACCTATGGTGTGTTCTTTCTAACGCATGACGCATCGAGCCGTTTGTTTCGAGAGTCAATCTCTAATTCATCGCCATTTGGCAACCGTTTTGGCGCAATCCATGTTCAGGATAACTGCTTTATTGGTGTCAACAGCATCATTCTGCCAGGTGTCAGCATTGGGCCAAACAGTATTATTGGCGCTGGATCCGTGGTCGTGAAAGATGTCCCGCCGAATTCGGTGGTGGCGGGTGTGCCGGCAAGAACGATCTCCAGCCTTGAAGATTATATAAAAAAATACAAAGAGCGGATGACCCCGATCAGTGCAACCGATCGTGAAGATTTACGAAAGGAATTGACCCAATACTTTTGGGGAGAAGAGCGATAAAGCTTTCAAGACCGTTGATGATTTTTAGGGTTTATACGTACTTGATCTTTCGGAACATGCTTAAAAATTGACGGTATTTTTTCCACAGCCCGTATCGTCCGATAAAATTAAATATTTTGTACTCGAGTTTCAACAAAGGGGTCAATTGCAAATAGTATTTTTTAAATAACGGCGAATCCTTTTCCATCAACAAGAGCGCACCAACGCTGATCAACCTTGTCTTGCGACGAATTAATTTTTCGTATTTGTTCTCTGTTGCCTGGTTGAATCCCTCTAATAATTTCAATGTTTTGAGAATATGGGATTTTCTTTTTTCCAGGACTTTAACATTTTTTTGCATGTAGGAGCCAGGTGTGTTTACGCGATATGCAGAAGTGACTTTGTTCAGGTAATAGATTTCTCCATGCAGTGTTGATAACAGCGGAACGGTGTTGTCCCACATCTGGGAAAAATAATACCAGTCCGGCACTTCATCAAAAACTGATTTTTTCGCAACCGCCGAGCCCATATCCAGTAAATGGCCGCCGATTAAGATCACATTTTCTGCGCTGACAGGGCTGTCAGCATTTTTATAACGTCTTATCGAGTATTCCTCGGGATTGGCAGCATCTACGGTTTTGGTTGCCGTAAAACACATTGAGACTTCCGGGTGCGATTCCATGAAGTTAACCTGGTATTGCAATTTTTCTGGATCGATCCAATAATCATCGGCTTCTAAAAAGGCGATGTATTTGCCCTTTGCTTGGGGAATGGTGATTTTTGCATTGATTTCTGTCCCCTTTGAAAATTGGTTTTCCGTCTGAATAATTGGGCGGATGATTTCAGGGTATTTTTCTGCATATTCCAAAATGATTTCAGCCGAATTATCCGCAGATGCATCATCATGGATGATAATCTCGTAGTCAAACTGCGTCTTTTGCATCAAACAGCTCTCAATTGCTTCACGGATGAAAGAAGCTTGATTGAAGGCAACCAAACTGACAGTGACCAATGGATTGCTCATCGTTTGCCTTTCAGTTTTGATAATAGTGTTTTCGTGAAATTCCCAATGATGGACAAGAATTCTTCGAGTTCCGGGGATTTGATAAGTTTGTTCAACAGGAAATAAATGATCACACCCAGAACAATTTGAGTCGAGAAAATGAGTAGATTACTGTCGGTGTTTAGTAAATTCCCAACAAAATAAATGCTGCCGCCCATGATCAACGAAATGACCCCTTGCGGGAACAATGCTTTTAATTGGTCAATCAGTGTGTAATCAACCAATCTGCCAACGAAATAACTGACGACGAAATGGGATATCACAGCGACTGCAATTTGCCCGTAAATTAAGGCGATAATGCCGTGTTTGTAAGTTAAAGCGATGGCAATGACTGTGATGATGTATTTGAAAATTTCTAAACGCAGGTGCAAATCCGTCCGCCCTTTGATGCGAAGCAAATTGTAGTTTTGCACAACAATCGGGAAGAGCAGGCCGATCACACTGAGCAGTTGGAAATAAGGAATACTCTCTGCCCATTTTTCGGTCAGAAGGAAGAGGAATAAAGGTTCGGCAATTGCGATCAAGCCGATCATGACCGGCATCAGAACAAACATCGACATTTTGATGGTTTTACTGTGCACTTTCCTTAAGGTTATATCATCATCCTGGTAGGGAGAGAAGGCGGAAAAAACGACGGTGCCAAGTGCCATGCTTGTCGCGACGGAGGCAGCAGATCCCATGGTGGAAGCCCTGGAATAATAACCGACATCACTGGGGGAGTAAACCTTGCCAATAAAGGTTTGGTATAAGTTCTTAAAGACCGTCTCAATAATACCAGCCACGAGCAGCCTTGAGCCAAAGGAGAACATGGTCTTGAGAGATTTGAGTGAAAAATGCCCGATCGGACGCCATTTGCTCAATATCCACAAAGCGCTTGCCTGTGCCAGGCTGTGGGACAAAGTCTGAATAACAAGACTCCATACCCCCAGTCCATTATAAGCAGCAAGTATGCCAGTAACCCCAGAGAAAAGGACGGCGATCAAGCTGACGATGAAATGGTTTTTAAATTCCATCTTCTTTCTTAGGATGGAAAGCTGAACGAGGCTGAAAGCATTGATGATCATGTTCAATGAGAGAACGCGTGTGATTGGCTTGAGAATAGGCTGTTGATAGAAGTCGGCTATTAATGGGGCAGAAAAGAAAAAGATACTTGCCAAAAAGATCCCAATCAACAAATTGAAGTAGAAGATCGAGGAGGAATCAGTCTGGGTTGCGTCTTTCTTTTGGATCAATGCGCTGCCAAAGCCGCTGTCTAATACCGATTGGGCAATACTTGTGAATATTGCCAGCATGCCCAAAAGGCCAAATTCCGATGGGCTGAGCAACCGGGCTAAGATGATTGAGATGAGCATGTGCATCACCTGGAGGCTGATACGTTCTGAAACCGACCAGACCATGCCGTTAATTGTTTTTTGTTTTAGTTCTGACATTCAATAATCCAATTCGTTTTCGCGGCGGTAAGATAAAGTTCTAATTTTTGCTCCGCTGAGGAATTTTTCATCGTCTTTCATCACTCAAAATTAATCGCTGTTTGATAAGAATGTTTTCACACTTTCCCCCAAATCCCTCTTTCCAAACAGCGGCTTGTTCTAATTATTTGGCTAATATCATCAGTGAGAAACCGCCCAGCAATTTCGCAGCAAGATTGGGGTTTATCGCATGCATGATTTTCCGGGGGATTTTCCACAGCTTATCTTTTCCCTGCGGGTCAGGCAGGTCCAGGGAGCGGGATGTAAACATGTAATCAATGATTTCATAGCCTGTGCCTTGCAAGGTGCCCAGAGCCGTGTCTTTGTTAAAGTGATGCAGACTGCTGCGCATGTACTCTTTATTCGCAAAATAACGGCTTCTTAACACAGAATAAAAAGTTATTTGCAGCGGAATATGGAAGACCTTATATTCTCCCTTTGATCGAAGTTGACTTAAGAAACCCAGGTAATCCCTGACATGCGTGAACACGTTGATTGCCATCACAACGTCGTAGTGGGCATCTGTTTTGAGTAAATCTTTGAGATAATAATGAATATTTTCTTGTTCTTTTAATTTGGCAATTTCAAAGGCTTCTTCAGAGGTTTCGTATCCGTAAAAATCAACTTTCTCACCATAACAATTCGCCAAATTTACAAGCAAGCCGCCAGCGCCATAACCAATTTCGCAAATGTTATTGGGTTGGATGTTGTTTTTGTCTAAAATTTTGTAGATATTTTGTGCTTTCCAGGGATCGTCCTCTTCATGCCAATTCCGTTTGCCAAGAGAATCTGTCCCATATTCATATTCGAATCGCATATCTTTTTCCTTTAGGCGCTTTGCAAAGTTCTTGAATAGCCTCAGTACTTCTTGATGTCCGGGAACATGACAATGAATTCGCCATCATATTGCCCTTTAAGTGATTCAATAATGTAATCTTTGAAATTATGGGCAAGAATGAGAATGTAATCAATTTTGTTTTCGAAAAGTACTTCTCTTGAAACGACTTTAATACCTGTTCCCGGAACAAATTTCCCTTGTTTGAATAGTGTGTCATCAACAATAAATTCAATCATTGAATCATCAATACCGACGGAATTTAGAAATACGCAACCTTTTGCTGCTGCACCAAATCCTGCAATGCGCTTCTTTTGTGAAACCAGGTCCTTGATGTAGTTTTTGAATTCATCGATCTTTTCATGGGTTCGCTTCCCCCAGCGGATGCAGGATTCTTCAGTGATCGTTTTTTCCAAATTTAAGAATGAGGGGATGGTGATATCCTGGTTCCTGTGAGATGACTTTTTCGTCATCAATACCCTCAGGGTGCCGGCGTGCATATCATGGTAGGACACATTGATTACTTTCAAGCCTTCCTGGTTCGCAAGGTCCATAATGTTTTGTAGGTTGAAGTAATACACATGTTCATGGTAAATCTGATCGTAATTATCATTGAGCAGGGTTGTAAGGATGTAAGGGAATTCAAGGCTCCAAATACCGTTGTTTTCCAGGTTGTTGTAAATGCCTTTCACAAAAGAACGTATGGGTTGGGTATGCTGAAAGACATTGGTTGAGGTGATCAATTTTGCTTTCTGAGGTAAAACGGTATCTTCACCAAAGTACTCATTGAAATACGCAATGCCAGCTTCAATGTTGATTTCCTTAAAACTCTGGCTGGCATCCACGTTGATTAATTGCAGATCTGGATTTTTCTTACGAAACTCTAAAAGCAAAGAACCATCGTTGCCGCCAATATCGACAACAATGTCCCCGGGTTTCAAATCAACATACCCGGTCAAATAATCAAACATTTGAGAACAATGTTGTAAATATGGCTTATTAACATTTGACCGATAAAGATAATTTTGAAATAATTTATCTTTGTCGACAACATCGGTCAAGCAGGTTAGATTGCTCTCAGGGAACAATTGTATCGCAAGCGGGAAACGCTCAACTTCAAGGGATTCTTTCCGGGTATCGCATAGGTTGTTAACCAGGGGAACATTTCCCAGATCGAGGTAGGTGACCCCTCTTGAGCTGCCGATAATCGGACAATGAGTAATTTTCATAATAGGTAATTATTATACGCATTCAATATTCTAAGTCAAATTAATATTGTCAAGCAAAAACAGCAAAAGTTTGAGGTTTAAACACAGTAATGCTCAAGTTCTTCTGCTCAAATTTTACTTTATTCATTATAATGGCTTTAATCAATTGCCGTGTGAATCTGAGGATTGCATGATAAATCCAGGCTGCCAAGAGATTCAAAATCAAGTAAAATCAATGCTCTGATTTACAAAAAGCTATGTAGATTTTTTTGATATAAGTTTTAATAAGGTTTTTTAATAGAGAGTGGAGTAACCCAATGCCAATTGAAGACTTGAGCAGAAATCGACAAATTCCTGCTTTCAAAAGCTACGAAAATTTTCATAACCAGGTGCTTGTTTACGAATTTAAACGGGCAAAAGAAAAGGTGGACAAACTCCAGCGGTGTACGAGATGTGTCTTGCCGGAAACATTTCCATTTATTGAATTTGATGAAAACGGCGTTTGTAATTTTTGTCATCATTATGAAAAGAAAAATCTTTTAGGGATGGATGCGCTGCAAGCCTTACTTGACAGCAATAAAGATGCCGACGGCCAGGTTAAATGCGTGGTGTCCTTTAGCGGCGGGCGTGATAGCAGCTTTGGATTGCATCTTGTTAAAAAGGTTTTAGGACTTGATGCTGTTGCCTTTACGTATGATTGGGGTGTTGCAACCGATATGGCACACAGAAACCAGAAACGGCTGTGTGAAACACTTGGCGTTGAGCAAATTGTGATTAAAGCTGACCTGGATCAGAAGAAAGCGAATATCAAAGCAAACCTCCAGGCGTGGTTGAAAAAGCCTGATTTGGGAACAATTCCATTATTGACAAGCGTTGGTCAACAATTTTTCTACCATGCGAACCAGGTTGGCAAGAAACTTGGGCGGGACATGATTGTTTTATGTGCGACACCCTTTGAACACACCTATTTCAAGGCAGGATTTTCGGGTATTAAACCACATTTTGACAGCTTAGATAATTCGGCAGCAGACAAATTGAATATGATTTTCAGTTATCTCAGGAAATATATCGATAATCCTTCCTACATCAACAGGTCATTGGTTGACACAATTGGCGGTTATCTTTCCTTCTATATCATTCCACATAATTATCTACGTCTATTTGATTACCTTCGATGGGATGAAGAAGAAGTAAACAAGACCCTGATCGAAGAATACAGCTGGGAAACATCTGATGAAACCCCCAGCACCTGGCGGATTGACGATGGAACGGTTCCGCTTTCTGACTATATGTTCTATATGATGTCTGGCTTAACCATCAATGACACTTTTCGAAGTAATCAAATCCGTGAAGGTCGAATTACAAGGGAGCAGGCATTGCACCTTCTTGAAAGAGAAAACCTTCCGCGTTTCAATGCTATTCAATGGTATTGCGACCAGGTCGGGGTTGATTTTGAAAAGACTGTTCGCACAATCAATAATGCACCTCGCCTATATTAGACCAGTAAAAAGGAATAAGGGTTTGGATCTTCTGGGAAGTAAAAAGAAAAACAAATCACCAAAACATCGAACAAGCGGCAAGCATGAAACCTAAAGAAATCAGCAAAATCGGAATAATTGGCACAGGGTTCATTGGCAGCGGATTGAAGCGAACCATTAACAGGCTGCCTGACATGGAAGTTTCTCGCATCCTGACACAAAGGGATTTGACAGACTTTCCTGATGATGGTATTCAAACCCATTCTACCCAGGATTTGATTGATCACAGTGACCTGGTTGTGGAATGCAATGGCAACCCGGTTTATGCAACCGAGGTGCTCTGCCAGGTGATGGATGCAGGGATTCCTGTAGTCACCATGGATGCCGAGCTCCATGTTACGACCGGCACATATCTGGCTAAGAAAGGTTTGATCACAGAAGCGGAGGGTGACCAACCTGGTGCAATTGCAGCGTTGAATAGAAAGCTTCTTGAAGTTGGTTTTAAGCCCCTTGTTTACGGGAATTTAAAAGGGTTTCTCAACCTGACCCCGACGCCTGATGAAATGGCATATTGGGCAGAGAAGCAAGGCATCTCTGTGGAGCAGGTTACTGGTGCCACAGATGGGACGAAAATCCAGATTGAGCAGGTTTTTGTCGCAAATGGTTTGGGTGCAGTTATTGGCATCCAGGGATTGTATGGATACGAAAGTATGGACATCTCTGAAGGTGCCCAAAAACTTGCCCTACGTGCAAAAGAAATCGGGCAGCCCATCAGTGATTACTTGCTGTGCAGTCCAAAAGCAAAACACAGGTTCCCTGCGGGGGTGTTTATCACTGCTGAATATGATTCGGTTGAAGCACCAATATTCGAGTATCTGAAATTGGGGGGTGGACCGTTTTATACAATGCTTCAAAGTTTCCACCTGATCTACCTGGAGATCCCGGTGACGATCCGACAGGTGCTGCAGGGGCAGGGAGTTTTGTTGAATAATGGATTGAAACCGAAGGCAAGTGTGTGCACAATTGCGAAACATGCGCTAAATCCTGGGACAGTCATCAAGCGTGCAGACCGAAATTTCCACGTTCGCGGTGAGGCAATTCCTATTGCAGATGCACCCAATCATGTTCCGATTGGGTTAATGTATGATGTTGTTATTAAGCGTAAGATTGAACCAGGCCAGATGCTTGCATTTGAGGATGTCGAAATTCAAGAATCAAAAGCATATCATGCTTGGAAAGATACACTGAGCGGTTTGCGCTAAGTTTCAATCATTGGTTGTGAAACCGGCAAGATCCGTAATAGATTCGGGGGAGAGAAAATTTGGTGTACTATTCTTTATTTTCCCAACTTTTCTTCAATACCCTGGCGTAATTCCCCGACATTTGCAAAACTCTGAATCTCGTTTTGTTTGAATTCAATCCCGAAAGCGATCTCAATCGCAATCATCAAGTTTACATGCGAGAGAGAATCCCAGGCATCCACATCGTCGGCAGTCATTTCATCAGTCAGGACTAAAGTATCGTCATCAAAGACTTCTCTAAAGACCTGCGTCAATTTTTCTGTAATCGCCATTTTATTTACTCCATTGTAGAAATATCACCGGGGTCTTCGCCTTCGTAATAGGCTTTGAGTACGCGCCGAAGAATTTTCCCGCTTTGGTTTTTGGGTATTTTGCCAGTAATAATGAATTCAGAAGGGATTGCCACCGTTGATACCTTGTTGGATATGTAAATTCGGCATTTCAATTCGAGGGTGCGATCCCATTTTACCTCTTCTGGCAGAACGATATAGGCAACAATCTTCTTGTGCAAGAGCGGATCGTCAGCACCGATAACTGCTGCATCCGCGATTTCGTCAATTTCCAGCAGCGCGCTTTCGACTTCAAAGGGACCCACCAGGTGGCCAGCGGTGTTTATAACATCATCAGAACGGCTTACGTACCAGAAGTACCCCTCCTCATCCTGGTAGGCAAGATCGCCTGTTATATAATATTCGCCACGGAATTTATCCGCATATGCATCTTCTTTGTGGAAATAGGTCCTAAACATAGACCGCCAACCCTTCCTCAAAGTCAGGTGACCCTGTAAGCCAACCGGGCGGGCTTGCATATCATCATCCAATATGAAGACCTCAATACCGGACCTGGGCTTGCCCATTGAACCGGGTTTTACCGCCAGCCCTGGGCGATTTGCGATCATGATGCTGCCAGTTTCAGATTGGAACCAATTATCATAAACTTCGGTACTAAATACCTTTTTACCCCAATGATAAATTTCAGGGTTTAAAGGCTCGCCAACGCTGTAAATCCGCTTCAAGCTGTTGGATCGAATCGCGACAAATTTTTCATCATCTTCTTGCATCAACATCCTGAGCGCTGTTGGTGCCGTGTACCAGATGTTTACCTGTTTATCTTTAAGAATTTTCAACCAGTGGTCAGCATTGTAAGTGCCGCTGAACTGGATGCTGTCTGTGATTGTGCTCAGCGGTGCGATGATGCCGTAAGATAAACCTGTAATCCAGGCAGGATCTGCTGTGCACCAATACAGATCATCAGCTTCAGGTTTTATAATTTCTTGAAAGGATTGAATAATATCCTGGATTGCGCCGTGAACATGCAGTGCCCCTTTGGGCTTGCCCGTTGACCCTGAGGTGTACTGCAAGAAGGCTGGCATTTCTCCATCCACTTGATGCGGATATTCAAAGTCTGTATCAGCATTTTTCAGTAATGCTAGCAGGCTTAAAATAAAATCGTCACGATGTTCCTCTTTGTCAACGACAAGTATTTTTCCCAATTCAGGCAATTGGTCTTTAATTGCCAGTATCTTTCTGACGAGGCTGTTTTTTGTGATGATGACCTTTGCCTGGCTGTTACCCAACCTGTCAAGCAAGGCGTCCTCTCCTAATGTGGAGAATAAAATACAGGACATTGCCTGTAATTTTTGGATGCCAAAGAAGCTTGTGATCAATTTTGGACTTCTTGGGAGAAAAATACTGACGACTTCTTGCGCTTGAACACCTAAATCCTTTAATATGTGGGCAATCTGGTTAGATTCACGTTCAAATTCACCATAAGTGAATCTGGTTTCTGAAAGGTCGTTATGGATCCAGTTTATGCTCTCTTTGTCTTCGTGCCCATTTTCACAATGCTGTGTGAGGCAGGCGTACGCTATGTTTTTTACGATCATGGTCAGGTCCTTTACTAAGGGTTTATCTTCCAATATTCAAGATCTTCAAAGGCGACATTGTTATCGCCAATTATTAGTATATCATCCACGTCATGCTCAGCCAAAAATTCTGATAAAGAGAAATCGGTGAAATAGCGCAAATCGACACAGTATGTCTTTTTATAATGCGATGCAACCAGCGGATCCAATGCATACCGGTAAGATGAACCAATGAATAACAAATTGCGGTTTGAGTCATTTTCAAAGGTATATTCTGTGTAATTGGTGACATAGCCGTAAAATTCATTGTAGTGGTTGGTATAAGGCACGGTTGAGTAGTTGCCTTCGAAATAAGTTTGCCTCAGGTTCTGCTCGATGAGCTGGTCGTTGACTTTCATCTCATAGGCTGGAGAATCAACAATTTCCACAGCAAAATCATCACCTTTGATGGGATAAAAAGTTCGGCGTGCCATCAACCCTAAAAATTTTATATCCGGGAATTTAAGGATGTCTTTGTGCTCAAGCATCGGTGAAATGCCGGGGTAATTTGAAGCGAGCATATCATGGATATCCCCATAGGCTTTTAGGATGCCATACACATTCCAGTGGTGATCGGTCCTGTAATAATTTTCTAGATGATCTTCCATGCCCTCAAGCATAAATTTCTTCAAAACCAAATTCTCGGGCAAATTCTCTTCAAAATAGCCGATGGATTGACTCCTATCCGCATAAGCAAAGCTGGTGCTTAAAGGATGGAACTCGGAATTTTCAAGGGTTTGATGGTAATAGAGATAAAAATTTTTATCGGGATGTGATTGGATAATGTCTTCGTAATTGCTGATGCGTTCGTCAATTGCTTCTTTGGCTGCTTCATTAAAAAGATTCGGCGAGAATACCAGCTGGTTATTTGTTTTGTCATAATAAATATCCGATGTCATATCCGCCGGAATCGCTGTATCCTTGAGCAAGCCGTAAGCAATTTTAATGATTCCTCTATCCAGTGCTTTGGAGAATTGAATGATTGGCATTCGGAAGGGGAATTGATCGCTTGTTGCACGTTCAAATTTGTTGACGAATGAAGCACTGGTGTACAAATTGATCAGGATCTCGGCAGCATCACGATAGTTTCCCTGTTCAATGAAATCAAGAGCACGTCCAAGATTTGGGTTAGACGCAGGCTCTAAGGCGACCAGGGTCCTTGCCTCAACCACGGATTCCTCGGGGGAAGCGCCGAGGTTTGTCAGCCAGGAAATTTGCACAAAAAGCACTATTAAGAAAAACAAGATTAAGAAGTATTGTGTGAATTTCTTCAAAAATCAATCCTTTTACTGGTAATTATCATTTAGATTTACTCGTCAGTATTTATTCAAAGCTAAGCGCACTGCCTAAGGTTGTATCATCCACTGGTCTGTGTCCAAAAAAACGACTTCGTAATCACTGACAATTAGAAAGTCTTCAATGGTGTGGTTCTGTGTGAAACCCGACATTGTGAAATCCGTGTTTTGCCTTAGGTCGACAAAATAGGTGTGATGATAATGCGATGCAATTAAAGCTACCAGCGGTCGTGTGTAAGAATCGCCAATGATGAGGATATTCCGATCGGTTTGGGTCTCACAAATGAATTCCAGCTGACCTCTTTGCGAGCCAAAATATGTGCCATAATGATCCGTGTAGGCTGTCGTTGGATAATTTCCGGCAGCATACTCATCTCGAAAATCATAATCTCCTGGCATGCCCTGGTCTTTCACAAGACAATCGGGAAAATTTGCTTCATAACCGATGAAATCATCACCCTTTAGCGGGTAGAGGGTTTTCCTGGCATAAGCGCCTAAATATTCGATCTCCGGAAAAGGGATCAAAGTTGTTGATAATAATTCTCGAGGAAAATCTGGTTTATCTTTTGAGATCAAATCGTAAATCCCGTTATAGGCTTCCAGTATGCCGTTGACATTCCAGTGGTGATCGGTGCGGTAATAATTTTTTAAGTGCTCTTCAAGGTCACCGAGCGGCATAGCGTCAAGGTTAATTTTTTCAGGCAGCCTGAATTGAAAATATTCAAATCCCTGTCCCTGATCCGCTTTTGAAAAATATTTATTGAGTGGATGATACTGGGAATATGGCAGGGTTTCAAGGTAATAAATGTAAACGTTCAGATCAGGGTATCTTGAAGCAATGTCCTTGTAATTCGCCAACCGAAGGTCAATATTATTACGGACGTTCTGGTCAAAGCTTCCTGGCGGCACAATGAGGGCATCGTGCTTATGCATGATGTAAATGTCCGAAGTCATATCTGCCGGGATGACATCATCATCTGAGAAACGATATGACAGTTTAATGACCTGGCGATCAACAGCTTTAGCAAACTTGATCAAAGGCATCCTGAAGGGGAACTGATCGGTGACAGCGCCATCGAATTTCTTTTGCAGTGATCCGCCTGTGTAAAGATCCCAAACAAGGCTGATTGCCTTTTCGGGTTCTCCTTGCTGGATATAATCCAACGCAATTTTTAAGGTGGGATAGGATTTCTCAGGTAATCCCAATACTCTTCCTTCGATAATGGACACCTCAGCGGCGGGTTTCCCTCTGAGGAGCCAATAACCGGGGACAGAGACCAGGAGTATAAAAAATACCAGGAGAAAATACGGGCTGAATTTTTTCATACTTAGAATTCAACATACATAAAAGCAGTGAAGCCTTTAGAAAGAATAAAGGTGATGGTGAACAAGAATAAGGCAATGTAACCCATATCCAATACTAATAAAGCTTTCCCACCTTTGGCTTTTATCTTCTCGCCAAATTGGTGCAAAAAGGGCAGGCTCAATAATATTGCCGGAATCAAGAAGGGAAGATAAAAGAGGATGTTTAGTGACCTGAATGTCACTAAATTCGTCCATCCATTTGCCCCAAACAAAGCGCTGAAAAAGGAACCCCATTTGCTCACATCGGTAATTCGGAAGAAAATCCAGCCAATCATGATTAAGATGATTGCATAGGCATACTGGAAAAAGGGGGCAGCTTTCTTTAGCATTTTGCTAAAACCGCTGGCTTCGATGGCAAGAATCAGGCCGTAATACGCTCCCCAGATGACAAAATTCCAGCTGGCACCATGCCAGAGACCGGTTAATAGGAAAACAATCATCAGGTTAGATTGCTGGCGTAGGTTCTTTGCTTTTTTACGGGCGAACTCAAGCGGGATGAATAAATAGGTTCTGAACCATGCACCGAGGGTGATATGCCATCGACGCCAAAAGTCAGAGATGCTGCGGCTAATGTAGGGGAAGTTGAAATTTTCAGGGAGTTTGAACCCCAGCATCTGACCAACCCCAATAGCCATGTCGGTATATCCTGAAAAATCGAGATAAATCTGGAGGGTATATGCGATCAATCCAAACCAGGCAAGACCTGCCCCCATTTCATTGAATTCTGTCGCAAAGACCTTATTGGTTGCCATGCCCAGGCTGTCGGCTAAGATTACCTTTTTTGCCAGACCCCCAATAAATCTGCGAACACCTTCCATGATACCCAGAGGGATAAATTTTGGCTGAAGCAGCTCGTCTTTAACCTGGATAAACCGGGTAATCGGCCCCTGTACCAGTTTTGGAAACATGATCAAATAAGAACTGAAACGCACCAGGTTTTTCTCTGGCGGGTGGATTTCGTTGTAAATGTCCAGAATGTACGAAATGCCGGAAAAGGTGAAAAAGGAAATCCCAAGCGGCAGCGCTTTTTGCGCATAATCAATCGATATTGGGAGGACTGAATTCAAAATGTCGAGGAAAAAGCCGGTGTATTTATAGAAACCCAGAAGGCCTAGGTTGAGAAGAATGCCAATCCACATCTGCGTTTTCGCGCTTTTTGTGGCATTTTGCGCTTGTGCCTTGCCGATGAAACAGCCCCAAAGGTAATTAATTATTATTGATAGAAATAAGATGTGGATGTGGGTGGGGTCTGACCAGGCGAAGAAAACAAGCGAGGTAAGGACGAGAACGAGATTACGCCATCCCTTCCGTGGTAGGACGTAAAAAGCGATCAGTGTAATTGGTAAAAATAAAAAGATAAATGTGATACTCGAAAATGGCATTTAGTCCCTTTCAGCTGGAATAATGTCGTTTTTATAATCGCAAGATGCCATTATACCTAATATCAATTATTGGTGTTAGGAAATTATTTTGTTGAATATTTTAGTAGAACCCAAACTTTGTCAGGGCTTCTTCAACATAATCCCGCCATACCCCTGGATAATGCGTACCACCTAACTTGATCCTGTAGTAATAAGGTACGCCATCAGCATCGTATTTTTGCTTCACCTTGTCAGCACCTTCTTTATAAGCAACTGGCCAAGTTAATAAATCGCCATTGGTCTTGTCAACCTGTGGGTAACCGCCAGCGCCGCTTTCATTTGTTCCAACGTACAGGTAGTGAAATACGTTGGTCGGCGCTTGATAGGTGTTAAACCAGACTGAAAGTTGATTTGTTGTTAACCATTCCGGGTATCTTAATGGAAGGTTTGGCCCACCTTCAGCCATCCAGACTGCCGGGGACATAGCCATTACTTTTGAAAAATTTCGGGATTCCCGCAACCCCGCATAAATTGAAAAAAGACCGCAGCGACTACCTCCGCCTATGGCTGTGTGATCCCTGTCGGGAAGCGTTCGGTAGCTTGAATCAACGATGTTTTTCAGTTCATAAACGATGAAGTGTAAAAAATTATCACCCTCTCCTTGAAGCGTTGTGGGAGAGCTCATCCAATTGTCCATGTTATTGTTATCCCAGGGCGTGTATTCATCCCAGGGATAATCCGCATCGAGTTCAACACCAATCGCAATTGTTCCTTTACCGCTTCTAAGGAAAAGGTCATCTAAAGTTTCATCGAATTCCCAGTCCCAGGGATAATCAAGCGGCACATCCGCCTGTTCTCCAAAGATATGCTGCGCATCAAGAAGGTAAATCACCTGGTAATCAAGCCCACTGGTGTTGTAATTAGGGGGCAGATAAACCCAAATTCTTCTTGTACGCTCTAAAAATGGCGTCATGGACATGTCAAAGTTCAAGATACAGCTGTCACTTGTCGGGCAGGCTAAACCATCTGGTCTGGCAATCCTGAGCTCAAAATATTGGACGTCTGGCGGATCGATACCATTATCTGCAGTAATCGTGATTGGATAAACGCCCACCGTGTCAATGGGAGGATTATTAAACTCCAGTGTCGCAGTGCCGTTGCCGTAATCAAAAAAATTTAGTTGACCATCGATGGGCGTGGCTGATTTGGTGATCTTTGGCGCTGGAAAACCCGTTGCAGTGATTGTGAATTCATTATTATGACCGGTGACGAAAGTCGTTGCTGGAACGCTGGTGATTTGCGGCGGTTTTGGTGGGGGCGTCATAATCAGTGGGAAATACATCTTAAAATTCGCTCGAGTCTCCCTGTCTGTTGACCCAGTCAGCCAATCCATCCACTCGTTGGGATAAGAAAGTCCGCCAGAGATGTTTGCTGCTGGAAGTCCACGAGCCACAAGTGATTTTACAAAACTTTGAGTACCTTCCAGGTAGGCTTGCGGATAAGAAATTTTGCTGCCGTAAGAATCGTTGATCACAGGGTAGAAATTTTGACTTGCAGTTCTATCCTCAGCAGGGATCTCAATGGAAAATCTCACATTTTCAGGGGTACCTGAGGTTTCAATGAGCGACAGCAGCCGGTTGTTTGACAGCCACGGTTCGCCATTTTCTGCGAACCAGATTGCCGGGGATGAAGATGTGACCCGAGAGAAGGTTGCGGGCTGGGTCAGACCGGCGTATAGAGAAATCAGGCCGCCCATCCCGGCACCGGCGATCCCGGTATTTGCCTGATCTGGCAGGGTGCGATACCGGCTGTCAATAATCGGTTTCATGGTGTGGACAACAAAATCCAGGTAGGCATCACCTTCGCCGCCTTCAACCCGGTTGCCTTCATAGGGATCGACCCAGTAATACATGTCCTCTTTGACCCAGGGCGAATATTCATCCCAGAATTTATTTGTTTTGTTTTGCAGGGCAACAATGATTACTTCAGAGGAAAAGTCTTTCGTATAGAAATCAAATAAGGGCTGATTGAGGTTCCAATTTTCCTGCAATGGATCATATACAATCAGCGACTCTTTTGTTTCGTTGACATAGATTACAGGGTATGAGGAAGTACCAGTGCTGTATTCGAAAGGCAGGTAAACGACAACATCCTTTTCTCTGCCATCAAGCTGCGGCATATTGAAAGAAAAGATCTCCAATTGATGGTGTGGGATGGGTTCAAGCCCCTGTGAAAGACCAATTTCGCGATCAGCATAGAGTACATTGTAATCTTGGGTGAAATCTGTTTGCGCCGCAACTGAAACTGATGCTCCGAATATTAGCTGTGAAATAACAAGGAGAAGGATAATGTTTTTGGTTCGAATGTGTGATGCGGAGTGGAAAAGCTTCATGGTTTTTTGCCTGATACTTATAATTACTATTAATTCCCAAAATCCATTATATCATCAGGCAGTTTAGCGTGACAACAATTTGTTTACTCAGACAGGTTCAATAGATAATCTTGTTGGCTTTCAATCACTGGTAAAAACGCCAGTGAACAAACCGCTCAGCATAGCGTGAAACATACATCCATAAGCCGCCGCTGAAATAAAGCATGATCGATAAAGTCAGTGTCATCCTTTTGAGGAAGGTTGACCGAATTTTCAAGAAGTAGTGAATCGTCAGCGTGAATAAAACGCCGTAAACAGGAGAAAGATATCTTCCAGAGATCCCAAAATGTTGAAAACTGAAGTTGACTTCATTCCTGAAATTCATTCGGAAAATATAAGCACTGTAGGCTAAAAGGATAAAGATTAACAGGTTTGCAATTTTGTCCTGAGGTTTCCAATAGCGAACCAGGTTGATAAATCCCCAAAAGGTCAGCAAGGTGTGAAGCGCAACAGAGAGCAGCGGAACAAAGGTATTGTGTGAGATAATACCCCAGATTGATTCAGCCATTTTGAAGAACCAGAATTGTTGTGCATACTGAATAAAATTCGTGGTGTTATCCCTTTGAAACCAGAATACCCTGAGGCTGAATGGCGAATAATATTCCCTCCTGTTAACAAACCCGCCGCAGTTTTCAGGATCTTTAATTTGCAGGCAGATAGGTGTTGTCCTTGCGTAGCGGATCAGGTTCACGCCATATAAACCAATGAAAAGGGCTAAGAAGATGACGAAAATTGAAACGACGAGAATATTTGTTTTTGTGAAGGAGAGTCTAAGACTTTTAAAGTTTCGGATCACATAATAAACCCAGGCAATAAAAATGATCAATGTTAAGAGCAGGAACTGCTCTTTGGTAAGCGACCCAATGATCACCCAGGTGCCGGTAAGGGCTGTTTGTTTGACGAAGTTTTCGCCTTTGTAAACATTCACCAGATGATAAATTGCCGCCATGGCAGCCAAATTCATGAGATTGTCGTAATTAACCGCGCCGCTGACAAATACAAACATCAATGTGTTTGAAAGGAAAAAGGCAGCCAAAACACCAGCATAAGGATTTCCAGTAACCTTTTTCGCTAATTTATAGCTGTAAAAGACCGTAAAGGTCGACAGTAGCACGGAAAACAAACGCCATACTATTACGGTCCTTATTGGCGGCGTATTTGGATAAATGAACTCGTATATTTTTGTTATTGCACCGTTTAGCCAGTAGTAAAGGTAGGGCTGCCCGGTAACGATGTAATAACCTACTTCCATGTCTTCTTCAGGGAATCCCCACGTTTCCGAAAAGCGTTTAGAGAAATATTGGTGCGGTCCCTGGTCAGGCTGCCCTGCAGTATATGCCATGAATACACCAAAAACAAAAAAATAAACCAGGACAAGAATCAGTAAGATTCTATGCGTTGGAATGGATTTGAGATTCAACTTTTTAATCAATGACATCTGATTTTCCAGTTTCAGGATCGGATTTTTCATCAGAAAAGGTGATAATTTGTTCATTTAAGCCAAAGAAGAGGAAAGATAAGAAAATTGCGCATAGAAAAAGCATGCCAGCTTTCAGAGCTAAAAACCAGGCTTTATGCCAGGGGATTGTTATTTTAGAGCCTTGATCGAAACCTTCATCGATGATGACTTCTCCAGGGAAGGGTTCTTCAGCATCTATATCGAAGTAAACGACCGAGGGTACGTCGTTGATGGCAGTGTAAAACCGACCGTCAGGCGGCGTTGTTTTGATTAAGAACCGAACCCTGGGAACAATCCACCATTGATTTGATCGGGAAATCATATTCACCAGGCTGCCGTTGATGCAATTCCCGGATTCCAGGTTCAGGGGGTATCTTGAATCGCCAAAAGCGAAGGGCGAGTATTGCCGATTTGTGTTGGGATCGATGATTTCATCAATGGTCACACTGCCAGCCCCGTCTTCAGCATCAAAACAAACCTGAATTTTGTGCATCACCGGCATATCCCAGTAGTGTTTTGCACCTAAAGACAGCGCAAGGATCAAAATAATAGTGACCGAAGCGATAAAAATTAAATTTTTCCACGCATTGAATTTATCAATATTCGGCAGAATAAAAACTCTCATTGAAAATAGGACAAGTATGGCAACAACAAGGGACGCAATCAGGAAAATTGTGACCTGGCGACCAGGATTTTGTTCATAAAATCCAATCAGGTTAAATAGAATTAATGCAGACAGGCAAATTCCGATTGCCAGGGAAAAAAGAATAATAATGATATTGAGAGTTCGCTTTGAAAGTTGATTGAGCATCAAAATCAGGTTCCGGTTTTATTCGTTACTGGGGAAAGGTTGACCAGGATCTCTCCATCATCTGCAATGGTTAAATTTGGATTGAATCCAGGGTCGCGTTTAAAATACTTTTCCCATCTGCTTGTCAATAAATTTTTGTCGATCAGGTAATTGCCATTGCCAGTTTTATCGTGTTCGCTATTGTAATCGCTATTACCCTGAATGTAAAGTTTTACAGAAGGGCAAAGAACGTTTCTCAGCCCTGCTTCTTTGAACTTCAGACAGATATCAATTGTCCAGGCGCTTGGGAGTGTATAATCCTGGTCGAAGCCTTCAACCGACAGGAAATGTGACCTTTTGACTAAAATGCATTTTTCTGAGAAAGCAGAATAGCCCTTTCGCAGTTTTCCCCAGCCAAAGTAGCCGATAAATTCTTCAGGTTTTCCTTGAAATAAATGGTTGATTTTATTGTCAGGTGTCAGGATGAGCCCGTTGGAAAACACCTCTCTTTTGCGATTTAAAAGTTTTGGCGCAACAGCGCCTACTTCTTTTTGCATTGCCTGGCTGATTAAGGTGGTCAGCCAGCCTGGCGAATAACCGGAGAGGTCCGGGCTCAAGATGGCAACAAAATCCACAGGCGTTTCATGGATGATTTTATTGATCGTTTGGGCGGTGGATTTGCCCTCAGGGATTTGATAACTTGAAAGACGATCATCAAATTCCATCAAATTGAAACTTGAATTTTCCAGGTTGTCAGATTGGTCAATGATGATAATCTGGTAATTTTGATAGGATGTGTTTTCAAAAATCTCTTTTGTGCAGTTTTTATGCAAACCGTGTCCATAGTTGGCCGGTAGGATGAGCGCAATATTTGGTCCAGGCTTTGGAAACGCATAATTAATCCTGTAGCCAGCAGATTTTTCGAGGAATTCAGCCTTCCCATCGACAGCTTGTCTCTCCAGGTGTTCATTGATTGCACGTTCACCTGCCTGGACGGCATAGGGTTTAATATTTAGACTTTCAGCCACACTGTGTTTTGAGATTCGCCAGTGGTATAAGATCTTTGGGATGTGGTGGATTTGCCCAGGTTCGATTTGTTCGAGTGCTCTCAAGAGCAGGTCATAATCTTGTGAGCCCTCTAAACCCAACCTGAATCCGCCAATTTTGCGAAGGACATCTGCTCTATAGACACCCAGATGCGAGATCATGTTTTGGCTGAGAAGAAGATCATAATCAAAGTCTGGTTTGAAATAAGGATCAAGGCGTTTTCCGCGTTTTGTGATCTTGTCCTCGTCTGAATAAATGATACGACAGTCCGGGTTGTCGTTGATTGCTCGGACGACATGGAAAAAGGCTGATGGATGCAGTTTGTCGTCATGGTCCAGGAGGGCGATGTAATCACCTTTAGCCAGGGATAAGGCAGAATTGCTGCATGCCGATATGTGCCCGTTCTCTTCACGAATAATAAATTTGATCCTTTGGTCTTCACGGGCTAAATCTTTAATCAGATTTGGGATGCGAGGGTCGGTTGATGCATCATCAGCAATACACAGCTCCCAGTACGGATAAAGCTGGTCTTTGACGGATTGGATTGCTGCTTCAAAGAAAGCTATTTCAGGATTGTAAACAGGCATGACAATTGAAATAAGGGGTTTATTTTCAATCGCCCTGATCTCGAGTTCAATTTTCTTGCGCTCTGCTTCAGATAATGTGTCAAAGGCTTTGATCCATCGATTGTAGTAAATATTGAGCAGTTGGAATTTCTTCAAAACCCGACGAATGATTGCATTCGTCAACCGATATACATAGCTGTCTTCGGGGGCAACTTTGAAATAGGCGTTCTTTACTTTCTGGTAGATGCTTGCCGGTTTCAGAAAATGCCTGATTTTTGAAATAAGTTTCATGACTTGTTAAGAGCCTTTGGGTTTATAAACGCTGAGGTCAGAAAAACCAGCTTGAGAAGACCTCTTGATATTTCAGCAAAATTGTAATTGGACCACCAATGAAGAACAAACCAAGGGTGAAACCAAGAAAAAGTGTGCGTAGTAATCGAACGGGAATATTCTTGGCGATTAATGTGAACAGGACGAAAATTGGACCAATTACAGGGAAAATGTAGCGTCCTTGAAAACCGATGTGTATGAAGCCGTATTCCAGTTCATTATTGTAATTTGAGAAAAGCAGCACAAGGGCATAAAAGATGCTGATGCCAACCAGGCTGTAAGTCAACGCCGATCTTGGCTTTAGAAAGAACAATCCCATAAGGACTGCGCCATAAAAAACAATTTTGTAATATCGAACAAGATCAAGTGGGAAATAGGATTGATGACCAATCATTCCAAAGGTTCGCAGAAGCATGTTGTGCACCCACGTATTTACAGCATAAGAAAAGGGATTGGGGTAACCTTTTGCGATGCTCTCCCGTATTGTCATTTTCGGTTTGATCGCTTTTTCCTGGTAACGCAGTTCAAGGGGACTGAGCGCACATTGAGATTCAAGAAGGATTTCCTCACACTCCGGGAGGAGTCCATCGTAGCGGATCAGGTTGATGCCGTAAATCAAAAAGTTCCCTGTAAATAATGCAAAAAGCACCAGGAGAAGAAGCAGTGTTTTTATGCCGTCAAAGTGTACAGGGAAAACCTCCTTGCGATGAATGAAGGTGTAAATGAGCCAGGCAATGCCCATCGCCAGGGCTAACGGCAGTATGGTGTACTTAACCAGAGTGCCCATGGAAATAAAAATCATCCAAATTGAACTATTGAATAAAAAATCTTTCCGGGTGAATACTCGCGTGAAAAAAAGAAGTCCAGACATGGTCAACAGGTTGGCGAGATTGTCATAATTAACACCAGCAGCTAAGAAAACGTACATGAGTGTGTTGGTCAATAAGATAACGGGGATGAGCTGCCACCAGGGGTGTTTGATGACCTCCTTCGACAGCAGGAAACAAATCAGGACAGTTCCTGCGGCAAAAACAACATTGATAATACGTAAAGTCAACAGGGTTTGCCATTCAGTTGCCCCAGGTTTAAGAAGATCAATCAGGTTAATTATTCGACCACTTATCCAATAATACAAAAAAGGATTTTGTTCAATGTAAATTCCCAAACCGAAAGTATCAGGAGTGTCAGGAGGGAGACCCCATGTGCTTGCAAAGTGCTTGGAGAATGCGAAGTGCGCAGGTTCATCGGGAATGATGCCAGGCTTGAGATTTAATGCCATATAACCTGAGAATGTAAGAAAGATTAACAACATAATGACCAGGGCAATGCCTGGTCCTTTCAGGTTTATAAATTGATTGGATTTGCTATTTATGCTCATACAGATTTTTGGCTTTTAAATGATATCGAAATTTCCGAACAGACCATTTATGAACTGCTCCCATTATATCATCTCTAATATTCAAAAATTTTTTTATTTTTGACGGATAGGTGTGGGTTTTTGGATAACGTATTTACAGAAATGGAGATTTTTTCACAGGCTATGGATAAACAATTATTTGGGGTTTTGGCCTTCTTCATAAAAGCCTGGAGAAAAGCCTCACGAAGCCTTATTCAACGCAATTTCGATGACATCGCAAATAATATTTGCATTTTCATCACCCAGCGCGCCATAGAATGGCAGGCACAATACCTTATCAGCAATGTCATAGGTCACAGGTAAGGATTCTCTGCTGCCCAGGTGTTGATAGCAGTCATAATCAGTGCAGGGTGGATAGAAATATTTTCTTGCATAAATGTTAAATTCTCTGAGGACTTTGTAAACCAGGTCACGATGGTCTTCAATTAAAATTGGGAAATATTGATAAGAATCAGTAGTGCCTTCCGGCATTTCCGGGATGTGGATCGCATCGTGTTCCAGCAATCGACTGCGATAAAAATCTGCAATCAATTTTCTTTTATTTTGCTCTTCCCTGACCATAGACAGGTTCAGCAGGCCGAACATCGCCTGAACCTCGTTCATTTTCCCGTTGATACCGATGTCAGTCACAGTAAATTCGTCCTGAATGCCAAAATTCCTGAGATTTTTCACCTTCTTATGCAGTGAAGGGTCATTGTACACAAGCGCGCCGCCTTCCAGGGTGTGAAATAATTTCGTTGCATGAAAAGACAGGACGGTGATGTCACCATGATTGCAGATACTTTCCTGATCTATTTTTGTTGTAAACGCATGTGCACCGTCATACATCACTTTAAGGTTATGTGCTTTAGCAATCGCCGATATTTGGTCGACTTTACACGGAAATCCGAAAACATGAACGCCCAATATAGCTGAAGTATTGGCAGTGATGTGAGCTTCAATCTTTTCCGGTTCAATAGTCATCGTTTTTGGTTCAATATCACAAAAAACAGGTTTCAGCCCATTCCAAACAACGGCATGAGGTGTCGCAGCAAAAGTGAAGGGCGTGGTGATGACCTCGCTGCCAAAGGGCAAGTCCAGGGCTTTCAGCGCAGTAATTAAACCGATCGTGGCGTTATTGAACAAGGACAAATATTCTACCTGTAAGAATTCCTGTAATTTTTCTTCAAGCTTTTGGTGGTAGGGACCCAGGTTCGTCAGCATCCTAGAATCATATAAACTCTGGATTCTGCTGGCCAAATCATCGTAATCTGGCATAATTGGCCGGGTGATGTAGATGGGATTTTCAAATGGTTTAATCATTATTATTTGTTGTTTTTCCTGGCTGTTATCTTTAATGTGTTGTTATTTATAAAGGGCGTTTTTTCAGTGATTTCGAGTTCATTTTTAGCAAGCAGGTTTTGGATTTGCTCCCTTACATCTGAGGATAGTTTCATCTCGAAGAGATCAATCTTGCCGAGCAATCCATGCGCATCCAAATCCCCGATAATCGCCAGTTCAGTCCCGTTGACATTGCATTTTAAAGCAATTTTATAATGTGATCCGGCAATTATTTCTTCAAGTTCTGAGTGGGCGGGGACAATTTCTGTTTCAACGTATTGGATTTCACTCTTCACTTCAGATGAAGCATACATGTCATAAAAATCGGGTCTGCCCTCAATTGACATATTTG
The DNA here is from genome assembly GCA_029210815.1 of Candidatus Brevefilum sp. Classification (GTDB taxonomy): domain Bacteria; phylum Chloroflexota; class Anaerolineae; order Anaerolineales; family Anaerolineaceae; genus Brevifilum. The sequence goes on from JARGGB010000005.1 coordinate 67,847, forward strand.
CTGCCCAATCCGGGATATAGGGGATTTGTTTCAGGGCAAAATGATCCGATAAGCCCAGCGGTTTTAGCAGGATATCCTTCTCAAGATGGTTGTTCTTAATATTTTGAATTGCGTATTGATATGTGGGTAAAAACGCCTCAAAACCATAGATTTTCCTTAGGTTTTTGTGGGTAGTCCTGAGATAGGTCGAGGCAATACCGGCGTGAAAGCCAATATCAATCAGGATGAAATCCTCATCAATATCAAATTGATAAAATCCTTCACCATAAATTTCTTCCAAAACCTGGTAAAAATCCCCTCTCATATTGATGAAAATATTATTGTCAGGCGTTATGACAAATTTCTCATCTTTCTCATCCCCCATGAATTCAAAATCTTGTTCTGTAATTAATTTTTCCCTGACATCCCCAAAAAGCTTGTATTCAACAGGACCTGGAACAAAATCGTAATTCTTTTTGTAATAATTTTCTAATTCCTGTCTTGATTTTTTGTTGGAATAATGTCGTTTGATTTGCTCCCGATTTTTTGATGATAAATTTTCGTAAGTTTCTTTGTCCTGAGCATAAGTTTTGATATCATCAACGATATTGTCGAATAAATCATCCCAACTGCTGTAAACAAGTTGGCTGTCTGCAAATTCGGAAGGGAAGAAGTAAGGATTAAAGACGGCAAAAGAAAGGGATTTGCTTAAGATCGGTTCAATGAAATAACCATCAAATCCCTCACCAAAGCTGATGGTAAATAAGGAATTTGCAATGAGTTTTTTGTAGTCTTCCAAACCCAGGTTTTTTATTTCGATTAATTTATAAGCTGGCAGTTCACGATTAAGCTTATCGAGGACATCCCCTTTTGTAATCTTGGTCGATCCATACAAACTATTGTCGTTTGATATTAGAATGGTTTTTTCTTTGTCTTCAAAATCGACATCTAAAAATACCGGTAAAAATGGGGTCAGTTGATGGACCGGTGTTGAGTACATATTAGATAATTTCTGGGTTGCGTAAGTGCTGTGGGCTGTGGTAATGGTAATATTCTCGGTCAGCTCTGCAAGTTGATTCCTGATAAAATCTCTATCTGGCATCAAAGTATTGTTTTGATCGAGGATATTGATTTGCAGCTCTGGAATTTTGACCAGCCACGCTTTTTCCTTTTCAGAGAGATTTTCATGAAATACCGGTGCAAGCACTTCTGGCAAGTGGATGATCACTTCTTCTGGCTGACAGTTTTTTACAATCCTTGAAAATTTTATCTGGGGACTTGCCTGTTCAAAGTAACGGTATTCAACCGGGGGGTTGTATAGCGGCAAACCCGAAAGGATTAATTCATGGTCGGATAAAAACGGGATCTTTTTAGTTTGTTTAACGAGACGGTTTATCGATAACATCCCACCGCTGATGATATCCCGCGCGTCAATAAAATGGATGATTAGTTTTTTCTTCTCCTGTAATTGCTTTGCGAGTCTTTTTTGCTCGGAGATGGTCGATAAAAATCTTGAGAAGTATGCCGATTTTGAATTGAAGAATTGGGTCTCAAACATGTAGACATCAAACTGGTCGATCAGCCATTTGAAATACGGTGCCAGGAACTTTGGTGAGATGTTGTATATGATTTTTGAAAGGCTTCTAAAGACTCGATCCGTTGAGAATATTGACGAGTCTCCAGAACCAACTTCATTTGGTCTTTCGAAGGGGTTCACCCGGTTCAGATGCCGAATCAGGATGTCTTTATTGTATTTCGGATGGTGGTACTTGATAAATTCAAAGCGCTCCATTGGTGCAATGATGGGATAGTACTTGCTGAAGAATACTTTGATTTTTATAAATGGATAACCAAGGCTTAAAAAATAGAAAGCACTGTTTTTGTAGATTGAAGAATGGGTATATAGATCCTCAATATACGTGCCGTACTTAATCTTGTGTCGGAGAATCAGCCTTGACAGTCCCAGTTCATATTTCTCGTAGACCTGCAGTCGATTTTCTACAGGGGTAATTTCAGCAAAGAAGTTTCGAATGAAAGCTTTAGAAACCAGCTCTTTGGAGAGAACGAGAAAACTGCTGACAAAGGTGAATGGGATAGTTAGAATATCACTTGACACCATAAATTGTTCAAGTGGAATACGTCCGCCGAGATATTCTTCGCAGACAGTCAGCCCCGCCCAAAAATCAAGCTTGCGGTTTTCCATTGTTGAAAGAAAAGGACCGATATCCCCAACAAGATATTGAGAGTCATTGGCCAGGATCAGTTCATCATACTTCTCTATCTCTTCCCAACCAATCCTATCGATGAGCTCAGACCAGGCGCCGAAATCATATTTTCCGTGTTTGTAGGCTGACGCAGAAAGGGTGAACGGTGAAATTTTTGAAAGTTGTTCACCCGACATATCGCAGTCCGCCAGGTAGTGAATGTCGGCATATTGCGATAATTCTTGCAGATAATGAATGACATAATCATCGATGATGCCATCAGGATCATAAGCAGCAAACAGGCAAATCCTTTTCACGCGGGCTTATTTTCTCCAATCAAGTAATACTTCAATTGTATCAATATCAAATACCGGTATGCCACATTTTATCATGACAGCCTGCCTTTCACGGTAAGCATTGTCGATAAATATTGCCCCATTCGGTTGTATGTATTTATATTTCTCGTCATCTACGGGAATTTGATGGATTTCATGAAAAAGGTTTGGATCGATGTGGAAGTGGTGGAGCGATTTTTGGATGTCCAGTTCGTGTTTGGTCAGGAGGTGGACCAATTTCCCTTTGTTAATGCACTGGTAAAGAAAGCGAATCACATCTAGGTTGACGTTGTCTTTGTTGATCAGGGTGTCATCAAAATCCAAATACACATGTTCATATTCTAAATCAGTGATATAGCGGTTTGTAAATGTGCGGTCCATCTGGACTGCGTAATCGTTGCAAAAAACCTCTATGTCCAACCCCATAGCAGCGTAAACACTTAAGAGCGGCAAATTGACGCCGCGCGCCCTGGTGAGACACATGCCGCAGGGGACCCTGGTGGCGACCTCCAGTAATTTATAATCTCCGTGTTTGTCTTTTTTAAGCTGGAAGAACCACATACCAAGAAATTTGAGCCTTGTATTGATCACGTTGGCAATTTCTAATATATCCGGTGTTGCGGGTAAAGCCTTTCCAGCTACAGATACGCCGCAATAAGTCCTTTGACGGGTCCTGGGAAAAACGCCTTTGAGAACGCATTTATGATCCGTAATGCAATCCACTGTTAGTTCTTCACCCGGTAAATATTCACTGATGACATAATCCTCAAGCCCATTGACTTCTGATAGTTCTGCTTTTGATTGGATGAATTTTGTGCCTTTGCCGCCTTCGCTTTTATCTGGCTTTATGAATAGTGGAAAATCGAGCTGTTCTTCAGCATTGTACAAATGCGGCAAAAAGGAACAATCTTTAAAGCGTGCATAAGTCTCTTTTTTACTTCGGCAAATTTTGGCTGTTTCATGATCCGGCGTGAGGACCTTTGTCGAAATTTCCTGATTGTGTTCAGCAAAGTAAAGGGCAACCGTATCATGGGTTGGAATGATCAAATCGATAGCGTTCTCATCAATGATTTTGTTTAACGCATTGACAAAACCGTCGTCTGTGATCATTGGCAAACCTGAAATGTAGTTCTTGAAAACAAAGGGACCATGCCTGTCTATTGATGAAGCACCAAAAAGATTAATATTCACATTTGAGGATAAGGCAGTGTGAAGCTCGACTGAATTGATTTCGCCGGCCGGGAAAACGAGGACGTTAAATTTTGGCATGAAGTGCTCCCAATTTTGTTTTCGTGTCTAAATCTGAGCTAATAAAAATACCATCATATTGCGAGATTGTCTTTAACCTTCAATAACTGGCATTGGCATGAATGTTATAAAGAAATATTTTTAGCGGCTGATAAGTCTGTATTCTTCTAAGAATGATGAAATTTCATTCTTAGAATTGAACATCAGAACATCAATGATGGAAAGGTTGGGGGTGAATGAATCATTCCACTGGTGGTAATTGATTTTATCACTGGTTTGTAGAAATGAGAGCTTTATGCCCTGCTTATTAAATGCAGCGTTTTCGTATAGATCTACGCCGCCAATGGGATTTATATAGTGATCTGCATTGAAAATCTTGCAGATTTCAATGACGCGGTCCTGCCCAGTCAATTCGCTTTCAGATAAAACATTGGAACCTTGAAGTATTTTTGTTTTTATTTCGAAATATTCGCATAATTCACGGAGAATGTGCGTGTTGTAGTTAGCGATATTTTGTTCTTCATCCCGGATCAGCCTGTCCAGCAGTGGAAAGACCTGATCAAAATAAGGGGCTTTCGAATAAGCCATTTTGATGGCCTTAGAAACTTTCTCTTTTGAAAGCAAGTCATCTTCATTCGCAATCCTTGTGTCGATGATCAATTTATGCGAACTTGCACCTTTTATACTCAAGCTAAAATATTTCACGGTATCGTTTAACAAATACCTGTTTCGTTTTATCCAGCCGTTTTTGATATAAGTCACCGTGTCATACACGATGAAGGTATCAACCGCGAGAATCAGTTGAAAATATCCAATGTATGGGAAGAAGTAAGGCTGCATCAATGCTAATTTCATATAATATTTTTTTGGACCAGGTGTCCTCGTCAGGTAATTATTTTTGATTTGTTATTTTTGATCAATTATCACTCAATCTGAAGGTTGATTGCTCAAGCGCCAGTCGTAGGTCTTATTGATCAGTTGAAACAAGTTAAGGTTGTGCTGATGATAAAAATTCTGTAATAGCTTCAGGGTTTCCGGGTCAACCTCAACAGTCTTTTTACCGCTCAGTTTATTATATTCTGGCATGGTTAAATCACGGACTTCTAAATCAAGATTAACCGCCAGGAAATCTTGCAGTTTCATTAGAAGTTCTTCGGGTTGATTCAGTTCACTTATCTCTAAAAATAAAAATTGTGATATGTCAAAAAACTTCATCCAATGGGATATTTGTTGGTGATACAAGCCTCTACGCACAAAGGATGGTTCAAAGCTCACACTGTTTGTGTAATAGCGATCCAGGTCTTCTTTTACGAGGGTTGAAAAATGTGGAAAATCTTCTTCGGTCATTAAATTAGCAAGCGCGTCATTTTTTGTATTTTTCGAGTCTACAATAATTCTTTGTCTGTTCACCTGGTCGTGTTTATGAATATTCTTAAACAATTTCCAGGCCGAAAAACATCGATCAACAGGGTCTCGTAAAAGGACGATGAACTTCAGGTCGCTTTTGTATTGTTTGATTCTCCCCGGTACAAAGGGATAATAGAGATATTCTGGCGTGGCTTCGAATTTTAGCTGGCACCTTGCGCAGGTTCTGAATTGCTGATGGTACCAATCCATTCCTTTTGTGTAAAGCTCATCGATAGAGAAATAACCAACCTCTTTATCATAGGATCCGCAGAAAGATGGCAGAATGTCTAAAAATTTATACAAACTGGTTGTGCCTGCACGTTGAGCCCCGATGATCATAAAATCGACTGTGTTACCGCCTATAATCCGGGGTGTTGTCGCTCGTGATGCATATGGTTTTTTAATTTGACGCCCTTCTTTTTTTCCATACCTCAGGTAATGAAAAAGGGGATTGACTTTGGATTCCTTGACATCCGGATAAGTTTTTAAATACCAGGATGTGTCAAAATCAGGACCGGGGTTGAGATTTTGCTGCCAGCCTTTGGTGATGAAATGCATCAAGGGAAAGTGTTTTAAACCATCAGCTTTGGGAATGGCATTGATATAAAAGTTCTTGTCAAAATAACCACTGCTCTTTATAGAGAAATATTGGATTATGATTTCGATAACATTCATTCAGAAAAAGTCTTTCTTAAATGGTTTACATTACGAATTTATCCCTTATGAATGATTATATCATTCCAGATAGTTCCTAAAATCATCGGTCACATGATAAATTGGATTTGAAATTTGCGATTGAATAATGAAAAAATCGGGGAGGTAATTAATTGTTTGAATCCTGGGATAGCCAGGGTTTTGGGGCGCGAGGCGGCTCTGCTAATGAGAAAAATGGGTGGCTTTTCAAATTTAGGTGGTAAGCCGGGTCATTCAAAATATATGAACCCCATTTGTCGATCATGTACCTGGCTTCCATTTTCAAGCGGTTCAGTTTTTCTTCTGTGTTATCAAGCCCACGCGTGACTGACTCGTAGTGATAAAGCTCTGCGTACGGCGTCCATAAATTGCGGTAACCTGCCAGCTTCAACTTGAGACAAAGATCCACATCGTTATAAGCGACGGGCAGGTTCTCTTCGTCAAAACCGCCGACCTGGTGGAATTTTGTCCGTTCAATTGCCATGCATGCTCCAGTCACGGCTGAATAGTTCTGGACGAGACGAGCGCGATCATTCTGCCCATGAGAACCTCTCGCCTGCAAGTAAAAAGCATGGCCTGCAATCCTATCCGGATGCAAAACGATACCGGCATGTTGAATTGCGTTGTTGGGGAAGTAAAGCATTGCACCAACAGCACCGATCTCCTTTCTTAGCGCATGGCTGACCATTTCATCGAGCCAATCCGGGGAAATCACTTCAATATCGTCATTTAAGAATAAGAATACGTCACCGTTTGCGTGCTGGGCGGCGAAATTGTTTATTGCAGAATAGTTGAATGGGTGATTGTAGTCTAAGAGACGTGCATTGTATTCTTTTTCAATATATTCGAATGCGCTGCTGCTTTCCGATTTTTCTGTTTGATTGTTGATGATCAGAACTTCGTAATTTGAATACTGTGTTTTTTGGCGTATGCTTTCGAGGCAATTTTTGACCAGATCATGCTGATTTTTAGTTGGTATCAGGATGCTCACAAGGGGTTCGGGAACTGGAACTGGATAGCTTATCCGCCAATAAGGGCTGTCCGTTTGAATTAAGGTGATGTCTTTTCCTAATCTGTCAAAATGTGATTTGATGGTCTGGAAGTGGGCCTCTTTAGAGTTTGTTTGGCTCTTGGGATAAAGACGATGCGCCCCTACATGTGGGATGTGGCGGATGCGTGAACTCGGGATCACTTCAGAAATGTGTAAAGCCAGACTCAAGTCAATATCCTTATTTTGTTCAGATGGCATTCCGCCAACTCTTATCAGGGAGTCGATTTTAAAGGCTGCAACGGTAGATAATAGATTCTGAGAAAATATGAGATCAGGATTCCAGTCGGGCTTGAAAAACGGCCAGGATCTTTCTCCTTTCTCATTGAGCTGGTCTTCGTCAGTGTAAATTACTTCAGCCTCAGGGAATTGGTTGATCTCGTTCGCGATCAGGTAAAGAGTGTGTTCTCGCAAAACCGTACCAGGTAAAAGGTGTAGATAGAAGTCGCCCTGTGCAGAATTAATGACTTCATCTAGATTTGTGGCTAAATCTTGATTGGTTTTGAAATAAGCTGTGGTGATTTTGTGTGTCTTTTTGCC
>JARGGB010000060.1 GCA_029210815.1 Candidatus Brevefilum sp.
ATCGACCAAACAGACCTGGTTCTGAAATTAGGCGAGCGGGTTGAAAGTGATCCTTATGTAGCTGTCATGGGCTATGAAGAACTGGTCCTTGTAGGCGGGAGAGAAATCCCAGTTGACACAATCAGCATCGAGAGTTTGCGGGGTATTTTCAGAGGCGACATCACCAATTGGGGGGACTTGCCCGAATTAATAAATCAGGGAATTGAGATCAACCAGCCCATTCAAACCTTGTCCTACCCTGAAGGACACATCTTGCAGCAGCGTTTCAACCTCTCTTACCTGAACTCAGAGCCTGTTCAAACGGAACCAATCCTTTATTCAACAGCTGCGGGTCTATCAGAAAAGTTGAGAGAATACCCATACGGCATTGCTTTCCTCCTCAAGTCACATACAAAAAATGATCTAAACTTGATCACAATTACAGGTTTGGAAACAGAAGCAGCTCAGCAATATGTCCTGGCAGTCACTAAAACTGAGCCCCAGTATGGATTAAAACAATTACTGCTTTGTTTGCAAAATATGCAGGGATCCTTTATCAAACAACCATAATTTCGATAGAAATCGGCAGTGGCATAAAGGTCAGGAGACGAGCCTGGCCTGCTCAAACTTGACTTTGGCACCCAATCGTATTATATTTATTCAGCGTCCTGGCTAAAGGATGCATTGAACTTTAAAAAACTTAGAAAGATGGAGTATTAGCATGGCAGAACGTTATATTGGAACCGTAAAATGGTTCAGCGCCCCCAAGGGCTATGGTTTCATTGGTCGTGAGAATGGTGAAGACGACGTCTTCGTTCACTTCTCAGCCATCCAAATGGAAGGCTACAAAAGGCTTAAAGAAGGCCAGGAAGTTGAATTCTCAATTGAAGAAGGTCCAAAAGGACTGCAGGCATCAAACGTGATCCTGACAGAATCCGATGGATCAAATGGCGGAACCCCTGAGGAAACATCCGAAGAAACACAGGATGAACCCAAGGATAAATATGAAGCAATTTTCGGGGGATCGACAGAAGAGTAATAATCTTCAATAAATGGATCGGGTCGCAAAAGCGGCCCGATTTTTTTATTTAACGCCCAAGAAATAAATAGGAGATAAATTTTCCCACTTCAAGAAAGGCAAACTTCCATCCATCTGGATAGAAAAACCAGCTGGGTGAGCGAAACCAATGCCCAACGACAGGTCGAAAAAACACTTCGACGCCGCTTCCCCTTAACTCACGCCTGAATATAAAACGTGCCCTGAAACTATGATAAGGATCCGTCACAATCATCAAGATATCCCAACCACGATCCAATGCGAAAGCACGTACTGCCTGCGCCTCATCCACCGTGCTCCCCACCTGGATATCCGTCACGTAAATTTCATCCTCAGGAAAGCCGCCGTCCTCAGCTTCCTTGATTAACAGCCTGTTTGCCTGCCGGGTTGTATCGGTAATAACCAGGCTCGGCGCCAGACCTCGTTCGTGCATCTCAATCGCTAATGCCAGGCGATCGCCATCGTCACCGCTGAGCACAACCACAGCATCCACCGGTTCGATTGGGTCAGAAACGATCAATACTGCCCCCAGCAAAACCAATACCAGGTAAAGAAATAACGTAAAAAACAAAATCGCCATCCAACCCGGAATTAAGTTTTTGAAAGCCCGATCCGATTCTCTTGTCACGCAATCCTGTTGGACCTGATCAGTCACTTTCATTTAGCCCTACAACCACTCGTCAATTGCAGTTTTCATCCTTTTTAAACCTTGTTCAAGCATGCTCCTAGGACATCCAAAATTCAATCTGACAAAACCTTTCCCAGAATAACCAAAAACTGCCCCTTCATTCAATCCTACGCGGGCTGTTTCCAAGAAAAATGCACCGGGTAACTCGTCCAAATCTAATCCTCTACAATCCAACCAAGCCAAGAAGGTGCCTTCTGGACGCCACATATCGACACCTGGAAGTTTTTGCGAAACAAATTCCACAAGAAAATCTCTATTTGCTTGCAAATACTTTAATACCTCATCCAGCCATGGTCCCCCATCCTGGTACGCTGCCAAGGCAGCATGTAAACCCAAAATATTGGGATGACCTAAAATCATCCGCATAGATTCTGATAATTTCTTACGGATTATTGGGTTTTTGGTAACATAGACCGAGGTTGAAAAGCCAGCGATATTGAAGGTCTTGCTTGGGGCAAAATACGTCACCGTGATATCAGCTATCTCCGGTGACAAACTTGAAATAGGGACATGTTGACTCTCAGAGTAGACTAGATCGCAATGAATTTCATCTGAACATATCAACACCCCATGTTTCAAGCAAATTTCAGCCATTCTTTCCAATTCATAACGAGAGAATACACGTCCAACCGGGTTATGGGGATTGCATAACAAGAATAATTTCACACCAAAAGCAACTTTTTTTTCAAAATCATCGAAATCAATTTCGTACTTCCCATCGTCCTGGCGAATAAGCTCGTTATACAAGCTCAGCCGCCCAATCGATTCGGGACCTTTGAGAATGGGTGGATAAACGGGAGTCTGGATCAAAACCTTGTCTCCCGGCTTTGTCAAACTGTACATCGCATGGGTAAATCCAGTCACCACGCCAGAGATAAAGGAGATTTCTTCTGGTTTTAGTTCACAATGTTGTCGTTTTTTTACATGCGTAATAATTGCATCCTTTAAACCCTCCGGTTCCCAGCCATAGCCAAAAATTCCGTGGGACACTCTTTTATGTAACGCCTCAATAACTGAATATGGAGATCGAAAATCCATATCTGCAATCCACATGGGTAGGACGTCTTCTTCATAATAATTCCATTTAATGCTCTCTGTTCCCCGCCTGTCAATGATCTGGTCGAAATTCATTTTGCCTCCTTGAAATTTTGTCCCTTGAATTATAGTCCAAGCTTGAAAAGTCGACTTTATAATCTTAATGGTAATCATTTGATTAAGAGATTCTATAGAAGTGTTAATTTCAACAAAGTTCAGGCAGGCATCTCACAGCTTAAAAAACAGGTCCTGCAATGGTATACTCACATCATCCAAATAAATTGGAGCACCTTTGAAGCAAACTCTGACAGCCTTATATGAACAGGACACGTATGAATAATAATTACCCTGCATTACCCGAGCTTCGTTTGCTGGCATCCACCAACTGGAAGGATTACGAGCTCCTTGATACTGGCGATGGTGAAGCGCTTGAACGCGTCGGATCTATTAAGCTGATCCGAAGCGAACCCCAGGCAATTTGGCCGCGTACCCTTCCAGAAAAACTTTGGAATTCAGCAGATGCCGTGATGGTTCCCACTCAAAGCGAATATGGCGGATACTGGGAATATAAAAACCCTATCAAAGAACCCTGGATCATCGATTACAACGGCCTTAAATGTGAGATTCGCTTATCAAAATCTCGACATATCGGGGTTTTCCCTGAGCAAGCCAGCCATTGGGATTGGATCGAGTCCCAAATTAAGGGTGCAAAGAAAACTTTACGCGTGTTAAACCTTTTTGGATACACAGGGATGGCAACCGCTGCAGCAGCCAGGGCTGGTGCAGAAGTCACACACGTTGATGCTTCAAAGCACGCTGTCGCCTGGGCAAGCCGAAATATGGATCTCTCAGGCTTGAGCAAGGCACCGGTGCGCTGGTTGGTGGAAGATGCCAGAAAATACCTCAGACGAGAAATTAAACGCAAATCATATTACGATGGGATCATTCTCGATCCACCGAAATTTGGCCGTGGTCCCAGCGGTAAAGTCTGGTCTTATTTTGAGGACATATCAGATTTGTTAGATCAATGCCGCCGGGTGCTGTCATCCCAACCCAAATTCATCTGTTTAACCTCTTACGCTATCCAGGCATCAGCCCTTGTGCCTCACCAGGCTGTAGAGGAAATTGTCAAGTCTTTCGGCGGTTCTGTGACCAGCGGTGAACTGGTGACCGTCGACAGCAGCGGAGGGCACATCCTTTCCCATTCTCTATACACTCGCTGGTCATCAGATTAATTCAAGAGGAGCGACAATGGCAAATAACAAGAAATTTACACTTATTGGTCCCGGGGTAATGGCAGAAGCAATCATCAGCCGATTAATTAAACATGATGTCGTCGACGAATCGAATATTGTTGCAGCCGGTCCGCGTTTAGAAAGACTGCAGGAGCTTGAAGCCCGGTACCAGATCCAAACCAATCTCGATAATGCCGCCGCTGTTCAGGATGTGGATGTGGTCATCCTGTGTATCAAACCCCAAAAATTGACCGAGGTAATGGCAGATCTCAAAGACCAGATTCCTGAAAACGGGCTCGTAATCTCGATTGTGGCAGGTGCTACCATGGAAGCCCTGACTAAAGGCCTCAACCATCCCGTTGTTGTACGCACCATGCCCAACACACCAGCACAGGTTGGTGAGGGCATGACAGTCTGGGCTCAAAGCCCACAAACCTCTCAGGAACAGCACAACATTGCCCAGGAAATCTTAAGGGCTTTAGGCCAAGAGATTTATGTTGAAGAGGAAACTTATATCGACATGGCAACAGCCGTTTCCGGCACCGGCCCTGCTTACATCTTTCTCTTTTTAGAAGCCATGATCGACGCCGGCGTTCACCTCGGCTTACCAAGACGAATTGCTGAAAAAATGGTCGTACAAACTATCAAGGGATCGATTGCCTATTATAACGAAAACACAAAACACCCGGCGCGCTTGCGCAACCAGGTCACCTCACCGGGTGGCACCTCAGCAACTGCAATTTATTATCTTGAAAAGATGGGGTTTCGAACCGCAATCTCTCGAGCTATTTGGGCAGCTTTTACCCGTTCACAGGAATTGGGTAAAGGTCACAAACACCAGGACCCAGAAAAAATATGAGCAAAACATCTCAACGTGACCTCTTAAGATTATCTTCACGACTTGGCTGCCTTCTTAATGAACGGGGATTAAGCATTGCAACAGCGGAATCTTGCACAGGCGGCCTGCTGAGCCACATCCTTACGGGTGTTTCCGGTTCATCCGGTTATTTTATCGGTGGGGTTGTTGCCTACAGCAACCACATCAAAGAACAGTTCCTCGGCGTGTCTGAAAATACTTTGATCGGTTTTGGCGCTGTCAGTGAGCAATCCGCCATCGAGATGGCGAAAGGGATCGCCGAAAAATTCAACTCATCCATTGGCCTCTCCACAACCGGCATTGCCGGCCCTTCAGGTGGAACACCCGAAAAACCAGTTGGCTTAGTTTGGATCGGCTTTCATATAAATAACGAAACCCGGGCATTTGAATGCCATTTTAAGGGTGAACGGAATTCAATAAAAGCGGATGCCGTACAAGAAATCCTGACAAGGCTGTTAAATATTCTGGATACATCAGATGATTAATAAACACAATGCCTCAGTAAAGAAACAAAACCTTGAAAATTTCTATCCCCGCCGCAAGCGGACGGGGCATTACAAAATTTTCTCCTTCGGATCAGGTTTTGCCTTATTCATGGAACCCACGCAGCAAGCTGCGGGGTATTCTGCTCCGCAGAATAAACTTCGATAACAAGAATTGAAAATTGATAAAAAAATATTGCCAATAAAAAAACCCCTTCTGATAATTGCGAAGGGGTATTTTATTTAATTGGAACAAGGACTATTTTTCGACTTTAGTGACCAGAACACGGTCAACCCGCCTGCCGTCCATGTCCACAACCTCAAATTCATAACCCACACACCTAAACTTTGCACCCGTTTTTGGGATGCGTCCTAACTGGCTCATCACAAAACCGCTCAAGGTTTGGTAAGCCGAACGATCCTCTCCAGGCATCGCAGAAATATCCAATATTTCCTTTAGCTGATCTATGACGATCAGTCCGTCAAACAACCATGAGCCATCTTCCCGTTGAACCGCAAGATAATCTCTATCTTCACTGTCCTCTGGAATTTCACCCACAATTGCCTCAAGGATGTCATAGTCAGTGACCATGCCTGTTATCCCACCATATTCATCCACAACCATCGCCAGGTGGACCCCGCTGTTCTGGAAATTTTCTAATGCCTTTAACGCAGCCATATTTTCAGGCAGATAGATAGGCTCTTCAATAAATTCACGCAAATCAAAATCGTCATCCTCTGGCCTGACGTCCAGTAAATTTCGGGTCTGCACATACCCAAGGACTTTATCCAGATCACCATCGGCAACCGGGATTCGGGAGTGCGGGGTTTGGGTAATTTGCTCCCAAATCTGATCATTCAGCGCGTTAATATCTATCCATGACATTTCCATACGAGGTGTCATTAATGCTTCCACACGGCGATCGCCCAGGCGAAAAATTCCTGAAACCATATCTCGTTCGGCTTCTTCGATAAGACCAATATCCCGACCCTCTTCAATATAACTCCTGATCTCTTCTTCCGTGATCGAAGGACCCGCATCAGTATTGATCCGCAAGATTTTTAATCCAAAATTCGTCGATACACTCAATAATTTTGTCAGAGGTCTGAAAACTTTGGTCAGGAATCTTATGACTGGGGACAATTTCGTCACAACGTTTTCTGGTTTGCTGACTGCCAATCGCTTTGGAATCAATTCGCCAAGGACTATCGAAAAATAGGTAATGATGATTACAACGAATATCAAAGCGATCAAATCAGCCTGGGGGGCAAGCCATGAAATTTTAACAAGCTGATCAGCCAGGGGTCCTGATAAACTGGCACCGCCGATACCACCTGCCAGGGTATCAATCAGCGTGATCATAATCTGAACCGTGGACAAGTAATGCTGGTTAGGATCACTTAATAAAAATAATGCGTCAGCAGCGCCTTTTTTGCCTTCCTCAACGCGTTGTTCCAGGCGTGTCTTCCTTGCCGCAACCATGGCGATTTCGTACATCGCAAAGATCGCGTTAAAAAAGAAAAGAACCAGTATGATCAGGACATTTCCTAAAACGGACATACTTTCTTATAACCCTTCTCGTGCCTTGAACGAAACATTTGCTCTCAATTATTTAAATTACATTTTATACTCACATTATACAAGACAAGAACAGCAATCATCGTATCAACTGATGCAATTAAGATTCTTTGATGTTGTAAACATTTCCCTGGGTTAATTTTTGTAAGTACCTGGATTCAAATCCCATCAGATAATTTGCAGACCCAGCAGCAGCCCAAACTTCCCGAAATGTTAATAAATCTGCATCAATGATGACCTGGGGATCCCCCTCAACCCCAAAAGGAGGCACAGCCCCTACCGGGAAACCAGTTATAGTCAAAACGCTTTCTGGTTTTGCTGGCAAGACCTTTCCACCAATGACGTTTGACACTGATTTGATGTCAACACGATTTTGACCTGAAGCCAGGACGAGGATAAATTCGGCTTGACCTTCATTTTCAAAAACAAGAGATTTCACCACTGCGCCAAGTGGACATTTTAACAATTCTGCAGCCTGACGCGCATGATGAGCGCATTGATTGAAAAATCTCAGATCATATCGATAACCAAATTGGATTAAGACTCCAAGGACTTTTTTTACCTTTTCAGGAATCTCCCCAAATTGATCAGAAGTCACAAAGATATTTCCTTCACTCGCCGCTGGTAGCCCGGTCCCAAATATGGGATCCGTGCGTTAGATTCCAGGTTTATCGCCTTGATTGAATACCCGTTTTGACCATAAATTTCTTTTGCATCCTGATTGTCGATGTCAACAACCAGGGCAATTTTCAAAAAACCAGATTGCTTTGCCAGGGTTTCAACATGCATCAATAAGGCTTCAACCACCCCTTGCCCACGATGCTTGTTTCGGACTGCCAGGTTTGCCAGAAAAAATTCATCTCGGGCGGATTCTTTGAGAAAAACAAGCGGCCAAAGCCTGAAGATAAATGCCAGCTTGCCACGAAAGGAATAATGTCTGAGAATGTGTTTAACCAGGTGGCGATTAAGCTTGTTCAGCATTTTCCCGGGGAAAGCAATTACCAAACCCTCTGTACGACCTTCAATCATGGCGATACTGGCGAACTTATAACTGAGTCGATGCCCCGGCAGAACAAAGATTTCCGAAAGGATTTTCCTGGCTCGATCCTCATTTCCCAAACCTATCAGACAGGAGGCTTTTCTCGGGAAGGACTCAAATAATAACCGACCTGCCAGTTTTGCATCTGAGGCTTTTGCCAGACGGAAATCGATCGCTTTCATGGATAATGTTTTTTCTGACATAATATCTTCACCAGGATCAAGTGACAAGATGATCAGGCAAAAAATCAACCTTGTTCATGTAAATCAACATAGGACGTCCGTCGTCGCTGATCTCAACACGGCTGATGCCGCAGTTATTCATCAGGAACCAGTATTTTGGGGTCTGAATTTGAAATAAAACCGTCAGCAATCGGGCAAAAATACCGCCGTGCATCACAACCGCCACCCTGTGATTCTTCCCAGCATGGTCCCTGATCAGCCGATCAATGACGGATTGCGCACGATCCAGGTATTCCTCCCGAGGCTCTTTCTCGCGATTCCACCAGCCTTCCTCAGAGAGGTCCTCCGGAAGAATCAGATCAGGAAATTCTCTTCTAAAATAAGACCTGCCAGGACCGGATTGACCAATTAAAATCGGTTCATCTTCACCCCGTTCTGCGTAAAACATACCGCCTGTCTCATGAACTTCTGGCATGGCAACCAGGGGTAAACCTGTTTTTTGGGAAATTGCCGTGCCGGTTTTCACTGCACGGATCATTAAGCTGCAGTATAAATGCGTCAAGCCAAAACCATCACGATTCTGAGGATCAAACCCATTATTATGGTAGTGTCGATTTAAATACTCTGCAGCTAACTCGGCTTGCTCAAAACCCTCTTTTGTTAAATCCGGGTCGACCTCGCGATTAAAGAGGTAATTTTCACGGTCCTGATCCATCAGGA
Source organism: Candidatus Brevefilum sp. (assembly GCA_029210815.1). Classification (GTDB taxonomy): domain Bacteria; phylum Chloroflexota; class Anaerolineae; order Anaerolineales; family Anaerolineaceae; genus Brevifilum. Next base: position 8,874 of record JARGGB010000060.1, read on the forward strand.
CATTATTTGTTGATTGTCCATGTCTGATAAAAAACAGTTCTAACAATTGATTTCTCCTATAATTGATGTATCTTCTTTATATCTTCAATAAGGGTGTCGATGTCAGGGGAAACATTTGGCGCTTTGCCGAAATGATCTTTAAATTTCTCGTTGCCTGTCAAAGCAGCCAGGCTTGCCTGGATATTATCCTTTAAAGCCACCAGATCATACCCGCCTTCCAGGACAAAAATCATCCTGCCCTCACAATAGGTTTCTGCAAGATCGACAAGACGCTGGGTGATCTGGTAATACATATTTGTATCCAGCGTTAAAGTGGTCAATGGGTCGGAAAAATGACCATCATAACCTGCTGAAACAAACAAAATCTCTGGATCAAAACGAGCTATCCATGGTTCAAGGATTTCATCAAATACCCTGAAAAAGGCGTCATTTCCTGAAAATACTGGCAATGGGATGTTGATAATTCGCCCTCTCGCCTGCGGTGCGGATTCTAAACGCCCCGTGCCCGGGTAACTATCTTTCTCCTGGGTTGAAAAATAACCAATTTGTGGGGTTTGCAAAAAGGCGGCCTGGATGCCGTTGCCGTGATGTGCATCAAAATCGATGATGGCCGCTTTCCCTATGCCGCTGGCAACAGCATCAGCAGCGGCAATCGCAACATTATTCAACAGGCAAAAGCCCATCGCCTGCCCCGGTTCTGCGTGATGCCCCGGGGGGCGTATAATAGCGAATCCAAAACCTCGCCCATCCCTAATAATCTTCCTGCTGAGGCGCAAAGTTGCGCCGACAGCCCCCAATGCTGCCTGATAACTATCCGCTGTCACATAGGTCGGTGCTGGTTCATATTCATGCGCACCCTGCCGGCATTCTAATTTTAATTCCTCTAAAAGTTCTTTATGATGAATCAACAAAAGGTCCGCTTGAGTAGCGGGTGAGAAATCCAACCATTGAATCTCTGGATAAGGCGGCTCTTGCAGCCATCCCCTCAAAGACAGAAGCCGCTTTGGTGACTCAGGATGACCTTTATAATAATGTTCAGGTGCATCCTGGTACGTACAGTAAACTTTTGTTTTCTTTTCGCTCATAATTTTCACGCAGAAAATAGTATACCCCAAGACCTTTCGATCGGCAGTATGTGAGAAAATTCGAGGTAAGATCACTCAAGACATTTACCTATACGAAAACACAACCGCCTCTTTGGTGGTATAATCCCTACGTTAAAATTCAAAAGGAACGTGTGAGTTATACAAAAAAATGTTAGAAAAATTACAGGGAATACTCGATAGATACAACGAAATAGAACATCAATTGACCACCGTGGGTGAAGATTACACCACGGCGATTGAGCTATCTAAAGAACGTGCTGATCTCGAATCCGTCGTTACAAAAGCCCAGGCATACAAAGACACCCTCGAAAAGATCGAGGAAACTGAACCACTGCTCGATGCTGACGACGAAGAGATGCGTGCAATGGCTGAAATGGAAATGGAAGCCCTTCAAGCAAATCGCGAAAAACTTGAGGAACAGCTAAAAAGCATGCTGGTCCCAAAGGACCCGCGAGACAAACGAAATGTCATTATGGAGATCCGGGCGGGTACCGGGGGAGATGAGGCTGCATTGTTTGCTGCAGATCTCTTTAGAATGTACACACGCTTTGCTGAACGCCAGAACTGGAAGACCGAAATTCTTTCCATTCATGAAACGGGCATGGGCGGCATTAAAGAAGTCAGCTTTATGATCAAGGGACAGGGTGCTTATTCTCGCTTGAAATATGAATCCGGTGTACACCGCGTTCAGCGCGTGCCGGAAACAGAGTCCCAGGGCAGGATTCACACATCGACCATTACAGTTGCCGTGCTGGCAGAGGTCGATGACGTGGAAATTGAAATTCCAAGCTCTGATATCAGCATCGATGTTTATAAATCTGCAGGTGCCGGCGGACAGAACGTGCAGAAGAATTCGACGGCGATCCGCATTACCCATCATCCAACAGGCATGGTTGTCGCCTGTCAGGATGAACGATCGCAACTGCAGAACAAAATGCGCGCGATGAGCATCCTTAAAGCACGTCTTTATGAGATAGAAGAACAGAAAAAGATAGCTGAGGAAGTTGCCACTCGACGGCTGCAAATTGGCACAGGTGAACGTTCTGAAAAAATCCGCACGTATAACTTCCCTCAAAACCGTGTCACAGATCACAGGGTTAATGTCTCGTCTTATAACCTCAGCGGCGTCCTGGATGGCGATATCGATGAATTTATCGACGAACTAACCCTGGTGGACGAATCCGAGAAATTATCCATGATTGAGGAGTAAAGCTATCAAGCTTTTAGCATTCAGGCGCGAACTCAAGGATAGGCTGGCTTTAACTGAAGATGAAGACGCCGAGAATACCAGCCTGGTTTTGGCAGCCCATGCTCTCAAAAAAGCAAAAACCTGGCTTCTCGCCCACGGCGATTATGAATTGAAACAAGAAGAAATCAACACCCTGCAAAATTATGTGAAACAATATTTGCAGGGTGTTCCTTTGCCTTACATCATCGGATCATGGGAATTTTTCAATCATACATTTAAAGTCACACCGGATGTGCTGATTCCACGCCCAGAAACCGAATTATTGGTTGAAAGGGCAATAGCATTTGGTCAGGAAAAGGACTCCCTCACCCTTGTGGATGTTGGCACTGGTTCAGGGATTATTGCCATCAGCCTGGCTGCGAGTTTAAGCCATGCATCTGTATATGCCCTCGATATCTCAATCGCTGCCCTGGCTGTGGCAAAGGAAAATGCAGGAATCCACCAGCAGAACAGGATTAAATTTGTCCAATCAGATCTTCTATCCCCTTTTAGAGGGAAATTTGATTTAATTTGTGCAAATCTCCCATATATCCCCAGCCAAAAAATGGAAAAACTACCCGTTGCAAGGTGGGAACCCAGGCTGGCATTGGATGGGGGACCTTCCGGGTTAGAAAGCATTGAAAAACTGCTTTTTCAGGCAAAATCAAGACTAAGCTCCCGCGCTTGCATACTGTTTGAAATCGAATCCTCTCTGGGAAACCAAGCGCTTGAAATTGCTCATCTGACCTTTCCTGGCGCGAAACATCACCTGATCCAGGACCTGGCAGGGCACGACCGGGTTCTTCAAATCCTGCTCCCTTAAACATCCTGAAATACAGTTAGAATTGGGATACACATTACCTTTCCGGGGAGCGAACCATGACCCACACAAGAATCCTGACCACACAAGACC
>JARGGB010000061.1 GCA_029210815.1 Candidatus Brevefilum sp.
CCCATCTCTTGCTTTTGAGCTCGCCTGATTTTCTTGTTTTTTGTACAAGCATTTAATTGGTAAGGTACTAAATGGTCATTCTCAATCATAACATCAAGGCAGATAAAAACACAGAGACGATGCATTCAACGTCTCTGTAGATAGCTGGCTCAATTTGTTCGGATATTTCACACAACGATATTAACCAGCCGTCCGGGCACATAGATCACCTTTTTGGGCAGTTTGTCTTCTAAGAAGTTTTGTACATTTTCGCTGTCCAGCGCTGCTTGTTTTGCCTGTGCTTCCGTTATATTCACTGGCACAACCAGGCGATCACGCAATTTGCCGTTAACCTGAATGATCAGGGTGATTTCTTCTTCACGTGTGGCTTCCTCATCTACCTGGGGCCATGCCTGGTTATGAATCGAATATTCATAGCCTGAGAGAGACCAGATTTCCTCAGCAATATGCGGACATACCGGTGCTAACATGCGTAAGTAAATGCTTTCAGCCTCTTTCCAGGCTTCGGTTGAGAAAACACCCAGCATTTTGGCTGTGGTCATCTCATTCAGCAATTCCATCAAGCCAGAGACGATCGTGTTGAAATTGAATGTCTCAAAATCGCGTGTCACAGATTGCAGGGTTTGGTGCACTTTTCGGCGAAGGTTTTTAACAGCCTCTTCTGTTGGCTGTCGATCATTTTCGACAGGTTCCAGGAAGGTGTACCAAACCTTGCGCAGCCAGCGAATGCTGCCTTCAATGCCGCTGCTGTTCCAGGGGGCACCCAATTCCCAACGGGCAAAGAACATCAAATATGCCCGAACGGTGTCAGCGCCATATGCCTCAACCAGATCATCGGGGGAGATCACGTTGCCGCGGCTCTTTGACATTTTTTCATTATCCTCACCCAGTACCATGCCCTGGTTCCGTAATTGCAGCATGGGTTCTTTCCCTTTCGTGATTCCCAGGTCTCGGCAGGCTTTGTGGAAAAAGCGGGTATAGATCAGGTGCATGGTTGCGTGTTCAATGCCGCCGGTATAGGTGTCTACAGGCATCCAATAATCATATTCTTTTGGGTCAAAGGGATAGTCGTCGTAGTCCGGGCTCAGGTAGCGCAGGTGGTACCAGCTTGAGCACATGAATGTGTCCATGGTATCCGTTTCGCGCTCGGCTTGCCCGCCGCATTTGGGACATTCAGTGAAGCGCCATGTTGGGTGCAGTTTGAGCGGGCTTTCACCAGTTGGCAGCCATTCGACATCTTCGGGCAGCCTGACTGGCAGATCTGCTTCAGGCACATGCACTGCACCGCATTTCGGGCAGTGGATGATCGGAATCGGTGCGCCCCAGTATCGCTGCCTTGAGATCAACCAATCACGCAGGCGGTAATTTACGGAGCGCTTGCCAATTTCATGCTCTTCAAGGTACTGGACAGCCTTATCAAAAGCAACTTCGCCTGGTGTACCGGTCAGCGGTCCTGAATTGACCATTTCACCGCTGGCAGGGACAGCCCCTTCCATCTCTTCCGGAATAATGGGATCAATTTCTGGTGGTTGAATGACCACTTCAATGGGGAGTTCAAATTTGCGTGCAAATTCAAAGTCACGCTGGTCGTGTGCAGGGACAGCCATGATCGCCCCTGTGCCATAGCCCATCATGACATAATCTGCAATCCAGATCGGAATATTCTTATTGTTGACCGGGTTGATGGCATAGGCACCGGTGAAAACACCTGTTTTTTCTCTTTCGGCAGATTCTCGCTGAATATCACCCATATGTTTTGCCTGGTCTTGATAGTCAGCGACCGCTTCTTTTTGTGATTCGGTGGTGAGCTTTGGGACCAGGGAGTGTTCAGGCGCCAGCACCATAAAGGTCGCCCCCCAGAGGGTATCTGGGCGAGTTGTGAAGACTTCAATGTCATCGCCGGTTTCCGTCTTGAAGATTACGGATGCGCCTTCTGAGCGGTTGATCCAGTTGGTTTGCAGCGTTTGCACCTGTTCGGGCCAGTCCATATCTGAAAAGTCAAGCAGTTCATCTGCATAATTCGTGGTGCGGAAGAACCACTGTGTCAGGTTCTTTTTAATCACGGGTGTGCCGCAGCGTTCACAATGGCGATCCTCACCCTGCACCTGTTCACGTGCCAGGGTAGTATTGCAGTTGGGGCAAAAATCGACAGGGGCTTCTTTTTGATAAGCCAGGTTATTCTCAAAAAACTTGATAAAGAACCACTGGGTCCATTTGTAATAACCGGGTTCAGCCGAAATAGCTTCCCGCCGCCAGTCGAACATGGCGCCCATTGATTTGAGCTGCCGGCGCATATTGTCGATATTGCGGAAGGTCCATGTCTGGGGATGGATGCCGCGCTGGATGGCAGCATTTTCCGCTGGGAGACCGAAAGCGTCAAAGCCCATTGGAAAAAGGACATTGTAGCCTTGCAATCGCTTGAATCGGGCACGGGCATCGGATGGCGTCATGGCATACCAGTGACCGATATGCAGGTCGCCTGAAGGATAAGGCAGCATGGTCAGTGCATAGAACTTGGGTTTATCCGGGTCAATATCGGCGTGATAAAGACCATCATCTTCCCACTGCTTCTGCCATTTAGGTTCGATCACCTCGGGTTTATAGGTTGGAATACTGGTTGGATCGGTCATAATCTCTTCTCCATTAAATCTTTATGGTCAAAATTTTTACTTTCAAATACTGTAATGATTGTTACAAGAGGAATTTGAGCGCATACCTTACCGGATCAAATCGTCCTGTTTTTTCCTTTGCACCAATCACCACTCACCATCATTAAACAAAAAACGCCATCCCAACAGGGACGACGTTGATAACGCCGCGGTACCACCCTGCTTCCCGTTGCTCTAACAAGCCCGGACAGCTTGGGCCGCGATAACGTGCGGTGGACGTCGCCGCTTACTGTTTTCACCGGCGCCATCTGCTCAAGCATTGAGCTGGCAAGGCGAGTTCAACCTTTTTGGCGTTCCGCACCACCTGACGGGCTTTCACTTTTAAGCCCCGACTCGCTGGCGAATGGTTTACTACTCCTGCCTTGATGTTTTGTTAATCGTGAGATGATTGTAGCACATTTAACCAGGGTGTTACAATACCGGGAAAATTTGCCGTGAAAGCCAGGTTTTTATCCAGGCTTAAGACTATCACCCAGGCACAGCTTGCCGGCAGAGTCGACCCGGGCGTATCGCACACCGTCAATCAATGGGCAGGGTAGATTTTTCTCCAGGAGGATGCAATCTGGCCAGCACCTTTTTCGCTCAGGCAGGATGACCAGTTTGAGATCGCCAAAAACCAGGGCGGCATTTGTGTCTGGCATATGCTCGCATTCTAAGGTAATGTCTGCCCTGAATTTTTTGAAGCATAAACCTCGCATGACCGCCTGGTCAACAGCTTGCCTGGCTTCCAGGCTGATCAGGCTGACAGGTCGGTCTGGATTTTTGCGGATGCCATCTTCCATACCTTCCTGAGTGAACTGCGCACAGTTTTTGTGTTCGTGTAATGCAGCGACTTTGTAATTGGTTTTCATAGAATCCATTTTACCGAGGGTTTTTGTAAGAATGATTAAAGTCGATTATAGAAAGTTTTCATTTATTCTATTGTGATACGCTTTGTACAAAGTGAACCGCATTTTGAATATCTACTTTGTTGGGGTGTCTCATGCCAAAAAAGAAAAACGCGCCCTGACAGGTGAATTCTTTCTCTGCAACCGGGATGCCAAATTCAGTCAGGACTGCTCTCACTTCTGCTGCACGGGTTGTTTTTCCGCAGGATGAAGTTAAGAGGTAAGCTCGTTTAATTACCTGCCCATCCAAAGTTTCTAAAAATTCGAGCAGTTCTGGAGCACTCTTGCCTCCGTAAATGCCGCTTACAATGTAGAGTAGGTCTACGTCTTTTATTTCAGGATTTTCTCGAATATCCTGGGCTTTCACCCCCAATTCATTGGCGATTGCCTGTGCAATTTTCTTTGAATGTCCTAATTTTGTGTAATAAATCACGCTGATGTTCATTTTATTTCCTGGCTATGGGTCGGGATTAATTTTATTTACATTACAATTTTATCATGACCTTCTTCTTGGAAGATGATATTTTTATTTATTTCACCCGTCTGCAGAGGATAAGGGGGAAGCCTTTATTGAGAATCGTAAGAGCCCTTTAATGAGTCAAATCACGTAAAAAATTTTACCCACATTTGATTATTATTTGGGCAACCACGGAGGGTTGCCCCTACATTTGATTTTGGTTGAAAAATTTGTAAGGGCGAACCTCTGTGTCCGCTCAGAATTACATTGTTTTTGTTAAGGTTTCCTATCAATTTAAAGTGAAAAGCGCCCAACACTGGACGCTTTCTTTGGTGGACCGACCATCTCAATGCGGTTGAGACGCGCTCCTGAGCGACCAGCAGGGAGCGAACCCCTTCTGTAAGGCCTACTGCGCTACAGGCTTAAAACGAAAAGCGCCCAATACTGGACGCTTTCTTTGGTGGACCCAGAGGGATTCGAACCCTCGACCTTCTCAATGCCATTGAGACGCGCTCCCAACTGCGCTATGGGCCCCAATTAATTTTTGTGCCATAGGCGCTCCCAATTCCCTACAGGGGGAACAAAGTACGCTATGGACCCAAATTTTCTTTCGTACCCCGTGCCCTTGTGTGCAACAGCGGGGCACTCAGTGGACCTGGAGGGATTTGAACCCTCGACCTCCTCAGTGCGATTGAGGCGCGCTCCCAACTGCGCTACAGGCCCTTTTTTCAGGGTGAAAAGATTCTACCTGTGGGGTATTAATCTGTCAAGATATGGGATTCGCAACGAAGGTTAAAAGTCTGGGTTAATCAAGATATGGAAAACACATTTATTTTAATATTCATGGTTTTATTTGCGTATCTCATCGGTTCCATCCCTTTTGGATTTTTGGTTGCTAAAGCGCGCGGGGTGAACATAAAACAAGTAGGCAGCGGTAATATCGGTGCAACCAACGTTGCCCGCAATCTGGGCTGGAAAATTGGGGCATTTGTTGGTGTATTGGATTTTTTAAAGGGTTTTCTACCGGTGCTTTTAGCAAGAGAGATCTTCACCCAGAATTGGCAAATTCTTCTAATATCTCTGATTCCTGTGATTGGACATATTTTTCCAGTTTGGCTGCAATTTAAAGGGGGTAAAGCCGTGGCGACCATCTTTGGGATCCTGGCGGGGTTCTTTGGGATAGCTTATTTCCTGATCTTTTTGTTGCTATGGATATTGGCAGTATGGCAGGTCAAACTTATGAGCCTGGTAAACCTGGTGGCAGCATTGTTAATTCCAATCGCATTTTGGCTAAAGTTTAATGATTTGATCTTTATCCTTTTCGGATTAATTTTATGCATCATCATCTGGTGGCGTCATAGTGAAAATATCAAGCGGTTACTGGCAGGAAAAGAAAACCCAATTAAATTGTAAAATTATTGCCAGGGTTCATTGGTAGTCTTTGAAAAATTCAACAAGCAAAAAAATGACTCTCATTACCTCAGGATACAAGATGATGATTGGTGCTTCATAATATTGTTAAGTTCGTTAAGCTTGTATTGACTATCCGTTTATTATAAAATTCAAACAGCAATTTTAGATTTCCCTTTACGTTAGAACGAAGTGATAGGAGCTTATTATGGTCCGTGTTGTTGCGATAAATGCCAGTCCACGAAAGGACCAGGGGCATACGGGGATGATTTTGAAACCTTTCTTAGAGGGGATGAAGGACAAAGGGGCAGAAGTAGACTTATTTTACGCCAGCGAACTAAAAGTCAAACCATGTTCATGCGGTCATTTGTATTGCTGGCATAAATCGCCTGGAGAATGCATCTATCAGGATTCAATGACAAAATTATACAGTGCAGCTAAAAATGCTCAAATACTTGTAGTTGCTTCACCTGTATACAGTCCAATGCCTGGTGATTTGCAGAACATTATCAATCGATTTGTGGCTTTGTTAGATCCAGTTCTGGAATTCCGCAATGGACGGACCCGCGCAAAATTAAGAGCGGATGTTCAGCTTGAAAAAGTTGTGCTTGTCTCTGGAAGCGGGTGGTGGGAAAGGGAGAATGTAAATTTACTGGCGCATGTGATCAAAGAATTTTCAGAAAACGCCAGCATCACATATGCCGGAACGATTGCTCGCCCTCACATCTATGCCATGCGAACCAGTGAAGGAATAAGTCCTGAAGGCGAAAAGGTTTTGTTGGCAATTCGACAGGCAGCAGTTGAGTTGATGGAAAATGGTGAATTTAGCCAGGAAATTCTGGATGCAATCAGCAGACCCTTGTTCTCACGCGAGGTTTATGAGGAATATTTAGGATAAGATCGAACACCGGAAAGATTTGTAAGCATTAAGCAAATGCCAAAGAAACATTAATTCTTTTTCCACAATCGTCCGCCGCCGCCTGCCAGGTAATTTTGCAGGGAAAGGCGTGCTTCATCATCATCCCGCCAGAAAGCTGCTAATTGAGAACGATAAGATAAAACCCCTTCCTGCCAGGCAGTTAATGCATCCGGGGAGAGGAAGCAGGGGATTTTTTTGTATTTGTTTTCAGTCAATATTGGCGAATCGAAACTATTGAGGATGTAAGGATAATCCGCGTAACAAAGTTTTTCCTGATCCAAACCCTCTCCAACTTTGACAAGGGTTCGATGGTCAAGGTGTCCACCCAAGCCCATGGGCAGTACGACCCTCGCCTGTGGAGGAATTTTCTCGGTCAAAATGCTGAGGATTGAATTCACTAAAGCTTTTTCAGGTTGTTCGTTGAATAATTCATCGTTGTTATTGACAACGGGCAAGCCAGATTCTGGATGCTTGCGATAGATCACATCCGGACAATCAAAATGTTTCGGGATTGCCCCAAGGATGCTGCAAACTGCTTTGTCTTCTTCCCGGCGCATTTGGATTGCTTCATGACCGGACTTCCCCCAATCATAGTGATTTTTCTGGGCAAAAGCAGAAAAATTTTCATCTGGCGGGAAACCAGCCATGATCGTCCAAACTTCAACCTGATCACCCTGGTTTGTGAGCTCCCAGACCAAACCACCGCATGAGAGGGCGACATCATCAAAATGTGGCGAGAGAAAAATCCATTGTTCCTGTTCCATAAGGTAATTGTATCAAAAATCTCTAATCATCATTCCCAATCTTCAAACAAAAACTGCCCCAAGCTTTCGATTGGGGCAGTAGATTACGTTGATTGTGAAGAAGTTTACTCTTCTTTTTCTTCGTCTTCGCGCCGTTTGGCTTCGATGATTTCCTGTGCCAGGTGCTGCGGGACCATTTCATAATGGTCAAACTCCATGGTGAAGTAACCACGACCGCCGGTCATAGAGCGGAGGATGGTGGTGTAACGAAGCATTTCAGCCAGGGGCACGTTTGCCTTGACCATTGAGCGCCCTTTTTGGGTGTCCATACCCTGGACACGCGCACGGCGGGAATTCATATCTCCGAGGACGTCACCCATGTTGCTTTCTGGGACGATCACTTCAACTTTCATAATGGGTTCGTATAAAACCGCACCTGCACCTCTGAATGCCAGTTTGAAGGCTTCACGGCCGGCGATTTCGAAAGCGATAGGCTTGGAGTCCACCGGATGCTCTTTGCCGTCAAAGACGGATACATGCACATTGTGCACGGGGTAGCCAGCAACCACACCATCTTTCATCACATTTCGAATACCTTTTTCGATGGAAGCCATGTAGTTGTTTGATATTGAACCGCCAAAGACGTCGTTGGAGAATTCGAAGTCCTCTTCTTGTGTTGGTGAAACTCGCAAATGCACCTCACCAAATTGTCCTGCACCACCGGTCTGTTTTTTATGGCGGTACATGGCGGCATTCTCGCGGGTGATGCGTTCTTCATAAGGGATTTTGGGCTCTTCTGTTTCCAGACCGAGCTGGAATTTGCTCTCAGCACGGCGGATGGCGACGTCAATATGCTGATCGCCCATGCCTTGCAAAATGGTTTGTCTTGTCGCAGGCTCGTTATACCAGGAGAGGGTCATATCCTCTTCGCATAGGCGAGAAAGGGTAGTGCTCAGTTTGGCTGCATCGGATTGAGTCTTTGGGAAGACCGCAACGCGGTACAGTGCATTGGGATAATTTGCTCCGGGGAGTATGAGGGGCGAATCTTTTCTACACAGGGTGTCGCCGGTTGAGGTGACACTCAGTTTTGCTACCAGTCCAATATCGCCGCTGTGCAGCACACTGACAGCAATGCCTTCTTTTCCATGCGGCACCTGCATGCCAGCCAAACGCTCTTCCTCTTCTTTGTTGACGTTCCATATACGCTCATCCGCGATCATTTTTCCGGAGTAAACCCTGAAGAAGGTCTGTTTACCTACAAAGGGATCGGCTGTTGTTTTCCAAACGTAAGCCGCTAGGGGACCGGAATCATCTGTTTTTAGCGTGATTTCCTCACCATTATTATTGGTCGCCAGGGCAGGAGCAACATCGGCTGGAGAGGGCATTAATTCACTGAGCACGTCGAGTAGGGGTGCTAGGCCAACTTTGTGGGCACCAGCAGCTACCATGACGGGGATGAAGTTCCCTTCCCAGATCGTGCTGCGCAGGCCGCGTATGATTTCTTTGTCAGTTAAATCGCCATTTTCAAAATATTTTTCAAGGAGCTCATCTTCGCCTTCAGCAGCTGCTTCCACAAGGACTAAATGGCCTTCCTGGGCGGCATCCTGGTATTCAGCAGGGATTTCAACGCCTGTCTTTCCTTCACCCTCATAGGCTTTCATTGTGAGAAGGTCGATCACGCCTTTGAAGTCCGATTTTTCGCCCCATGGGATTTGCAGGGGTAACAGGCGGGTTTCAAGGTGCGTTTGAACAGAATCGAGCGCTTTCTGGAAATTAGCATTCTCGCGTTCCATTTTATTTATCAGGAGCATTTTGGGTAATTTGAATTGCTCGCTGTACTGCAGCGCGAATTCTGTACCGACTTCCAACCCAGCGACAGAATCAATCAGGACCAAGACCCCATCTGCAACGCGCATGGCTGAAATAACCTCACCGATGAAATCGGTGTAACCGGGCGTGTCAAAAAAGTTGAGTTTTTTGTTCTTATACTCAATAGGTACGACGGATGTCGATAGTGAAATCCCTCGTCTGACTTCTTCTTCCTCGTAGTCGGAAATGGTTGTACCATCTTCGACCTGGCCCATGCGTGTGGTTACGCCAGTAAAGTTTGCAAATGCTTCCACGAGCATGGTTTTACCAGAGTTGCTGTGAGATGCCAGGACGATATTGCGAATTGATTCGGTTTTGTATTCTTTCATGAAAGAGACCTTCCTTGCTCCTTATAAATTATTCTTGATGATAAAATGCAAGCCCCAATTTTAAGACAATCGGGACTAAAAGTCAAAGCAGTGACACGTTTGACTTCATTATATCGGATAGTTTATCTTGCTTCACCCTCAAATGAGAGATACGTTGAAAAAACCTTGATAAACCTGGCAAATTATCTGCAAAATCTGCCCATTACAACAGAATGATTAATGGGTTGTGACCTTGCCAGGCAGCCGAAGATTACCCCATTGTTTCTGAAATATTAGCGATTTATTTTCCCGCCTTCGGATAAACCTGCTTATGAGACGTGCAGCTCGTTTACCTTACGAAAGTGATAGCCGTAGATTGAAAAGGTGATCGCAAGCGGGAATTTTTTGGGATGCTTGAATAAGGTCCAGAAAAACAGCTTCCAGTAATCGCGACGCTCATCGCTTTTTATCCCAATTTCAACGATGGAGGATAATAAGGCGGCGATCTCTTGCCATTGCAGCGTGACAGCGGTGGGAGAAGGCGTGTAATTTTTTAAGAAGGTGCGCACACGTTCGTAAAATCCCTTTGAGGAATAGATTGAATCGAGAATTTTCCGGTATCCTTGCTTCAGCCTTTCCATGTCCATTTTTGGGATGATGTTTGTTTCACCGTCGACATTGTCCCCTGAGTAATGATCGCTGATGCGTCCTTCTCGCAGCATACGCTGGTAAAGTTGGGTGCCGACTGGCGCCTGGAGCAGCCCGACCATGGCTGTAACGATGCCGCTCTCCTGGATGAAGGCAATCATCCTATCGAAAATGCTTTCATCATCGCTGTCGAAACCAACAATGAAACCGCCCATCACCTGTAATCCCATCTGCTGTAATTTCTTCACCGAGCTGACCAAATCCCGATTTCGGTTTTGGCTTTTTGAGCATTCTGCCAAAGCCAGGTCATCCGGGGTTTCGATGCCAACAAAGACCTGGGTGAAACCGGCTTTGACCATCATTTCAATGAGCTCATCATCGTCGGAGAGGTTGACGGAAGCCTCCGTGACAAATCGGCAGCCCTTTTTTCCTTTTCGCCATTCAATCATGGCTGGCAGCACTTCCTGCTTGAGGGTTCGTTTGTTGCCAATGAAATTGTCATCCACGATGAATATGCCGCGCCGCCATCCCAGGCTGTAGATTTTATCCAGTTCGGCAATCAGCTGTTGTGTGGTCTTTAGCCGCATGTGGTGCCCCAATAGCGAGGTTACATTGCAGAAGTCGCAATTAAATGGACAGCCTCGAGTGAACTGCAGACTGAGGGATTCATATTTATTAATGTCTGCCAGTTCCCAAAGCGGGACAGGGGTGGTGGTAATATCGGCGAAAGCATCGGTTTTGTACACTCGCTGAGGGTCACCCCGTCCTAAGTCCGATAGAAATTGCGGCAGGGTGATTTCCGCTTCATTTAGAATCAGGTGGTCAACTTCCGGGAAGGCGTCTGGCTCCATGGTGAACAGAGGACCGCCAGCCACAATGATTTTTCCTAAAGCACGCGCTCGCGAAATGAGGGATTGGGTTGATTCTCGCTGCACTGTCATAGCGCTGATCATCAGCATATCTGCCCAGGCAAGATCTTTTTCTTGTAACTGGCTTACATTCATATCGACAAGCCGCTTTTCCCAAGTGCTCGGCAGCATGGCGGCAACGGTCAGCAGTCCCAATGGTGGGGAGGAGGCTTTTTTGTGGACGAATTTCAACGCGTGTTTGAAACTCCAAAAGGTGTCAGGAAATTGGGGGTATACAAGCAAAATATTCATAATTGTTCCTTATCTTCTGTCAAATCTACTTCTGCTGGCTGTTCTACTTGTTCTACAGTGATTTCAGCAGCTTCTATTTCTTGTTCTTTACCCCGTTTTGGTTTTGTCTTCTCCCGCCTTTTCTTTTTATTTTTCTCTTCTTCTGGAGTCTCTGCAGCATGGATGTCAGTGCCCATTAACGTTTTTCTGTCCATGAGGTTGACCTTTTGAAACATGCTTGCCATTTGCTCAACATCGTAGGGGAGTTCGTTGTCAAGCCACCAATATATGGTTGCTAAAAGGGATCCTGCAAAGTGGTTGGCGATAAAATTGGGCGGCACCAGGGTCTGGGTGTTTTTTTCTTCAATTTCACGCTGGATAGCTGCTTCAATATTTTCAGCAATCTTGCATTCCAGCTGTCGAGAGGCTGTGATTCCACCGCTGCCGATTATTAAAATCCGATACAGGTCATAATGATCAGCCGCAAAATCAAAGAGCTTTTGAATGGCTTTGCTGTCCTCAAGTTCCCATTGTGCTTCCGATAAGGCCGGCACCTGGTCCATGAAATCACCGATCATTTCGTCCATCACATCTAAAAGGAGGTCATCTTTATCCTTAAAGTGCAAATAAAAAGTTGCCCTTCCAAGGTTGGCTTTGTCGGTGATGTCCTGGATGGAGATGGCGTCATAACCCTCTTCGAGGATGAGCGCCATAATTGATTCTCGTAAAAGTTTCCGGGTGCGCTGTACGCGACGATCTGATCGTCTGGCCATTTAGTAATCCTTTGAAAAATAATGGACGCTTTAATGAATACGTGTTTAATAACAGACAAGTGTATATAATAGTAAATATAATTATAAAAGGATTTTTGCACCTGTCAATATCAAAAAGTGAGAGTGTTGAAAAACAAGTCATTAATTGACGTAAATCGCGAATCATGATTCAATTAAGAGAATACACAATCTGCGA
>JARGGB010000062.1 GCA_029210815.1 Candidatus Brevefilum sp.
ATGGTCCAAATTGATACAGACGCTCCGACAATGGGTTTAATAGAAATGGGTGAATGCGTGGTCGGGGATGGATCTGATCTTTGTAATACGGTTGCAGTGACTACGATCAGTAATGATACCAACCTGACTAATAACACTGATTCTGAACCAAAGGACATCGGCATCCCAACAGCCGTGGAATTAATTTCCTTTGAGGCCATTGGTCAGAGTGGAAGTATCCTGCTCACATGGGCAACAGAAATGGAAACGGATAACCTGGGCTTCAACCTCTATCGGGCGCCGTCGCTGCATGCTCCCCGAACAATAATCAATGACGAACTCATCCCCGGAACCCCTGGCGGTATGGGTGCAGAATATTCCTATACTGATGAGGTCAATTCAAGGAATCTATTCTTCTATTGGATTGAGTCTGTGGATATCTATGGCAATGCTGAACTGCATGAAGATTATGCTTCAGCAAGGGCTTTGAAGAAGATCAAGTGAAAAAATTAACGGATAAACCCTGGTCAGATGCGGATGTTTGCGATCTGACCAGGGATCTTCTCCGGATGGGGAAATCCGTCCGTTTCCAGGCACGCGGAATGAGTATGAAACCGCTTGTCCGGGATGGTGATATCTTGCTTATTGAACCGCTGGGACAAAGACTGCCCCGTTTGGGTGACGTGGTCCTGTGCCAAACAGCAAAGGGTCGTGTGCTTGCGCATCGCGTGATCGGGCGGCAGGGAAAGCTCGAGGAAAAAACGTATCTCATCCAGGGAGATCAGGCTGCTCATTCCGATGGCTGGATGGAACTGGAACAAATTTGGGGTCGGGTTTCAAAGCTGGAGCGAGGCGACCGTGTGATCAATCTTGAAAATCCTTTCGTGAAAGCTTTGGGCAAATACGCAGCTTACCGCTCTCGTTTTTGTTTGGGGGGCACAAAACTGCATACTTTTGGCGCGATGATTGCCAAAAAGCTGCCGTTTATTGGTACACTTATTAATTAAAGGTATTTGATCATGAATGACGTCAAGTTTCAACGCAGCCCTGATTTTATCTACCGTAAGATTGTAGATGAATCGATCCTTGTGCCGCTCCACAAAGATGTGGCGGATATGGACAGCATTTACACCCTGAACCCTGTTGGGGCTTTCATTTGGGAAAAGCTTGAAAACCCTGTTGGTAAAGCGGAGTTACATAACGCATTACAAAATGCGTATGATGCAGAACCAGAGATCCTGTATGCAGATCTTGTCCGTTTTCTTGAGGAGATGACAGCGATTGGTGCCATCATCGAGGTTGAGCAATGACCTGCCCCAACATTCCTGAAATCGATTTAGGCGATTTAGGTGCGGCCATCCACGCACAAATGAAAGGACGCCGTTATCCCCTGAGCGGGATGATGGAGCTGACTGACCGCTGCGATTTGAACTGCGTACACTGTTATATCAACCAGCCGGCAGGCAGCATTCAATCCCGTTCTAAAGAATTATCCACAGATCAAATCAAAGACATCCTCAGGCAGGCTGTTGAAGCAGGGACTCTGTTCATGACCTTCACAGGCGGGGAAGTTTTCTTGCGCCAGGATTTTCAAGAGATTTATACATATGCCAGGCGGCTGGGCTTGCTGGTTACGATTTTCACCAATGCCACTCTGATCACACCTCGTATCGCGGATCTGCTTGATGAAATCAGGCCGCAAATGGTTGAAATTACGCTTTACGGCGCAACCAAAGAAACATACGAAAGGGTGACGCGTATCCCTGGATCATATGATCGCTGCTTGAACGGCATAAATCTTTTAAGGGAGAAGGGTATCAAATTCTCATTAAAGACAATGTTATTGAACAGCAACAAACATGAACTGGCACAAATGCAAGCGATGGCAGAGGAATTTGGCGTCTCCTTGCGTTATGATGGCACACTCTGGCCGAGAATGGATCGCGGTTTGGCGCCATTTAAACAGCAGATCCCGGTTGAAGAAATGATCACCATGGATTTTGAGGATCCGGAACGGCGAGAGGAATGGATCAGGCTGGCACGTGATTTTAGCGGATTCACCGGTCGGGAAAAGTATGTGTTCAGCTGCAATGGCGGCGTTCAAAGCTACCACATTGACAGCGCCGGAAACATGTGTTTCTGTACCATGGTCAGGGAACCTGCGTACAGTTTAGGGGAAATGTCTTTTATGGAAGCCTGGAGAAAAATCGGTGAATTGCGCAAACTTGAACGGCAATTGAGCACACCCTGTCAGACCTGCACTTTGGGAGCACTTTGCACGCAGTGTCCGGGCTGGTCCCAGGCGATCCATGGCGACAATGAATCTCCGGTGGAATTTAATTGCGCTATGGCACATGAAAGAAAAAAGCAAGTTGACCAATTTTTAAGGTATAATGTCTTAATTGAGGAAAATGAGGAGGCATTGAGTTATGAATAAGAAAAAATATGAAGCGCCAGTTGTCAAACGGGTTAAACTAGAGGTAAAAAACAGCATTCTTTCAGTATGTTTTTCAAGCTTAATCACGGATCCAAGCGGTTTAGAAATCGCATGCAGAATAAATGGTGTATGTGCAAATCCAGTGTGATGAAAATATGGAGTTTCTTGTTACTTATTTCTGAGAAATTTTTATTAAAGTAAATTGGATAAAATTTTAAAATCAAGGTCTAAGTTGGGAACTGTGACCAATAATCTATTGAAATATTAATTTGGTGGTGTTTGCTAATAATCAGATTAACGATTGCTAACCTGCGGCTGTGGTTGGAAATGCCTGACAACAAAATTGCTTTTATTATTCCACCTGGCCATCAGAAATTTCAACAGCCTGTTTTAAATGAACAGGCTGATTTTACGTTTAAAACTAATACAAACAAAAATTCTTCTAATAAATTAATGATGACCCTGCACGAGGGCTTTCCAGAATATCAGGATGATTTTGGTAAACCGCTTCTGCAAACCACATCCTGGAATTTATGGGAAAGCCAATCAGGCTCGTATACCTTGTTCATTAAAGAGGAAATCCCGCCGCGCCTGGCAAGGGTTGACCAAAAATTCACAGTGGGGGACTTATTTGTGGGTTTTTCCAATAATAATGAAGCTATTTATCCCCCTGGGCAGCTCGAAACCAGGCTGTTTTCTCTATGGCTGGCAAGTCTTGGGGATATTATCCTGCATGCATCCGGGGTCGAAAAGGATGGCAAAGGCTACTGCTTTTTAGGCGAATCGGGCGCAGGCAAATCGACACTGGCACGCGCCCTTGCAAAGGATCCTCAAGCAACGATCCTGGGAGAGGACACAATCATCCTTCGATATTTGGATGGGGGGTTCTGGATTTTCGGTACGCCCTGGCACCTTGACCCTGATTTTTGTTCGCCTGCTGGTGCACCCCTTGAGAAAATGTTCTTTTTAGATCGATTCAAACCAAATGGCATTAATCTTGCACCCAATACGGTTGGGATAAGCAAGGTCTTACAGACCGCAGTTATCCCCTATTACCATCCTGATTGGTTGTCCATAGTTTTGGATAATCTGGTATTATTATCGGGTTTGGTGCCGTTTTTCGAGTTTAGCTATCAATTGGGTGCTGATGCATGGAAATTAATTTTATCTGCGTGATCACAAAAGCTTTGGAAAACTTTGTATCTTCAGCTTTGAATTCAAAGTCGAAGACACTTTTGTGCCATAAACGACTCGGGACCCATTCTAAGATAGCGGTAATTATAAATGATAGGAATGTTTTGGCATGTTAATTTACAAACTGAATCCTGAGGTAGCAAAATGATGAAGACTCCCCGTATCTTTCTTAGTGTCATTATTCTTTTGGCAATGATTGGCAGCCCTTTTTTTTCTGCCACATATGATGTTTTTGCATCGGGTGGCGATCAAAAAATTGATTCCGGATCAACAAATTCATTATTAAATCAAGGATCGATTATAGATCAGCCTGCTCAAATCGAAACTGACAATCCGATTTTACTGGAAAGTTCATATGAAACAGGGCTGACATTTGAAGTCAATGTACCCTGGGAACAGCTCAATCTATCACCAATTACTGTGGATGGCAATACGTACACCCAGGTAAGCCTTCCCGGCTGGGACCTGGCATCAAACCCCGGTGAACCTGAGCTGCCGATTTTTACAAGCCTGATTGGGGTGCCTGCAGGTGCAGGCATTGAGGTAAGTGTTCTTCCTGGGCGATCTCACACCTACATTTTAGGGGCAGATGTCTTGCCCAAAGTAAGGCAAATTAGCAATCAGCAGAAATATTTAGAAGATGAAGCCAGCTGGCTTGAGCCTGATCCGGTTTTGGTCTTTGAAAAAGATCCTGAGGTATATGACAAACAGGGAAATTACCCGGGTGTCCTGGCAGAAATCAGCCAGGAGGGTTTTTTGCGTCAGCAGCGAGTGGCGGGTGTGACTGTTTACCCGGTGCAATACAATCCCGCTTCAATGGAAATTACGGTATATGAGACCTTACGGGTGACGGTTAATTTCACCGGGGGAGTAACTTCAAGAAATGTCCAGCAGGAATTAGATTCCGATGCCTATGAAAACCTGCTGTCAGGCACCCTTCTTAATTATGACGCTGCTCGTGATTGGCGCTTATCGACGGAAATTTCAGCATCGATACAATCTGATACACAAATCAGCACTGCATCCTGGGCGCCCCCAGTTTTGGCCTGGCGAGTCAAGGTCAGGGAAGCGGGCATGTATCAGCTCACCTACCTGGAGCTGCAAAATGCAGGACTGCCTGTGGACAGCCTGGATCCGCGCAGTCTTCAAATGTTTTATCTTGGAAATGAAGTCGCCATCCAGGTCGTGGGCGAAGAAGATGGCGTCTTTGACCAGGGAGATCTCATTCGATTTTATGGGGAGGAAGTCTCCTCAAAATATACATTGGATAGTGTCTACTGGTTGACCTATGGTGGAACAACTCAAGGCTTGCGCATGGGTGTTAAGGAAGGCTCCCCGGGAGCGGCTGCCATACCAGGGCATTACATGGAAACCCTCCGCTTTGAAGAAAATAAATTGTATATACCCAAAGCTAATGTGGATGAGAATTGGTTGTGGAAACAAATATATGTCACATCAAGCACGACATTTACACACACATTCAATTTAACTGAACCTGTCTTAAGTCCAGGAGTGGTTCGGGTATCGCTGCTTGGCTATGTTGCCAGTTATGTTAACCCGGACCATCAGGTAAAAGTTTACATCAATGGAATAGAAGTTGGCGAGGTGTTCTGGGATGGCATTACCTGGCAAATGCTTGAAGCGACAATCCCTTCGGGTTTGCTGCAGGCCGGAGAGAACACGATTGCAGTTACTGCCTTGTTGCAGTCAGGAATGTCGTGGGATAATATTTTCCTGGATTGGATTGAGCTGGATTATGCCAATACATTTTTCGCGGAAAGTAATCATCTGGCATTTGGCTATGACAGCCCTGGCACCTGGAAATTCAATGTGGATGGTTTTACCAGCGACCAGGTCCATGTCTATGATGTCACCAACCCGAGCGCTGTCAAACGGTTTACCGGGGTTGAAATAAATCCGACAGGTCTTGGGTATGCGGTTGCATTTGAGGATGATATCACATCGCTTACAAATTATTTTGCTGTAGAGTCTTTGGGATATCGGCAGGTTCAGGCGATTGAAAGTGATACACCTTCCAATTTACAGGCAGCCGCGAACGGGGCGGATCACATCATTATCACCCCTGCTGACTTTACAGCGGCATCAACCAGTCTCAGAGATTATCGTCAATCCCAGGGATTGCGTTCGATGGTTGTGGATGTGCAGGATATTTATGATGAGTTTAGCTATGGGATCACCGAACCGGCTGCCATCCATGACTTTTTAGCTTACGCGTACAATACCTGGTCCGGGACCGCACCTTCTTATGTCGTTTTGATGGGGGATGCTACCTACGATCCCAAGAATTATACGGGTTACAACACACAGAGCTACATCCCAGCATATCTTCTGCCTGTGGATCCCTGGATGGGGGAAACGGCAGCGGATAACCGCTACGTCACCATTTCAGGAACAGATACCATGCCGGATATGATGCTGGGGCGGATTTCCGTCAACAGTGCTGCTGAAGCTCAAGCCTTTGTGAACAAGATCATTGAATATGAATCAGTGCCTGACGGCGATTGGAAAAATCAGGTCCTGTCTGTGGCGGATAATATGGATGCCGCCGGGGACTTTGCATCCCTTTCAGAAAACCTTCTCTCCTGCTGTTTTTCTGAAGATTACAGCGTTGAAAAAATTTATTATGGTCTTTCTCCTTACACGGATACGACGGTCACACAGAATGCGATCAAAAGCAGCATCAACGCGGGCAAGTTCCTTGTAAATTATATTGGACACGGCGCTACTGCATCATGGGCGGGCGAATCCTTGTTCCATTCCAACTATGTCCCCTCATTAACGAATGCAGGCAAATATCTGGTGGCTGTGGTCATGGCTTGTATGGAAGGATATTATATTCGCCCCCAAACGACATTGAGTTCTCACGCTGTGGGTGAGGTCTTCACTCGAGCTGTGGACAAAGGTGCCATTGCCAGCTGGTCGGCGACCGGAGAGGGTGTTGCCAGCGGTCACACCTACCTTAACCAGGGCTTCTTTAATGCAGTATTCCAGCAAAATGCCAGTACCGTTGGCGAGGCAACCCTGGCAGGGAAACTCAATCTTTTCTCAGTTGGTGCCAGCCCGGATTTATTGGACACATATCTTCTTTTTGGTGACCCAGCAACTTTAATTGGGCAGCAATTCAGGGCTGTTGATGATGCCTACTCAACAACCCAGGATACACCTCTGACTCAAGCTGCGCCAGGCGTCCTCTCGAATGATATTTATTCGGGCGAAGGATCACTCTCAGCGGTTTTGGTGAACAATCCAACCAATGGAGGCGTGACCCTCAATGCTAACGGCTCATTTACTTACACGCCCTCCTCAGGTTTTACTGGCACAGACAGCTTCACTTATTATGCATCTGATGGCGCTTTGGACAGCAATATCGCCACGGTGACCATCACGGTTACGGCCAGTGATCTCAATCAAGCGCCCGTGCTAGACGTCATCGGGGATAAGTCTGTTAACGAACTTGCAGCCCTAAGCTTTACCGCGACAGCATCCGATCCTGATCTTCCTGCAAACACATTGACCTTTAGCCTTGAAGGTGCCCCCACCAATGCATCAATAAACCCCTCTTCTGGCGCTTTCTCCTGGACGCCCACAGAGGCACAGGGACCCGGGCAGTACACCTTCACTGTCAAAGTCTGTGATAACGGCACGCCGGTCTTGTGTGACACCGAGCCGATCACTGTCACAGTCAACGAGGATTTGTCCCAGGTATCCATTCCCCTCTATGAGGGCTGGAATTTGGTCTCTTTCAACCTGGTGCCCCCCAGCACCGCCGTGGCGGATGTTTTAGCCTCTATCGAAGGCAATTACACCCTGGTCTATGCCTGGGCGCCGAATGATCCCAACGACCCCTGGCTGCTGTATGACCCCGCGGCGCTGTACGCAAGTGATTTGACAGACATCGACCACAGCATGGGATTCTGGATCAAAATGGCAGCTGCTGACACCCTGGTGATCACCGGCACGCAGCCAGAGACAACCTCAATTTCCTTAACCACCGGATGGAACCTGGTGGGTTATCCCGCAGCGCAGTCTCAGATCTTACCGGATGCCCTGGAAAACAACGGCATCACGGATTACGACCTGGTGATGGCCTATCATGCCCCTGAATTTGATCCCTGGTTATTATACGATCCAACCGCGCCATCCTACGCCAATGATTTGACTGAAATGGCACCTGGCTGGGGATATTGGGTTGAAGTAAACACCAGCGGCACCTGGGACCTGCCTTACAGCCTCCCATAAGCCGTTGTTTATGATTTATTCCCTAATTTTTCCTTGAAAGGACACTGTTTCACTGATGAAAAACCTTAAACAATTCTCGATCTTTGCACTTTTCTTTGTACTAATTGTGGGGAATTTGGGGGTTGTCAATGCCGCTCAACCGGGTATGCCGTCCAGTTTTTACGGCGGTATCCATTTTATGACGGATGACGGCGGGCCGATTGCAGGCGACTTTATCGAAGCCTATGTTCCGGGTGCAGCATCTTATGTGGCGCAAGATGATATCCAGACCCATTTGGGCGATCTGGTTTATGCAATTAAGGTGCCTGCAGATGATCCCGACACACCAGAAAAAGATGGTGGCCTTGTTGGTGATACGGTGACCTTTACGATTGGGGGGCGGATTGTGGGATCCGGTGATTGGGTTGCTGGGTCAAATGTTGAAAATATCATCCATCCACCTAAAGCAAATGCCGGGGGACCTTACTTGACACTGGTTGACGAATCCCTGTCCCTGTCAGGGTCAGCGACCGATTGGCTGACAGGTGAGACCTTCACCTATGCCTGGGACCTGGACAATGACGGTGCTTATGATGATGGGAGCACGGCTGGCGCATCCCACACATTTACCACAACGGGCACAAAAAACATTGGCCTGAAGGTCGTGGACAGCAAGTACGGCGAAGGCTTTGACGCCGCAGATGTGGTTGTGATTTCCATCGCCGGCCTTACCGGTCAGGTATATGACGGCACGGGCAAATCAGTGAGTGTTACCGGTGTGGCATTGCCCTACACATACACTGTCACCTACAATGATTCGGCTGATCTGCCCATCAACGCTGGGTCTTATGATGTCGATGTGGCTGTTTACAATGGTGCTGTGTTAATTGGCACCATCAGCAAAACCATGACCATTGATCCGAAAGCCGCATCTGTCACGCCTGCGGATACCAGCAAGACCTATGGTGACCAGGACCCAACGTCTTTTACTGGTTCCCTTGTAGGCTTTGTATCTGCTGATGACGTAACGGCTGAATATACCCGTGAAGCAGGTGAAACTGTGGGATCTTACGATATCACGGCTGTTCTCAGCCCATCAGGGGTATTGAGCAACTACACCATCATTTATAACACCGGCACCTTTACGATTAATCAAAAAGCAGCCTCAGTCACGCCCAATGCTGGGGGGAAGGTTTATGGCGATACTGAACCAACCCTGGGCGGTACGCTCACAGGCTTTTTACTGGGAGATGGGGTCTCAGCCAATTATTCACGTACCACAGGTGAGGACGCTGGCGAATATACGATCAGCGCAACCCTCAGCCCAACAGCGGTGTTGAGCAATTACACCATCACTTATAACACCGCGATCTTTACTATCAGCAAGCGGCCGATCGCTGTGACTGCGGATGATATGTCGAAGGTTTTCGGTGCGCCTGACCCTTTGGAATTCACTTACACCTATGAGGGGACCCTGGTTTTTGAGGATGCTTTCACAGGTGCGCTTGTACGTGAAGCAGGTGAAGACCCTGGTACCTATGCCATTCTTCAGGGTGAGTTGGCACTGAGCGATAATTACCTGATGTCCTTTACGAAGGGTACATTCACCATCACCGCCGCTGCCCACAATATCATCCTGGCTGCCGGTTGGAACTTGGTTTCCTTCAATCTTGAGCCTTTGAACACCGATATCACGGCGGTCTTATCCTCAGTTGACGGTGCGTATGACCTGGTGTATGCCTGGGATGCAACCGGAGCGAATGCCGCTTTTGGCAACTGGATGATTTATAATCCTGCCAGCCCTGACAATACTTTGACAACGCTGAATAGGGCGCAGGGATTCTGGATCCATATGATCCAGGCTGCTACCCTTGAAGTGTCCGGGACCTATCAAGCCACAACAGCCATTGGTTTATTGACCGATGTTGGCGGCTGGAACCTGGTGGGATTCCCATCATCATCAAATGTGGACCCGGTGATCACCTTTACGGGCGTTTTAAACGAGAATTCCCTTGTCTATAAGTACAACGCCTCAGATCCAACCAATTTGTGGACGCTCTATGACCCCTCAGCACCGTCTTATGTCAACGACCTTGAGCAGATGGCACCTGGATTTGGCTATTGGGTTAAAGTCGACACCGATGCCACCTGGAACGTTTCTTACTAAAGTTATTTGTGAAACAAAAGTTTGGAGACTGACTTAATGTCAGTCTCCAAACATTATTTGAAATTAATGATCTTTTTATGCGTAATCGTTTATTAATAACATTCTTGGTGACCTTTATATTGGGCATAGTTACGATGCCGCAAATCGTTTACGCCTTTCCGCCGCTGCCCGCCAGTTTTTACGGTGTGGTGACGAAAAATGGTGCCAACTTGCCAGAAGGTATCACCATCATGGCAGTCATCAATAACAAGGTTTATGCAGGCAACACCGTAAAGATTTACGAGGGTGAGTCCGTTTATTCGCTGGTTGTTCCGGGTGATGACCCGACGACGGATGTCATTGAAGGCGGCGTCCAGGGCGACACGATTTATTTCAACGTGGATGGCATTTTGGCGGACCAGACGGCAACCTGGCAGTCCGGGAGCAGCAAGGAACTCGATTTGACGGTCTCTTCTACCGTCATTGAACCTACCTATATCCCCACAGCAACACCGACGAATAAACCAACGACTGCCTCAACCAGGACAAATACGCCCACCCCGACCCGCACACAAACCGCAGCGGGTACGACACAGGTGCCTCAGGCTGCAACAGCGACATCCACCCTGCAGTTAACAACAACAAGCACCCAGGCATCAACCGAACAGCTCACTTTAGCGGCTGAGCAGGCGCTTACGTCTTCACCCACAATCACGCTGAGCTTGACATTAATGAGCAGCACACCGAACCAGCTTTCTCAAGTATCGACGCCGGAGAATAACACAACAGGCGTTTTCAATCCTGTTGAAGTAGAAACGACAGCGCCTTCAGAGTCTGCTCAGGAAGGCAGTAAACCGATCGGCTGGTTGATCGGCATCCCTGTTATTTTGATGATTGTCTTGGTCAGCGGATTTTTATATTTCAGGAAAAATGATTCGCAAAATGACTTATTATTGTGATAATATAATATTAATTTAATGTACAGAAGTGGAACACTAATGAAAAAGTATAAAACCATTTATAGTGCGGCTTTATTGCTTCTATTAATTTTTGCCAGCCTGGGTATCGTCCGGGCGCAGGAACTCCCGCAAGAACTCCCGCCAGCCCGGCCGTCCAGCTTCTATGGGACAGTCATGGTTAATGGTCAGTATGCGCCTGCAGGCGCGAATGTCAGCGCTTGGATAGATGGTGAAAAAGTAGCATCAACTGCGGTTGAATATTTTGAAGATGAGGATGCCTATGTTTACACCCTGAAAATTTCCTCGGATGGATCAATTGAAGAAGGGGCAATGATTGAATTCCGTTACAATAATCAGTATCTCGCTGCCGAAACAGGCTCGTGGCACGAGGGGACGAATGAGCCATTGGATTTAACTTTCACATTTTCTGAAGAAAATTTTGAGATCTTCCTGCCGCTTGTGGTGCATTAAGTTCCCCCTAATTATTGGGTTCGAAAAATGATTATTTAGAGGGTGGTGAGATTGTACCATCAATTTATTCTTTTATTCCTTCTTGGACAGTTGATATTAAATATTTATCTTAAATATTGGAGTGCGGACTTCAGTCCGCAATTTTCTCAGGATTACAATGTTACTATTACGACAAAATAATTCTGGATTGTTTATTCAAAGCGGGTTGAAACCCGCACTCCGGAAAGAGAATATTTTTAAGGTTACAGAAATATCTGCAGTAATACTATCTCTACAAAGTCCCTTCCTTTCAGGGAAGGGATTTAGGGTTAGGTTGATTCTTAGCCTTTTGATTTTATATCTTTGACAAGCAAGTTATTAATTTTTTTTCTAGATTATTCATAACAATATTAAGCGATCTTTATTAAACATGGAGCATTTTCACAACCTTTGT
>JARGGB010000063.1 GCA_029210815.1 Candidatus Brevefilum sp.
CCCGGACCATTCGAGGGTATGTGGCAAATATGAAGGCGCGTCTTGATGCACATAATATCCAGCAGCTCGTCGCCCGAGCTGTGGCATTGGGGCTGTTCAGGCCAGAGTTGTGAGTTGGGAATCAGGTATCAGGTACTGGGTATCAGGTATCAGGTACTAGTGACTCGTCCTCATGTTCCTTCTGTGATCGACTGAATACTGTAATAATTGACTGGAAATACAGACGTTTATGTTCCCACTATTGATATTACTAGGTCAGCTTGAGGAATACCCAAGTACCTGAGTGATCCTGTCAACGGAAATCAGGACGACACACTAATTCCTAATACCTGATAACTACTCCCTAATCCCTACTCTTAAGCCAAAAGAGGCTATCCCGGGTTGAGATAGCCTCTTGGTTTGTCAGTCAATTATTGAGAGAGATTACTCTTCAACAATGATGATCGCTTCTTCAGGGCATTCTTCGACTGATTGTCGAACTGCGTCTTCGTATTCTTCTGGTACTGGGTCAAGCAAAACTTCTGCAAAGGGCTCATTAGCCAGGCTGAATACCTCAGGGGCCAGACCTTCACAAATCCCGCAACCTAAGCACAAATCTTCATCAACGATAACCTTCATTAGACATCCTCCTAAATATATTTTGAACTCTGACTGAACGTACAAGAGTTTGTACACTTTTTTGGTCTTATCAAGCGCTGAATGCGTTGATAGTTGGTACGTTTTCCAGCGACATTATACCACAGGCAATAGAAATGAATAGTTATTTTTGGCATTTAAATCAGCGACGAATTAAATATGGATTGTGCTAAAAATGAACGCTTTTAAAGTTATTAGCAGGATTAATCGTCCACTCATCGCCGAAAGAAATTTTGATGGAATGCCATTGATGAAATTTACCGTATAATTCAAAGAGATGAATGAGGAGGTACCGATATTGCCTGATGACTTATTGACCTTGTTGCCTTATGGATTGGCAGGTGCAATTTACCGCAGCCCGCTGCCTTTCAGCCCGCTTTTTGACCGCCAGGGGTTACTGCTGGATGCATTTCTCAAACTTGGCGTTGATGTTGTGGTCATGCTCACACTGAAGTCAGAGGTTAAAAATTTGACCGGATTGGATTTATTCACACGCTATCAACAGCTTGGTTTTGATGTGATTTATGCCCCGGTTCAGGATTTTTCGATACCCCAAAAAGGTGCTTTCCAGGAGCCGGTCAAACGTATTTTGCGCGCTGCGAAGTCTGGCCTGATATCTGTAATTCACTGCCATGCCGGGTTAGGACGGACGGGTATGTTTGCTGCTTGTTTGGCAAAGGTCGTTTTTAAGCTGGATGGTGCACAGGCATCTGATTGGGTGCGCCAGCATATCACCCGTGCAATTGAAACCCCGGAACAACGGCGGTTTATCGAAGAATTTGTTTATAAACAGGGTTAACCGGGCTTTGCGATATCATCAGGCGCGCTTTTTTCGATCACCAGCGTACCGGAAGGCCCCATCAGGAAATCTGCGCCTTCTGGCACTTCAACAAACTTCAAGAACTGCCCCTGCTGTGTGATTTCCAGGGTGTCCCCGGCGGTGACGAAAACATCCTGTTCGAAGAGGTAATAAAAGATATTGACAAAGAGGTTGATGATTTCTACCGCATCCTCATTTCCACGCACAAAATAAGCTAAATCGGGCACATCAAAGATGTGATGTCCCTTAGTGACCAGCCAGTAATTATCCTGATCCACGTAGAATTTAACCGTGCCTGTCCACAAATTTAGCGGAATATCCTGCCTAAAACTGCGGATCCTTTCAGAGCTGAGAGTGTCTGCCGGTGGGTGGGCTGTCCAGGCGTTTTCGTTAACAATCCCCAGCAGATCTTCACCCGCAAAAGCGCGTGCTGTTTGGTACAGCGCGATCATTTTTTCAACCGGATCGTATGCTGAATCCCGATATACGAAGCTGAGATGAGATTGGTGCTGACGCATGGCGGCTTTTATTTGCGGCTGCCATGGGGAGGTGTGGATGGTGCAGTCCACGATTTCCTGGGGAAGCGGGTTGGCCATGCCCGCGACTTGAATTCTATGCAATCCAAATTGAATCTCACCAAGGCATTTCTCTGCTTGCTGAATGGTCCATGAAGCCTGAACGCCCTGGTCACTTGCGCTGTCAAGGACGGTTTGGATCGCCTCCATCACTTCTTCCTCATCAGGTGTGGGGAATGAAGGCGTGCCATAGATCAAATGAATTGTCGGCAGGAGCTGGTTTGTCATTTGTGATTGATCTGTCATTGTTCCTTATCTCTTTTCAATTGCTGTATGAATATGATTATGCCTTATTCTGCTTATTCTTCAAAGATCCAATACCCCGAAAATTTAGGAATATTTACAAGCTGGGCAAGCTCAGTGGTAAAATGGAAAAAACATTGAGAAAGAGGTCGGAAAATGGCGAATTATCCATTAAGTGTTTCATACACGCCTGAAGCAAAGGATTATGTCCGTGCTTCACGCGCGTTGGCGAAGAAAACGACCAGCTTCATCATCATGGCGGCGCTCCTTGTTCTGGCGATGCTGGGGGCGCTGGTTGTGCTGCTTGTGCCATCCCTTGGCGATCAGAACTGGAAAAACATAGCCCTGATCCTGTTAATCGTGGGTATTTTCTACATCGTTTATTATTTTGCCGTTATCCCCTGGCAGCTCACCAGGGCATATAAGAAGAATGAACACCTGAAAGTAGAACGGACTCTCATTTTTACAAACGACAATATCCAGGTGAAGGTGGGGGAGGATGGGACGATATTGAATTGGGATCAATTTCAAAGAGTATTGGATGCCAAAGATTTCTACCTGATGGTTTTTAAAGATAGACAAAAATTATACTTTTTCATCCCAGATCGGGCATTCAACGAAGAAGTGACAAAAGAAGCCTTTGTTGATTTAATGAATGAGAAATCCATTACAATCATTTGATGATCCCAAATAAGCAGCCTGAGTACCATGCGCTTTAAACTCGCGAAAGCATTGGAGAAAATAATATGACTTTAGAAACCATCCTTATTTCTTTGGGGATTGGATTGGTGGTTTTGATCCTCTTCCTGGCAGGTTTTGTGATATTACGGACAGCTTTATATTCACCGCCCCAAAAGAAGCTCCCACCCAGGGACTTTGTGTCGATCGACGGCCGGTCTGTGGCAGAGCGTTTGGGCTTGGCAGTGCAATACCGGACGATCGCCGATCATGATTCATCGAAGATTGACGGGAACAGCTTTTTGGGCTTGCACCGCTTTTTCAAAACCCTCTATCCCCAGGTACATGACAAACTCTTGCTTGAGACAGTCAATGACTACAGCTTGCTTTACACCTGGGAGGGAAAGAATCCGGATCTAAAGCCGATCATGCTCATTTCGCATTTGGATGTCGTTCCGGCAGATGAAGGTGAGGACGGCGGCTGGAAATACCCGCCTTTCAGCGGTGAGATCGCGGAGGACTGTGTGTGGGGACGGGGCACCCTGGATATTAAGAATGGGGTGATCGGTATTCTTGAGGCGGTAGAATATTTGATCAAGCATGATTTTGAGCCTGAACGCACGGTTTACCTGGGATTTGGTCATGATGAAGAGATTGGCGGGAAGAACGGCGCTGCAGCTATCGCTGCTTTGCTTGAATCTCGCGGCGTTGATCTTGCCTGTCTGCTGGATGAAGGCGGCGCTGTAATTGACGCATTTTTACCCGGTGTGGAAACCCCGGTGGGTGCAATTGGCATTTCAGAAAAAGGCTATCTCAGTTTGAAATTGTCAGTTTCTGTTGATGGCGGTCACTCATCCATGCCGCCGCAAGAAACAGCCATCGGAATTCTTTCGAAGGCTATCGCAAACCTTGAGTCCAAGCCCATGCCAGCCCACCTTGAAGTGGTGGAATTCTTGATGAGTTACCTGGGGTCCGCGCTGCCCTTTACACAGCGCATGATGTATGCGAACACCTGGTTGTTTGGCGGCGTTTTGAAGAAGAAATTGGCGAAGTCAAATATGTTAAACGCAAGCATGCGTACAACGACGGCGCCCACTATCGTCAATGCCGGGGTTAAGGATAATGTTCTGCCTGGTAAAGCTGAAGCAGTTGTCAATTTCAGGATTATGCCCGGGGATGATTTACGCGCTGTTTACGAGATGGTTTTAGAGCGGATCAATGATGAACGCGTGCAAGTGTCACCATTGGAAGGTGAGACATTAGAAGGGGAATCCGGCTGGAATCCTTCGCCTGTTGCAGATACAGAATCGCTGTATTTCACCCGCCTTGAAAACCTCGTCAGGCAAGCTTTCCCGGGATCATTAACCTGCCCTTACCTGGTTTTGGGTGGGACGGATGCCCGTAGATATGCACCTGTGACGGCGAATGCCTTCCGATTTAACCCGGTCAGGGTAAGCAGGGAAGACCTGCAGCGGATGCACGGCGTGGATGAATGCCTTTCGATTGAAAACTGCGCCAAAATGGTCTCGTTTTATGTCGCTTATATCCAGGAGATCGGCAGTCTGACCGATGAAGAAGACCTGGTTTTGGATGAAGTGGATCGAGTCGACCTTGCCCCGGTAGAAGCAGATCAAATCGCAGTGGTTGAAGATGATGCAGTGCTCTCTTATGAGGAACTTGAGGCTTTCAAAACTGCTGTCGAAGCAAAGAATAAGGCAGCAGCTATGGATGATGTTGATCGTGAAGAAGATTCAGGAGTCGACACAGATAAGGAGTGAGGACGAATGCAGTATCGTCAATTTGGGGACTGGCGAATTTCGGTCATTGGTTACGGCTGTTACGGCCTGAGCGGTGCTTATGGCCCTGTGGATGAAGGAAAGTTTTCTAAAACGATCCGCACAGCACATGAGCACGGCGTGAACTTTTTTGACACAGCCGAAGGTTACGGCGGTGCAGAACGTTTTTTGGGGAAAGCCGTTGCCCCATTTCGTGACGAGGTGACCATTGCAACAAAATTAAGCGGTGAGTCAGGTTCGCCCGATTTATCAGCGCGTGCTGTCCGAGATGCCTGCGAAGCCAGCCTTGCAAGATTGAACATTGAAACCATCGATTTGTACCAGATCCATTTTGACGACCCACATACCCCCATATTAGAGACCCTGTCTGCCCTGGACGATTTGGTTCAGGAGGGCAAGATCAAGAAGTACGGCGTTTGTCATTTGCCATTGGATCGGGTAAGGGAATATGCTGAACTTGGGAACACTTTTTCCGTTTTGATGGAGTTAAGCCCTGTAGCTCGGACCACTTTGTCGACTTTGCTTCCGATCTGCATTGAGCATGATATGGCTGCGCTGGCTTTCAGCGTGACCGGGCGCGGCATTCTGAGCGGACGCTATCAACCGGGACATGAGTTTGATGAGGGAGATATCCGCAGGATTGATCCGCTGTTTAAGCGTGAACGCTTTGCTTCAGCGATTCGAGTGCGGGATCAACTGGCGGGTATCGGCAAATCATACGGGGCTTCAGCAGTACAGATGGCGATCGCCTGGGTCCTGGCGCAGCCCCGGGTAGCTTGCGCCTTGACCGGTACTTCCTCGATAAAACACCTTAAAGAAAATATCAGGGCAGGTGAAATTGAACTGCAGGATAAAGACCTGGCTTCACTGGATCAATTTCTGAATGATGAGGATATCCGGTTAACAGCAGCGCAGCGTGAGACCATCCAGGAATTGCTGAATAAACCGCTGGATAAAGATCCGCAAAAAGCCTTTGAAGATTTGCTCTATGTGCTTGAGACCGCCATCATCATCGGGTCGGTGCGCGAGGCAGATGTGGTCCCTGCATTCAAGGAATTGTTCGCTCTGCGGGGAAATTTTGATGAAGATGCGCAGCAAAAGATGAAGGGCATTCAAATACTGCTGCGTGATTTGATTTCAGCGCATTGAGATTTCAGAAAGATTTAAAATCCAAAACTAGCCCCAAACAATTTTCGGGGAATCACCGCGCAGGAAGTCTGCTAATAAATCACCCTCTTTTGAGCCAGCCCGATCAGCCAGGAGGGCGATCAGGTCTCTTTCGGTGACCCTTTCATCAGGGTCCCGGGCTGTTTTGTCAAGATCAACGCCGACATCGACCAGGAGCTTGCGCAGGGTGGGCTCGTCAAGCTGGACTTGTTCCATGACTTCGGAAAGTGTGTAGGTGATGGGGTGGGCTTCAATCACATTTCCCAGGAAATTATCCAATCTTTTCAGGTCATAGATCACCAGCTTTAGATCGGCGTCAGTCAGCTGGATGTATTCCTCTACGTCGGTCATGACCTGTTCGGCTTGATGATGGATCTTTTCTGCCAGTGTACGGACAGCCTCCTGGCGTTGAATTTCTTCATCGCCGCCCGGGTTGATTGTTTTTGGGTCCATATTGTTTTGCCTTTCATGCTGTTTGATAAGCGCTTATTCAGATGATATCAGAAAATGTCACAGGGGTGGGGATTTTTTACCGCATGATCCGCGGCAGATAATAACGGTGATTCAGTTCAGGTGGGACCACCGAAATATCCTGGCAGGTCACGCCCCGAAAGTCACAGATCCCTGCCACGATGGCTTTTGCAGTGATGATTTTGAATGCTTCATCATGGAGGTAGGTGTTATCCGGGTAAAAGGTGTCCATAAATGCCAGTTCGATCAGGATGGCGGGCATTTGTGCGTAATTGATTTCCCCATAGGCATCATAGGACTTTTTTACCCCACGGCTCCACCAATCAAGGTCATATTGGCCTTTGATTGTGCTGATGATTCTATTATGAACAGAATACGCGAGGTAGAGTGACCAGGGGTTGTTATCATGGTCGTAATAGGTTTCGGTGCCCGTCAGGGTGCCGTCCCAGCCGTTATTGTGCAGGCTGAGAAAGATATCCGCGCCGTAATAATTCGCCATGTAGGGTCGCGTGCGGATGTCGCTGTTGTAATTTGTGCTGCTGCCGTCATAAATGGTTGCAGGGAGCCCTGCAGCGATGGCATATTGGCGGCTGTTTTCCTGCCAGGTTGGGTAGCCGCTGACACCGATTCCTGCGTTGGGATTGAACTGGCGCAGTTGGATCACCATCGCGCCCTGGTTGATCAGCGCAAACTGGACGTAGCGCATAATTTCGGAATTGAGCGTGTCCTCACGGATGCCCCAGAATTCAGATCGCTGCCACCACCATTCACCATAATATTCATTCCAGTAAAGGCCGTGCCCCGGGCTGAGGGCGACCTTGACGCCAGACAGCGGACCCGATCGGGTGGAATCGAGAATCTCGGGTGGCTTGATCAGGTCTTCAAATACAGGCATGGGCTGCCCCCAGTGATCCAGGGTTTGCCCTTCTACTTTGAAGGTGGTCATAAAACGCCGGTTGATGTCAAAGGCTTTGTCCAGGTCTGCTTGTAGTTGGGTGAAGATATCCTCGTCAAATTCGCCCTGGGGCAGGATGTATTGGTCAAGGTTAATCACAAGGGCTTCACCCTGGAAATACACGTCCAGCACGGATGCGCCGGATTCGACCAGCAGGGGGTGATGGTTAAGAAAATCGGTTATCTGGGCGTCATCAGGGATGGATGCCCGCGAATTTGAGTGAACAGGCGTGGGAGCAACACTCAGAAAAAATATTAAACCTGCCAGGATAAGGGTGATTTTTTTCATGATTTACCAATAAATTCGTCGGTTAGCATGTATCATACTGCGTTGCAATTTAAACGCCAACCCGGGAATTCGACGGCAGATTTAGAAAGCGGGACATTTTTTAGGATAAATTATGACCTACCCCCTGACCCCCTCCCTGAAGGGAAGGGGGATTTTAGTTCTGCACAGAATGAATAATTTTTAACAAATCATGTGTAACCTATGTCTCCAACGGCAGTAACTTGTGAGTAAGATGCGGTTAAAGTCCCTGCCCTTCAGGGAAGGGATTTAGGGTTAGGTAAATATTGAACTAAATTATTCTTTCTCTTTGCCATCAGTCATTCGCACTGAAACAATTATTACATGAGACTCAAAACCAGGTTCAATGCTACTTAAGTCCTATCAGGAATGGGATTCCCGGTTAAAATTACTTATCAGATTATTCATTATTAGCAGTTAGGAGCATTATGACGGATATGTTTTGTTGGCAGTGCCAGGAAGCTTTGAAAAATTCGGGTTGTACCACCGTTGGCGTTTGCGGCAAATCGACAGATGTATCAAATTTGCAGGATTTGCTGATTTACCTTTTGAAGGGCATCTCCTTCTGGGGAACGCGCGGGCGGAATATGGGCGTCAGCGATAATGCAACCGATTATTTCGTTGCCCAGGCTTTGTTTGCCACAATCACAAATGCAAACTTTGACGAAGCGCGATTTGTGCAGTTGATCAAACAAGCGGTTGAACTGCGAGATGCCTTGAAGGCAGCAGCGCAGGAAAAATGCAAAGCACTCCACGGCAACCCCTGCCCCGGCGGCGGTCCCGATTGGGCGGATTGGAAACCCGAATCCTATGATCTTGACGTCTTGCTGGCAAAGGCGGAGGCTGTCGGCGTGATGGCGAATGAAAGCCTGGACCCCGATGTACGTTCCTTACGGGAATTGATCATTTACGGGCTGAAGGGCATCGCGGCTTATGTTGACCATGCTTATGTGCTGGATGCTGAAGATCCTGAGGTTTTAGCTTTTTTGCAGGAGATGCTGGAAGCCACGACCGATGCGAAATTAACCGCCGAAGAATTGACGGGTTTGGTGTTGAAGACCGGTGAGATGGGCCTGCGCACGATGGCACTTTTAGACAGGGCAAACACAGGCGCTTACGGCGACCCGGAGCCCACACAGGTCAACCTGGGCGTTCGCCCCGGATCTGGCATTTTGGTCAGCGGGCATGACCTGCGGGACATCGACGAACTGCTGCAGCAAACCGAAGGCACCGGGGTTAATGTTTATACCCATGGTGAGATGCTGCCCGCCAACGCGTACCCGGCTTTTAAGAAGTACGATCATTTCGTTGGCAATTACGGCGGTTCCTGGTGGAAGCAAAAAGTGGAATTTGAGAAATTCAACGGACCGATTTTGATGACAACAAACTGCATCGTCAAACCCCGCGAAAGCTACCAGGATCGGATCTTTACAACGGGTATGGCAGGCTTCCCCGGTTGTGAGCATATCCCGGATCGAAACCCTGGTGAGCAAAAGGACTTCTCAAAGATCATTGAAATGGCGAAGACATTGCCTGGGCCAGAATCCCTGGAGGAGAAGACGATCACCATTGGCTTTGCACACCAGGCAGTGATGAACCATGCCGGGGCTGTCATCGATGCGATCAAGTCCGGTGACATCAAACGCTTTGTGGTCATGGGCGGCTGCGACGGCAGACATCGCTCACGTGAATATTACACACAGGTTGCGGAGACCCTCCCGAATGACGCCGTCATTCTGACTGCCGGTTGTGCCAAGTTCCGTTACAACAAGCTGGCATTGGGCGACATCAACGGCATCCCGAGAATTTTGGATGCGGGGCAGTGCAACGACTCCTATTCCTTGATCCGCACAGCACAGGCATTGGCAGAGGCATTTGAGGTGGAGAATGTGAATGACCTGCCGATCTCTTATGACATCGCCTGGTACGAGCAGAAAGCGGTGATCGTGCTGCTGGCGCTGCTTTCGCTGGGCGTCAAGAAGATCAGGCTTGGCCCGACGCTGCCGGCATTCCTCTCGCCGAATGTGACCGAGGTGTTGGTGAAGACTTTTGACCTGATGCCGAATGGCGAGGTTGAGAGCGACGTGGCAGCCATGATGGTTGGTGCGTAGGATAAGAAATCAGTTTTGAGGATAAGAGGACGGCATTCGCCGTCCTATTTTGTGTAGGATTGGCTTGGCGAGGAGGATTTTGTTTCATGTAGGGTGGGTTGGTGAGGATATATTTGTTTTCTAAGCCTTTGTAAACCTTGAGGATTTAATCTTTTATTGGATTTGTTGCCCAACCCACCGAAGAATTGATTTTAATGTGGTGGGTTGGTCTGAAAGGGTGGTGATGTTATTGTTTTGGGGATATCCCAATCTCTGTAAATGTCCGATTTCTCTCCCCAACCCACCCTACAAAGGTCATTCGCTACGTGGGTGCAATTGTTATTTAAATACCGAAATTTGAATTTTCAGGAGGATTTTCCCCCGCCGTTTCCCTCATTCTTCTGACATTCCGGGCAGATGCCGTAAAATGTGACCTGGCTGGACCGGATTTTGAATCCCACAAGGGATTCGTGGTCGATTTCCATTGCGTTAGTGCCTTCCATAATATCGAATATCCTGTGGCATTTTTCGCAATACAGGTGATGATGGGGTTCGGTGTTGGCGTCAAATCGCGCACTGCCCTCGATGAAGTCTCCCAGGTTGAGCACGCCGCCAATGATGGCAAGCTCGTTCATGGTGTTATAAATGGTTGACCTGGAAATACCCGGCATGATTTCCCTGGCTTGCTGGTAGATATCGTCAACGCTTGGGTGACTGCTGTTGTTAACGAGGAGTTCAATAATCAACCGCCGCTGGGGGGTGATCCTTAGCCCATTTTCTTTGAAGCTGCGAAGAAAGTCTTTTGGTGAACGCATATAGCTCCCTTTTGTTATTTTGAACCATTCTTTATTCATAATAATTATAAAGGAAAAAATATTTTCATCAAGATTTTGTATTAGCTTGGATAAGGTTCTCTTGATGATAGGGATTTTGAAGTTGTGCAGGATGGGTTGGTTGCATCAACATGACATACCATACAACACCTTTGGGTGCAGTTTCTGTGGGTGACCTTCTTTTTATGCTACAATAACCTTAATTGCACCGCACCACAGGAGGACATACATGCCCGCACCAGAGACCATCCGTCAACTCGTCGAACGTTTTGACTATAACAAAGACGCTTACAGCTCGCCTCATTACAATGAAGCTCAGCTCCGGCAGGAATTCCTTAATCCCTTCTTCAAGGCATTAGGCTGGGATGTTTATAACGAAAAGGACTACG
>JARGGB010000064.1 GCA_029210815.1 Candidatus Brevefilum sp.
AAGGCGCTCGTCGATCGGTAAGTCAGGGTTTTGGTAAGGGTGCGGTTGGCTCATGGTGGGTCCTTTTTTTTATTGTTTCGAGAAATTATACTGTAGATGGGAGCTGGTGGTTGGTAGTTGGTAGGTGGTAGCTGGTAGATTGTAGTTGAAAGCTGAAAGCTGAAAGGTGAAAGCTGATCTCACTCACTGCGCTTCTGCCCCGTGAAGGGGGTTACGCTTCGCTCCAGGACTTCGTAGGTGATAGGTCGTAGCTGAAAGCTCAAAGCTCAAAGCTGAAAGGAAAAAGACAGAAGACCGGGGACGGGGGACGGGCAGAAAAGTTCAAAGCTGAAAGACTTTCGTAGGGCGGGATGCGTTTTCATCCCGCCATTTTAATTACATCCTCACTGAGATTGCTTCGCTTCGAAGCCGGCAGCCCCTGCCGCCTGGCACTTCGCTGATTCGCCTTGCTCGGTCGAAGACCGCTCTTTGAGCGAGAGCACTCTTTGAGTGATCGCACTTCAGCATAATGCCGTTCAGGCTAGGACGGGGGACAGAGAATAGCTGATAGTTCATGGCTTTCAGTCAGGTGTAAATTGACTTATAATCATCATTAGTAACCATCATGCACAAATCAAGTGTTATTTTTTTAAAAGTCTTTGTGCCTGTTCTAGGCGCAATATTGGCCTTGTTAGGATGGCAAACCCTTGCCTTGAATTGGATGGGTTATTTCCTTTTATTCTTTGGGTCAGTTTACTTCTTTGGGATTCTTATTTATGTGAGTATTGGCAAAATCAGTTCAAGGGAATCCATTTCATCCGAAAACTTAATCAATGAAGAGAAAAGGGATCTTTCGTTTTGGCTGATATTACCCGGCATGATCATCCCTTTTTTCCTATCCCCCATTGAGTTTCTTTATTTTCCCCAAAGACTCCCACAGAATAAAATCATGCAATTAGCTGGCATCATTATGGTTTTCTTCTTTGTTGTGCTTTTTACCTGGACACGAATAGTTAACCGAAAAGATTACTCAGGCCACCTGCAGGTAACAAAAGATCAACAATTAATCCAATCCGGGCCTTACAAATATATCCGCCACCCTGCATATGCAAGTTACATCATATTGACATTGGGCGTTAGTGCTGCGTATTCCAGTGCAATAGGGCTGGGTGCAGTTATCATCTTTCTTATTCCATCTATCATTTATCGGATAAAAATTGAGGAAGACTTACTCATAAAACGATTTGGTCAACAATATTTGGACTATTCCAGACGAACAGCCCATCTGATACCCGGGATTTGGTAGAGTGTCCAGGATAGGGTTGTAAAGGATCGTTCTTAATTCGCTGATGTCTCTACGAGGGACTGTGGCTAATATACTGGAGCCGCACCATTATCCCCGATCAAGAGCTTAAAAAATCAATAATGAAAAAGGAATATCACTTCTCTGCAGCCATTTATTCAATTTTTAAGCTTATAACATAAGGCGGCAAGTTGTAATATCTTGTGGACATTTTGTAACCAAGGTTGCTATAAAGTGAATTAAAAATATATCTAATTCCTCAATTAATACCTCAGGAGGAGATGATGAATAAAAATTATTTCATTCGAAACAAAAACTTTAGTTTAGCTCTCTTGATGTGCTTGTTAATAGCATGCAACATCCCTATGCTTTCTCAATTTTTAAATGAAGAAGTAGAAGAAACTAACCCTGTTGAAGAACCTTCTCTGCCAGAGCCAAGCAATTTGGACAGCCAGGATTCAGAATCAACACCATCAGTAACCCTACCGGACAATGAAAATGAAACTGCTCTGCCCTCCTCTCCCAGTACAGGTCCAGAGTGCTCTCTTTTTGTTGCATCCGATGGTGATGATAACAATCCAGGAAGCGAAGGACAGCCCTGGAGGAGCTTCCAAAAGGCTGCTGAAGCAGCAAATCCGGGGGACACCGTATGTTTTCGCGGAGGCACCTATGCCACCGATAATATCTACCTGGCCAAATCAGGGCAGATTGATGAGCCAATTACATATGCTGCTTATCCAGGTGAAATTCCAATCTTGGATGGCGATGAGCTGCTGACATTAGGTGGTGGGGTCTCCCATTTGCGCATCAGTGGCTTTGTCCTGCGAAATTTCAATATATGGGGTATCTTCTTGTCAGGAGAAAACCACTATATCACCCTGGATCACCTGGAATTTGAGGGAGGCGAGGCGGGTATTCGTTTTACATATGGAGAAACCGACGAGAGCCCCCCTGCAGAAGGCCCTGTGGAATATATACTGCTGGAAGACAGTCGGATCAGCGGCAGCCAATATACAGCAGTCGATTGCAGCCCTGGACCTTGCAATCATATGACCTACCGCCGTCTGGAGATATTTAATACGGGGATTTCCGGTGAAGCCTTCTATGGATCTGATGGAATTGCTGTTGACCGTGGGCATCATGTTCTTGTGGAAGATTGCTACATTCATGACAATGGCGGCGATGGCATCGACCTTGGCTCTCGTGACCGCGAAGGAAACATAGAAGCTGTCATTGTCAGGCGCAACCGTGTTGTACGCAACCACCGGAACGGTATCAAGGTCTGGGCAGGTGGAAGGATAGAAAACAACGTCGTTTGGGGTCAAGGAGACATTGCTATCTTTGCTGGCATCTGGAACAGCACCATTGAAATGATAAACAACACAGTGGCATACAATATGTGGGATCCAAGCTATTCGGAGCGCAATTGGGCTGTTGTGATAGGTTATCCCGGAGAGATACCAAAACCTGAAGTGAACCTGACAATGGTCAACAATATATTTGCCTATAATACCGTTGAGGGCGGTCCAACCGGCGTGTATATCGGCCCTGGTGTCCAACTCAACGAGAGTCACAACTTGTATTTCAGTAGAGTTGATGGCGAAATCACATTCGATAAGGGATCGGAACAGGAAATTTGGGTGACGCGACAAGAGATCATCGATGGAACCTGGGAATCTACCTCGGGAGGAGGTGAAGGGGATTTAATTGTTGATCCATTATTTATCTCTGGTTGGCCGGATGTAGATTTACGGTTGCAACCCAATAGCCCGGCAATCAATGCGGGTGATAAAGGGTTCGCTCCAGATGAAGATGTTATGTTAAACCTTCGTGATGATGAACCGAATATGGGTGCTTATGAATTTGATTAGTTGTAAGATAAACAACCTGGTTGCAGGACTGTTATTACATTAAATTTGTCTGGTTCTCAGCTAAGCATTAAGCAACTGGTTATTTGTCAATGACAAATTAGTTTTTATTAAGCAACTTAAACAAGTAGGAAAAAGACAGAGGACCGGGCACAATTTTCATAAATTATGCGTACGCCTGATACGGCTTGCTCGGTCGAAGACCGCTCTTTGAGCGAGAGCACTCTTTGAGTGATGCCGTTCAGGCTAGGACGGGGGACGGGAAAGAAAGTTGAAGGCTGAAAGGTGAAAGGTGAAAGCGAGTAGTTGGTAGCTGGTAGCTCGTAGCGGATCCCACTTGCTTCGGTGCTGCCCCCTGACGGGGGTGCCGCTTCGCTCCTGGACTTTGACGCTGATAGCTAAAAAAAATCAACCTTGTACAAGTTAAAACTTTTGGTGAAGGATGACTATAATTAATTATGATAATAATCAATTATAAATTGGAGACATTAAAGTCTCCACCAAGTTAAGGAGACATTATCATGAAAGATCAAGTTTTACAAAAGTTACGAAAATTTAATATGTTTATGGGGGCGCTTCATTTAGTTCAGGGGATTGCCATGCTTTTCCTGGCAACAACGGTTATTCAAACCATCGCTGAGTTTTCACCCACCATCACGCAAAATTATCTTTCCTTTAATGAGCAAACCCGTTCATTAGAGCTTGCAAATGACGCATTGTTTGAGCTTCCCTTTGGCATTTTAGTGGCTTCATTCCTGTTGATCTCAGCCCTTGCCCATGCCATCATTTCCATTCCAAAAAAGACCAACGATATTTACAATGCTGATTTGCAAAAGGGCATCAATAAGTTCCGCTGGTTCGAATATGCCTTCAGCTCATCAATTATGATCGTGTTAATCTCAACCCTGTTTGGAATCTATGACATTGCATCCCTGGTTCTCATATTCATTGTCAATGCTTCGATGAACCTGTTCGGTCTGGTTATGGAACAGCTCAACGCTGGCAGTCAAAAAGAAGGAAAGATAAAATGGGGTCCCTTCGTGTGGGGTTCGATCGCTGGTATCGCACCATGGATTGCCATCCTGCTGTATATGTTCGGCACCGGAAATTTTGACCAGGTACCGTGGTTCGTCTGGGCAATCGTTGGCACTTATTTTGTTGCCTTCAATACCTTCCCGATCAACATGATTCTGCAGTACAAAGGCGTCGGCAAATGGAAAGACTATCTTTATGGCGAACGAACCTATATCGTTCTCAGCCTGGTGGCAAAATCAATTTTGGC
Source organism: Candidatus Brevefilum sp. (assembly GCA_029210815.1). Taxonomy (GTDB): domain Bacteria; phylum Chloroflexota; class Anaerolineae; order Anaerolineales; family Anaerolineaceae; genus Brevifilum. The sequence goes on from JARGGB010000064.1 coordinate 4,433, forward strand.
GTGGCTCGTCTTGTTTGGTGCAATGCAGCCGTAATTTGATCACCTGAAAGACAACACAGATTTTATTCCAGTGCAAACCAAAACCGCTTCTTCAATTGGGAGAGGCGGTTTTTGTGTGTCAGTTGAAAGCTGAAAGCTGAAAGCTGAAAGCTGAAAGCTGATCCCACTCGCTTCGCTGCTGCCCCCTGAAGGGTGTTCCGCTTCGCTCCAGGACAATGAAGCTGAAAGGAAAGAGGATTAACCACGAAGGACACAAAGGACACGAAGAAAGATTTTAGAAAAAAGAAAGATTGCTTCGTGCCTCGCAGGTAATAGCTGATAGCTGATAGCTCATAGTTTAAGATTAAGAATTAATTCGACCTTGTCATCGCGAACAGCACTTGCACCGCTATCCGTTTTTTGCAGTGAATTTAGTAAAGATTGCCTGATTCCCATTGACATTTTCAATTATTAGATATAATTGATATGATTTATCTGATTATCACGTTAACCGCTTTCCTTTTCACCTAACTTCACAGCTGCGCGTAAGGAGAATATAAGCAATACACCCACCCTGGAATAAATCCAAGCTTCCATTGGAGGTTTCTCAAATGTTACAACACATAGACACAATTATTGTAGGTGGGGGTCAGGCAGGGCTTTCAACAAGTTACTATCTGAAAAAGCAGGGGCGTGAACATATCATTTTCGAAAAAGCCCACCAGCCTGCCCAGGTTTGGCGCAACCGCTGGGATTCCTTTACCCTGATCACCCCTAACTGGATGATCCGCCTGCCCGGTGCCCCCTACTCAGGGGATAACCCGGACGGCTTTATGTCGCGGGATGCGCTGGTTCAATATTTTGAGGCTTATATCGAACAATACCAGCTTCCCATCCGCTATGGAATTATTGTCAATTCCGTTGAATACCTGGGCGATGGCTACCTGGTAAGAACATCAGAGGGTGATTATCAAGCGCTCAACCTGGTGATTGCCTGCGGTTTGCACCAAAAGCCCAAAATTCCGCCCTTCAGCGGCAATCTTCCCCCAAACATCCATCAGATACATTCCAGCCATTATAAAAACCCCGAATCGCTCCCGCCGGGTGCCGTGCTTGTCGTGGGTTCTGCACAATCCGGCAGCCAGATCGCGGAAGAGCTCTACCAGAACGGCCGCAAGGTTTATCTATCAGTCAGCACTGCCGGCCGCTTCCCACGCCGTTACAGGGGCAAGGATGCCAATTATTGGATGGAGAAGATGGGTTATTTTGCAAGGACGATCGATGATCTGAAATCCCCAAAGGATAAATTTGCACCCAGCGCACACGGCACCGGCAAGGACGGCGGTCACACCATCAATTTGCACCAATTTGCTAAAGACGGGGTGACGCTGCTGGGGCATGTCCGGGATATCAAAGGGGAGCAAATCCTCTTAGCGCCCGACCTGAAGGAAAACCTGGCAAGGGCAGACCAATTTGAGCAGAATTTCACCAAAGAAATTGATGCCTACATTGAGACTCAGGGACTGAATATCCCCGAGGAAACACTCCCCAAGCTAACCGATGGTTTTGACGTGGAAGAGGTCCTTGAACTGGATCTGGAAAGCGCAGGCATCACCAGCGTCATATGGGCAACTGGCAATGCCTTTGATTTCAGCTGGATCAATATGCCGGTATTTGACCAGGACGGCTACCCCATCCAGGATTGCGGCGTGACCCGCTTTCCCGGGCTCTACTTTGTCGGGATGACCTTTCTCTGCACCGGAATCTCAGGACTGCTTGCCGGCGTTGGTGACGACGCACGACATATCGCGCTGACAATCCAGGAACAATCCTGGCTTCGATCCTTTCAGCACAAACATCACACGATCCTTTAGCTCATAATAAGTCTATATTCTGCGAAAACTTCAATCGTCTACTTCAATATGCCGCTTTCTTGCATGAATTTTCAAGTCTACAAAGTGCAAAATTATAAGGTAGTTGAAAATTGACATTAATAATGATCAATATCCCCGTGGGGGCAACCCTGCTTAAGCCCCCAGCTTTTTTCTGGGGCAGAGGTTGCCCTGCCCGAAGGGTGCACGCGAGGTAGACTGGGAGGTCTGCCCCTACATATTGTGCGAATTTTGTTATAAATACCATTAATTTGAATTCAGGTTAAATATCACAAGCGTTTTTGAGCATCTTTTATTTCTCAACACTTTCTATTATTGGCATCAACCGAAATTTATGCTATTGTATTAATAGGAGGTGTTGTTATGGAAATCCCAATTGGTTATGTCACGCATTTTTATAATCGGATCAGTGTTGCCGTGCTTTCGCTCACATCTCAATTAGAACTGGGGGATAAGGTTCACTTTTTAGGACACACCACAGATTTTGAGCAAAATATCACATCCATGGAGATTGAGCACAAGAAGGTGACGGTTGTCGGCCCCGGTGACGAGGTTGCGCTGAAGGTCATTGAACCTGTTAGAAAAGGGGACGAGATTTATAAAATCACCGAAACAGATTGAATTTGATCCTTGCAATGCAGCTCTGATTTTCACTGACACAAAGATTCCTCTGCCACGCTAATCATTATCTCGATCCTTTAACCAGCCTTAGACTGCCGATATTCCTCAATAATCTCTACTGCGACGCGCGCCAATTCGGTTGGCACCTGCGTTGATCATCCGCATGGCATCATCCAGGCTGTGGATACCCCCTGCTCCAGCCCAAAATTATGATAACATAAAGCCATCAAGCGTCAGCTTGAAATACACAACAATCAATCGAATGAAAGGACTGGTTAATGACCGTACCGTTTCTTGAACCTTTTCGCATCAAAGTTGTCGAACCGATCAAGATGACCACCAAAGCCGAGCGCGTGGCAATCCTTAAAAGCGCGCACAACAACCTCTTCAAGGTCCCCGCAGAAGATGTGTTCATCGACCTGCTGACCGACAGCGGAACCAACGCCATGAGCGATCGGCAGTGGTCCGCCATGATGCTCGGCGACGAATCCTACGCCGGCGCAAAAAGTTTCCTGAAATTTGAAAAGGCTGTGGCTGATATCCTCGGCTTCCCCCATGTGCTCCCCACCCACCAGGGACGAGCGGCGGAAGGCATGCTCTTTGGCACCCTGGTCAAGCCCGGGCAGTACGTACCCAACAACCGTCACTTCGACACCACCCAGGCAAACATCGCCGAGATCGGTGCTCACCCAGTGGACCTCGTCGTCCCGGAGGCGGAAGATTCTGCCATCGACCTGCCCTTCAAGGGGAATATGGACCTCGAAAGGTTGGAAGCTTTCATCAATGAGGTCGGTGCGGAGAACATCCCCCTGGGGATGATCACCATCACCAATAACTCCGCCGCCGGTCAGCCTGTCTCCATGGACAATATCCGCCAGACCGGGGAGATCTATCACAAATACGGCATCCCCTTCTTCATCGACGCCTGCCGCTTTGCCGAGAACGCCTGGTTCATCAAGCAGCGTGATCAGGACTATGCGAATAAATCCATCCCCGAAATCGTTCGGGAGATGTTCTCCTATGCCGACGGCTGCACCATGAGCGCCAAGAAGGACGCCATCGTCAACATAGGCGGTTTCATCGGGCTGCGGGATGAGGAATTGAAGCTCAGGATTGCTCAAAAGCTAATCATCCATGAGGGCTTTATCACCTACGGCGGTCTTGCCGGACGTGATCTTGAAGCCGTTGCCCAGGGATTGTACGAGGGGATCGACCCGGATTACCTTAATTACCGCGAGAGCCACACGCGCTACCTTGGCGAGGTTCTTGAGGCGGCTGGCATGGCTGTCTATAAACCGACGGGCGGGCACGCGGTCTATGTGGACGCCGGTGTGACCCTGCCGCACATTCCGCCATCGCAGTTCCCCGGCGCTGCCCTGGCGAACATGCTCTACATTGAAGGCGGCGTGCGCACCGTGGAGATCGGCAGCCTGATGTTCGGTCACACCGACCCTACCAGCGGCGAGCCGGTGTATGCCCCCAACGAACTGCTGCGCTTCGCCATCCCCAGGCGCGTCTACACCCGCAGCCACCTGGATTATGTCGGCCAGGTCGCCAAAGAATTGATGAAGCATACCGATTCGATCAGGGGATTGAAGATCACCTGGCAGCCGGAACTCCTGCGGCACTTCCTCGCAGAGCTGGACTGGGTGTGAATCTGGAAAGAGCCTGAAGACTCAAATCTTTAACAATCAATTACGGAGCCAAGGAAAATTATCCCAATATTTTGTCTTGACATAGCATGATATACGTGCTATCATGCTATTGTGATAATTACTTTCGCTGACGATGGCACCGAAAATATTTTTGACGGGAAAAATACCCGTGCTGCACGGAATAAATGCCCTGTCCAGATTTGGCGGATTGCCCAAAGAAAACTTGATCAATTGGACTCCGCCACAGAACTCAACGATCTTGCTATTCCCCCCGGAAATCGATTAGAAGCCTTATCAGGCGATCGGCAAGGGCAGCACAGTATAAGGATCAATGATCAATTTCGGATATGCTTCATCTGGACAAAATCCGGACCATTGGAAGTAGAAATAATCGATTATCATTAGAAATTTTTGGAGGTAAAGTATGGTTAGAATTCCAAGTGATCGTTCTCCCACACATCCCGGTGAGATGCTGCTGGAAGAATTTTTAAAGCCCCTCGGTCTGACACAGCGTGACCTTGCGGACGCTATACACGTACCCTATCAGCGGGTCAATGAAATCGTCAACGGCCGGCGTGGGGTCACAACAAGTACAGCACTCCGCTTAGCCAGGTATTTTGGAAACTCACCAGGGTTCTGGATGAATTTGCAATTGCGATATGATCTTTATGAAACCGAACAAGATGAGGGGAAGGAAATTAATAAAATCCAAACACTTAAGATCAAGAATGCTTCGATATAAAACTCCGAAGTAAGCTCTCTTGCAGTTTCAGGTATTTCTTGGGGGAATAAATTAAAATCCTGATCAAGGGCAATTCGAAAGACAAGCTTCGACCTCATCGAGGTTTGCATTCAATGACTCCCAGTAATACCCCGCTCGCTCCGTCCGTTCCGCTGCAGCCTGGTAAGCACCCCATGAGGAGAACAAACCGATAAAATAAACATCATCCAGGTACTCTACCAGTTCCGCTTTGGCAGGTTCAAGGCAGGGGTGAACAGGGATCGATTCCGCTTCATTCTTATAAGACCGGAGCATACTCAATTCTCTTGAAAATAAAATTTCACTTCGCAGGATATTCCGGGTTTCCTTGTAATAATTATTGGCGATTCTTTCAAAGCGTTTCACGCTGGTTTGCGAGCATTCCGCCGGGGCGGGGGGCAGCAAGGGGATGGCATTATAGATTGCCAAACCCAACAGGGAGAGGATCACAATCATGAGGAAAATCCGGGTCTCAGAAAAAAACATCCGCCACCGGTTGTATTCAAATTCAGTGCCGCAGCGCTGGCAGTATTTCTCGGCGTTTTCCGCCAGTTTATTGCATTCTTTACAACGTTTCATAATTGTTTGGTAAGTCTAGAGAATTTAAATACCCAAGAATTATACCTTGTTGAGAAGGGTGGATGGGGATTGGTGAGTGGTATCAGGTATTGGGCAATCAGGTATCAGGTATCAGGCAATCAGGTATCAGGTATCAGGCAATCAGGTATCAGGTATTAGGCAATCAGGTATCAGGTATTAGGTAATCAAGACGGGTCAACTACTAAAAGTCACCGGCGGCTAGATCATCGACAAATATTTTTTAATCTAATAGCTACCAACCACCAGCTACAAACTACGAGCTATCAGTTTCACCCCGTACTGAGGTGGACCCCAAAAACTAGACCACAAGCTAAGGTAAAATTTTAAGAGCTTGTGGAGACAAAAATGACAAAAATA
>JARGGB010000065.1 GCA_029210815.1 Candidatus Brevefilum sp.
TCATTTAATTTTCTTTGAACTTCATTGATTTCATCTTCAGACACTTGAGTGAAATCTGTTCCTTTAGGGAAATACTGTCGAATCAATCCATTTGTGTTTTCATTTGTTCCTCGTTCCCATGGTGAACCGGGATGAGCAAAATAAACCTTTATGCCTGTGTCAATAGTAAATCTTTCGTGCTGGCTCATTTCTTTGCCCTGATCATATGTGAGCGTTTTTCTCAGTTCATCGGGAACTTTTTTAAAGGCCTGTGCATAGGCTTCTCTCACAGTGAGCGCATCTTTCTGATCGCCTAAAGGGACCAGGATTGTGTAGCGGGTAGTGCGTTCCACCAGCGTTCCCAGTGCACTTCGTTTGTATTTACCTAAAATCAAGTCGCCTTCCCAATGTCCAGGGACAGTTCGATCGGCTACTTCTGCTGGCCGCTCTTCAATTGACAGCATATTGGCAATTTTGCCTCGATTTTCGTCTGGTTTCCTGGCTTTTTTCGTCCGCCGATACTTATGCTCTTGTCGTAGAGCTTTTATCAGCGTTTGTTTCAGCTCTCCTCTTGGAAGAACATAAATATATTGATCGCGAAGCATGCCTGCGGCTAGATCGCCTCATGTGAGATTTGCATTGTCATATCCCAAGAATACTCCTTTTTGAGCCTTTCGGAGATTTCTTGTGGAGACCATTCTTCTTTCAGCTTCTCCATAACATATTGCTGTAAGTTGCTTTCCCTTGCTACTTTGCTTTTCCCTTTTCTCCGCGATCCTGCTGCTGTCCTTGCTCGACGACTTGCTGAAAATGCTCGATAGCCACTCTTTCCACTGTTCCGCTTAATTTCTCGTGAGACAGTACTTGCTGATCGACCAATTTCTCTTGCAATTTCTCGAATAGATTTCTTTTGTGCCAGTCCTCTACTTATACTTTCTCGTTCTTGATTTCTTAGTCTTTTGTATTTTTGTTTTTGCATACGAATGATTTTATCACCTCACCCGTTGCACTAAATCCTTGAATCCAAGTATAATATGATTAACAAGTGTAAACAGGTAGTTTTGTTATAAGACCATTTACTTTCTCATAGATGAAGGGCAAAGTGATGAATAGTTCAACCAGGATTGTCCATGAACTGCTGGAATCAGCCGGGATAGCCGTTAACGGGCAGAAGCCATGGGATATTCAAGTCCATGATGACCGTCTCTATGATCGAGTTTTGCGCGACGCCTCCCTCGGTTTGGGCGAATCTTATATGGATGGCTGGTGGGATTGTCAGGCCGTTGACGCCTTCTTCAACAGATTATTTCGCGCGAATCTTAGGGAGAAAGTGGAAAAGAATTGGCGGATGGGATGGTACGTCCTCAAATCCAAATTAATTAATCGGCAGTCCCTGACTAAAGCAAAGGAAGTCGCTGAACGACATTATGATCTTGGAAATGATCTATACCAGGCAATGCTTGACAAGCGGTTAAATTACACATGTGCCTATTGGAAGGACGCACAAAACCTTGATGATGCGCAGGAAGCAAAACTCGACCTGATCTGCCGAAAGATTGGTGCGCGTAAGAATATAAAAATTCTGGAACTGGGATGCGGCTGGGGGAGTTTTGCGAAATATGCAGCAGAGAATTATGGCGCATCCGTTGTGGGGGTTAATATCTCAAAGGAACAGTTAGCTCTGGGAAGAGAACGCAGTAAGGGCTTACCCATTGAATTGCGCTTGCAGGACTATCGCGAAGTTCAGGGTAAATATGATGCTGTCATCTCTATCGGCATTATGGAACATGTCGGGTACAAAAACTACAAGATATATATGGACGTCGTGGACCGCTGTTTGAAAAAGGACGGGATAGCTTTCATCCATACCATTGGGACCAATAATAGCAAAACCACAGGAGATCCCTGGACAGACAAGTATATCTTTCCCAACGGTATGCTCCCTTCCATTAATCAAATCGGTAAGGCCATAGAAAAGAAATTTGTCATGGAAGACTGGCATAATTTTGGTCCGTATTATGATAAAACATTAATGGCCTGGCACCATAATTTCAACGCGGCATGGCCAAAACTCAAAGACAGATATGGCGAGCGCTTCCGAAGAATGTGGAATTATTACTTGCTCAGCAGTGCTGGTGGTTTTCGCTCCCGCTCACTACAATTATGGCAAATTGTGATGACTCGCCCAGGTACGTCCCAACCCGAATGCCGTTTGGTATAAGGAAATGATTAACACTGATGTACTGATTGTTGGAGGTGGACCTGCGGGGTCATCCTGTGCCTGGATGTTAAGAAAATCCGGGGTCAATTGTGTTATCCTGGACAAAGCTGATTTTCCCCGTCAAAAACCCTGTGCTGGCTGGATCACGCCTGAAGTTTTTAAAGCCCTTCAAATATCCCCGGAAGAATACCCAAAAAGTTTGACAAGATTCTCTTCTTTCCAGGTTTCTTTGTTTGGTTTCAGTTTCCGATTCCCAACCAAACAATATGCAGTCCGCCGTTGGGAATTTGACACCTGGCTGCTTGAAAGATCTGATGTTGAAATTATAAAACACCAGGTTGATCATATCACCCAAAAAGACGACCTCTTTATAATCGATGGCGTTTACGCAGGGAAAGTCCTGGTCGGTGCGGGCGGTACCCATTGTCCGGTTCTAAGAACATTTTTTGACAGACAATTTTCATCAAGAAAATCTGGACTGATCATTGCCAGGGAAGAAGAGTTCACTTATTCGATTGTAGATAACCGCTGCCACTTATGGTTTTTTGAAAATGGTTTCCCGGGTTATAGCTGGTACGTTCCGAAAACGGGTGGTTACCTTAACGTCGGTATCGGGGGAAATGGCAAAAAATTAAAAGCAAGGGGAGAAACATTGAAACAACACTGGGATCGTTTGGTCGCCAAACTTTCAGAATCAGGATTGGTTAATGATCATGAATTTAATCCTCTAGGCTACACTTATTTCCTCGGCCAGCAATCAAAAAAAGCACATCTTGAAAATGTTTATTTAGCAGGTGACGCACTGGGATTAGCGACCCGGGACATGGGAGAAGGGATTCGCCCAGCCATCATAAGCGGCTTATTAGCTGCAAATGCAATTATATCCAGAAAAGAATATACACTGGAAAGCATTCCCAAGTTTTCTTTTCCCTCACTATTACGACAAAGAAAATAACAAAACGAAAAAATATACTTTATCTTGACATAAAATTTGAGTTGAAATATACTATACTCCAGTATAGCTTACATGGAGGTATTTACTTTTTATGCCAATTTATGAGTATCACTGCAGCAATTGCAATAAAGAATTTGAAAAATTAATGGGGTTTTCTGACCCTAAGATCAATTCACCGGAATGCCCGGAATGCCAATCAAACAACACCAATCGGCGTTTATCCAAAGTGGCTTCCTTTAACAATCGGGGATCAAGTTTTTCGAACAGCTCCAGCTGCGGCAGTTCCGGCGGCTTTAGCTGAGCTGGCTAACCCCTATCAAGCCGGCGGCTTGAAAAGAAAATTAGATGATCAATATTAAAGATCCAGAATCAAAAGAAAACATCAAACACAGGTTATCACGCATCGAAGGGCAATTGCGCGGCGTCCAAAAAATGATTGATGCTGACCGTGATTGCAGGGAGATCCTCCAGCAGTTGATCGCGATCCGGGCGGGCGTGCAATCAGCCAGCCTGAGCTTCATGCAGGACGTTGCCAGGGACTGCCTGCTAAATGCAGGCAACCAGGCAGATCCTGAAGTTCAACGCGATTTGATGAATGACCTGATAAAAATGATCGGTAAAGTATCTTAAACGACCAAAATTAAGGAGAGAAAAAATGGCAGCCAATACAACTTTACGCTGGGTTCCTGGGGGAAATCGTTATATTTCAACAGACTCTACCGGACACTCCGTTGTTATGTCATTGCCCAATGAAAACACGGGAATGAAACCCTCTGAATTGATCCTATCCGCCCTGGCAGGGTGTTCCGCAGTGGATGTGGTGAATATCCTGGAGAAAAAACATACCCCGCTCTCCCATCTTGAGGTCAATGTCACTGCTGAACAAGATGCAGACCCACCATGGACGTTTCGAAAAATCCACATGAAGTTTATTGTCAAGGGAAAAGGGATAACTGAGAAGAACCTTTCTCAGGCAATTGAGCTTTCAGAAGAAAAATATTGTTCTGTGGCAGCGACATTGAGGGGTGTAGCTGGAATCACAACCAGTTACGAAATCCTGGAAGATTGATTTTTAATCACTGATCAATCCTCTTCCTTCAAAGGCTTGAATCCCTCACCAAGAGCTTCCTGAGCCTGCCCAATCACCATAAATGCCCTGGGGTCAATATCATGCACCAGGATTTTTAACCGATTTATTTCCATTCGTGAAACTGTGCAATAGATAACAGCCCTCGGTTCGCCTGTGTAGCCGCCGGTGCCAGAAAGGATCGTCACCCCACGTTCCAGGTCGTGCATGATCGCATGCGTGACTGTTTCGGTTTCTGATGTAACAATCATCGCCGTTCTGATAATGTTTGTTCCCTGTAATGCAACCTCCGCTGCCAGACCGCTGACATAGATCAAAACAAGCCCGTATAAAGCCTTTGACCAGCCAAAAATAAATCCTGCTCCCAAAACAACTAGGGAATCCGTGATCAGGTAAGCCTGTGAAATCGTTATGCCAGAATGCCGATTTAGAATTCGTCCTAGAATATCCGTCCCACCGCTGGTACCCCTACCCCTGTAAACAATTCCCAATCCAATCCCCATCAACAAACCCCCATACAATGTATTCAGGACCAAATCCTCTGTTAGCGCAACATCTGGCAGGAACAAAACAATCGTATCTATAAATAATGAGAATGCCACAATGGATAATAACGTTCGGATTGCAAACCTTGGCCCACCCAGGTGCTGCCATCCCAGAATAAACAACGGGATGTTGCCCAAAAGCACGATCATGCCAATTGGAAAATTAGTGTAATGATTGATCAATTGCGCCAAACCGCTGATACCGCCGCTAACCAGGTCCGATGGTACAAGGAACAACCTGAGTGCTAATGCCTGGATGAACGCGCCTAAAAGTATCAACAAATAATCAACGATCGCACGTTTCGAGAAATCAATTTCTGCAAAGAATTGTTTTGTTTTTGTTAGCAGCTTTTTCATCAAAATAAAATCCTGTCATCAAGCCAAACAAGAGACCATTATACCTCGTTGAACATTATGTGAATTCCTTTCGTCATTGAAATTTCATCGAATCTTCTATTAAATTTCTAGCCCAAAGTGATGGCAAGGTAACACACCCACCAATAAGCCATCATTTACCTGATAAAATTCTCAAAATCGAGCTTGACATCGAACGTATGTTCGTGTAAACTTAGTACAAAGAATTAGCACAAATGAGCGAATCAAATTTAAGGAGCCAGAAATGATGGCAAGAAAAAAGACAGGGCTGGGCGAAAGACATAAAAAGATTCTTAAGTTTTTAGAAAAATTCCAAACTAAAAACGGCTATCCACCTTCAATCAGGGAAATTGGTGAAAACACCAACATCAGCTCCACCTCAGTGGTTAATTATTATCTGAACCAGCTTGAGGAAATGAATTATATTGAACGTGAAAGCAACGTCTCGCGCGGCATAAAATTGTTAAAAACCCTGGAAGGCAACCTTGTTGATGCAGCCCAAAATATCACAGAAATGTTCAATATTCCTGTTGTAGGCCGCATTGTTGCAGGCGAACCCGTCCCGGTGCCCTCTTCGGACTTCAATTACTATGACCAGGAAACAGGTATAACGATTGCGCGCAGTCTCCTCCCGCCACGTGAGAAAACGGATGATCTGTTTGCACTTGAGGTTCAGGGTGATTCAATGATCGATGCGATGGTCAACGATGGTGATATCGTCATTATGCGTTCAGTAAACCGGGCAGAGAATGGTGAAATGGTTGCTGTTTGGCTTTCGGATCGTGATGAAACCACTTTAAAATACTTCTACAACGAAAACGGCAAAGTCCGTTTACAGCCAGCCAACCCAACCATGAAGCCGATCATTATCGATAATCCTGCCCAGGTCCAGGTTCAGGGAAAGGTCGTCCTGGTTATACGCCGTATGGAAGGCGTCTAAATCACTTGAGGTACTAAATATTACGGAAAACATTTGCTAGAAAATGCAAAACAGGCCGTTATAAATATCACGGCCTGTTTTTTTATTAATATGTTTTGTTTTGAAGAAAGTTCTTTATTTGAGTTCTACTTCTGCGCCAGCTGCCTCAAGTTTTTCCTTGGCATCCTGGGCGATATCTTTACCAACAGCTTCCAAAACTTTGGAGTCGGCAGTTTCGGCCATGTTCTTGGCGTCAACCAGACCCAGGTTCGTGAGCTGGCGGATGACCTTAATGGTCTCGATCTTTTTCGGGCCAGCGCTCTTGATGATAACATCAAATTCGGTCTGTTCTTCAACTTCATCTTCAGCAGCAGCTGCGGGGCCAGCCATAGCAGCAACAGGAGCAGCAGCGGAAACGCCCCACTTTTCTTCTAACATTTTGACGAGTTCGGCTGCCTCTAAAACGGTCAGCTCACTCAATTGGTCCATCAATTTTTCTAAATCAGCCATTGTAATTTTCTCCTAATTAATTCAAATTTTTATTATTGGGGTGCAGTTGCACCCTGAATATTTACTATCAACTTTCTATCAGGCAGCACTTTCAGCAGCCTGTCCTTCATCTGAGAAGGCTTTGACAACCGCAGCCATAGAACGGGCTGGTTCTGCCAAAGTACGTACAAGTTTGGTGGCGGATGCCATAATGGTGCCCAGCATAATACCGCGCATAACTGGCAGTGTCGGCAGGTCTGCTAATGATTTAACCTGATCGGCAGTGAGCAGTTTTTCGTCCATATAACCAGATCGAATATCAAAAACATTTGTTTTTGAAATATCGCTCATCACTTTTGCAACGCTCGGTGCATCACTAAAGGCAAAGGCGATCATGTTGTTTTCTTCCCAGAAACCATCCTCATAATCGAGGTTCAGTTCATCCATGACAAGTCTGAAGAGTCGATTCTTTACAACATGAATCTCACCATTAACCTCACGCAAATTTTCCCGCGCTTGATCGACAGCCATCATGCCCATGTTTTGATATGACATGACAAAAAATGCTCTGCTGTCTTTGACCCAGCTTCGATATTGGTCAACCATTGCTTCTTTTTCTTTACGAGTAAACGCCAATTCGTTCACCTCCTTCCATTTTTAGATTTTTAAACATTGAAGTCTTTGCCTCAATCTTCCGCTGAGGCAAAGACTTCTAATTGTCATTTTCGACTTTTATCTGTCAAATTAAGCCCTCACCTCGGCGGGATATTAAGCTCCTTTAGGAGCACCTGCTTTCTTCAGCGAAGAAATTTTATTTATTCAATTGTGCTGTCTCGCGTCAAATATTATACCGCAATCCAGTTAACTTACAAATTAATTGATGAGGCGTAAGGATCAATTTTAATCCCGGGGCTCATCGAAGATGCTAATGTGATTCGGCGGATGAAGTTGCCGGGTGCACCAGCTGGGCGAGCCTGTCGCACCGCAAGCAAAAAGGCTACAAAGTTTTCCTGCAGCTGTTCTGCAGTGAAAGAAATTTTGCCGATCGGTGCGTGAATATTCGCGGTTTTATCAAGGCGAAATTCAATACGTCCAGCTTTTGCTTCCTGGATTGCATCTGCAATGTTATCCTGTTGAACAACGGTGCCAGCCTTGGGATTTGGCATTAAACCACGAGGGCCTAAAACGCGACCCAATCGACCGACCGTACCCATCATGTCCGGTGTAGCAATCGCGACATCGAAGTCAGTCCAGCCACCCTGGATCTTTTGAACCATTTCGTCTGAATCAGCCACATAATCTGCACCGGCTTCACGAGCGGCTTCAGCTGCTTCACCCTGCGCAAAAACGACGACCGTTACTGTTTTGCCCAGGCCGTTGGGGAGAACGACCACATCACGAATTTGCTGATCAGACTGCCGCGGATCAAGGCTTGTTCGAATATGCACTTCAACTGTTTCATCAAATTTTACATAAGTGATTTCCTTGAGCAGCACCAGGGCTTCCATCGGACCATATAATTTTTCCCGATCAACCTTTGCTCTTGCTTCAAGGTATTTGCTACCGTGACTTGCCATTAAAACTCCTTTGTGGTACTAACGGGTTTTGTAACCCTCCCACTAAAATAAATAATTAATCCTCTACGACAATAATGCCCATGTTCTTGGCGGTGCCTTCGATTTGACGCATTGCACCTTCAATATCAATCGCATTCATGTCATTGAACTTCTGTTCGGCGATCTCACGAACCTGGGAACGGGTCACCGTACCAACCTTATCCCGGTTTGGCTCACCAGAACCCTTTTCGATTCCAGCAGCTTTGCACAATAAAATGGCTGCGGGTGGTGATTTCAGCTTGAAACGGAAGGAACTATCCTGGAATATCGTGATTTCTGCAGGAATAATCTCGCCAGCCCTTGAGGCTGTACGTCCATTATAGTCCTTGCAGAAAGCCATAATATTGACACCATGCTGCGCTAAAGCTGGGCCGATCGGGGGCGCAGGGTTAGCTTTGCCAGCCTGGATCTGTAGGGTAATAATTGCTTTTACTTTCTTTGCCACGGAAATACTCCTTTGTGGTTCAAACGGGTCACTAAAACCCTCCCACAATTGACTAAAAAATTAATTTCTATACTTTTTCGACTTGCAAAAAGTCCAATTCAACCGGTGTTGACCGACCGAAGAAATTGACCATTACTCGAACTTTTGAGCGGTCCATGTCAATATCATCAACGGTGCCGTGAAAATCATTAAATGGCCCATCGACGATACGAACTTTTTCACCAATTTTGTATGTCACTTTGATGGTTGGTGCTTCAGCTTCCATTCGGCGTAAAATTTGCGAGACTTCTTCTGGTCGCAAAGGAATAGGCTCATCGCCCATACCTACAAAACCAGTAACGCCGGGGGTGTTCCTGACAACATACCAGCTCTCTTCGCTCATTTTCATGTTGACCAGGACATAGCCAGGGAAAACATGCCGTTCTATCGAGCGCCGCTTACCATCTTTGACTTCAATCTCTTCCTGTGTGGGAATAACAACATCAAAGATATCATCTTTCATCCCCATGGATTCAATACGCTGCTCAAGATTGTGACGAACCTTGTTTTCATAACCCGAATAACAATGGATCACGTACCAGGCTCGGTCTTCATCCTCTTGCATCTGCGCCTCGTCGTCTTCAGGAAGATCGACAAGAGGTTCAGCAGCATCCTCCGCTAACGCGGCCGATTCTTCCGACTCAGAAGTGAACGTTTCTTGCAATTCCTCTGGAACTTGCTCTTCTGGATTTTCTGTTGCTGCCATAATTAAATCCCTTACCTGAATATCCGACTGGAATCCCTAAAAACTAAAGAGAAACCAGGAATGTGATCAATCGTGAGAATGCAAAATCCAAAACACCCAGGATTAATGCCATCAGAACCATCACAATCATCACTAAACGGGTCATCTTCCAGGCCTCTGGCGGTGTTGGCCAGGTTACTTTTCGCAACTCGCCAACAGTTTCTCGCCAAAAACGCTGAATTCTTTGAACTATTGTTAATTTTTTCTTCTTAGGCGTCACAAGTTTCTCCTTGCTTACGGCTAAAACGCCGCCCAAAAAAGACGGCGCTGAAAAATCTAAGGCAGGCCAGGTAGGAATCGAACCCACAACCCCCGCTTTTGGAGAGCGGTGCTCTGCCAAATTGAGCTACTGGCCTGTGTTTGTTGTCAGGCCGAACAGGTTATCTTTCGATAGCGCAGCCCTAACAAGCTTATTTGACCTCACGATGCATTGTGTGAGCTTTACATCGTGGACAATACTTTTTCAACTCCATCCGGCTGGGATCATTACGTCGGTTCTTTTCCGTTGTGTAATTCCGTTCCTGGCATTCTGTGCACTCCAGGGTAATAACCGGGCGGATACCTTTCTTCTTTGCCATGTATCTTCTATCATGGTTGTCCCAAATTATGGGACAACCATGCAATCCTTCCTATAGTTTCTTACTCAATAATCTTTGAGATAACGCCAGCGCCTACCGTCAGACCACCTTCACGGATAGCGAACTGTGAACCGTTT
>JARGGB010000066.1 GCA_029210815.1 Candidatus Brevefilum sp.
CTGGGTGGTGTTCTTGTTCTACAACCACCCCCCGCTGAACGCGCGCATCGCCAAAGCACAGGGATGGGAAGCGGCAGGATAGCTAAGGCTAATATCGTTCTATGTATAATTCAGGATGGGGCACAAACACCTAATAACTAATACCCAATACCAGGATTTATTCGACCTGAAGGTCTCACTCCAAAAATTAATCCTGTCAACGTAAATCAGGACGGGTCACGAATCACTAATACCCAATACCCAATACCCAATACCTATGCCCCATTCACTAATCCCCATTCTTATGGTATTCTGTCATCATGATCCAAAAAGCATCTGCCATCGCACACCCGAACATTGCCTTCATTAAATACTGGGGACTGAGAGACGAGGCAAATCGCCTACCTGCCAACGATTCGATCTCCATGAACATTGATGGGCTGACCACGTTCACAAGTGTTGAATTTGACGCTTCCTTTCAAGAAGACCATCTGTCCCTTAATGGAGAAGAAATCACAGGCAAAAGCCTGACCCGCGTCCAGAAATTTATGGATCGCATTCGCCAGCTTGCGGATGTTCAAGTTTTTTCTTGCATCTCCAGCGAAAACAACTTCCCAACTGGCGCAGGGGTAGCTTCCTCGGCGTCTGGTTTTGCCGCCCTCGCCCTGGCAGGCACTGCTGCCCTGGGTCTGGACCTGACAAGCGAAGAACTCTCCACCTTAGCCCGTTTTGGCTCTGGGTCCGCCAGCCGGTCGATCCCGGGCGGTTTCGTGGAATGGCACACTGATCCTGACACTGGCAATTCCTATGCGAAATCTTTTGCCCCGGCTGACCACTGGGACCTGGTCGACTGCATCGCCATCTTCAGCGAAGCGCATAAACCCGTGGGCTCCCAGGCAGGGATGCTTTTAGCGGATACAAGCCCCCTCCAGGCAGCACGCTTGCAGGACGCAGCGCGCCGGCTTGAGATATGCCGATTGGCAATACTGAACAAAGATTTCGCTGCCCTGTCTGCCATCACCGAACTGGACAGCAACATGATGCACGCCGTCATGATGACCTCCAATCCGCCCTTGTTTTACTGGCAGCCCGGTTCCCTGGCGTTGATGAAAGCCGTCAAAGAATGGCAGTCAGAGGGACTTGATGTCACCTACACCCTGGATGCCGGCCCCAACGTTCACCTGATCTGCCTCCCCAATGTCCTTGACATACTGATTGAACGTATAAGAACTTTTCCTGGCGTGATAAATGTACTGCACGGGAAACCCGGCGGACCTGCAAGACTGGTCTCCAATGAAGGCATAGGAATTGCCCAAAAATAACCTCTTCCCTCAAAAACGCTTATACAAATCCAACAGAATGAAGTCAAAATAGAATAAAGTTAGATTAATCCTTGCCCGGGCAAGCGCGTCTTTGCTGTATATATGAATGCAGACAAAAACACCAGGACTTTGCCTGACAGGTATAATTAATCAAAATAAAAAAATAATAAAAGTGTCGTCAGACACATGAATTTAACGAGGTAATTCAATGAGCTTTCTCTTAGTACTTTTACAGGTAGTTTTTGTGATCGGTTTACTGGTATTTTTCCACGAACTGGGTCACTTTATTGCTGCCCGGGCAGTTGGCGTTCCGATTGAAGAATTTGGCTTCGGCTACCCACCCCGCCTGGCAAAAATTGGTGAGTGGCAGGGCACAGAAATCACTATTAACTGGATCCCCTTTGGCGGCTTTGTCCGTCCCAAAGGTGAAGCGGATGATACTGTTGAAGGCGGCATGGCTGCAGCGCCTGCGTGGAAACGCCTGGTAATTGCCCTTTCGGGGCCTGTGATGAACTTCATCATCGGCATCATTGTGCTGGTCATCGTTTACGGCGCAATGGGCACACCCGTATCCAATGAAGCCATGGTCACCCAAATTGCGCCCGACTCCCCTGCCATGCAGGTCGGCATGCTCCCCGGTGATATCATCCTGGCTGTTGACGGCGAGAATATCGAAAATATTGAACAGTTGATCGAAACCGTCAACAGCAATGTTGGCAATGAAATCACACTGACAATCAACCGGGACGGCACGACCCAGGATATCAGGATCACCCCAAGGGAGAACCCACCCCAGGGTGAAGGGGCAATGGGTGTGGGATTAAGCAATCCCCTCAAACCGACCCCCTTATTCCAATCCATTGGCTACGCCTTCGAGACAACAGGTTATATTATCCGTGAGACCATCCTGCTGCCGGGTCGGTTAATCAGCGGCAATGTGGACCCGGCTGTTGCAAGACCGGTTGGCTATAAGGGCATCTTTGATATTTACAACCAGGCTGTTGAGATGGACCAGGAATCCGATGTGTACACCGCAGAACCCATCCCGGTCTTCACATTATCCATTATCGCAAACATATCCATCGCCTTGGGTATCACCAACTTGCTGCCTATACCTGCGTTGGATGGCGGTCGAATTTTATTCACGCTGCCCGAGTTCATCTTCGGCAAACGCATCCCACAGAAATGGGAAAACGCGGTCAACACTGTGAGCTTCCTGTTATTGATTGGACTGATGGTCGTGATCACCATTCTGGACTTTACCAACCCGGTTGTAATCCCCTGAGGTATTTATGACAGCCCCCTATAACCGAGATTACGATTTAGCAGAAATCAAAAAAGCCCTGATGAATATGGAAGCGCCCTTCCCGCCAGGCTTCCTGTACTTCTTTTCGGATATCTCCACAAGCGAACTTAAAGAGATTGAGAAAATCTGGCCAGAAGTCTGGACGGAACGCCGGCGAGGACTGCTGGAAGATATGGAAAACCTTTCCGAAAAAGACACCCTCCTGTTCTTCGACCATATGGCTGTCATGTGTCTTTCCGACGCAGACCCTGTTGCCCGAGCAACAGCCATCCGTCTCTTATGGCAATCTGACGAAGAATCATTAGTGCCGATGCTGATCAAATTGCTTTTAGAAGACCCGGATGTGATTGTACGGGCTGCTGCTGCAACGGCATTGGGCATCTTCGTTTACCAGGGAGAATTGGAAGAGATCAAGCAATCAACCTACAATAGGATATTAGAGAACCTGGTCCGTGTACATACAGGCACTGACGACCGCCTGGTACGCAGGCGGGCATTGGAATCACTGGGGTATGCCACGCATCCGGATGTGCCAGGGTTCATCGAGCAAGCATACGAGACAGACAATGAAGAATGGCTTCAAAGCGCATTATTTGCCATGGGCAGAACCTACAATCAGCGCTGGATTGACTGGGTGTTGAGTATATTTGACCACCCCGATTCCCTCGTCCGCTATGAGGCAGTCCGTGCTGCAGGCGAACTGGAAGCAAAAGCCGCCCTGGAACCCCTTTTCGATCTGCTTGAAGAAGGCACAGATGACGAAGATCTGTATTATGCTGCCATCTGGTCCCTCAGCAAGATTGGCGGAAAACGTGTTCGTCAATTGATTGAAATAAACCTTGATGAAGCCGAGGATCCAGAACAAATCCAAATTTTGGAAGAAGCTTTAGAAAATTTGGACTTCACAGAACAGGTCAGCGGTTTCGATATGATGGCTTTCGAAGGTGAAGACCCTGATGAATGGTTGTTGGATGAGGAAGAAGATTATTAACAGCCCTTCCTCGTATTGAATGTAAAATTAAAGCACCTGTGGATATCTCCCAGGTGCTTTTTCTTAGGCTTGCATTCGCCTGAAAATTTTAGGTAAAATGCTTTTTAGATGCTTGAGTAGAAAGAAAAATTATGAGCGAAAACCAAAATCATCGATTACATGCCTACATCACAGGACGAGTCCAGGGTGTTGGTTTTCGATATTTCACCATGACAGCAGCCGAAGGGCACAATCTGACGGGATGGGTTCGCAACCTGCACGACGGGCGCGTTGAGGTTTTAGCTGAAGGTAAACATGAGGATCTCAATAATTTGTTGCGGGACTTACGCAAAGGCCCAATGAGCGCTGAGGTCAGGGATGTTAAATATGATTTTTCTGATGCCACAGGGGAATATGATCGATTTTTCGCACGCCACACGGTGTAATTTTTTTGTAGGGTGGGTTGGTGAGAGCAAATCATAATCTCAACCTGATGAGCATGGACAAGAGCATCCAAATCAAAAGGCTTGCTTGACAACCCACCACTCATTTACTTATATGGTTGGTGGGGTGGCCACAATTTTCACAAGAATCAACAAGCCGGGAAAATTCATAACAGCTTGAGTGCGGTAATATACAACCCAACCCACCCTATACATTATTCCCAAACCTACGAATCCCGTCCCCCTGACAACAGCTGCACCTTCTTCCACGGCGGCAAATCCGATTCGTCCGCTAGTATTGCGCGCAGCTCAAATACCTGGTCGCGCAGCAAAGCTGCCCGCTCAAATTCCAGTTCTTTGGCTGCCGCTTTCATCTGCTGCTCCAATTCCTTGATCATTCGTGCCAGTTCCTTCTGCTCCATCTTGCCGGCTTTGCCGCGAATACCCACCCCCTCTTCAACCCCTGATTCCCGTGCTATCCTGTCCGTCAAATCGCGCACCGACTTGACAACGCTGGCAGGTTCGATGTGATGCGCCTTGTTATACGCGAGCTGGATCTCCCGCCGACGGTTGGTCTCATCGATGGCAAAACGCATGGCATCCGTGACCCGGTCGGCATACATGATCACCTGCCCGTGCACATGCCGGGCTGCACGCCCGATGGTCTGGATCAACGCGATCCCCGAACGCAGGAAGCCCTGCTTATCCGCATCCAATATCGCCACAAGCGACACCTCTGGCAAATCCAAACCCTCACGCAGCAAGTTGATCCCAACAACCACATCAAAAACACCCAGGCGCAGGTCCCGCAAGATCCCCACACGTTCCAGGGTATCAATCTCCGAGTGCAAATAATGCACCTTGATACCCAACTCCAGCAAATAATCCGAAAGGTCCTCCGCCATTCGCTTGGTTAAAGTCGTCACCAGCACCCGTTCCCCCTTCTCAACCCGCTGATTGATCTCACCGACCAGGTCATCTACCTGTCCCCCTGAGGGACGGACGATGACCTCAGGATCAATCAAACCCGTCGGGCGGATGATCTGCTCAACCACCTGGTCTGCAAGCTGCAGTTCATAGTCTGCCGGTGTAGCGGAGGTGTAAAGGGTGATCCCCATTTGCTCTTTGAACTCTTCGAACTTGAGGGGGCGGTTATCCAATGCCGATGGCAGACGGAAACCGTAGTCGATCAAAACCTCTTTCCTTGCGCGATCGCCGTTGTACATGCCCCTGATCTGCGGGATCATCATATGGGATTCATCCAGCACCAGCAAATAATCTTTGGGCAAAAAATCGATCAATGTCCACGGCGCAGATCCCGGTGGGCGGCCGTCGATATGGCGGGAGTAGTTTTCGATCCCCGAGCTGTAGCCGACCTCTCGCAGCATTTCAAGATCATAGCGGGTGCGCTGTTCCAAACGCTGCGCTTCCAACAATTTATCCGCAGACCGCAGCTCCGCCAGCCTTTCTTCCAATTCTTGTTCAATATTGGTGATCGCCTGCTTCATGCGCTCATCTTCAGTGATGTAATGCTTGGCAGGATAGATCTCGACCGATTCTAAATCCTGGTAAATCTCGCCAGTCAAGGGGTTTACCGTGATGATTTGCTCAATCTCGTCCCCAAAAAAGCTGACCCTGTAAGCGCGGGTGTCATCATAAGCCGGTAATATCTCAAGGGTATCGCCGCGCACTCGAAACACACCCGGCTTGAGTTCAAAATCATTGCGTGAGTACTGGCTCTCAATTAGCTTTCTTAACAGGGCGTTTCGCCGATAGATTTCGCCAACTTCCAATTTAATGACAATGTTTTTATAGGCTTCGGGGTCACCCAAGCCATAGATAGCGGACACCGAAGCGACGATGATCACATCCTTGCGGGACATGAGCGCCGTTGTGGCTGCCAGGCGCAAGCGGTCAATCTCTTCGTTGATATCCGTTTCTTTTTCGATGTAAAGATCGCGCTGCGGCACATAGGCTTCAGGCTGGTAATAATCATAATAAGAGACGAAGTATTCCACAGCGTTATTGGGAAAAAATTCTTTGAACTCTGAATATAACTGAGCCCCCAGGGTCTTATTGTGCGCCATCACCAATGTTGGCAGTTGGATTTCCTGGATAATATTGGCAACGGTGAAGGTCTTGCCCGTACCGGTCGCGCCCAGCAAAACCTGGTGCTGGTAACCCTTTTTAATCCCCTCAAGGATCTGCTGGATCGCTTTTGGCTGGTCACCGGTTGGTTCATAAGGCGCGTGCAGATCAAATGGCATGTAACTATTTCCTCTAGAAATTTTTGTTCTTATTGAATAACATCAGGATCACCACAGAATTCTACCAGATAAGCCTTCTTTGCTAAACACAAATTATTACCTGACGCAAGGAAATCGGATTCGGTAATAGACCCTTGCAAGGAATTCAGTCCTTGCCTGCTATCTTATTTGTTAATCAAGGGTAGGAAAACAGAATTTAATATAGCCTCACTATCAGCAAAACCAGAATCAGAGGAAGAATAATCAGAACATCCAAAAGAATTACATGCTTTCACCCAATAGTTATAAATCGTGTTCTGGGTAACACTAATATCATAATAAAAATTTGATGTTACCGTATCTAATAATAGCTTTTCTCCGCTATTACTGTCAGCGGTATTGCGATAAACCTCGTAATGTGAGACACCTGATAAAGGCGCCTCCCAGGTTAAGAGCACTTTATCGGAAAAGACACCATCACTTGCAGATACATCTGTTGGTTCCGTTGGTGGTAATGATAAAGGTCTTAGGCGAACAAAACTGACGGACTGTAACACCATCCCATCATAACTTCCACCCCAGGTCATTGTTGGCGTAAAGCTTGTATTCGAAGACCAGGTATCACGGATATAGATGGTCGAACCGCTGTAACCGTAGCCAACAATCGAATGCCCAGCAAGGTTCAACAGCACCGGATGCCCGGCGTCAATTTCCGCCTGAAAATCAGCCAGGGTGAACCCACCCCCTACATTATCTGTCTTTTGGTTATAGCATTCGTCAACAGTATATCCTCTGGCTTCATAAAACAGCTTCCGCCCATAGGTGCCATCCACATCATTAACCCAAACATTGTGATAAGGATCATAAGAAACTTCCATTGAATCACACGTGAGTGGGGAATAAGAATTATTATAAAACCATGTTGAACCATCTGTGTTACTATAGGATGATTGGCTGGTCTTCATAAAATCCCCGATGGCATCTGACCATGTATGCTGAGCCCAATTGCCTATGTAAGGATCACTGGCAGTGCTGCCGTAAATCACCCAGTAATCATCAATGGACCCCTTAATCGCCCTGCCGTCCACCCCAAGATGCGATGCGATCAGCGGGTTATTCGGGTACGAATCATAACCATCAGACCACGTCGGCCAGGAGGTGTCCGTCAGCGGCATGACGCCGCCATCCGCAGGTCCGGTATACATATTGGGATACCCATTACGATCATAATAGCCGGCAATCATTGCCCCGGATACTGCGGAACAGCCAAAAACCCAGCTATAGGATGGGAAACTGGCGATAATTCCATCACTGGGCAAAGGCTGGATCGACGCCTGGCGCGAAGCTTCATATTCAGGCAGCGGTCTCGGTGGGCCGTTAATCGTCGCCTTCTCAATGGCTGTGCCGTCTTCTAAATTGATAATTTCCAGAGTGTAATAAGGGTTGACCACTTCCACTTCAGGCGGCGGCGAATCCTTATCTGGCTCACCCTTTGCAAAGACGCTTGAAAGACCGATAAACAAAGGTGTGATTGCAATTATCAGGACCAAAAACAATGAAAACAAGAAGGATGAATGATTTTTTGTGCGCATCAAAACTCCTATTATTAATCAAAACACAATAAGCCTGCAGCGGGCAAAGCATTCCGCACTAAATGAAGGGTAGCCCCCTAAATCCTGTAAATATTGAAAAAGGATCTTATTAATTTGTGATGACTTTTGATGTGTCTTCAGGGGAATTAATGCCAAAAAATGCGCAAGCACGAAGATCTTATTCTGGGCATGAAGATCAATGCAAAAAATAATTGGGAAGAGCGGTGGATTAGGTCCTTTAGACTAGGTCTATTATAAACAATCTTCCGCAATAATCCAAGACTAAAAATAAGGAGTATTTCTTGAATATTGATGGTGACTCTTTGGGAATTATTACATGCTTATGGTTTCCTGCGAGCAACCACACCCACCCATTCAGAGCTTTCCTCGTAAGGTTCACCTGTCAGTTCCCCCCACAGGCTCTGGACATGAAAACCTGCATTTTCCAGCTCACTCACGATCATCTCCCTGTCGAAGTCCTGGAACCAGTTGCGGTAAGCCGTCAGGGAACCATCCCCTTCGATCACGATGTACTGATCCAGGTAAATCATCTCATCGGGATAAGCAAAGCCATTCTCCAGCATCAGGTGCTGGGTCGACCGCCAGAAACCAGCTTCCGATGCATACCAGCTGGATTTCTCTCCCTGGTGATCCGCCAAATGAGGGGTGGAAACATCCAGCACAAAAAATCCGCCAGGCTTTAAAGCGCGGTGCACCTTTGCCAGCAGCTTTTGCCTTTCTGCAAGCTTGAGCACGCAGTAATCGCCAAAAATCAACACCGCAGCATCGTACAGGACTTCATCCTCAAGATCAAGATAATTCTGATAACGGTAGATGATATCCAGATCGAGCATTTTTGCGTAATTCCGGGCGTACTCGATCGATCGCCGGGAATAGTCCACACCCGTCACCCGGACGCCAAGCTGGGCAAAGCGGTTGGCATACAAACCGGGGCCGCAGCCCAGGTCCAGCAGGTGATCCCCGGCTTGCAAACCAAGCTCAGTCATCATCCAGGCTACGGACTTATCGATCGTTTCCGGCTTTCTGCTGGCAAGGTCCGTATCCGGGTCCAGGTGGACAGCCAGCATCTGCCCGGAGATGTGCGGATCGTCCCAGAAAAGCGGCTCACCGGGGGTGAAGGGTGCCGGCTTGCGCTGGAGGGATTTAAGGCGTGAGAGGTCAAGCTGACCTGGAGAGATAATAAAATTTTCTTTCTCGGACATAAGTGCCTGCTCTACTCGTGATTTCAAAAAAAGTGTACCACTGAATTGCCCGGTCATCGCGAATAGTTTTGTCATCGCAAGGAAGCTGCAAGGCAGCGACAAAGCAAGCTCTGAAAACTTACTACATTGATCTGCCAATTGCTTTCAAATATGAAGCCCTACACTCCCGTATATACACTTTGAAAGTGGTAGGGCTTAACCTCCTCTCCCACACCGAGGGAGAGGACTGAGGTGAGGGTGACAATAAAGCCTGTCACCGCGAGAAAACTGCACAGCACCTACGACGCGATCTCAGAAAACTTTATCAAAACGACCTGCTAATTAACAATCATCCTCAGCTTATATCCAGACACCTTGAAAGATCAAGCGCTTAACCTCCTCTCCCTCGCCGAGGTGTATAGACCGGGGAGATAGGTAACACATGTTCGGAGACATAGGTAACAGTTTTCTGTAGAATAAGGGCAAAA
>JARGGB010000067.1 GCA_029210815.1 Candidatus Brevefilum sp.
AATGAGGATGCTGGGCAGCGTTGTGAACATTTGGATCAGGGCAAACAGGGTGGTGGAACCCGTTCTTAAGAAAACCCAAACACCAATTGCGAAACCTGTCAGTCCGGAACCGGTGAGCGAGAGCAATTGTCCAATCCAAATAACAAGGAAGGATTTAAATCCTGGGGATTTTTTAGCGTTCATGATTAACACTCCCTCAATTGATAGCGTTTTCACGAACTGACATTTATATTGGGAAATTTTGATGTTTACAGAGAAGTGCGAGGCAGTTCAATTGATGACTTAATTATAGTAAATATAATTAATCATTTCAATCGATTTCAATTGCGTCCTTGACTTGATCTGGGTGTGTGAGGGCGTATGGTCCGTATGAA
This sequence comes from Candidatus Brevefilum sp., assembly GCA_029210815.1. GTDB lineage: Bacteria > Chloroflexota > Anaerolineae > Anaerolineales > Anaerolineaceae > Brevifilum. Next base: position 375 of record JARGGB010000067.1, read on the forward strand.
TCAGCGCCGCGGTTGCCGGCCCCGAATAATAAGACCTGTATGGGTTGGGGCAATGTTCTCTCCTTAAATGAGCTGTCGATAGGATCATAACACCCCCATTCTATGAAAATGATAGAATAGATGTTTAAGAAAGGACCTGCTGTGGATGAGAAATTTTTGATGCGTCTCGAAGATGCCGCGTTGAATGCCTGGCCGGCACCTCGCCAGATGATTTTTAATGGGTGGCTGCTGCGTTTCGCTGACGGCTACACCAAACGTGCAAATTCCGTCAATGTGCGCCGTGAATCCAAACTGCCGCTGCAAGATAAAATTCGCGCATGCGAGTGGGTTTATGAACGCGAAGGTTTGCCGCTGATTTTTCGGCTGCCGGATCCATTTATATCACAGGCGCTGCTGGAAGCATTGGATATAGCCGGGTACCAAACTTTCGATCCGACCTATGTTTTGGGGCAGGCGATTGGGACTTATGCTGCACTGCCGGAAGGCGTGCGGGGAGTCGAGATGGATGTGGCGGATTGGATTGCTTTGCGCGCTGATTTGACGGGGTCATCTCTTGAACATTGGCGTGTGCATCGGCAAATCCTTGAGGTCATCGTGCCCAGAAAGGTGTTGTTAGGATTACTTGCAGAGGGTGAGTACGTCGCGTGCGGGATGGGTGTGGTCGAAGGCGATTTGTTGGGATATTTCAGTATTTACGTCGGCGAGGATTTTCGCAGGCGCGGCTACGGCCAGATGACCATGACGGGGTTGACAAATTGGGGATTGGATCAAGGGGCGCGTTACGGGTATCTGCAAGTGGAGGGGGATAACGACCCGGCATTGGTAATGTATCAGAAGATGGGGTTTGAGACCTGTTATCGGTATGTGTACAGTAAGAAAAAAGTGAACGGTGAATAGGATTTTTTGTAGGGTGGGTTGGGTGACGATTATTCACAAATAACATTTTAGTAAATCATCAACCCCTTCATCCACAACCTGATTTGAGACCAACCCACCTCTAAATTTTTTTGTCGCATCCAATTGTTTTTGAAAATGATATTGATTCGGTGGGTTGGTCGAAAAACGACTTTTATTTTTTGATTGAATTTGCTGCAAAATGCCTTTGATGATAGCAATTTTGTATCCCAACCCACCCTACAACTGCAAACGTATATCAGGACGGATTATCATTCACCATTCCCCACTTACCACTCACCTATTTCTCAAACTGTGTCTCGTACAGATGGGCATAGAGACCGCCCTGAGCTAACAATTCTTCATGGGTGCCGCGCTCCACGATCCTGCCCTTGTCCATCACCAAAATCAAATCCGCTGAAAGAATGGTGCTCAACCGGTGGGCGATCACAATGCTTGTGCGGTTGGCATACAGCCGCTCAAGAGCTTCCTGGATCAAGGCTTCAGATTCGCTGTCGAGGTGACTGGTGGCTTCATCCAAAATCATGATTTGGGGGTCCTTGAGCAGCACCCTTGCCAATGCCAGGCGCTGCTTTTCGCCGCCGCTCAAACGATAGCCGCGTTCGCCAACGATGGTGTTATACCCCTCTGGCAGTTCTGAAATGAACTGGTGAATATTGGCAGCTTTTGCAGCCTCGACCACTTCCTCATTGGACGCTTCTGGGTTTGCATAGCGTAGATTTGCCTGGATGGTGTCGTGGAATAAGTAAGTTTCCTGTGTGACCATCCCAACGGCATGCGCAAGATCTTCCAGCCGCAGATCCCGTAAGTCGTGCCCATCCAGGCGGATGGAGCCCTCAGTGGGATCGTATAATCGCGGGATCAGGTAAGTCAATGTGGTCTTTCCAGCGCCGCTAGGCCCGACCAGGGCAACCAGTTCCCCTGGTTTTGCATTGAAGGTGATATCTTTAAGCGCTAATTCGCGCGCCTGACTGCTTGCAGGGAGCAGGGATCCCAGGCTGTTTTCCTCATCCTCTGAAAGAATGCCGCCGATATTTTCCGCCAGGTAGGGGCGATCAACATCACTTAACAGACCTTCGCTTGTATCAGGATACTTGAAGGTGACATGATCAAATTGAATATCGCCTACCGCTTGCTCAAGTGGTATGGGATCCGGTTTTTCCACGATGTCAACAGGCAGGTCAATCACTTCAAAGACACGTTCAAAGCTGACCATCGACGTGGCAAATTCGACCGGTGTATTGATCAGTCCCTGGAAGGATGTGTACAGGCGCGAGAGGTAATCCCCGAAAGCGATGATGGTGCCCAGGGTGAACAGCTCCAAAATGACCAGGTAACCGCCAAAGCCGTAAACCAGGGCTGTACCAACGGCGGTCAACAAATGGATGATGACCATGAAAACGATCCCCATTGTCGCTCGCTGGATGCCTAAATTCTTAACTTCATTTGCACGGCGGCTGAAACGCTCGGTTTCCGTTTGCTGCTGTCCGAACAACTTGACCAATAAAGCCCCACCGATGTTGAGGGTTTCGTTCATGGTGGCATTCATTCGAGCGTTCATCTCCATCTGGCGCCTTGCTATGTCACGGAATACCCGACCTAAACGTCTTGCGGAGAGGATAAACAGGGGTAGGATCACAATGCCCATCAATGTCAGCCGCCATTCCAGGCTTAACATCACCACCAGTACGGATATCACCTCTACAAAATTTGTCACGAGGGTGACCAGCGTTCGGCTGATCGCAGTCTGGGCACCGACAACATCATTGTTCAATCGACTGATCAATTCTCCCAGCTGGGTATGGGTGTAGAAACGCAGGGACATTCGCTGCAAGTGCTCATACAATGAAACACGCAGATCAAATATCACGCCCTCACCGATTCGAGCGGTCAACCGTCGGGTGATGATTTGGAAAAATCCGCTCACAATGGGCAGAATTAGCAAACCAACGGCAGAGAGCAGCAGTCGGTCGATGTCTTTTTCTGGGATAGCATAATCAATCAGGTGCCTCAGGATCAATGGCGAGAGCAATGCGACACCAGTATAGATCAGGATGGTGATCAGACTTCCGATCATCGGCCATTTGTAAGGTTTACCATAGACCAAAACACGCTTTACCAGCTGCCAGGATAAACGCGGTTTTTCGTCCGATGCTTGAATGTAACTTCGCCAATTTTTACGAGGCATCCCCAAGATATTTTTCCTTTTCTGCAGTTGATTAAACGGTCTGTTTCAATGTCAAGGATACCATGGAAGGCTACTATCTCAGCGAAGATTGGCGTTCAAAATTTTCAATCAGCATCCTCAAGCAGGATGTCCAGGGCATGCAGCAAGGAGACTGCCTCAGGCAGGGAAAATCGAGTTTTATGGAGTTTGTTTTGACTTGCATCGATGCTGTAATTGACTGCACCATAAAAATCTGCCTCTGACAGGTCGCATTTCAAAAAAAGTGTTCCTTCCAAATCCGATTGCCTAAAAACTGCTTTGGTGAGGTTTGCCCCTTCAAAATCTAAGTGATGGGCTTTGCATTTTATAAATTGCGTTTCGCTCAAATCCAAACCGGAAAAAATGGAATGGTCTAAAAGGCAGTTTTCAAAACCGACACGCTTTTTTGTTATCAGGCTGCGCGCTTCCCAATCTGCCATGCACCAGTTGATTCCCAACATGCGGCAGTCTTTGAAGCTTGTCTCATGAAAATGGGTTTGCGGCATTTTCATCAAACTCAAATCACAATTGATGAAACGACAATTTTCAATGAGGCATGCTGTTAGGATCGTTTCAGTTAAATGACATCCCCTGAATGTGCAGTTTGTCAACATCAGCTTTTCGATGCTCTGTAAAGCGAAATCAAGGTTTGAAAAATATTCATCCTGGATGTTTGTATTAGAAAAATTTTGCATAATTTTCTTCCATTCAATCTATCGTTTTATCCATGGTGTTAATCATAACTGAACAATTTCAGTTTTTAACTACAAGCGATAAAATAAACAAATGTTTGGATGCAAGCCTGTTTTGTGGTTTAATTAAGAATCGCTGGACAAATGAAACACTTAACGATAGGAATAAGAATGGTTGAAGAAAATAACAGGAATTTATCGGTGGACCTTTCTGAGGTAACTACATTCGTCAAAACCATTTTTGATATTGAGGGTGTCACCATGGGGGGTGCTAAACAAGCTTACCGGATCCGCTACACGGGAAAATTGAGCCTTTCAGACAGCGAACAAGCCTATGATCAGCTTGCTGAATTCCTGGAGGACTATCATTTACTGCCCTTGTTCAGGGAAAAAGAAGGTCAGCAAGAGATTATTGTTGTCGATAAGATCCCGGTTTCACAACCCGGCCCGATCTGGGTCAATATTCTATTATTTGCTCTGACAATCCTGAGTGTGATGTTCACCGGTGCCCAGTTTGCAGGAACTGAGTTTGTCCAGCCATTTCAGCTTTCATTAATAGATTTTCTGAAATATCTCTTGCAAGGGTGGCCTTTTGCATTGAGCCTGCTTGGTATATTATTGGCGCATGAATTAGGCCATTATTTAGTTGGAAAATCACGCGGGGAAACGGTGACTTTGCCGTATTTCATTCCCTTGCCGTTAAGTGCGTTTGGGACAATGGGCGCGTTTATCAGTATGAAGGAGATTCCGAAGAACAAAAAGCACCTGATGGATATTGGCGTTGCCGGGCCTCTGATTGGGCTGCTTGTCGCAATACCGGTGCTGTTCATCGGCTTGAGTATGTCGAACCTGGGACCGATCGAAGCCGAATTGCCGGAGGGATATGTTCATTTTATTGAGGGTAATTCCTTGTTTTACCTGGCTGCGAAGTACCTCACCTTTGGAAAGCTGCTGCCGCAGCCCGCTTCTTATGGTGACCTGTCACCCATTGTTTACTGGCTGCGCTATTTCTTCACCGGCTCACCAGTCCCCCTGGGCGGGTTGGACGTTACGATTCACCCGGTTGCCTGGGCAGGATGGGCTGGCTTGTTTGTTACCGCCATCAACCTGATCCCGGCGGGACAATTGGACGGCGGACATATTTTGTTTGTTTTGTTCGGAAAAGAAAAAGCGAAAAAGCTTTATCCTTTTGTTCTGGGTGCGCTTGTGCTGATGGGTTTTTTCTGGTCGGGATGGTGGCTTTGGGCTGGCCTGGTGCTCTTCTTTGGCCGTCGATACGCAGAACCCCTGGACATGATCACACCTATTGACCACAAAAGAAAAATTCTGGGCATTTTTGCCTTAATCGTATTCTTGCTGACCTTTATCCCTGTACCCCTGGTGATCATACAATGATGAAATTTATCAAAACAAGTAACATATCCTGGCTTTATCTTCTCATCGGTCTTACGCTCATCTTTACATTTACAGGATGCGCCAATCAGGCGACACCAGTGGATGAAACGCCGAGTCTTGAACCACTTGAAACCCTTGCGCCCAGCGAAACACCAATAATGGAACAAGCCCAGCCAACACCGACTGATGCTCTTCCTGAGATTGAGGTTGATCCGAATGACCTCGATGGGATATCAATCCGTTTTGTGCATCCCTGGTCAGGCGCGGCGGGTGAAGTTTTCCAGGATATTGCCATGAAATTCTCATTGTCCAACTCCTGGGGAATCTGGGTGGATGTGGAATCCCAGGGTAATGAAGAAGTTTTGATAGCAGAGGTCCTATCTGACCTTGAAAAAGGCGATCTGCCCGGGTTGATCGCTGTGCATCCCTATGCGCTCGGATGGCTCGACATGGTGCAGTTGAATAATTATTTTAATCATCCTGAATTTGGGATGGGGGAGGATGAACGGGAGGATATCCCCGCAGGATTTCTTGACCCCTTCACTGTGGATGACAAATTAACCGCCTTACCAGTTGCACCGCAAGCAGTGGTTTTGTTTTATAACCAGACCTGGGCTGAAGCATTGGGTTTTGTGTCTTATCCTGAAGATGAAGATGCCTTTACAGCACAATCCTGCGCTGGGACTGCTGCAAACCTTGCTGATGATGATCCCGAAAATGATTATACGGGCGGCTGGTTGATGAATTTTGATCCAGCAGTCCTGTTGAGCTGGTACACAGCCTTTGGCGGAGAAATACATGAAGGCGAAATGCTTCAATTTAATACCGATGCGGGCAGAAGCGCTTTTGGATACCTGGAAGAGCTCTACTCCCCGGCAAAAGGGTGCATTTGGGTTGGTCGGCAGCCTGTGCCTTACCAGTATTTTTCTGACCATTACGCCCTGATGTATGCAGGAACTTTGGACCAGATCCCATTACAAATGCGCTGGTTGGAGCAGTTTGAAAATAAGGATCAGTGGACAGTGATGGGCTTCCCCGGACTTGATGGGGAAGTGGTGATGGTAGACAGCCCCGGGTTGTTCATCATGGAAAATACGCCTGAAGAACAACTTGCATCCTGGTTGTTTGCCAAACACCTGCTGAGTCCAGAAATACAGGCTCAATTGGTGCAGAGCATGTTTACGCTGCCTGTCAGAAACAGCGCGATGGCATATCTCGAGGATTTTGTGACGACATATCCACAATGGGGGAGCGCTTATAACAGGCTGGGTCAGGCACAGCATTTGCCGGTTTCGGATACCTGGGGCTATGGTCGATGGGTATTACAAGATGGTATCAACCGCTTGTTCGCAATCGAAGAAGCGCAGGTTGGTGACATCCTGGAGCAAGTTGATGACATGATCCAATCCCTTGAAGGGACTGCACAATGAGCGGTGAAAGACCCGGAGTCACCATCTACACCGACGGCTCCTGCCAGGGTAATCCTGGTCCAGGCGGCTGGGCTGCAATTTTACGGTATGGCAAGCATGAAAAAGAGATCTCGGGCGGTGAGAAGGATACAACCAATAACCGTATGGAATTACGCGCTGCCCTGGAAGCATTACGTGCCTTAACCGAACCCTGCAGGGTGGTGCTCTATACCGATTCGGAATACCTGAAAAAAGGAATCACCTTGTGGATGCCCAATTGGAAGCGGCGAAACTGGAAACGCAAAGGCGGAAAATTGGCAAATGTTGACCTGTGGATGAAATTGGATGAGGAAATTGCCCGGCATGAAGTTCATTGGCGCTGGGTGAAGGGTCACGCAGGGAATACTTTGAACGAGCGTGTGGATAAACTGGCACGCAAGGCAATCCCAAATTAAGTCTATTTTTCATAATTTAGTTAAAATTGATATGAGAGTTTTATTTTTAAGGTTCTTATTAGTTTGTTTTAACGGGACTCTAATGTTCATTTAGTATCTTAGTATACGGAACAAGAATGATGAACCATAATTTCTGGTTGTGAACCAGAAAATAAACGCAATGAAGCTCACAAACATTCGGTTTCAATTAAAATACCAATGTGGAACGGGTCATGAGAGTCAAACCAACATATAAGGAGGTTTCGATGAACAATAAATTCTTCAAAATTTTGACAGGCGTTTTGTTAATTTCTCTAACTTTCGCAGGGATTGTCTCCGCCCAGGAAGCATCAGATGAACCGATAGCGATGTTTGTAGAAGTCGAGGAAGATCTGGAGGATGGCGCTGTTTGTTCCAACGAGGCAATTCATCCTGTGCTCAGTTCTCTGGCAGAGGATTATGAAGTTGAGTACGATGACCTTCTTGTTTATTTCTGCGAGCAAGAGATCGGCATCGGTGAAATAGAACATGCCCTCGCGACTGCTGACCTGGAAGAGGTAGAAGAGACTTACGATGTGCTCCTGTCCTGGTTTTATGACGATGGCATGGAATGGGGCGAGATCTGGCAAACATTGGGTTTGATCGGCTCGGGTGAATTTGATCCTGATGAAGATGACGATGATGAAGGTGAGGATGACCCGGAAGATGAATTCGATGATGATAAGACCTTGAGCGAAGTTTGTTCCGGTGAAATGGATCATCCTGTGCTGCTTCGAATGGCAGATGAATTTGGCGTGACTTATGAATCAATCAAGTCTTTTTTCTGCGAAGATAACTTTGGCATCGGTGAAATCAAGCATGCGCTGGAAACTGGGAAAAACGAAACGGTTGATAAAACCTGGGAAGAACTCCTCGGTGAACGTGATGGTGAAGAAGACGACAAAGGAAAATCAGGTTGGGGCGAAATCTGGCAAAGATTAGGTTTGATCGGCAAGAATAAAGACGAACAGGAATCCGAGACGCCTGAAATTGAAACTACGAATGATGTTCTGGAGCAGCTTGAAAATAGTAACTCAGACAAAGCCAAGAAAGAGAAGCCCGAGAATCACCCTGGACGTGGCAAAGGTCTGAATAAGAAACCGTAATCAGATCATTTTTAAGTTCTTAGAAAAAAAACAACCCTTCCCGCAGTTTGGGAAGAGTTGTTTATTTAATCAGAAACGGAGACTTGTATAATCTTCTTGGAGATATTGAGTTTTGTTGTCAATAAATGGTCGTTTATTATTATGAGTTATCATTTTGATTAATTCAGTCGGTTTGAAGGCCTCACTCCATTTTATCTTTCTTATTTTGTAAGTGTGTTTTAGATGCTATTTTTCTTAGAAATCTATTTGGAGTGGGGGGCTCTCGCCCTGAGCCTACTTGGAGTGAGAGGCTTTA
>JARGGB010000068.1 GCA_029210815.1 Candidatus Brevefilum sp.
GATTGGAAGCCCTATATCCTTGAGATCAATCCTTTGCCTGGTTTATCCCCGGGGATATCAGACATTGTGATCGAGGCAGCCGCCGAAGGTGTAGGTCATTCTGAGCTGGTCAATATGATATTAGAAACCGCCTTGCAGCGTTACTGGATGATTGAGTAGGTGGGGTATCAGGAAATTAGGTATTTGGCAATCAGGTATCAGGAAATTAGGTAGCAGGAAATTAGGTATCAGGTAATCAGGTATTAGGCAATCAGGTATCAGGAAATTAGGTATTAGGCAATCAGGTATCAGGAAAAGCTCTCGTATTATGAAAATTTGTAGGTCACGAATGGCGCTCCCAGGGCGCCTGTGTGACGTTTTTTTATTTTGAATTTACTCAAATTCTCTCAACCACAAGCCTGTGCATTCTGGAACGATCACCCCACCCTCTGCTTCCCACATTGGCATTAGCGTTTCTCCAAAGAAGAACCTTGTCAGCGCTTCAGCCTCCGCCTGATCATTAAATAAATAATCCGTCCGAATCCATGAGGATTCAAAGTTGTGGGAGTCAAGGTATGCCAGGTAATTTTCCAACACTTCCGGCCTGTGAGGTGTTTCAAAGCCTGTTCCAAGTGATTCGATCAATATAACAATGCCGCCGGGACGAATGACACGGGCAAGTTCTGATGTCGCTTGCTCAAGCGCGGATTCCCAAAAGTCACCTGCGTCAATTGCGGCGTAACAAAAGCTCCAACCGGCAATGATCACGTCAGCAATCTTGTTTCTAAAGGGCAAATCGGTGTGTGATTCCAGGCTCAAAACCCAGTTATCTAATCCCAACTGTTCTAACCTTTGTTTGCCGAACTTAAGCATGTTATATGAGCCATCAGCGGCGATCAATCGTTTTACCAGCGGGGCAATCTGGCAAGAGATTCGGCCGGTGCCTGCGCCCAATTCAAGCACTTCGTTCCCCTGCAAACTTGTTAACTTCAATATTGCCGGAAGCAGATTAGCCTGGTAATCTTCACGATCTACCAGGGCATGGTAGCACTGCGCTTGACTGCGATAAATATTGTTAAGTTCGGGCAATTGTGGTAGACCTTTTATCCTCGAATGGCAAATCGATGCCCATCAGGGTCTTTACCCTCAGAAATTGGGGCACCATCTTCCAAAGGTCGGATTTCCCTCATATTAATGCCTGCCTCAATGATCTGCCCCCTTACCTGCACAATATCATCGACGGTGAAGACAATCTCGTGATCGTCCTGTGGGTTCCCATCTGCGCCGCCGTGGAGCGACAGGGTTGCATCGCCTATTTTCAATTCGACCCACATCTGGTCCGAATAATCTGCAAGGTCTTGAGGGTAGCGGATTGTAAGCCCCAAGACGTCTCTGTAAAATCGCACCTCTTCCGCCATATTCTTAACATACAGGATTATTTGAATTTTTGGTTTAACTGATAATGACATATCCATCTCCAATTCAGATAATAAAATTAAAGGGAACTGACAAAGATGTGCTTCGAATTCTATCCTGGCAAATGACCGTAATAATTAATAGGGTTCCTCGGGGCCAGACCACCCAAAACGGCTGAAATCAATCCGGTCACTTTCATCAAATTGAATGCCTTCATCTTCTAAAATTGAACGCTGCATGGCGTTGCCGATTCCGTCCCCGTGGACGCTGATTTTACCTTTGGCGTTGACCACCCGCTGCCAGGGTACATCCGGTGCGATCCCGCGTTTTAGGGCAGCCATGGCATAACCGACCATGCGCGCCGTGCATCCGCCAACCAGCTCGGCGATACGTCCATAGCTTGTCACCCTGCCAGGTGGTATCTGCCGCACCATGGCATAAATCCGTTGGTAAAGTTTTTGATCATCAGTCATCATTATTACTTGTCTTTGGATGCTTTTAGGGAAAAAAGAATAGGCAATTCAACCGGCATACCAGGAAAAGTAAACAAGCCGTCTTCTCTTCTGACCATGCCAGGGTAAACCGGGTCATCGATAGCCCCAAATTCATTAAAGAAATCTATGCGTAAACCTGCCTGAATAACGGCATTGATAAGGTCACTGACCGTCCACTGCCATTCGTAGGTCGGGTTTTTTGCATGATAAGAGGGATCCATGTAATCGGTGGTTTCCTCTCCCCAAAAATAAGGATTTTGGTTATGAAAATACGGCAGTTGAAAAGTCCATTTGGACTCACCATCAAAGGAGAAATCAAAGGTCGTAAGCAGGGGATGACCCTCCATAATGTAGAAAAAGCCGCCAGGCTTTAGAAAATGAGCGATGATTTTTCCCCAGGCATCCAGGTCGTTAAGCCAGCACAGCACCCCGATCGAGGTGAAAACAATATCGAATTCCCCTTGTAAAATTTCTGGCAGCGTGTAAATATCAGCGCAGATGAAATTAGCAGGAAGACCTGCTTTTTTTGCCATATCTTGAGCAGCCTCAATCGCTTTTGGAGAAAAATCTATCCCTGTTACCTGTGCGCCAAGGCGAGCCCATGCCAGTGTATCCAAACCGAAATGACACTGCAGGTGTAATATAGATAAGCCATTAACATCCCCTACTTCTTTAAGCATTTGTTTGGGGAGCCATGGTGCACCCTCTAAAAACAGGTCAGGATTATAGGATTTAAGATGCAGTGGGGTGACTTCATCCCAAAAATCACGATTTCCTTTGCGTGCTGCATCAGGGGGGATTGTATTATCAATTTGCATGTTGGGGTTTCTCCATTAATTCAGGAAAGGAATTCTCGCAAATCGCTGCTACGGCTGGGATGCCGCAATTTACGCAACGCTTTTGCTTCAATTTGCCGGATTCGTTCACGGGTTACCTCGAAATACTGACTGACCTCCTCCAGGGTGTGATCTTTCCCGTCAACCAGTCCAAAACGCAGTTCTAAAACCTGCCGCTCCCTTTCCGTTAACGCTGAAAGGGATGCCCGGATTTGATCTCTTAAGAGTTCCCGCGCTGCAGCATCCATGGGAACAGTTGCATCGCTGTCTTCAATGAAATCGCCCAGGGTGCTGTTATCCTCATTACCGACAGGTCGCTCCAGGGAGATGGGTTCCTCGGAAACCTTCAAGATATTCGTGACCTTATCCGTTGCCTCTTCCCATGCAGATTCAAGATCGGGTGTAAGAGGTAGAGTCTCTTTTTTTGCTCGCCGAATTGCTTCTATTACATCCGTTTCCAAGAAGTCCGTATGCAGCGCAATTTCTTCTGTGCTTGGTTCCCGTCCTAATTTTTGTGTCAGTTCTCTTTGAATGCGGATCACCCGGGAGATCGATTCGTACATGTGCACAGGGATGCGGATGGTTCTGGCGTTTTCCGCAATGTATCGACTGATCGACTGCCGGATCCACCAGGTAGCATAGGTGCTGAATTTAAAGCCCATGGTTGGGTCAAATTTATCTACGGCACGCAAAAGACCGATATTCCCCTCCTGGATCAGGTCGAGAAAAGAAATCCCCCGGTTCATGTAACGCTTGGCAACACTGACCACCAGGCGCAAATTCGCCCGGGTCAGCGCCTGGTTTGCCTCATTACTCAACAGCTCAACATCACTAAAATTAGATTCAATGGTTTGAGACTCTGGCAAATTTTCCATGAAGAAGCGCAAGCCAGGTATTTGAGCCTTCTTTTGGAGCTTTGTCGATAAAACTTCCGCTAATGATTGGGGCAGCAAATAGAAACAGAGAAACACCTTGAAAATTTTCTCAACGGTTTCTTTCTTTTTGTCATCTTTCTGCCAATATTCGCTTTCAAGAAAGGTGCGCAAATAAGAAGGATCAGTTATTTGCCAGGATTGCCGCAGCATTTGTGCTTCGTGCAAGCAACGTCCATAATCTGGCAGGTTGATTTTCTGTTTTTTTGCCGTTTTTTGCAGTTCTTCACATAGGATTGTAATTTGAAGACAAACTTCCACCATCAAGGCTTTTGGCATGGTATCGCCGGTTTGAACAGCCTTTCCTTTAAGTTTTTTAGCAAGGTTTTGTGCTTTCAACCTGGCAGCAAGCCAGAATTCTTGGTCCGTGGTGAGCAGTTCAATGCGCCCAATTTCCAGAAGATAAAGCCTGACAGGATCATTGCCGCTGCTCAGGATGGCATGAATCGCTGCAGCATTGGATTCAGAGGTTTCTCTTTCTTTATCCTGTGCAGTACTCGATCGTGCTTCTTCTTCTGGTTTCGTATCTGCCATGTGTCGGGTTCTTAATTATCTCAGGCTATCAATTATCGGCGTTTGAATTTTGTATTTGTTGTTAATTTCAACAGCTCATCTCAGGGCAGGCGGTTCCCTTTTTGTAAAGCCTGGTCCAATCTTGCCCTGGCTTTAACATATTCTAAAGCAATTTTGCTGATATCGACTGCCCCTTCTTCTTCCTCATCACGCTCCTGTGATTGTAAAAACACCAGCTGATCCAGCCCTTCGTCAATCCGGATTCGCCGCAGACGGATGAACATATTCAATAAGGATTCCAGGACCGGGGCATTCGGCTGGAACCGCCAATTTGGAAAATCTTCCTCTTGATTACCTTCGAGGATAAGGTCCTGGAGCGGTTCGGAGAGTCGCTGCTGGATGTAGTCTATAGGATTTTCAGCATCCTGCTCCAGGGCTTGTTTCACCAATTTGAAGGTCTCTTTGAAATCCGTATGAGAGAAGTCGTCAGCTTGTAAGCTTGCCAGTTCATAGGTGCGATATGTTCGATCGACAAAGTGCAACAGGCTTGGGTCAGCAAGCAGCGCTTTGATGCAAGCGCCTTCTAATTGGCGATGGGTATTATCTGTTGGGCTTGCGGGCATTTGGGGCAGCTGCTGACGCGGACGGTAGGACCGCCTGCGGCTGGGTGCACCGCCCGATGACTGTCGCACCAATGCGCGTTCATCCACCTGTAAAAGGCGTGCCAGGCGCTGACGATAGGCTTCACGCTCAACGCTGCCCTTGACATCTTCGATCAGGGGCAGCACCTGGTTGGCAATTTCCTCTTTGACTTTTGGGTCATCAACATCGGCACGCGATGCCAGGGTCTCCATCACATGGGTGACCACAGGTTTTGCTTCTGCTACCAGCTGTTCCCAACGCTCAGGGTCTGCCAGTGCAATTTCGTCCGGGTCAAGCCCGTCAGGGAGGGTGGTCACGCGGATATCGGCTTTTAAGCGCCCTTCGACCTGCATCAAGCCGCGTGAGTCAAAGATCGGATCCCCTTCGCGTTCCAGGGTCTCCCGGGCTGTTTGCAGTCCGCGTAAGGTCGCCTTCTGACCGGCGGCATCCGGGTCGAGTGCCAGCACGATCCTGCGAGAATAACGCTTGATCAGGCGGAACTGGTCTTCAGTCAGGGCAGTTCCCATCGGGGAAACACAGTTCTTAAAACCCGCCTGGTAGGGGCCGATCACATCGAGATAGCCCTCAACAATCACCACCTGGTCCTTTACCCGGATATCCCGGCGGGCTATATCCAAACCGTACAGCATACGACCTTTATCAAATACGGCTGTTTTCGGTGAATTCAAATACTTGGGTACATCATCCTGCCGAAGTACACGCCCGCCGAAGCCAGCCATCCGGCCGCGATCATCGCGGATGGGGATCACCAGGCGGTGGCGGAAGCGGTCGTAAACACCGCCGGAATCACGTTCGGAAACCAGACCCGCATCATTCAATTCCTGGATCGAGACGGAGCGGGAGGTCAGGTGATTGGTTTGCGCGTCCCATGAATCCGGGGCATAGCCCAGGGCAAAGGTATCGATGGTTTCATCGGTTAGTTTTCTGCCATAGAGATAATCCAGGGCTTGTTTGCCGGCTTCAGTGTTACGCAGTTGGTGCTGGAAAAAAGTTACTGCCATACTGAGCACTTCCCGCAGGCGTTCATTCTCCTCGACTTTTTCCTGCTCCTCGGGGGTGAATTCATGCAGGGTGACCCCGGCACGCTCCGCCAGGCGGCGAAATGTCTCCTGAAAATCCCAACCCTCGCGCTTCATCACAAAGTTGAAGAGATCGCCGCCCTCATTGCATTGACCAAAACAACGCCAGGTTTGCGTGTCCGGGAAGACTACAAAAGCAGGGGTTTTGGTATTTGTGTGGAAAGGGCAGAAACCGGTGTAATTTTTGCCGGAATGGCGCAATTTAACCGTCTCTGAGACGATATCCACAATATCCAAACGCGCTTTGATGTCATCAACAGCAGTCATAGGTTAAATTATACGAGATAATTGGGTTTGGTGGATTGGGAATGGGGATTTGTGAGTAGTGAGTGGTGAGTGGTGAGTGGTGAGTGGTGAATAGAGGCGCCCAGCGGCTAAACACAACTTTCAGACAGCTTCAAAGAGAGTAATTTTTGTCAATCGAGATTTTTGCTGAGCCAGAAATAAATGATTCCGGGGGGCAGGTCTTCAAGCTTCCCGCCTATTTTATAGCCTAATTTACCAAAAAAGCCGAGATTAATCTCGCAGGTCTCGATACGGATTTTCTTACGATTTAACTCATGGGCTTTTTCTTCGATCATAATCATCATTTGTCTGCCCACTCCGCAGCCCCGCGCGCCTTTTTCTAAAGCCATTAAGCTGATTTCAAGCCAATCTTGATGAATTTGGAGGATCACACCGCCCAGAATTTCCCCTTCTAAATCCCTTACCTGCAGCGATAATTTTTCAGTCTCATCTTCGTCTGACTTTTGCAGGATTAGGTGGCGATATTTGTTGACGATCCTGTGAAGTTTGTTCAGTAAGATATCATCCGGGTCGCCTTGCACCCAAACCAATTCCACTGATTTTAAAAGATCATCCTGCATCATTAACAACCTTTCTCAGAAGCACTAAAGCTAATTAAAGCATGGATTTGTGTCAGGGTCAACTGGAAAGAAATTCGATGAGAGACACACTTCCAATTGGAAAGCCTGAATGAGGGTGGATTACCAGCGTTGATGAACTTCTTCTCGAATGTATTTATCATAAATTACCTTGATTTTTTCCATGGTTTCGGGGTTCAGGATGTAACGGCGCGGCAGACTTTGATCGTCCAACTTGGCGGAGAACACCACATGCTATTTTTCAGCCTAATAATGAGCCATTTTTAATGCCCTTTTCTATTAAGGGATGTAGATATGAATAATTATAGCATTTCAGTATTTTTGTTAACCGCAAAACGTCAGCTGTATAATTGTAAATGTGACATGCCGATCAATTTAATACGCCAGATAAAGTTTTGGGATTCGGAGGTCTTATGGGTGAAAAAGGAAGGGTTTTATCACTGTGCATATTGATAATGTGACTGATATTTATCGTTTTTGTCCCCATGCTGCCCCTGATCGTCTCCTGGCAGTGGGATTGGTGGGAAGCATGGGTATATGCGGCTGTCAGTATTTTTGGTTTTGTCATCAGCCGCTATCTTGCAGGGCGTCGGAACCCGGATTTGCTTGTTGAGCGAGGTAAATTCCTTCAGCATCAAAACCCGGAGCCCTGGGACAAAATCCTTTCACCCCTGTTAGGATTGGCGGGCGGCTTGATCCCCCTTGCGGCAGGTCTGGATGCCCGGTTTGTTCCTTCGCCTGAATTTGGCTTGGGACTAAAAATCATTGCAATAGCCGTGCTTTTGCTGGGTTATGTTATTGGTTCTTATGCCCTGATCGCGAACAAATTCTTTTCGGGGATGGTACGCATTCAAGCAGAGCACGGGCATCATGTGATCAACACAGGCCCTTATCGCTGGATGCGGCATCCGGGGTATCTTGGGGCTTTGATCACCTACCCGGTGATACCCATATTACTCGATTCATGGTGGACCTTTATTCCGGTGATTTTCGCAATTATCATTATTATCCTCCGCACAAAGAAGGAAGATGATACGCTGCAAGAGAAACTGGATGGTTACAGGGAATATGCAAAGTGGGTGCGATATCGGTTGATCCCGGGTGTGTGGTAAATGAGATTCCTTCTCTTTTATCCAGCGGCTCCTGCCTTATGGCACTTCGCAGATATGTATTGAATACACACAACCCATCGCATGGACAAGATAATTATTCCCTCATCCGTCACGCCTTAGGCGTGCCACCTTCCCCCACACCTGAAGGTGTTACGCTGCGCTCCAGGGAAGGCTTTACTCGGGCATATGGAACAATCTTTAATTCCATAATACATCTCATGCCCGCAGCAGCGCCAGTGCCATGATTGTCTGCCAGGGGAGGACTTTGAATGCTCCTCGTGCAACGGCTGCCTCAAGCTCTGCCCGGGAAAGGAATAGCATCTCCTGCTCTTCCAGGTCATCCGCATCGGGCTCAGTCACCGGGTAGGCATCGCGCGCCAGGAAAAAGTAGGCGACGCCATTACCGCGATTACCGTCAACCGCAAATTGTCCGAGATTTTCC
>JARGGB010000069.1 GCA_029210815.1 Candidatus Brevefilum sp.
ATCAACGTCAACCAGGACGTGGGCTGATCCATCATTCGGATCGTGGCAGTCAATACGCCAGTCATCAGATCCGAAATCTTTTAGCTGCCAATCAAATTCAGGTCAGCATGAGTGGTAAGGGTAATTGCTATGATAATGCCGTTATGGAAAGCTTCTTTGGTACTTTGAAAAATGAATGGGTTCATCATCAACGATATCAATCCCGCTCTCAAGCTCGTTCAGATATTTTCAAATACATCGAAGGGTTTTATAATACCGTTAGGCTTCATTCAACTCTGGGATATATGTCTCCTAATGAATTTGAGGCCAAGTATCATGACAACCCTTAACTATGTGTACATATTTTATGGGGAAGTTCAGGTGCATGGATAGGATTGATGGTGCTACCTGTGTTTCGCACCCTCACCTCAATCCTCTCCCTCCCTGATGGCGAGGAGGAAAAGATTCGAATGTGGATGGTGGTGTTCACTTTTTCTGCACTGACCCAGGTTTTTTCTAAGTCTGCGTAAAGTTAAATGATGGTCTTAACTGTGTTTTCCACACTCACCTCAATCCTCTCCCTCCCTGTTGGCGAGGAGGACAAGATTCGAATGTCGATGCTGGTGTCCACTTTTTCTACACCGACCCAGTTTTTTCCCAGTCTGAGTTAAGTTAAATGATGGTTCTAATTGTGCTTTCCACCCTCACCTCAATCCTCTCCCTCGGGGAGGGCGAGGAGGACAAGATTCAATTATATTTGCTCATGCCTATGGAATGACTATTTACTACACGTAATAAATGTCGTCTATTAATGCATCCTGTTAACCCAAATTAGCTGCCTAAGCTCCAATTTTTGACTCTCTACCTTGACCAAGGGAGAAGGTTCTATAAAAACTCAGGTTCGTTTGTTGGTGGGTTGGTCAATAAAACCAGCAAAAGAGAATTTCATAATGATAACCAGGCGCTTTAAAGGAAAAAATTTATGCCCAACCCACCCTACGCGACTAATAGCTACCAGCTACCAACTACCAACCACCAACGATCCGCTTTCAGCTTTCAACTTTTAGCCTTCAGCTAAGAGCTGTCACTGGTAATATGGGTCTTTAACGCCCCCAATGTGCTAAAATAACGGTCATGGAACATTCCGATCACCTCCAGGCTGTCCTGGATACCCTCCCCGATAAGACCGGCTGCTACCTGATGAAGGACGCCTCCGGTCGCATCATCTACGTCGGCAAGGCGGTCAATCTGCGCAGCCGCGTGCGTTCCTACTTCCATGCCGCTGCCCAATCGGATACCAAAACACGCCGCCTGGTGAGGGAGATTGCCGACATCGAATGGATCGTGGTCAGCTCTGAGCTGGAAGCTCTGATCCTAGAGATGACCCTGATCAAGCGCCACAAACCGCGCTTTAACGTGCGCCTTAAGGACGATAAGCGCTATCCCTACATCAAGGTCCACTGGGCAGATCCCTTCCCCAAGGTGACCGTCACCCGCCAGATGAAGGACGACGGCTCGCGTTATTTCGGCCCTTATACCAGTGTCTGGGCGGTCCATCAAACATTAGACCTCTTACGCAAGATTTTCCCTTACCTGACCTGCAACCGCGATATCACCGGGCAGGATAAGCGCGCCTGCCTGTATTACGACATCAAGCTGTGCACTGCACCCTGCATCGGCGCCATTAACAAGTCGGACTACCGGCAGATCATCGATGACCTGTGCAAATTCCTCGAGGGGCGCACAGACCCCGTGGTGGCTCGCCTGTCCAAGGAGATGGAAAAAGCCGCCAGTGAACTGCGGTATGAAAAGGCGGCTGCCATCCGCGATCAGCTCCAGGCGATTGACAGGGTTGTTGAACGTCAGAAGGTGGTCAGCACCGATCAGACCGACTCCGATGTGATCGCCATGGCACGTGAGGACGGCGAAGCCTGCGTACAGGTGTTCTTCATCCGGGGCGGCAAGCTGATCGGGCGGGAATATTTTGTGCTGGAGGGAACCGAAGAGGAAGCCGACGAGGAAGTGCTGAGCGAGTTCGTCAAGCAGTTCTATGCCCAGGCTGCCTTTATCCCTGAAAAGGTGCTGCTGCCCAATGAGCTGGAAGAAGTCCTGATCATCAATCAATGGCTCAACAGCCGAAAACCGGGCGACAAGGTTGAAATCACTGTGCCCCACGGTGAATTGAACAAGGAACTGGTCGAGATGGCGGCAGAGAACGCGGTCGAAACCCTCAATGCCCTCAAAACACGCTGGGAAGCAGATAAGAACCGCCAGATCGGCGCGCTGACAGAACTGCAAGAAGCCCTCGATCTGCCAGAGCCGCCCTCACGCATCGAGTGCTACGATATCTCCACCACCCAGGGCGTCGCCAGCGTGGGGTCGATGGTGGTCTTCGAACAGGGCACCCCCAACAAGAAGCTCTACCGGCGCTTCAACATCAAAACTGTGCTCGGGCAGGATGATTTTGCCAGCATGGAAGAGGTGCTGCGACGACGCTTCAGACGTTGGAAAGCCGCCCATGAAGAAGGCGAAAAGGTCGGCAAAAAACCCGACCTGGCATTCTCGATCCTACCGGACCTGCTGCTGGTGGACGGCGGTAAGGGTCAGTTAAGCCGGGCGGTGGCGGTGCTGGAGGATTTCAACCTGCTCGACAGCGTCCCCGTTGCCGGATTGGCAAAGCAGGAGGAAGAGCTGTTCGTGCGCGGTCAGGTACAATCAATCTACCTGGACCGGCATTCCCAGGGGCTGTATCTCGTGCAGCGCATCCGGGATGAAGCCCACCGTTTCGCTATCACCGCGCATCGCAAGCGGCGGCGCAACCAGGGGCTGGCATCCCGACTGGACCTGATCCCCGGGGTAGGTCCGGCACGACGGCGGGCATTATTACAGAAATTCGGCTCGATCGATGGGATCAAGACTGCCGCGCCAGAAGCCATCGCCGAGATCAAGGGCATCACCCTCGAGATGGCACAATCAATCAAAGTTCAACTGGAGTAAGGAAAGCTTATGAGCAAGAAGAAGAAAAATTCAACCCGTTTATACCAGATCTTATTGGCAGTGATGGCCATCATTATGATCATCTCGATGATCGCCGCTGCAATCCGATTTTAGGGATGATTGGATGTCCTCCCTCGGATGGCTGGACGTATGCGAGATCGATTTCAATACGCTGCTGCTATTAGAGCCCCTGCACATGCGTTGCATTGCAGAACGGGAACCTGACCCAATGATGGGCACCGCGCTCAAGGCTCACCCGGCGGTCGCATGGTACCTGCGGCAGACCTACCCTCCCATCGCAGGCTATATCGAAAAATGCCTGTCACTGGGGAAGGACAATCCTTCTCACGAGGATCTCAGGGCGGTAGAACTGGCCGTATTGGACAGCATGCACGACTGGTTAATCTACGTCCTCGACCCGGCTAAGTATGACGAACTGGCCTTCCTGGGCTGGGACGACCGCTCCCTGCTTGAGATGGCGGATTTTGAGGACAAGATCGTCCTTGACATCGGCTCGGGCACCGGGCGGCTGGCATTCACTGTTGCACCGCTGGCACGAACTGTTTACGCAGTAGAACCCGTCGCCAATCTCAGAAGATATCTATACGAAAAGAGAGAACAACTGGGTGCCGAAAACCTCTACCCGCTGGATGGCTCGATCACGCAAATCCCCCTGGCGGATGATTTTGCCGATATCCTCATGGCGGGGCATGTCTTTGGCGATGATTTTGAGGCTGAATACGCTGAGATGACGCGCGTGGTGCGCAACGGCGGGATGATCCTGCTGCACCCAGGGACAAATGCCAAAGGTGACGATCCAGCCCACAATTTTTTGATCGAAAAGGGTTTTGACTTTGATATCTTTGAAGAACCCGTTGACGGCTTGAAGCGCAAATACTGGAAGACAATACACAAATAAGGAAAGGGCACATCGAAACATGTTAAAGAAAGATGGTTACGAATTCGTCGAACAGACAAAATACCTCAATATCAGCGAATCCGACCAGCGGCAGGGCAAACCCCAACCGCCTTACGAGCTACCGCTGGAAGAAGACAAACCGCTGATTGACCTTCCCAATCCGGAGGAGATTGACCATGGCACCTACGACCTGCGCAAGGCGATTGAGACCAGGCGCTCCCTCAGGCGCTACACCGAAGATGCATTGTCCCTTGAAGAGCTTTCCTACCTACTGTGGCTGACCCAGGGCGTGAAAAAATTCGATGAGAAGCGCAATGTGGTCTGGCGCACGGTGCCCTCGGCGGGCTGCCGGCACCCCTTTGAGACCTATCTCTCGGTCAATCGTGTGGACGGATTAGCACCCGGGCTGTACCGCTTTGCTGCTGGACAGCACAAGCTGGTCGCGCTGGACCTGGACTCAACCTTCAACGACCGCCTGACGGAAGCCTGCATGAACCAGCGGCAGGTGCTGACGAGCGCGGTGACCTTCATCTGGGCAGCGGTGCCTTACCGCACCGTCTGGCGTTATTCCGAGCGCAGCTACCGCTACCTGTACCTGGATGCCGGGCACGTGTGTCAGAACCTGCACCTGGCTGCCGAGTCAATCAACTGCGGGATCTGTGCCATCGGTGCCTATGATGACGATGCCGCTGACAGGCTGATGGGCTTCAATCCACCGGAGATGTTCGTGATCTACATGGCGTCTCTCGGACGGCGAGGATAAGCGACCCCGTGGCTGATAAAGCGGACATTTGCATCCTGGTTTCAGCCGGGGCGGAGTGGCGCGCCCTCTTACCCCACTACCCCGGGGTCAATAGAGAAAAATCGCCCTACGGGGAATGTTTCTATACAAAAGTTGGGGGGCAGCATGCATGGTTTCTGCACGGCGGTTGGGGCAAGGTCGCTGCGGCAGGCTCGACGCAGTACGCCATCGACCGCTGGCAACCCAAACGGGTGATCAACATCGGCACCTGCGGGGGTTTCAAGGGCATGATTGCACAGGGTGAGGTGATCCAGGCGCAAAGGACGCTGATCTACGACATTTTCGAGCAGATGACGGACCCTGCCCAGGCAATTGCGCGCTATGCTGTGGATTTTGACCTTTCCTGGCTGCCGGAACCCCCACCTCAGCCGGTGCGCATCGGGACGCTGGTCTCAGCCGATCGCGATATTGATCCAAGGGATATCCCGGGGCTGATCGAGAAGTATGGCGCATTCGCCGCCGACTGGGAATCAGGCGCGATCGCCTGGGTGGCGCGGCGCAACGGTGTGCCCAGCCTGATCTTGCGAGCTGTCTCCGACCTGGTGGATGCGGAGACATCTGAAGCTTACGGGGATTATTCCTTCTTCGAAGCACAGTGCGGTGCGATCATGGCAGATTTTGCCCACTATCTTCCAGCTTGGATCGAAGCGTTTCAGAATGACGGGGGACGGAAGACCGAAGTCCGGTGACCCTCACCTAATCAGCAAGTTCTTTTGTGAATTTGTAGGTCGCGTATGGTTGTCCCCGGCAACCTACGTGAAACAAGACGAATTATGTGCGATTGCTATTGGTATGGAAAAAGGTAAGTTTGTACTTTTTGATGTACCGATTTATTGCCACCCAAACCAAATAATTAATGGCAATTGGTTTTGTGTCACGTTGGAAACGTGACCTACGACAAATCGATTTGTTTTGGTTGGATCAAGTTATTATGGGGGACAACAAATTAATTTTTCAAAAATTCAAACTAGAGGATGGATGTGATGACTTCACAGAGCACGAATGAATGCCCCATCCCATGCCGCTCCGCTTCGGGGACAGGGTGACCTACGTGACACCCTTTGCGTTAAGTTATCAAATTTGTCCTACACCTAACTGCTA
Organism: Candidatus Brevefilum sp.; assembly: GCA_029210815.1. Taxonomy (GTDB): domain Bacteria; phylum Chloroflexota; class Anaerolineae; order Anaerolineales; family Anaerolineaceae; genus Brevifilum. Next base: position 5,799 of record JARGGB010000069.1, read on the forward strand.
CACTGATAACATAACCCACGCCTTATAAATTGCTCACAGCTTTTTGCATATCACTTAAAAACACCCCCCTAACCCCCCGCAAGCAGGGGGAATTTTTTCATATGTCACTGCAAAGCGGCCTGCCAAGGCCAACAAAGCAATTTCTCTTTAAAACGACTGGAGACAGACAACCAAAGACTGGAAAATGTTGTCATTACGAGCAAAGCGAAGTAATCTCTCTTTAAATGATTGGAGACTGAGGAACGAGGAAATTTGACCCGTCTCCTGTCCCCCGTCCTCGGTCAGTATGCTACCAGCTTCAATCACCCCCGTAACCCCCCCGCAAGCAGGGGGAATAAAACCCAGCCAATTTCCAATGCTACTTTTTACAAACTACCAACTATGAGCTTTAAGCTATCAACTACAAAGTCCTCGAGCAAAGCGAGGATCAGCTTTTAGCTTTCAAGTCAATTCACTCAACTTACTCAACGAGCCAGTCCAATATATTCTTGTGAATAATTCCTTCTTGACTAAAATCAGTTTGGTCCATACTCAAAACATACTTTGGATAATTATCAAAAACCTCCTGATAGACACCAAATTCCCGATTGACAACATCGGCATCTGCAAGAAGGTATGCTACCTGGAAATACAATTTTTCCTCAGATTTTTTTGCGATAAAATCGATTTCTCTATTGTCAATCTTTCCTACTGTGACCTCGTAACCTCTTCTTAACAACTCGATAAATACAACATTCTCGAGAACACGGTTAATATCTCTCTGGTTTGAACCAAATATCAACTCTCTAAAGCCATGGTCGGAGAGATAAAGTTTTTCTTGAAACTTCAATATTTCTTTTCCCTTTATATCCTCCCTGCTAACACGTTTCATGAGCATTGAATCCTCAGAGTAAGAAATGTAATTATAGATGGTTTCATTTGAAATTTTGCGCTTGTCTTGCTTCAAGTACTTTGTTAGGTTTCCGGAAGAAAAAGTATTCGCCATATTTTCGATGAAATAAAGCATAATTCTTTCAAACAACTCCACATCCCTGATGCCATACCTTTGGATAATATCTTTTAGGATAATGGAATTATACAGATCTTTTAAGTAATCAAAAGTTGCTCTAGGATCAAGTTGATTTCTGTGGATAAAAGGAAATCCGCCAAATCTTATGAAGTTTTGAAATGCTCGTTCAACATCTTGTCTACGATCAAAGTGATTTAGTTCTATGATCTCCCTGAAAGAAAATGTGTAAACCTTAATCTCAACATATCGCCCAGCAATAAGCGTGGCAAGTTCTCCAGACATCAACCTCGAATTTGAACCTGTTAAGTAAATATCCGAATCAATCGTGACTCGCAGAGAGCTAATCAATTCTTCCCAACGATCCAATTCCTGAATTTCATCAAAGAAAAGATAAAGGCGTTTTCCAGTGTAATGACTTAGAATTTCTTTATTTAAATCGTCAATTTGTTTTGAGCGGATACGAAGATCCTCAAAGTTAACACTATAAATCTGGTCGTCTGAAATCCCTTTAGCAGACAATAGATCTCTGACCTGCTGCATCAAAGTCGATTTTCCAGATCTTCGAATTCCCGTCAAGATTTTTACGATATCTTTATCAATAAATGGTTCAATTCTTTTTAGATAGTTTAGTCTTAATAACATGTCATTTATCCTCCAATTACATTATACCGTAAATTTATATCAAAATCATCATACTTTTACGCTATATCGTAAATTTATATTAATTTAAAGATGACTTTACGGCATATCATATTATCCTTACATAGTGTTATGTTTTTTGGGGAAAATTGTCCCCCGTCTTAGATCAGTATGGTACCAGATACAAACAATTGGCTTATAGTTACCAGTCCCCCGCATCCATAGGTCACGTATAATAACCTCATCTCAATTGAACATTAAGCGTACCCATGAATTTTTGGTGGGTTGGTCAAAAACACGACGAAAGGACAATTACCCGATGGTTTTTCAATAGCTCGATGGCGGACGCCCATCACCCAACCCACCCCACAAAATCATAGAGCTTCTTACGATTAAAAATGCAATCTTTTGAGAATTAAGGACAAAGGGCATGCAACCAGAAAAAAACCCGTCCTCGGTCAGTATGCTACCAGCTACCAGCTTCAATCACCCCCCCTAACCCCCCGCAAGCAGGGGGAATAAAACCCAGCCAATTTCCAAAGCTACTTTCTACAAACTACCAACT
>JARGGB010000006.1 GCA_029210815.1 Candidatus Brevefilum sp.
CCCCTGCTTGCGGGGGGTTAGGGGGGTATGTTTGCGTTTGATTCCAGCCAATTATTTTGGTGATACCGGTCATTGTAGGGCGGGATGCGGTTTTCATCCCGCCGATTTATGCATTTAATCCCAAATAGATTTGGTCAGATAAAATTGATATTGAACTCATGCCAATATTGGTGCGGTGAAGATCGCACCGCACCCTACAAGAAACTTAGGTTGCTGGGACAACCGTAAGTGACCTACGAATCCCATTACCTGGTCGCCTGATACCTGGTCGCCTGATACCTGGTCGCCTAATACCTGGTCGCCTAATGCCTGATACCTGGTCGCCTAATACCTGGTCGCCTAATACCTGATTGCCTAACCCTGCCTGATACCTGGTTGCCTGATACCTGGTCGCCTAATACCTGATTCCCTAATACCTGATTGCCTGACACCTTCGCCACAACTTCAAAGCCATCAATTTGTGATACAATCTGAGCGTAACCGAACCTTAATCTGTCCAATAGTTAACAGGAGGAATCAAGTCCTATGGCACAAGAATCGTCGTTTAAGTTAACTTACGCGACCATGTTCAACCCACCAGAAGAACTGCACACCCGGTTTGATGAAGCGATGGCAAGCTTGAAGGCAAATTTGGGGCAGGAATACCCCATGATCATTGGTGGGGAAGAACGCTTTGTAGAAGGAAAAGTTAAAGAATACTCACCCATCAATACTGATATTCACCTGGCAACTTTCCAAAAGGGCACCGAAAAGGATGCTGAAGATGCCATTGCAGCAGCACGAGAAGCTTTCCCCAAGTGGAGCCGAATGAACTGGGATGAGCGGGTGTACCTGCTAAGGAAAGCAGCCGACATCATCGATCAGCGCTTGTTTGAAATCGGCGCAGTGATCACCCTCGAAGTGGGCAAGAACCGCATGGAAGCCCTCGGTGATATCGCTGAGACTGCCGACCTGATCCGCTACGCCTGCAGCCAGATGGAAGCCAACCAGGGATACAAGGCTAAAATGGGTGTGGACCCACTGGTCGGCTATAATGTCGCCAACTACTCCGTGCTCAAACCCTACGGCGTGTGGGTGGTGATCAGCCCCTTCAACTTCCCCGCAGCACTGACGGGCGGCCCTTCAGGCGCAGCCCTGGTCGCTGGCAATACCCTGGTGATCAAGCCCGCGTCTGCCACAACCTGGACGACCGCTCTGCTGGTCGATTGTATGCGCCAGGCTGGCATCCCTGACGGGGTGGTCAATTACGTTTCGGGACCCGGCTCTAAGGTCGGCAAAGCCCTGACGGAGAGCAAGGATGTTGATGGCTTGACCTTCACCGGCTCCTTTGATGTCGGCATGGGCATTTATCGCTTATTTGCGCAGGGTGATTATGTGCGCCCGACCATCCTGGAATTGGGCGGCAAGAACCCCGCGATTGTTTCAAAGAATGCAGATATTGAAGATGCTGCTGTCGGTATTGTACGCTCTGCCTTTGGTTTACAGGGTCAGAAATGCTCCGCCTGCTCCCGAGTATTTGTTGAAGAACAAGTTTATGATCAGCTGGTCGAACGCGTGGTTGAATTGACTAAAAAGCTGAAGATTGGCGACCCTGCGGATCGCAATGTCTACATGGGTCCCGTGGTAACAAAGAGTTCCTACCGGGACTTCCAGGAATTCTGCGGTGAGCTGAAAGAAGCCGGCACGATTTTGACGGGCGGCGATGTGCTGACCGAGGGCGATTTTGGCAAGGGCTATTTCTGCCCACCAACGATTGCCGTTGATGTGCCCATCGAGCACCGCTTGTGGAAGCACGAGATGTTTGTACCGATCACCATGATCCACCCGGTGAAGAGCCTTTCGGAGGCGATGGAACTGGCGAACGATGTCAATTACGGTTTGACCGCCGGATTCTACGGCACAGAAGCTGAGGCCGGCTGGTTCTTCGATAACATCGAGGCTGGCGTGGTTTATGCCAACCGTCCGCAAGGTGCCACCACCGGCGCATGGCCTGGATTCCAGCCCTTTGGCGGTTGGAAGGGTTCTGGCGCAAGCGGTAAAAATGCAGGCGGTTTGTATTACCTGCCGCTGTACATGCACGAACAAAGCCAGACGCATGTCCGCAGGGCATAGCGCTGGAATAGGTAAAGGATAGAACTGACCGGATGGCAGAAATTCGCCATCCGGTCTTATGTCCACACCGATGATCCGTTATCTTCTCTCGCGTATTGGGTGTTTTATGCTCCTTGCCGGCAGCATCTTTTTGATTGTTGGCTTTGCACTGGTAGGATCCGCTGAGCCAAATTTCGATGCGCTGTTGATTGGTTCAGCCCTGTTCTTTGGGGGCTATTTATTGTGGCATCGCTTCAGGAAAAAAGCGGAACGCCGCAGACGATTTTCTAAATTCAGGAAAAACACTGAGAAGGATGAACAGCATATAGAAGAAGAGGGTCGCGGTTGGGAGGATCGATTTGATGACTAAACAAATGTCTATGAAGGATGCCATCAGGAAATACGTCCATGATGGCGACACATTGTATGCCAGCGGCTTTACGCACTTAATTCCTTTTGCTGCCAGCCATGAAATTATTCGCCAGGGTATTAAAGACCTGGTACTGGCGCGAGCAACCCCCGATTTAATTTATGATCAAATGGTGGCTGCGGGGTGTGCGCGCAAAGTTGTTTTTTCTTATATGGGCAACCCGGGTGTGGGTTCTTTGCGCCGGGTACGGGCAGCCATCGAGGCAGGCACCCTTGAATGGGAGGAGTATTCGCACTTCAGCATGATCAGCCGATTGCAGGCTGGTGCAAGCGGGCTGCCGTTTATGCCGATGAAAGCCACTGGGGCTTCAGACCTGGCAGACCAGAACCCCAATTACCAGAAAGTTACCGATCCCTACACCGGTGAAGCCGTGGTGGTTGTGCCGCCGCTCAAGCCCGATGTGGCTGTTGTGCACGTGCAGCGCGCCGACGCTGAGGGCAATGCCCATGTTTGGGGCATACTGGGCGAGCAGCGCCTGGCAGCGTTTGCCGCCACGCGAGTTATTCTCACCGCAGAAGAGATAGTCGATCAAAGTGTGATACGGTCTGACCCGAACCGAACCCTGATACCGGGCATGATCGTGGATGCGGTCTGCCACGTGCCTTACTGTGCGCACCCTTCCTATACACAGGGTTACCACGACCGTGACAACCAGTTTTACCTGGAATGGGATCAGATATCGAAGACCGAAGAGAGCGTGGGGGAATACCTTCGCGAGTGGGTTTACGACGTCCCGGATCGTGCGGCTTACTGGGAAAAACTGGGTCCTGAGGTGCATCAACGCCTGACGGCAGGTGCCCGGCTTTCAGAACCTGTTAATTACGGTGATTATTGAGGATGGATGCATAATGACGGATGAACTTAACTACAACCCGAGCGAATTGATGGTGGTCAATGCTGCCCGGCTGCTGCAGGACGGCGATGTGGTCTTTGTGGGTGTGGGCATCCCGAACCTGGCGTGCAATTTAGCCATGCGGACCCACGCGCCCAATTTGCAGATGATTTATGAAGCAGGTGTGATTGGTGCGCAGCCGTCACGCTTGCCCTTATCGATTGGCGACCCGACCCTGGTGTCGGGTGCTTTATCCGTGTGCAGCATGTACGACATCTTCACCCTCTACCTGCAGCGGGGAAATGTGGATGTGGGCTTTTTGGGCGGGGCACAGATTGACCAATACGGGAACATCAATGCGACGGTCATCGGGGATTATCCAAACCCCAAAGTACGCCTGCCCGGTTCCGGCGGCTCGATGGAAATCGCTGCCTGGGCGAACCGCTGTTACATCATCACCCCGCATCAGAAACGTCGTTTCCCTGCCAGGGTGGATTTTCAGACCTCAATCGGGTTCTTGTCAGGTGGGGATGCCCGCAAAAAGACCGGCGTGCGCGGGGCAGGACCTGAGGTGATCGTCACCAACCTGGGTTTGATGCAGCCAAACCAGGATGGCGAGCTGGTTCTGACAGCACTGCACCCGGGTGTGTCCTTTGAGCAGGTCCAGGAAAATACGGGATGGGACCTTAAACAATCTGAAACTTGTACGGTGACCGAACCGCCCAAGCAGGAGGAGCTGCGGATCTTGCGCGAAGAGCTTGACCCGGGGAGAATTTATATTTGATGCAGGTTAGTGGGGTAGAATTTAAAAAAATCAAAATGGATTAAAAAATGAAAGAAATAATAAATTTACTGTCCACAATCGACCTCTCTGAAGACGCACGTTCGCGAATAAAGGGCGTCGCTGAACACGTTAAATTGACGGTTATCCCAACAAATAAACCAGGGGATATTTCCGAAGAAAGCTGGCAGGAGACGGAAGTCCTGCTGACCCAGGGTGTACTGCCCGAGTCTGAGATAGCGCCAAATCTGCGCTGGGTGCAGTTTCACAGCGCCGGTGTTGACACTTATGTTGACCATCCCCTATTCAGCGAGGTGATCGCAACGAATATGAGCGGTGCTATTGCCTGGCAAATTGGGGAATATGTCCTGATGACCTTGCTGGCATTTGGGCAAAAACTACCAAGATTGATCACCAATAAGCGGAATAAGCACTGGCCGAAAAGCAAGGAAAAAAGGCAGGATTTGATGCCGCTTGAACTTCGGGACAGCACTGTGGGGATCCTTGGCTACGGCAGCATCGGCAGACAGGTGGCGCGGTTGCTGGTGCCCTTTGGACCGACGGTGCTGGCAGCAAAGAAAGACGTGATGCATCCCGAGGATGACGGCTATATTCGGGATGGTATGGGCGATCCCCATGGAGACTTTTTTGACCGACTGTACCCGATGGAAGCGTTGCATAGCATGTTATCCGAATGTGATTTTGTGGTGCTGACTCTGCCGCTGACAGAAAACACCCGAAACATCATTGATGAAGCAGCATTGACGGTTATGAAGCCGTCGGCTTACCTGGTCAATGTGGGGCGAGGGGAATTGATTGACCAGGATGCATTAATCGCCGCTTTGAAGGCAAAGGAAATTGCGGGTGCAGCACTGGATGTTTTTGAAGAGGAACCACTGCCAGAGGACAGCCCCCTGTGGGAGATGGAAAACGTGATCATCAGCCCTCATGTTGCCGGGATCAGCCGTCACCTTGAAGACGAGACCCTGACTTTGTTTGTTGAGAATTTGAATCGCTATCTTTCAGAGCTGCCTTTGTACAACCGCATTGATGTGGATAAAGGCTATTGATTCTTAAAAACCTTGTAAGTGAACAATTTATGGGTTACTGATGAGGAATCAGGTATCAGGTATCAGGTAGTAGATATTAGGTAGTAGATATTAGGTATTAGGTAGCAGGTACCAGGAAAAGCTCTCGAATTATAAGAATTTGTAGGTCACGTATGGTTGCCCCTGCAACCTACGTGACAACAACGATCGTAAGGAATCCATTCCGCTTATGCGTAATACCAGGATTTAGGTTGTTCATTCGATAGTGCGCAGGCAACCACTGCGCACCCTATAAGGTAATAATAATTCACCATTAACCAACCACAACAAATTTTCTACTTTCGTAGGTCACGTATGGCGTCGCCAGACGCCTACGTGACACAATAATCCAACTTTTCAACAAAACAACTTCCCAAACGTATCCCGCTGCTGATAGAATAAATTAAATTCCAAAAACACAAGGGAGACTGCCATGCCACAGAAAACCTTTCTCTCCAAAGTTCGAAAACTGCCGCGCAACGTATGGGCGGTCAGCCTGACCAGTTTCTTCATGGATATCTCCAGCGAGATGGTCATCAACATACTGCCCTTGTTTCTCTCCAACGTGCTGGGCGTAAAGACCAACATCATCGGGATCATCGAGGGCATCGCAGAAGCCACAGCCAGCATCTTAAAGGTCTTTTCTGGCTGGCTTTCGGATAAACTGGGTGGGAGAAAGTGGCTGGCGGTGGCGGGGTACGGCATCTCAACAATAGCCAAGCCCTTCTTCTACATTGCAAACACCTGGGGAATGATCGCTGGTGTTCGCTGGGCGGACCGGATCGGCAAAGGTGTTCGGACAGCACCCCGGGACGCCCTTGTGGCAGATTCGATCGAACCCGAGCAGCGCGGAATCGCCTTTGGCTTTCACCGGGCAGCGGATACCGGCGGTGCAGTCCTGGGTATTTTAATTGCAGCACTGTCAGTTTGGCTGGCGCAGTCCAATAATCTGCAGCTGGGTGAAAACACCTTCCGCACCATTGTATTGATCAGCCTTGTGCCGGCTGTGCTGGCGGTGATCAGCCTGGCGGTTATTGCCCGTGAAACGGTAAAACGAAGCGATCAAGCCGCCCCTAAGATCACCTTCAAAGGTTTGGGCAAGCCCTTTTTGGTTTTCTTATTGATCGTTGGTGTATTTGACCTGGGCAATTCATCGGATGCTTTTCTCGTCCTGCGGGCGCAGGAGCGGGGATTGAGCGTTTTGGGGATTTTGCTGATGCTGGCGGCATTTAACCTGGTTTATACCCTGGTCTCCGCTCCTGCCGGTTCACTTTCAGACCGCATTGGGCGACGCAAGGTGATCATTGGCGGCTGGCTGGTTTACGGCGTTATTTACCTGGGCTTTGCCCTGGCACAGCGTCCCTGGCATATTTGGGTATTGTATATCACTTACGGCGTGTATTACGGCCTGGCATACGGCACTGCAAAAGCCATGGTGGCTGACCTCGTTTCACCGGCATTGCGCGGCACAGCCTACGGCACCTATAATGCCGTGCTGGGAATCATCGACTTCCCGGCCTCATTGTTGGCCGGCTTATTGTGGCAGGGGGCAGGTGCCTGGGCTGGTTTTGGTCCCTCAGCACCATTCTTCTTTGGAAGCAGCCTGGCATTTTTAGCTGCATTGATGTTTTTGATTTGGAGCCCTAATAAATTTATGCAGGAGCCTTCAGCCGGTACAGAATAAGCAGCGATGGTGGTAGGATTAACCCCGGTATTCAATCCTGGAGGAAAATCGTATGATTTTTAAGAAAGCAGTGATTGCCGGGTATCTCAGCCTGGATATCACTTCATCCCTGCACGACGCCGTTCCGTCAAAACCCACTAGAAGGGATGCAAGTCAAATTGGTCAGGCGGTGTTAAGCCCTGGCGGTCTTGCCAAGCTTGCCCTGGCTTTGCATCACCTGGGCGTGCCGACAGGGCTGATTGGCAAGGTGGGGGATGATGCTTTTGGGGAGGTCTTTGTCAGGGTCATCAAAGACAAAGCACCGACCCTGGTGGACAGCCTGATCCTGGACCCCTCAGTGCCAGCGGCTTATAAGCTTAACATTGGTGACGCCCATTATTACTTCCCCGGTGCGAACAAGTCCTTCTATGCATCGGATCTTCCTCGTGATATCCTCCGAGAAGCGGATTTATTTCACTTTGGTTATCCTGCCTTAATGCGATCTATTTACCGGGGGGATGGCGGTGAACTGGTTTCGATTTTGCAGCGTGTGCGGCGAGAAGGATTGAGCACAAGCCTGGATTTTGGCATGCCTGAAATGGGTGGAGCTGCTGGTGCGGTGGATTGGTCAGTTCTCCTCGAAAACGCATTGCCCCTGGTCGATGTTTTAATTGCAGATATCCCGCAGCTCCTCTTTTTTCTCAAGCCCGAAGGCGATCAGCAATATCCAGGATATGAGCATGTGGATGGGATTGGTGGTTCTCCGCCTGGTTTGCTGCATATGCTTTCAGAACGCGTCATGAAATTCGGCGTGAATATTTTGATGGTTAATTTGGGCGAGCAGGGCTTTTACCTGCGCACGAATGGCGAACACGCCTGGAAGAGACCGGGACGCGGCCTGTCCGGGTTGGGAGAAGCCTGGTTCGACCGTGAAATCCGGGAGCCGGTCTTCGCGTCTGGAGATCAGGAAATAATCAATGATTACGATCACGGTTTGGCTGGCTTTCTTGCCGGTTTATTGGCGGACAGCGATCCCGAAACCGCTTTAAAGCTTGCCGCTGCAGCAAGCGCATCGAAAAACCAGGAAGCACTGCGCAGTTTTTGGGATGCAAACCCAGAGATTCGTCGGGATATTGAGGCTTCATCTTGAAATTACCTTACCTGACCCCTGCGACCTTCATTAAACGCAATAATCGCTTTTCAGCCGGGGTCCGCCTGGATGGCGGCGGGCTGGCTTCTGCCTATGTACCAACCACGGGACGCCTAACAGGTGTGCTGCGCCCGGGGTGCCGTGCCTGGTTGATACCGGCGGATGATCCCAGTCGGAAGACACCCTACACCATGGCATTGGCAGCGCTGGAAAACGGGGGCTTGTGTTCGACCAATGCTTACCTGGCAAATCAATTGTTTAAGGAAGCTGTTGAGAATGGGTCATTGGCGGCATTCAAATACCCCATTATCGAAAGTGAAGTTTCCTTTGGTAAAAGCCGTCTAGATTTTCGTCTATCGGCGGGAAACCAGGCTTGCTGGGTGGAGGTCAAATCCGTGACCTATGTGGAAGATGGCATTGGTCGGTTCCCGGATGCGCCGACATCGCGCGGGCGTAAGCACCTGGCGGAACTGGCAAATTTAGCAGCTTCAGGCGATCGCGCCAGTGTGGTGTTTATTGCCCAAAGGGAAGATGCCCAAAAATTTGCGCCATTTGAGGTGGTTGACCCGGCATTCGCGCAGACGTTGCGCGAGGTGCATGCGAAGGGTGTTGAGGTTCATGCCTACGGCTGCCATGTAAGCACGGAGAGCATCGAGATCAATCAGGAATTACCTGTTGATATTTGAAAAGATCAATTTCTTGACGCAATTTGAAAATCTGGGATATATTTATATATAACAAGTGTTCTATTTTTTATGGGTGTGATTATGAAATTTGAAAATCAAATATTACTTGGTGATTGTGAAGAAGTGTTAAAATCATTTCCTGACAACTCTGTTGATTTAATTTTTACTTCGCCCCCATATGCAGACCAACGGAAAAATACTTATGGTGGAATTAAGCCTGATGATTATGTTGATTGGTTTTTACCAAAAGCAGCACAATTTTTCCGTGTACTAAAACCTCGGGGAACATTTGTTTTAAACATCAAGGAACGTGTTGTAAATGGCGAGCGTCACACATATGTTATAGAATTAATCCTTGAGTTAAGAAAACAAGGATGGTTATGGACAGAAGAATTTATTTGGCACAAGAAAAACTCTTATCCAGGAAAATGGCCTAACAGATTTAGAGATAATTGGGAAAGATTGCTTCAGTTTAACAAACAGAGAAAATTTAATATGTATCAAGAAGCAGTTATGGTTCCAGTAGGAGATTGGGCAAAAGATCGGCTAAATAATTTAAGCGAAACTGATAAAATCAGAGATGAATCGAAAGTTGGAAGTGGATTTGGGAAAAATATTAGTAATTGGGTAGGAAGAAAAATGGTCTATCCGAATAATGTATTGCATTTAGCTACTGAATGTTCGAATCGTAACCATAGTGCAGCATTTCCAGTGGAATTGCCTTCATGGTTTATTAGACTATTTACAGAGAGGGATGATGTGGTTTTAGACCCCTTCATTGGGTCAGGAACAACAGCAGTTGCAGCAATTCAAGAGGGAAGAAAATTTATTGGCATCGATACGGAAAACGACTATATTGAGTTGAGCCAAGATAGAATATCTGATATCCAGATCAAATTACCAGCAATCGCTGAAGAAACTGAAAATTATCAAGTTGATGATTAAGGAATTACGATGAATAATTTGGATTTGGCAGAAGTTTGTGAATTTGTCAACGAAAATATCGTTGATTTTCATGAACGTAGAATCAGTTCTTTGGAAAATCTTAATTTATATACGCTTTTAAGAAAAAATCCTTACCTATTTAAAGCAAAGAATATATCTACGGCAAACGAATTGATAACAGGATTACTTGATGCTTTCCTTTCCTCATCTGAAGAAAAATTATTTGGTGATTTTCTTGAAGAATTAGCAATCTTTATTGCCGGAAAAACTTTTAATGGACACAAATCAAGCGCCACAGGTGTCGATTTGGAATTCTTTAAGAAAGATGTTCATTACATTGTTTCAATAAAGTCTGGGACTAATTGGGGAAACAGTTCTCAACACAAGAAATTAGAACAAGATTTGGCTAACGCAGTGAGAAGGATTCAACAATCACATCATGCGCTAAATGTCAGAGCAGTTCTAGGAATTTGCTATGGGAAAACCAGGACAAATATTTTGCACGGATATCTAAAAGTTGTTGGTCAGAATTTCTGGTATTTAATCAGTGACAATAAAGAATTGTACAAAGATATTATAGAACCTATCGGGTATCGAGCAAAAGAACATAACGAAGTATTTTATAGGGAAAAGAATCGGGTTGTTAATCGATTTTCAAAACTGTTTTTGGATACCTACTGTTTTGAAAATGGAGATATTAATTGGGATAAATTGGTTGCGTTCAATAGTGGAAATTTTGATCTTGGCTAATTACTAGAAAATAAACGGAGAAAGACTATGAAAATCCTGATCATTGGTGGTACAGGACTGATCAGCACGGCTATCAGCCGGCAGCTCTTGGAAGCTGGGCACGAATTGACCCTTTATAATCGTGGGGAGACAGAATCGCGCCTTCCCCAGGGTTACCAGTTCATCAAGGGCGATCGGGATGACACCGAGACCTTTGAAGCGCAAATGGCTGAGCTTGAAGGTTTCGATGCCGTCATCGATATGATTTGCTTTAACCCCAAACAAGCTGAAAGTGATATTCGCGCCTTTTCCGGGCGTGTTAATCAATTTGTTTTTTGCAGCACTGTGGATGTTTACACCAAGCCGCCAGCGACCTTCCCCGTTGTTGAAAGCCATGAACGCCATGCCCTTTCGGATTATGGGCGCAATAAAGCCAAGTGTGAAGATTTATTTATGGCTGCACACGAAGCGAAAGATTTCAATGTAACCATTATTCGCCCAGCATCTACCTATGGCGAGGGCGGCAATATTATTCACACCTTCGGTTGGGAGACTTATTTCCTGGATCGCCTGACTGAAGGAAAGCCGATCATCGTCCATGGTGATGGCGAGGCTTTGTGGGTCTCCTGTCATGTAGATGACGTTGCCAGGGCTTTTGTCAATGCACTTGGAAATGAGAAGGCTTACGGCAAGGCATATCATGTGACCGGTGAAGAATGGCAGACCTGGAATCAATACCACGAACGGCTAGCTGAGGCAATTGGCGCGCCGAAACCCTCGATTGTTCACATCCCGGCTGACCTGCTGGTGCGCATCTCCCCGGATCAGGCGATGACAACCTATCTCAATTTCCAATATACCAACATCTTTGATAACAGCGCTGCCAAAGCTGACCTGGATTTTAAAGTCACCATTGATTGGAAGACAGGCGCAAAACGAACTTATGATTGGCTTTTGGAAAACGACCGCATTCAAAGCTGGAATAAATTCTCTTTCTATGACCAGATCATTGAAAGTTACAAGCAGCAAACGGGTGAATTGATTGCCGAACTATCCAATTATCACAAACGCCGATAACTGATACCTGATAACTGGTACCTAATTCCAAATTACCATTCACCAATCACTAATTACCACTTACCCATGAACAATAAAGCCCTGTCCACCCTTGAATACAATAAAATCATCGTAAGCTTGGTGACCTATGCGGACTTCAGCGCGTCGGCTGACCTGGCGCGCAAACTCAAACCCACACCGGATATTGAAAAAGCGCATAAGCGACAGGCGGCAACACGTGAAGCAAAGTACTTATTATCACTGGACACGGATTTTTCTTTTCAAAATGCCAGTGATATTCGACCGCAGTTAGGATTGGCAAGACGTGAGGGCGTATTAGAACCAGAGGACCTGCTGGCGATCAAACACACATTGATCGTCTCCCGCAGGGTCCGCAGGGTTCTCGAAAACATGGCGGAAGAGGTCCCAAATCTTTCAAGTTTGGCAGATGCACTGCCCGTAGGCTTGGGACTGGTCGACCGGATCAGCAAGACGCTCTCCGATCGCGGCGATGTGCTGGATTCGGCTTCGCAGAAGCTTTCTGAGATTCGCAATGAAATGAAGATCACCTATGAGCGCATGATGTCTCGCATGCAGCGCTTTATATCAGACCAGAGCACAGCCCGCATGCTGCAGGAACCAATCATCACGCAGCGTAACGGCCGGAATGTTATTCCCCTTCGGGCGGAGTTCAAAGGGCGGATAAAAGCGGTAATACATGATCAGTCTGCCTCAGGCGCCACACTGTTCATTGAACCCCTGGCTGTGGTCGAGTGGAATAACCGCTATAAGGAATTGGAACTGGCTGAGCGAGATGAGGTTCGCAGGATCCTTGCGGAACTGAGCAGTGCAGTGGTGCTTCACGCAGATGCTTTAATCGTAATGGTTGAAGTGATGGCAGAGCTGGATGTGGCATTGATGTGCGCTCGTTATGCAGAAGACCTGGATGCAAGCGAACCTGAATTGGTGCCCTTTGCTGAACGCCATGGAAAACACCCGGGCAGCACCATACGCCTGTACAAAGCACGCCATCCCCTGCTAGACCCTGAAAGTGTCGTGCCGATTGATGTGGATTTGGACCCTGAGACCTATGCACTGGTGATCACCGGTCCGAACACCGGTGGAAAGACAGTCACCCTTAAGACGGTCGGACTGCTTATATTGATGGCGCAATCCGGCTTGCAGATCCCGGCCGGATACGGCTCTAAGCTGAGCGTCTTCAAAGATGTTTTTGCTGATATAGGCGATGAACAATCCATTGAACAATCCCTATCTACTTTTTCCGGGCATGTGACCAATATCGTTGAAATCTTAAAAAAAGCAGATGCACATTCCCTGGTGCTGCTGGATGAGCTGGGCGCCGGGACAGACCCGCAAGAAGGGTCTGCATTGGCAAGGGCGGTGATGACGCATCTATTGGACAGAAGTATCACCAGTATGATCGCCACACATTACCCGGAATTAAAAGCCTATGCGCACACAACGGATGGTGTGTTAAACGCCAGCGTTGAGTTTGACTTAAAAACCTTGAAACCAGCCTACCATCTGACCATAGGTTTGCCCGGCCGGTCTAACGCATTGGCGATTGCCGACAGGTTGGGGTTGCCAGAATCAATTATTAATGCTGCCCGTGCAGAGATCAACCCTGCAGACCTGCGAGCAGAAGACTTGTTGGATGAGATTCATCACCAGCGAGACCTGGCACGCAGAGCGCGAGAAGAGGCAGATAATGAGCATCAGGTTGCTGAATCGATAAGGAATGAATTGGCAGAGCGTTTGGATATGATCGAAGACGAACGTTTTGAATTGATGGAAAAAACACGCCAGGAAGCAGAAGCAGAATTAGGGGGATTGCGGGAAGAGATGGAAACGCTCAGACGGCTGCTTGCGAAGGCACGACAGCCTCTAGAGGTGGTTGATGAGGTCGAAGAAGTTGTTGAAATTCTGGAAGAAAAAGTTTCCGAACCTGTTTTGAGGAAAGAACCTGAAAAGCCGATTCGCAAACCAAAAGGGCCGCTGCGCTTGGGTGAAAAAGTGCATTTGCGTTCTATTGACCAGGACGGCGTTGTTACCTCAATTGGCGAGGAAGAGGTGGAGGTTCAGATTGGGATGCTGCGGATACGAGCTCGAATTTCTGATGTGATGCGGAAGGGAGAGCCCGAGGAACAAACTGAAAAAGGGCCGCCAAAGGTCAGGAAGGGCAGAATCACCTTACCCCAGGTTCATGAATCACCGGGCCTTGAGCTGGATATTCGTGGGCACAGGGTAGATGAAGGCTTGGATTTGCTGGACAGGTATTTAGAAAAAGCTTACCTGGCAAGTTTGCCTTATGTGCGCATTATTCACGGCAAAGGCACAGGACGTTTACGGGAATCGGTGCGTGAAGCATTGAGTAGCAATCCGCATGTGGCGCGTTACGAAAGCGGCAGCCAGGCGGAAGGCGGCGATGGCGTAACCATTGGTCATCTTAAAGGGAATTAAATAAGAAAAGAACCGACATTGCTAATCTGTCTCCCTTGGCATTGCCGGTTCTTTTGCACAAGGACCCCTCGGCCATGTGCCCGTTCTCTTTTGAGAATAAATCTACTTAAGAATATCACTTAACCGTTACCAAAACGTAGACATTTATGAGGGGAAATGGTGTTTCTGATCCCATACTTTTCTTGCTTCAGAAAATTCTTTCCTGAGGGCTTCAGACTGCATATTATTTTTAATTTTTGTGATGTGGTCTTGATAGGCAGTTTGGTGCTGATTTAGCAATTCGGTTTGATGATTGATTTTGTCCAGACGCATAGAAAGTTCCAATCCATAGCCAATCTGCCATGCCATATTCCTTTGTTGTGATATCTCAAGGCTTTCATTCAAAAGTTTGCGGGCTGCAGCATTTTCTTTCTTCGCCATCATCAATCTTGCCAGCGAAAGTTTACTCAAGCTCAATTCCAGCAGCAAACCATTCGCTTCAGTCAACTGAATAGCTTTATTGAATTTTTCCTCAGCAGACCCAAGCTTGCTTTCATGAAAATCGCAATATCCGCAAACCAGCACTTCGTCCGCATAATATTGTTCCAATTTAAATTCTTCTGAATAGTCCAGGCATTTGTTCAGAATTTGTCTTGCCTCTGAAATTTGCCCAGTCCATGTCAACAAATGCGCTAAATGGATTTTGTTCTCAATGCCATAGAAGGAAACATTGGATAAGCCTTCACGAATTTGACCAACCCGGTAATACTGGGCTGCAGCAGTAACATTGCTAACGGCGTATAGAATGTCACCTAAAATGCAGTTTACGGCGACGATCATGGATGTATGGTTTGCTTTTTCAGCTAAGTGCAGCGCTTGAAGCCCATGTTGATATGCCTGGTCAAGCTTTCCCTGTATCAATTCTGCTTTACTCAAGATGACCAGGTTAATTTCTTCAAGAATGCCAGCGCCTAAAGGGCGTGCAAGCTCCAGGGCTTTTTTTGTGAAATGTTCGCATTTTTCGAATTCTGCAGAGATTAAACTTGAATAGCTAAGTAAATATAAAGACCTGAGTCTGTCGAAGGGTTCGAGTTTATGAAAATATTGATTGTAGAGGGCTTGTGCAGTTTGGGAGGCTAAGGAAGCATGACCATGGGTATACTGCATCATGTTAATCAGGTGTTTTGCATTGAATTCCATTGAAATTCGCAGGTTATCATTTAACGAATCATCATGGCACATTTCAAGCACCTGGTTGGCAGAGGTTTCAACCTCGTCAAAGTTCATCGTCCACCAGCTGATGACGCCTTTGCGTTTGACGGCTTTGATCAAAGCTTCATTGTCACCCGCAATAGTAATGTATTCAATCGCCGAATTAATCAGATCCAATCCTGTTTGGAAATTCTGGCGCAAAAAGCATGCATTGGACAGGATGATTTGTGATATGCCAAGTAATAAGGGGTGGTTGACCCTGCCGCCAATATGTTGTAACTTTGCACCAAGCTGTTCAACAAGCTCTACCTGGTTGGACTCGTAGGCAAAATCACTCCACTGTTGATAAAGCATTAAACTTAATCCTGGTTGGGTTATGGTCTCAGGGTTGTTTGCCAGGAGCTTTTCAGCTTTAAGATAATCATTTTGGGCATCTTCTGCAGAACCCAGATTCCAGGCGTGATCCGCAGCTTGTATAAACCATTTGAATGCTTGCCTCTCATTACCGCCTGAAAGGAAATGACCGGCTATTACATTGGCTTTATCCCCATATTGGGGATCACTTGCCATGTGCTGAGCAGCCTGGCGGTGAAGGATCTGTATTTGGAAATCAGACCCTTCTTTCAGGATCACTTCACGCATTTTTTCATGGCTGAAGTGCAATTGCGTTTTCCCCGATATTTGCGATTTTGTGCTTTGGATCAGGCCGGATTTCAAAAGGCGATCAAGCATTTGCGCTAGGCTTGAAGGCGGGATGTCAGCCACTGCCTGCAGTAAATCCAGCGAGAGTTCATTACCTAAGACTGCTGCGCATAAAAGGACATGACGCGCTGATTCATCTAATTGCAGCAGGCGTTTTTGGATCAGTTTGTGAACGCTTATTGGTAAAGGCAGGCGGCCAGATTCTCCTACGGACTTAAGATTGCCCTGGCTTTCAAGGATATCCCGGATGATTTCAATGGCTAAAAAGGGATTTCCGTTTGTTTCTTGATACAACTTATTGACGAAGGCTTCAGGGGGAGGGGTGTTGGTCACCTGTTTTGCCAGGTTTTCCAGTTCGCTCTTAGTTAACCCCTGTAATTTTATGATCTGAATTGGATTTGATCGGAAGGACTGGTTGATCATAGACTCAAGGTCGCGATTGGTCTCTTCAGGGCGGGATGCCATCACCAGTAAGCCGTGTTTTGCAAAAGTACTATCTGACATCATATATGAAAGCGCCTGCAAAGTCTGTGTATCCGCCCAATGTGCATCATCCAGAAAGAATAAAATTCTTCCGTATTTTATTGTGATGTGCTGGCAAATATGCTGCAAACCTTCATAAATATGCTGCTTCCCTTCGGGTAATTGAGATAATGAAGTCTGGGATTCTGTCTTAGTAAGCCTGCTAAGCTCTGGTAAAAGCAGAGCGAGGTGATTTATCCACGTCGGGTCGATTTCTTCCCAAATATGATCTGGCAGGCTGTGCCGCATGCAGTGGGTGATGGGTGAGAATGGCAGACTTTTTTCCATTTCCCTCGCTGGTGCAAGCATTAGGAAGGGCTTTGGAGAGAGGGCCTGAAATAGTTCTTGCACAAGCCGCGTTTTCCCACTTCCCAATTCACCCTGGAGCGAAACAATCCCCCCTTTGAAAAAGGCTTGCTGCAGCTGCTGCAATTCCTCATGGCGCCCGATTAATTGTAATTGCATGGTGAGGGGAATTGGCCATTGATTTTTCTCTTCATCATGATTTTGTGTTAACCGATAATGGGCTTGCTGGCAGCGAAACAAGATCTCGTCGGGGAGGGGAGCGCTGTATTCGCGCTCATAAATGCTTTCGAGGGTATCGCAATAATTATTGGCATCCTGGTGACGACCCAAATTGATCAGCAGGTCAAGGGCGGCGCATTGGCTGGAAACGTCTGAGGTGTCCATGCGCCCCAGAAGCATAAACTGTGTTAAGGCTCTTTCAGGTTTGCCCCCATGTTGATAATGCTCAGCCAAACGGTTTATCAGAAATTTTCGATCATGATTTAGTTTGCGGTTAATCTGCTGCCGCCAATTTTCAACTGCTGGATAATTTAATAAGTTATCCCCAGATATGAAGGTGTTGCCACGCCACAAATCCAGGGCTTGTTCAATTTGATCCACAATCGTGGCTGGAAAGGTCGCATCGCTTTGATAGGCAGTCAGAATATTTTTTAAGTGATAGTAGTGTTTTTCGAATGCTTCTATGTCTATTTCGCAGCGATCGAGGTTCAACGTCACATGGTCAAGCTCGGCGACGATCAGGTCAGGATCTGGAAGCTCCCTGCGTAATCGGGATAAGGCTGTTCGTAAGGAGGCTCGGGGGTCAGTTTGTTCACCGTCAGGCCACAGCAAATCAATTAACTTGGTCCGGCTGACAGGTTTGTGTTCAGCAGCCAGGAAATAAAGAATAGCGCGCTCAACCCGTCGACGAATTATCAATGGCTTATCATCGAATTTAATTTCAACGGGACCCAATAAATGGATCTTGAGAGGCATTTGTTCCATAGTGAGACTTCACATAGCCTGGTAGATTTTTTAATATGAGAACTTTAAATTTTAGGCTTATAAAGCCCACCGAACTTTGGGTGGGCTTTTATAAAAGGTGCCGAAGGTGGGAATCGAACCCACATGCCCGAAGGCACACGAGTTTGAGTCGTGCGCGTCTGCCAATTCCGCCACTTCGGCTAAATGTAAATTGTATTTTAACCTTTAGTTGAGGTTAGGTCAAGCACACGCGTTAATTCATCTAAAATGTTACTGAATTGGTATCGTTAGCTCAAAAGATAATGTTACTGTAGGTGCCAACGAAGTCGGAGAAAGATAACATGAGAATAGATGAAAGACGGAAGTATTTACACAATATGTTGGGGCAGACCTCCGTATCTGCCTCGCGTGCACCCTTCGGGCAGGGCAACCACAGGGAGTTGCCCCTACGGAGAAATTCGGCATTGTTGATTACAATGTTTAACCCTCTTTGATTGTATTCTTTTACCATCTTTGGGGTGTTCTCGGGTATGATTGTTTGAGATCAAATTTTGAAGGAACAGCCCTGCAGTGTGCCTTCGTAAGGCTGCTTTAGATGGAGAAGACCATGCAATTAGGAATCATTGGCTTACCCCAATCAGGAAAAACCACCTTATTTAATGCCCTGACTCGAGGGGATATCCCAACGGGTATCAGCGGTGGTAAAGTTGAAGTGCATACAGCTGTTATTGACGTACCTGATAAGCGTATTGACAGGTTGACTGAGATTTTTCAGCCCAAGAAGGTTGTCCATGCCAAGGTAACATATGCTGATATCGCTGGACTGGAAGGAAAATCTTCTGAAAAAGGCATTTCAGGCCCATTGCTCAACACCCTCTCTCAAATGGATGGTTTCATCCATGTTGTGCGTGCGTTTACCAACCCGAGTGTGCCCCATTCTGACGGCAGCGTTGACCCACACCGTGACCTTTCAACCATGGAAACGGATTTGATCCTTAACGATTTGATCCTGGTTGAGCGAAAATTACAACGTTTGGAAGAGGAACGACAGCGCGGCGGCATTGGGCGAGATAAAGCCGTGGTTCAGCGTGAAACGGAATTGTTTGGAAAATTGCAAGCATTGCTTTCTGATGAAATCCCGCTGCGAAACGAGCCCTTCAACGAGGAAGAAGATAAAATGCTCTCCAGTTACGGCTTGTTGAGCCGGAAACCGCAGTTGATCGTGATCAACCAGTCTGAAGAACAAAGCCCCATCGAAGTAGCAATGCCCTTTGCAAACACGCAGGTCATTTGCATACCGGCAAAGCTAGAAATGGATATTGCACAATTACCAGCAGATGAGGCGGAAATTTTCCTTGAGGAATACGGCATTGAAGAGCCAAGTCTGGACCGATTCATCCGACTCTCCTATGATTTATTGGGCTTAATCTCCTTCTTTACTGCAGGTGAAAAAGAAGTCCATGCGTGGACGGTTTCGCAAGGTGCAACAGCACAGGAAGCAGCCGGCACCATCCACTCGGATATGGAAAAAGGCTTTATTCGGGCGGAAGTGGTAAGCTATGAGGACCTGGTGAGTTTGGGTGGCTTTGCGGAAGCGCGGCAGCACGGCAAACTACGGCTGGAAGGAAAAAAGTATATCGTGCAGAATGGCGATGTACTGACCATTCGCTTCAACATTTAATTCAAAACCATTTCATCGTATTTCTGGTAATTCAGGACCATAAGGAAAGTATTTTTTCACCATGGTAGATCTTTTACAGACGTTAAATTCACAACAACAAAAGGCTGTTGCCGTGCCGCCGGGCCCGGTAATTGTATTAGCAGGACCAGGATCCGGTAAAACACGCGTTTTGACCTATCGCATTGCTTACCTGATTGCTGCACTGGGAATCCCGCCTTATCAAATATTGGCTGTCACGTTTACGAATAAAGCCGCACGGGAAATGGAAGCGCGGGTATCTACATTGCTGGACGGTAAAGCCCAGGGATTGTGGTTGGGTACTTTTCATGCCATCTGCGGAAGAATTTTACGCCGGGAAGCAGCATACTTACCCATTGACCATAATTATGTTATCTTTGATGCTGATGATCAGCAATCATTATTAAAACGGGTGATTAAAGAGAAGAATATTAATGACAAGGATTACCGCCCAGGGGTCGTGCATGCCGTTATCAGCAATGCCAAAAATCAATTGATCGGTCCGGATGAATTCCCTGTTGAAAGTTATCGGGATGAGACGATCAAATCGATCTATCAAGCCTATCAGGAATATCTTGTGGCTAGCAATGCCCTCGATTTTGATGATATGCTGCTGTATACAGCAAATTTGCTTGAGTCGAACCCTGAATTGCGAAAAAAATACAGCCAGCGCTTCAGGCACATTTTGGTGGATGAATTTCAAGATACCAACCTGGCGCAATATTACCTCTTGCATCACCTGGCTTCTGAACATCAGAATATTTTTGTGGTTGGCGATGAAGATCAATCGATTTATCGCTGGCGCGGTGCAGATTATCATAACATTCTGCGTTTTTCGAAGGATTTTAAAGGTGCTCAAAAGATCCTGCTGGAACAGAACTACCGGTCAACACAGACCATCCTTGATGCCGCAGTAGCGGTGATTGATGAGAACGTCAATCGCACTAAAAAGGACCTTTTCTCTGATCGGGGGAATGGGCAAGCGATTGTGGTTCATGAAGCCGGGGATGACCATGAAGAAGCTGAATATGTGGTGGATACCATCGCAAGAAAGGTCAGGCTGGGGGAGGCAAAGGAATCTGACTTTGCGATCATGTATCGCACCAACGCGCAATCCCGTTTGCTGGAAGAAGCTTTCCGGCGTGCCAATATGAACTATCGCCTGATAGGGGCACAGCGTTTCTATGGAAGGCGCGAAGTCAAAGATATGATCGCCTTTCTAAAAGTGATCTACAATCCAAAGGACGAGGTCAGCCTGGCGCGGGTCATCAACCTGCCGCCGCGGGGGATCGGTGCTGTGACCCTTGAAAAGCTCCAAACGCTTGCTTCTCGGGCGGGGAAAAGCAGCGGTGAGGTTTTGTTACGTCTTGGAACGGAAGCAGGTCGAGCTGATGAGGATTTCTTGGGTCGGTCTGCAGCACGGTTAATCCCTTTTGCAAAGATGCTGCGCTTATGGCGAGAAAATTTGGATATTGTCTCTTTGACTACATTGTTTGACCAGGTTTTGCTGGATACTGAGTACGAGAGCTACATTAAAGATGACGGCGAAGACGACCTGGATCGCTGGGCAAATGTAATGGAATTGCGAGGGGTATTGCTGGAATATGAAGACCAGGGCTTGGCAGCATTTCTTGAGACGATGGCACTGGTTGCAGACCAGGATACGCTTCCCGAGGAACTCGATGCGCCAACAATGATGACGCTGCACACTGCAAAGGGATTGGAGTTCCCCCAGGTGTTCATCATTGGACTGGATGAACTTTATTTACCCCACAGCCGCTCACGGGATGACCCGGAGGAGATGGCTGAGGAACGTCGACTGTTTTATGTTGGCTTGACACGTGCAAAAGACCAGTTGTATTTATTACGGGCAATGCGTCGGCGCAGCCCCTATGGCAGCTATGAAACAACGCAGCCATCACGCTTTTTAGAAGCTATACCTAATTCTTTGACCCGCGGCAAAATCACATCAAGTATCAGCCGGCGAGATACCTATGATTATCGCACCTATCAGTGGGACAGCACCTATGGCCCGCCCAATAATCGCCAGCGTACAAAACCAGCGCCAAAAGCAGTGACGCAGCGGTTTTTCCCAAAAATGCGAGTTGAACATCCCGTTTATGGTGAAGGCGTCGTTCGAAACAGCCGCATGGAATACGGCGACGAAACGGTCGAAGTATATTTTGAAGGACTTGGGCTTAAAGCATTGGTGGCATCGATGTCTAGCCTGGAGGTCCTTGAGGATTGATATCGGGTTATAAGCCTATGAAACCGAAGATCATTGTCGAGGTTTTCATGATGTTTGTGATTGGGGTTGGTTTTGCCTGTCAACTGACTTCACCTACACCTGCTTCCTGGTCTGGCACGCCAACCGCCAGGGCGCGCGCATTGACCAGCACAGCCTTCGCCCTGACAATCCCGGAGCCGGAGATTCTCGTAACACCAACAGAGACTTTGCAGGACGAAGTTCTCACGCCCACACCTCAACCAACGGTGACAGCCGATGGACCCTGGCTGGTTTACCCGGCACCGTACGGTACAGGATTACATGCTTACGACATCGAAGCAAAAACCACACGCACAATAAATTTACCAGAACCGATCTATTTTGAAGATTTGCAGAATGGCTTATCACCTGATGGAAGGCAGCTAATTATCCGCGCTGGTGCACCCACAGAAACGGACGAGCTTGCGCTCTATCAAGTTGATGTGATGTCCGGCGAAGTGACTAAAATAAGCCCATTAATGTCCTTGCTGTTGCAGCGTAGAATCGTCAACCAGGAGGGGACATTAGCCTTTGATGTCATGGAAGTGATAACAAGACCGGATGGCATTGCATGGTCAACGGACAGCCGCTACCTGGCATTTTCAGCAGCGTTGGATAACCAGTCGAGTGACCTATATGTCTATGATGTGGTGAATGATCGCGTTAGCCGAATGAATGGCTTGCCCACTCATAATGCCACCCCGATCTGGGGGCTTGACAGCAGCTGGTTGATCTCTCAAGAGCTTGGCAGGACCAGCAGCGGGGAATCCTGGCGTGCTGAGAATGTGACCGGGGTGCGGGTGCCGGAATTTGACAGCCAGAACACCTTTTATCTGCCAATTGCGGCAAGCCAGGAGGAAGCCTTTGTTGGCTGGTTGAACGCCCAAACCTTTGTTAGTTATTCATTAACTGCGGATGGTCCCAGCACCTTAAGAAGGGTTAATGTTGAAAATTATGACTACTCAGTCATACAACAGGGCTCCTTTGATGCCGTTGCGATCGACCCCATTTCACACACCATAGCGATGATCATGGGGAACCAGATCGCACCACTCCAGGGGAAGGTAGAGGGTGTTTACCTGCTGCGACCGGAAGATATCGATTTTCAACTTCAGAGAGGCGGCCTTTGGGATGAATTAAAGTGGGATTCTGGCGGCGTCTTTATGGCAAAGGGATCACAAGGCTTATTTGTGATCA
Source organism: Candidatus Brevefilum sp. (assembly GCA_029210815.1). Classification (GTDB taxonomy): domain Bacteria; phylum Chloroflexota; class Anaerolineae; order Anaerolineales; family Anaerolineaceae; genus Brevifilum. Next base: position 22,779 of record JARGGB010000006.1, read on the forward strand.
GTCCGGATGGGCAAAATATGATATTGCCCGGAGAATCTTATGGCGATTTATCCCCAGCTGCGAACTGGATGATTGCATGGGGAGATGGCGCACGTTTATATCAACCTCCGAGTGAATACCCCTTGCAAACTTTAACAGAAGACCAGGTCGATACGGTATTCTGGCAGCCGGATTCAAAAGCATTTTTCCTCAAGGTAGAAGGTGACCTGTATCATCTAGCATTTCCAAGCTTAAATTTTCAGCAAGTGGATGCTGGTTTGACGGCGGAGCAGTCCTTGAACATCGCTTGGATGCCTGAGACCGGGCAGGATTAAACTTTCTTATTTGAGATGCTTAATAAAAACAGCTATAATTAGGTCGTTATGACAAAGCCATTAATACCGCCGAAAAAAATTGCAATTATGGGACATCCGGATATCCCTGAAGCACTCAAGGTGGCGAAAAACGTCCGCCAATTTCTTGAAGCGCAGGGGGTTGAAGCCCACGCGGGATCTCTTTATGATGAAGGTTTTCGAAAATCCATTCAGAAAAATGAATTTGACCTGTTAATCGCCCTTGGTGGCGATGGCACCATGCTGCGAGCAGGGCATTTATGTGCACCAGTGGATGTCCCTTTGTTGGGCATCAATGTTGGGCATTTTGGCTTTCTTGTCGAATTGAATCGAAAAGAATGGCGGAATATCCTACCGAGATTGCTGACTGGAGACTTTCGTTATGAAGAACGGATGATGCTTAAAGCGCACTGTGTTCGTGATGGCGAGGAAGAAACGATTTCGGATGTGATCAATGATGTTGTGGTGGCACGGGGGCAATATGTGCGCCCGATTGAGGTCGACGCGTTTTTGGACGGGTCTTTTATTACTGGCTATGTTGCTGACGGCTTGATCGCTGCAACACCAACAGGCTCAACAGCTTATGCTCTTGCAGCAGGCGGTCCAATTTTGCCGCCCGAGATTCGCAACATTCTGCTCATGCCAGTCGCGCCGCATCTTTCCATCGATAGGGCAATTGTGCTCTCTGAAGGAGCATCCGTGTTTATCCGGGTTAAGACCAAGCATGAAGCTGTGGTCAGCGTGGATGGTAAGGAACCGGTTCATTTATCCAGCGGCGATGGCGTCAGGATCCATACTAATGAAAAATCATTGAAAATGGTTCGCTTTGAAGATCCGGGCTATTTTTATCGACATCTCACCATGCACATGGAACAAAATCCTTTATTTGGTAAAAGAATCAATGGACAATCAGACTAATTCGCAACAAGACGTTAATAAAGATGAGCAAATAACCCTGCGCTGCAGCAAATGTGGGAAGTCGATCACCCCTGCTGAGGCTGTTCAAACACCTGTTGGCTACCGCTGTATGGATTGCGTCAGGCAGCAGCAAAGGATTTTTGATACAAGCAAGCCGCTCGATTACCTTTGGGGTTTCCTGATCGCTGCTGTTATTTCGTTTTTGGGCAGCTTACTGACTTCTGCCATTGGATTTTTCACATTCTTATTAGCCCCTGCAGCTGGCGTTGCTGTGGCTGAAGTCGTACGAGCGGTGACGAAGAAACGGCGAGGCAAGAAATTATTTCGGATTGTCGCTGCCGGGGTGATCCTTGGCGGCCTTCCATTGATTTTGGTCAGTTTGGTTAATTTCATCGCGGCATTGAGCATGGGATCCTTTAATCTGTTTGGCTTGCTGCCGCTTGCCTATAAAGTTTTATACTTGTTCCTTGCAGTTCCTTCTGCCTATTACCGACTCTCTGGAAGTCGACGTCTTTAAGGAGTCTTAAAAATTATCCATGCTGACTGAGCTGCGTATTGAGAATTTTGCCATCATCCATGAATTACAGTTGAATTTCATGGATGGGCTTGTGGTATTCACCGGTGAAACAGGCGCAGGCAAGTCCATTATTCTCGACGCCTTAGAAGCGGTTTTGGGCGGTCGTGCTGAAACGGCGGCTATCCGAACTGGTGCAGCAAGGGCGCAGATTGAAGCAAGCTTTCGATTAGAGCAGGGGGTTAAATCGGCGGTGAATGACTTGCTTGAGAGAGAAGCTTTGCTGGACGATCCGGACTATGTTACCCTTTCGCGGGAAATCCAACATGAGGGACGCAATACAGCGCGAATTAACGGACGGATTGTTACAGCAGCAATCCAACGTGAAGTCGGTGCTTACCTGGTTGATATTCATGGTCAGTCGGAGCATCTTTCATTATTACAGGTTCGAAATCATTTGGAATTACTGGATAATTTTGCTAATATCCAGGATTTACTCCTGGATTATCGTGGTTCCTATGAGGTATTACGCCAAGTGCGAAAGGAACTCACAAAGTTAAGGCAAAGCGAGCAGGATGCAGCCCGCCGCGTGGATATGCTCACATTCCAAATTCAAGAAATTGATGCTGCAAAACTGAAACCAGGAGATGAAGAAGAACTGCGCCTGGAACGCACCAGGCTGGCTAACGCTGAAAGCCTGGCGCAGCATTCTCAGAACGCGTTAATGATGATTGAGGATGGCTCGCCTGAGGTGCCTGGCATCAGCGAATTACTTGGCGAGGTTGTTGAAGCCCTTCGCAGTTTATCAAAAATTGATCCCTCAGCAGAAGGGTATTATGAGCGAAGCGAGAACAGCCTGGCGGGGTTGCAAGAATTGGCTCTGGACCTTCAAAATTATAGCGAAAATATTGAGTTTAACCCGAGGCTTCTCAACCGTGTGGAAGAGCGGATTGACCTTTTAAACAGCCTAAAGCGAAAGTATGGGAACTCTATCGAAGAAATTCTCGCCTTTGGGCAGAACGCCCGCGAAGAATTGGACTCGATTACCCACGCAGAAGAACGAATAGAGCACTTAGCCCAGGAAGAGACTGAATTGCTGAAAACACTTGCTGGCAAGGCAGTAGTTTTGAGTGAAAAACGTAAGGAAGCGGCAGAGGCATTAAGCCGATTGGTCGAAGTCGAACTTGAAAATTTACGTATGGCGAATGCACGGTTTGAAGTCTCCATGGAAACCCGGGCGGATGAATCTGGCTTACCCCTGGCGGATGGGCAACGCGTGGCATTTGATGTGAGCGGTTTTGATCGTGTGGCGTTCCTGGTAGAAACCAACCCGGGGGAAGGTCTGAAATCACTGGTGAAAGTCGCTTCTGGTGGTGAAACCTCACGGTTGATGCTGGCATTAAAGAACGTGCTCGCAAAGGCTGACAAAGTGCCAACACTGATCTTTGACGAAATTGACCAGGGGATTGGCGGCAGGGTGGGGATGGTCGTCGGCGAAAAGCTCTGGAATCTTTCCCAGCAGCACCAGGTGATGTGCATCACACACCTCCCGCAATTAGCCGCTTTTGGCGATCAGCATTATAAAGTGACCAAAGAAATGGTGGATAGGCGCACCCTTACCCGGGCGCTGCTCTTAGAAGGGGGTGAGCGGCAGAATGAACTGGCGCAAATGTTAGGTCCGGTCAGCGAGGGGACATTGCAGTCTGCAAACGAGATATTGGCGATGGTGGAAAATCAAAAATATCATGTTTCTGATTAAATTATTGCAAATATGTGATATTTTTGGATGAAATATCGACTAAAATAAAGTAAGCCTTTCGTTAATCAATATCCTTAGACAAGGGAAGGAGTTAGCATGCCCAGTTTGAATGATGTTTTAGCAGTGATTTTAGGTGGTGGGGCTGGGAAGCGTCTTTATCCGCTGACAATGATGCGCTCAAAACCGGCGGTCCCCATTGCGGGGAAATACAGGTTGATTGATATCCCCATCAGCAATTGTATTAATTCAAATATTTATCGTATCGCTGTGCTGACACAGTTCAATTCCGTGTCTCTACATAAACACATCACCGGCACTTATAATTTTGATTCCTTCCATACAGGTTGGGTTCAAATTTGGGCGGCTGAACAAACCATGGAGCGGATGGAGTGGTACCAGGGTACGGCAGATGCTGTCCGGAAACAATTGGTGGAAATTCAATCTGCCCGGTCAAAATATGTTCTGATTCTCGCTGGGGATCACCTATACAGGATGGATTACTCCAAAATGGCACAGTATCACTGGGAGACTAACGCGGATGTGACCGTTGCTGTCCAACCCATTGATCGATCCGATGCGCCGCGTTTTGGTTTGCTCAAACAAAATTCAATGGGAGAGATTGTTGATTTTGCTGAAAAGCCTAAGGATCCGGCAATATTGGATAACTTTGTTTCAAGGGACGATCCTGAAAAGCCGTATCTGGCATCCATGGGTATTTACCTGTTTAATTTAGATACTTTGGTGGATGTATTGACCCTGAAAACGCAGGGGAAAGGTTTTGATGATTTTGGATACAACATTATTCCGCATTGTGTCCAGGATACAACCAAAGTTTTCGGTTATGAATTCAGCGGCTATTGGCGCGATATCGGAACCATCCGTTCCTTTTATGAGGCAAACCTGGAATTAACAACCCAAAAACCCCAATTTGATATTTATGATCCGGATCAGCGGATCTATACACACGCTCGATTTTTGCCTGGATCCCGTTTGTCGGATTGCAAGTTAGATAATGTGTTAATTGCAGAGGGATGCCAAATCAATAATGCGACCATTGAACACTCTGTGGTCGGGCTGCGCTCCATCATTAAAAATGGTTGCGTGATTAAAGACTCAGTATTAATGGGAGCGGATTATTATGACTCCTCCGGGAGCATTCCGATCCAGATTGGTGAAAATTGTCATATTGAAGGTGCAATTGTTGATAAAAATGTTCGCATGGGGCAGGATGTGACGATCAAGCCCTTCCCCCCAGGGACGGAGATTGAAAAGGATGCTTACACAGTAAAAGAAGGGATTGTTGTTATTCCCAAGAAGACCATTCTGCCGTCTGGCACTTATATTGGTCCTGATGCTTAATCCTTGCAAGTTTAGTCTGTAGACAGGTTTCACTTCTTTGGTTATTGTTTACAATATTTGAGGTTGCTCTTTGCGGCAACCTCAAACTTTTCTTGCTCGATGTTAAATGTCCAGTCATTGGAAGGGATATTGGTGCGTCTGTCGGCAGCACGGTGAGAAAAAGGGGATTGGTTTTCGGGTCTGAGGCTTAGATTATTCGCAAAAATCAGATATAATTAGCAAGATTTTCTTTATTGAAAGGAAATAACCACACCCCCTTAGATTATCTAAGGTTCTTTTTTGTATAAGGAAGTATGATACCAAGTTGAATTATTTGAAACTGGAGAATAATTAATGAGTGATGATAATATGGTTATTGAAAAAAGGATAAACGAAGACGTTTCTGTCTCATGGCATGCTATGTCAAGCACGGATGTCGTTGAAGAACTTGAAACACGTCCTGAAAATGGATTGACCAGCGAAGAGGTCGAAAAACGGCGAGAAAAATATGGCTTCAACGAATTGCAGGAAGCACCGCCGACAACTTTCTTGGAACTGCTCTGGGCGCAAATCAACAGCTTTGTAATTTATATGCTGTTGGGTGCTGCGATCATATCCGCTTTACTCGGCGACTATACCGAAGCCATAGCGATTATGGCGATCGTTGTGCTCAATGCAGTTATGGGGATCATCCAGGAAAGCCGGGCTGAAGCTGCCCTGGCTGCACTAAAAAAGTTGGCAGCACCGGAGGCATCCGTCTTGCGTGATGGTCACCGTGTTTCAGTGCCCACCGCAGAACTGGTTCCGGGCGATATTGTCTTTTTAGAAGCGGGAAATTACATCCCTGCGGATATTCGTTTATTGGAAGCTGTAAATCTACGAATTGATGAAGCATCCCTGACAGGTGAATCGGTACCGGTTGAAAAGAACGCACAATCCCGTTTAGAAAAGGATATTCCCCTTGGCGACCGGAAAAACACAGCATTTAGCGGCACTCTTGTCAATTATGGGCGCGGTAAAGGTGTGGTAGTCAGCACGGGCATGAACACACAGCTCGGCATGATTGCAACGATGCTGCAGCAGGTGGAAGATGAGCAAACCCCTTTGCAGCAAAGATTAGATCAGTTAGGAAAAGTGCTTGGATGGGGTTCTCTGATTGTCTGCGGATTGGTCTTTGTCATTGGCGTTGTTCGTTATGCCTTGCAGCCTGGCGCAGCGAACTTCTTCAGCGCTGAGGCTTTAGAAACTTATACCGAATTGTTTATGGTTGCCGTCTCATTAGCAATTGCAGCAGTTCCCGAAGGATTGCCGGCAGTTGTAACGATCAGCTTGGCATTGGGTATGCGAGAAATGGTTAGGCGACATGCACTGATCCGGAAGCTTTCTTCCGTTGAAACCCTCGGTTCTGCAACGGTTATTTGTTCTGATAAAACCGGTACGCTGACCCAGAACGAGATGACGGTCACACGTATTTGGACGGACGGAAGTTTTGTGGGGGTCACCGGCAGCGGTTACACACCCAAAGGCGATTTTACAAACAATGGGAAGGTAATTTCCCTGAACGATTTCCCGGCAGTCAAAACAGCCTTATGGATTGGGTCTTTAAATAATGATGCCCAGCTTGAACCCTCAGGAGAACAGGCTGGCCAGGAAACCTACCGGATGATTGGCGACCCGACTGAAGGATCAATCCTGGTGGCAGCCCATAAAGCCGGATGTTCTGCTCGGGCAATCAACACGGGTTTCCCAAGAGAACAAGAAATTCCTTTTGACTCTGTTCGTAAGCGCATGGTCACCATTCACTCAGTCCAAGAATCAGAAGGGGAGTGTCTTTCACCTTTGGGTCAGGCGGACGAAGAAAAAAGAGATTGGTACATTGTCACAATTAAAGGTGCCCCAGATGTTGTGCTCGATCTTTGCTCCGACATGCAGACGATTAATAATGGCAATGTAGACTTAACAGAAGATCGGCGCAATCAAATTCTGGCTGCCAATGACGAAATGACAGGAGATGCCTTGCGGGTATTGGGCGTTGCCTACCGAATGGTGCCAGTTTTGCCTGATGAAATTAACAGTGATGATTTGGAAAAAGACCTGACTTTTGTTGGCTTGATTGGGATGATTGACCCGGCGAGAACAGAGGTGAGTGATGCCCTCAATACAGCTCGGGATGCCGGCATTAGAACGATTATGATTACGGGTGATTATCCCAACACAGCTCGTGCAATTGCTGAGGAAATTGGCTTATTGCGATCCGGTCGAAAAGTTATGACGGGGTCAGAACTTAATCACCTTTCGGATGATGAAATGATCACAAATGTTTTGGAAACTGACGTGTATGCTCGGGTCAGCCCAGAACATAAAATGCGCATTGTCGATGCTTTACGCGCTAACCAGGAAGTGGTTGCCATGACGGGGGATGGCGTTAACGATGCCCCTGCAATCAAACGGGCTGACATTGGTGTTGCCATGGGGATCACAGGTACGGATGTCGCAAAAGGTACCGCAGACATGGTCCTGACTGATGACAACTATGCCAGTATTGTTTCTGCTGTTGAACAGGGTCGTGTTATTTACAGCAATATTCGGAAATTTGTCTATTATCTGCTGTCCTGTAACGCGGCTGAAATAATGATCATCTTCTTGGCGACCTTGTTTGGCTGGCCGATACCCCTAACTGCGATTCAGTTACTGTGGTTGAACCTGGTCACGGATGGCGCCCCTGCTTTAGCTCTGGGTACGGAACCGGGTGACCCGGACATCATGGATCGTCCGCCGCGACCATCACAGGAGCCAATCATCAATAAATATATGCTGATTGGTATTGTGGTTCAAACAATTGCAATCACTGCTGTTACCCTGGGCGCGTTTGCAATCGGTCGTTTTATTGATCCAGAAAACATCGAATTCGCTGAAACAATGGCTTTCGTCACCCTTAGCATTTCGGAGTTGTTCCGGGCATACACAGCTCGATCGGAATTCTATCCCTTACTAAAAATTGGTTTATTTAAGAATAAATTGATGAATTGGGCAGTTTTAGGCTCACTGGTGTTGATCATGCTTGTGATTTATGTCCCCTTCTTGCAGCCTATCTTCAATACTGCGCCTTTGGGATTGGAACAATGGCTGGAGATCTTGCCTCTGGTGTTAATCCCTTCTGTTGCTGCTGAATTGACCAAGAATTCCATTCGTAAAATGATGGCAAAAGATAATCGTTTGGAAACAGAACTAGTTTAAAATTTAATTAATCGTTTTAGGATAAGCTGCACCGCGCTCTCAGTGGTGCAGCTTTATTAATACCTTGTGGACAGATCGCGCAACTAGAAGCTGCTTGTGATACGGATGGTCTTGACTTGGGACTATAATTTGAATAGAAATAAGTAGGCTTTTGTATATTAAACGCTCTAGAAAAGAGTTTTTCGATTTTATTTTCATTTTGCTGAACTTTCAGTTAAATAAAGGAGAATTCTATTATGTTCTGGTATAGAAAAGAAACCGATGTGGTTTTTGAGGAGCTAAATTCCTCGAAAGATGGCTTGAGCAGCGAACAGGCTGAAAAACGGTTGGAACAATATGGACCAAATGAATTGGAAGAACGCGGCATGCGCAGCCCATGGTCTGTATTGTTGGGGCAATTCACCGACACTATGGTCATCATCCTGATTGTTGCGGCTGTTATTTCCTTCTTCCTTGGTGAAACAACCGATGCCATTATGATATTGATCATTGTGGTTCTGAATGCCATTTTGGGGTTTACCCAGGAATATCGCGCAGAGAAGGCAATTGCCGCCCTAAAGAAGATGTCTGTGCCGACAGTGCGTGTTCGACGTGATGGTCAGATCAAAGAAGTTGAGGCAATCAGCCTTGTTCCTGGAGATATCGTCCTGTTCGAAGCAGGGGACCGGGTCCCCGCGGACGGTCGTGTGGTCGAGTCTGTCAACCTTCGAGCTGAAGAAGCTGCCTTAACCGGCGAATCTGTCCCTGTTGATAAAACTGATAAAAAGTTTGATGATGAAAAATTGCCCATAGGCGATCAGAAAAACATGGTTTTTGCGGGCACGGCGATCACCTATGGTCGGGGATCAGTGGTTGTGGTTGAAACGGGGATGAACACTGAGTTAGGAAATATTGCTGACATGCTTCAGCAGGTCACCGACGAAAAAACACCCCTCCAAAGGAAGATGGATGAATTGGGAAAATGGCTGGCGATAGCCGCTTTTGTTCTTGTAGCGATTGTCTTTGCCGTGGGTGTATGGCGTGGGGGCGAACTCGATGAAATGTTTCTTACAGCGGTTGGATTAGCCGTTGCTGCTGTTCCGGAAGGCCTTGTTGCCGTTGTCACAATAGCTTTAGCCCTGGGCGCGCAGCGGATGGTCAAGCGCAATGCACTCATCCGCAAACTCCCAGCTGTTGAAACCCTTGGATCCATCACAACCATTTGTTCCGATAAGACCGGCACCCTTACAGAAAACCGCATGACGGTGACGGTTTTGGACGTTGCTGGTACAAGGATAGATTTGACAACAAAGATGGGAAAGACAGGCGCTACCCTGAAGAAAGAGGAAGCGCCAATTGTTGAACCTGATCGAGATCTCAGCCTCTTATTAGCGGGCGGTGCTTTAGCAAATGATGCCACCTTACAAAAGAATGATGATAAAGATGGCTATCATACCATTGGTGATCCGACAGAGGGTGCACTGGTTGTTGCATCTGCAAGGTTAGGGCTTTGGAAAGAAAAATTGGATGAACTCCTGCCGCGCGTCGCGGAAGTGCCATTCACTTCGGAACGAAAACGAATGTCTACGGTCCATGAATTTAATAGACAGCAGGACCTCGAGGAAGGACCATATAAATACTTATTGGAATCACTTCCAGAAAACAAGTATGTTGTTTTTACAAAAGGCGCCGTAGACAGCTTGCTCAGTATTTGTGATCGTGTCTGGACAGAGGGAAATATTGAAGAAATAAATGATGTTTGGCAATCACGCATAGAAAAGGCAAATAATGATCTTGCGAAGGAAGGCATGCGGGTGCTGGGTGTTGCAATGAATTGTATTGATGAAGTACCTGAAACAGACCAGGAACAATTAGAAAATAACCTGATCTTCATCGGTCTGACAGGCATGATTGACCCACCGCGACCTGAAGTTCGTGATGCTGTCGCGGAATGTCGGACAGCAGGCATTCGTCCAGTTATGATCACGGGGGATCATCCTTATACGGCATTACACATTGCCCGAGATTTGGGGATTGTGATCTCAGAAGAAGGTAAAGATGATAATGAGCTGGTGATTACAGGCAAACAGCTTGCGGACATGAGCGTTGAAGACCTGGATGATGTGGTGACCGATATTTCAGCTTATGCCCGTGTTAGCCCAGAACATAAGGTAAAGATTGTTGAAGCCTTGAAGAATCGCGGTCAAATCATTGCCATGACCGGGGATGGTGTCAATGACGCACCTGCCCTGAAGCGTTCTGATATTGGCGTTGCTATGGGCATCACCGGTACGGATGTCAGCAAAGAGGCATCAGATATGATTTTGTTGGATGATAATTTTGCGACCATCGTTCATGCTATTGAGGAAGGTCGAACGATTTATGATAATATTCGTAAATTTATTAAGTACACAATGTCTTCCAACATCGGCGAGATTTTTGTGATGCTGGTCGCCCCGCTTTTAGGTTTACCTATTCCCTTGAACGCTATCCAGATTTTATGGATTAACCTTGTTACGGATGGATTGCCAGGCCTGGCATTGGGAATTGAACCCACGGCACCGGATACGATGAAGCGCCCGCCGCACCCACCCAGTGAAAGTGTGTTGGCACGAGGCTTAGGGAAGTATATGATCCTTGTTGGTCCACTGATGGGTCTTATTGCTTTGATGCCAGAATTGTTAAATAATTATACAGCCGTCACATACAGCGGTGCCACATGGCGCACAATGGTATTTTCCACATTAGCCTTAGCCCAGATGGGGAATGCCCTTGCGATCCGCTCTGATCGGTTGACACTTGTCCAACTAGGCATTTTCACCAATCCAGCATTGATCGGTGCAGTAGTTCTGACATTTGCATTGCAAATGGCTGTCATTTATGTGCCATTTCTTCAAAACATCTTTGATACGACAGCCTTATCCTTTGGGCAATTAATCCTCAGCATTGTTTTAAGTTCCATCGTATTTGTTGTTGTGGAATTGGAAAAGTGGATCAGGCAGTTGAAGGACCGGAAAAAATAAGTCTAAAACTGAACAGTTCTGCACTTGAACGAAAAAATTAGGTATAGAATTATTCTTGTGGACATAACAATAGTGAAGAATGAGAGGTTGTCTAAAAAGACAGCCTCTCAATTAATTAATAGTAGCGTGTGAATTTTGTGTCACAAATTTTTTTGTCCTCTAAATTTCAAACGCTGAATTTATATAATCTTTTCACCGAACGATTTTATGTTGTGATGTTCTACTATTGCCGGAAATTATTTTTCGAGCATGTTAGTGTCGAATAGATTAGAGAAAACTATAAACTTTTATTTTCCTGGGCTAAGTCTGCATCCCATTAAATCAATTTTTCAAAATTTATTTCAAATCAGTGAAATTCTAAAGCTCCTTATGAAATCTATTTTGTTTTTGGTTGAACACTTTCAAATCTCCCTTTGATGTTTTACTCCTCACAATCGACAATAATTATGGATATATAAGACCGGAAAGGTAAGAAGAACAAGGGGGGTTATCGTCAAATAATTAGAGCAGTTAATAAATCAAATATATACTGCGAGACTATTAATCAATTCAAAATACTAAAAGGAGAGATGGTTATGATGAAAAAAATTCGTATAGCAGGTTTCTTATCTGTGTTAGCTCTAGTCTTTATATTGGCAGCATGTGCGCCAGCGGTCACTGAAACGGCAGCACCCGTTGAGGAGACAGCAGCACCTGCAGAACCAGAGGAACCCACAGCTGAACCGACGGTGGCAGCGGAGCCAACTTCTACTGAAACGCCCACTGAGGCAGCACCGATTACCCAAGAAGTAGGATTTAAACCCAACACCTTGGTTGGCGGTTCTGTTGAGGTCGAGCTTTCCGGGACGAATGTACGCTGGATCTTGCCAGGTCCACGTGAGCTAGATCCCGACATTTTTGGGACCCCAGACCAGCCACTGGGTTTTGAGCCCGATGTAGGTGTACCTCTTGAAGCCCGATTAACCAATGAGGACGGCACAGCCTACACAACCACCGCAGGTCCGACCCCCTTCTCAGACAATTTTGCTGATATTGAAGGCAGTTTTGATCTCTCGGTAGTTGACGTGACAGCCTTAGACGGTATGGAAAGCCAGGATCAGGTCAGCTTAACGACCTCCTTTGTTGGTCCAAACGGGAAAGAATATTCCATTACGGTCGATCGAGTCATCCCGGTGGGTCCTGACCATCCCTTCTTGGGTGGTGTGGGTACCAACTTTATTCAACACGGCGCTACTGGTATAGGAACCAAGCTGTCACCGCAGGTATTCAGCTATGTCGCCTTCTGGGGCATTGGTGAACTTTCAGTTGATGGCGAAGTGGTCGCTTCGAACCGGGTCGTCCACGGGATGCTGACCAACGTTGTGCGAAATGAAAATGGGGAACTGGTCTTCGATGAAGAGGTAGACAACAACAAAGTTCAATTCCATTTGATGCTCCCCAACACTGAGGTGACTCCCGATGGTCCGCAGGAAAGTCCTGTCCCGACCGGCTTTGAACTGCCGAACGGCGCAGAGCAGCCATTCTTACACATTATGTTCGACGATGTTGATGTGGCTCCTGCCATTTTATTAAACAATGAGTAATTCTCAATAAGGGCGGATTGTATAATAATCTTAGGGGCTGTCTTGAAAATTAGAGGCAGCCCCTAACTTCTGTTAATCTTCAAAATTACTGTCCATTTGTTTCGAAAAAAAAGCAAAGGTACCTTTTCAACAGCGCTTTCCACAGAAAACAGCGACTTCTCCACAGCTCTTATACAGAGGATTGATGTAAATGGGGAGAAAATGTGGATAAATTTGTGGAGAAGGTAGCAAATTAGATCATCACATCCTAATTCCTTTAGACATATCCGTTTAGTTTTGCAACACACTGATCCCGATATTATCAGCGTGGTCACTGATTCGCTCGAGGAGGCGTAAGGTTTCTGTGTAGAGCACATCCACCTTTGGTTTGCAGCAGCCAGTTTCTAGCCTTTGGATATGGTTCTGGCGGGCGATTAAGTATGTATTATCGAATTCACTTTCAATGCAGCACACTTCTTTGGCGAGGTCATGGTCTTTATTTTGAAATGCTTGCAGTGATAAAGAATATGTCCGATGCGCTTCCTGCCACAATTGGTTAAATTCTGTTACAGCTTCATCTGAAAACGGAATGTCGGTCATTGCCCTGTCCTGGGCGAACTGTGCAATATCCTCAGCCATATCGCCCACGCGTTCAATATCAACCAATAAATTCTTTATTTGAAAGCTGCGATTTTGCTGCGCATTGCTTAATGTTGAGCGCATCAGGGTGTTGATAAATCTTTCAAGCTCCCTTGAGACCGGGTCAACGATGTCATCCTCCAAGCGCAAGACACGTTCAGCCTTTGACATGTCTTTTTCCAATAGCGCCTGGCAGCTTAATGTGATCATTTCACTGGTGACTTCTCCCAGACGTAGCAGTTCCCGGCTTGCTTCATTAATGGCTACAGACGGCACAGCATATTGGTTTTCATCAATATATTTCGTGGGTTTTTCTTTTTCCTTCTGAGGGTCTACAGGAGCAAGACTTTTCGCGATTGAGGCGATTTGTTTTGTAAATGGAAACAGGATGACGCTGACTGCCACATTGAAAATGGAGTGTGCATTTGCGATTTGCCGGGCTAATATCCCTGAAGTTCCCTGAATAAGGTTGGCAAACGGCGTGATAAAGGGGAGAAAGATCAATACCCCGGAGATATTGATGATGATTTGTGCAATAGAGGCTTGCCGGGCTGTTGGCGACAGTTTCAGAGAAGCAATTAATCCTGTAATACAGGTGCCAATGTTTGCACCCAGGATGATCCCGATGGCACCTCTTAAAGTTATCGCCTGGCTGAGTCCCATGGCAACAACCAGGCTGGAAACAGCTGAACTGCTTTGAGTGACGCCTGTAAGAACTGTGCCCGCCAGGACCCCAAGCCAGGTACTTTTTCCCAGGAGGAGGGCATTTGCTATCCAGGTGATTTCAATAAGCGAATCGAGGGCTGAAGACATATACCCCATCCCAACAAAGATGATTCCCAACCCCATCAGGATTTCGCCAAACTTCTTCCAGTCGCGTTTTGGAAAAAATTCGAGAAAAATCAAACCTGCAATGATCAAAATCAGACGGAAGTCACCGACATGGAAGGACACAATTTGGGTGGTCATTGTGGTGCCGATTTCCTGACCAAGCATCACACTGATGGCTTGCTCAACGGTCATCAGGTTCGCATTGATCAGGCCGATCATGGTAACCATGATCAGGCTGCTGCTCTGAACCAGTGCGGTTGCCACAGAGCCAAAAACAGCACTTTTCACACGGTTATTGGTGACTTTATCCAGCCATTTTTGGATTTGATCGCCTGCTAATTTTTCGATACCAGAACTCAGCATATTAATGCCGAATAAAAATAATGCCAGTCCTCCCAATATTTGAACGAGACCTACCATGAACCCTCCTGGAAGGAACAAAACGGTGTTTATTTACGCATCAATCATATCATGAGTTAATCCGGATTTTCATCAATTTCCATCAGGAATGCTGACAGGTATGATTTATCCTCATAACCATCAGCCACGAGGATAAACCGCCCATCCGGGCTGACTGTAATGGCAACAGGATCCAAAAATGAATCATTTCTTAATAGACGTACCAATGGATTATATCTATGTATAGGAGGGTTATCATAAATTCGTTAAAGATTTGAGAGTGGCAGTGTTCCTTACATGGAAGGTCGGCTAAATAGAGTATCATCCTCCTTTGAATACACAGAATTTATCAAAGCGGGACATTGCAATAATTTAGCTACGAATCAGATAAAATCGAGCTGTAAATTAAATTTGAAGCGTATAATAGGTATTCAAGCGGTCAATAAGATTTTTGCTGTTCGAAAGTTAAATTTGTGTCATTAATGAAGGAGATTATTATCGCATGGATAAATTTATTGCAGTTGCAGGAAATATTGGCGTTGGGAAATCAACATTGGTGAAATTACTCAGCGAAAATCTGGGGTGGACACCCTTCTTTGAACCTGTAACTGAAAACCCTTACCTGGCTGATTTTTATGAGGACATGCAAGCCTGGGGTTTCCATTCACAAATTTATTTCCTGATGCGCCGCTTGCGAATTCATCGCAAGTTAATGGATATGAAGGGCTCTGTTATCCAGGATCGCAGCGTTTATGAGGATGCAGAGATCTTTGCCCATAATCTCTTTTTGCAGAAAGCGATCAACCAGCGAGATTACGCAACCTACCAGGAGCTGTACCGGGTTTTGGTTGAGTTTCTCCCCCCGCCCGACCTGGTGATCTACCTCAGGGCATCGGTGTCAACCCTTGTCAGCCGAATTTCAAAGCGGAATCGGGATTATGAACGCACCATCAGCCCTGACTACCTTGCTGATCTCAACCAGCTTTATGAGGATTGGGTGGCTCACTTCGACCTTTGCCCGGTATTGACCGTACCATGCGACAACCTGGATTATGTAGCGAAACCACAGCATTTATCTTTAATTGCAGACAAAGTCAAGGATATTTTAGTTGGAAAAGATGAAGTGCGATTTGACGTCTGATTATTGGTGATGGTTAAACAGAAAATGGACGTATATGCGTGCGTCCATATCTTTGATATAACATTATTATTTTATAATGATTACCGATCGAAATTTATCTGAGTTACTTATTCCGATAGGACATCCTTTGCTGCATCTTGTGCTGGCTCCTCACCTCTTGGTGTGATTGTCAGCTTGATCGCGGTGCGAACTTTGCCGTCGATGTCCACATCAACGAATTCTGGTACGCAAACGATATCAATACCGTCATTGACCAGGTAACCCTTGGCGAGGATCACGGCTTTCACCGCTTGATTTACAGCACCAGCACCGATCGATTGGACTTCCGCCAAACGATGCTCACGCATGACACCTGCGATTGCCCCTGCTACGGCAGCGGTGCGGGAGTTTGCCGAAACTTTTATGATGTTCATAACTCTCTCCCTGTATTGAAATTAATATGTTTCATTGCTAATAAAGATTTAATGTACTGGGGCTTTATTTTCTTAAATTTTACAAGATTTTCCCTTTTATAGCAAGACATTGCACAATCTTCTTGATTAGAAATTAATTGAGATTTATCTATAGAGGAGTGAATAAGATAATTCTTAATTTCAATCTTATAAGGGTATTTGATAAACCCGGTAGCGTTTATACAGTTTTCCCCCCACGCGTTCTGCCAGCATTGGTGTTTTTGGATTGTCCTCAGAGGTCAAAGAAAGGTCCGCCCAGGTATAGCCCTTCTCTTTTGCCCGTTTGATCATCTCCGAAAAGAGCATCAAGCTGACACCGCTCCCCCAGTATTCAGGCAGCACCAAAACGCTTTTAATCGCCAGACATTTGGGCTGGAGGTTTCTATAACGCAGCATTCTCAGGTAATCCCAGGGATAACGCAATCCGTTGACCTTGTGAAGGATCTCGTTCAGGTTTGGGATGCCCGGGAAGAATCCCACAGTTTGATCGCCAACATCGGCAAACAATATCAGGTATGGGTCCGCATATTTTCTGAAGGGCTCAAGGGAGTCGTCCAGCGCCTGGCGATCCCATCCAACGAAATCGGATAAGTGCGCCAGGGATTTATTAAGTAAGTAATGGATGCGATCTGCTTCCTTGTCCCATTCATCCATCCTTCCCTGGCGGACCACGGCAGTGCCGCGTTCGGCTGCTTTCTCAGCAAGTTTATGCAGCAGGCGAAACTCGCGGTTGTCCTGTGTGAGATCCACAGCAAAGGCGATGTTATCCGGTCGCAGTGGTGTAAAGCCGTGATTGGTAACGAGCCCTTCATAATAAGGTGGCGTATGGCCGCAGTTGATAACAGCGGGGCGGTCTCGCCCTTCGATTAGAATCCCATAAGCTGAATCATAATCCTGGTGGAAGGGACCAATCAGCCGGCTCAAGCCCCGTTTTTTAGCCCAGGTTTTAGCGGTTTCAAAGAGTTTATCTGCCACGTTCTGGTCATCTACACATTCAAAAAAGCCAAACATGCCATCTTTAAGTTTCCGAGATTGGTTGGAAGAATGGTCAACAGCAGCCATGATCGTGCCGGATAATTTGTCATCCTTAACGGCTAAAAAGAAGTCTGCTTCGCCGTGATTATAAAAGGTCCCTTTTTGTGGATTTAATTGTTTCATCCGTTCAGGAAGCAAAGGCGGCACCCATAAAGGGTCATTTTTATAAATTTGCCATGGGAAGGTAGCAAATCGCCGCCGTTGGAGCTGGGTTTCTACTTTTTCGATGTTGAGTGGGCTCACAATGACTCCTGAGCTTTGGTATTTAAATAGGATTTTTATCAAAAAATCCCCTGGTTTGGAATTATAAACCAGGGGAATATTAATTAGTTATTCTCTGCAGTGATGTGACTTGCGATCATGGACATCCTGTGCCCGTCTTTCAAATCTTACCTGAAGGGATTAAATCGTTTCCTCAATGCCAGGCAAGGACTTCTTTTCTGCTCGTTTGAGCTTTCGCTCTGCTCGTCGCTGTCGTAAGGCTTCAACAATCTCATGATGCTGCTGCCTGGTGAGCGGGTAAAAGATTGCCATAATAATGCCTGATAAGAGCAATATTGCAGGTAGGGGTCCCATCACCAGTCGGACGCCCAACAAACCTTTTGCTGACTGAACGACACCCTGTCCTTCTTTAAAACCCATAAATTGCAGTATTAACAAGCTCAGCGGTTGAGCGATAGCCATGCCGACCTTGCCCATTAATGTGATCAGGCTGTAGAACATGCCTTCGTTCCTTTGACCGGTTTGCCACTCTTCCCATTCAATGGCATCCGGGATGATCGCCCAGGGTAAAACCTGCGCTGCACTAACGCCGATCCCAGCCATGACGCATAAAAGAAGGATGAGCCAGAAGGGTGTTTCAGGAGACATGAAAATCAAGACTATCATCACCACTGCCCAAAACGCCACACCGGAGATATAGGCGTAACGTTTATTCCAGTGCTTTGAAACCCAGTTCCAGATCGGTAGTGCAAAAATTGCTGTAACGAAGATGCTGACCATGATGATCATGCTTTGGGATTGGCGCTCAACAACGTAAATGATGAAGAATTGTAAATTTGATTCCACCACTATGATCGTCATCCAGGTGAATAAGTACATCAATGCGCCAAAAACAAATGGACGATTTTTAAAAGCGGCTTTAAGAGAGGGGAAAAACTTGGGGAGCGATTCTCTCTGGTATTCTTGTTTTTCTTTTGTCCCAAAGAATACTAAAAGTATCGGTGTGGCAGCAATTGCACCAGCGATGAGTGCCATGGTCAATACATCTTGTTTGGTGGCTTGCGTCCAATCATTGCCGATGATCAGCAAGGGCAGGACGTATGCGGTCAGGCTGCCGATGATGTTGAACATCATTCGGAAGCTGGTTAACTTGGTGCGTTCATCGTAATCATCGGTTAATTCCGGGGTCAGGGCAAAGTAAGGCATATAAACGGTTGTTGCCAGTGCTTCATAAACGATGTATGCCAGAGAATAATAAATGATCAACCCCGTTCGACTAAAATCAGGTCCAAGCCAAAGCAAGGTGAAGGAAAGCCCAAAGGGGATAGCGCCAAACAATAAGAACGGGCGGCGGCGTCCCCAGCGTGTCCGCGTTCGATCTGATAGGTGCCCAATAATTGGGTCGTTGATGAAGTCCCAGCTGCGTCCAACAATAAAAATGATTGCCACCAATCCTGGGGGCATTCCTACAACGGTGACCATGAATACTGAAAAGAAGGCTGTGATGATGGAATTATTCATGCTGAAGCCAAGATCACCAGAGCCGTAGATGATCTTTCTCCAAAGTGGCAATTTGTCTTTTTCTTCCATTCAAGTAATCCTCTCTAAATTTGTCGATATTAATACAACACAAAAATGGCGTTTGAGTTGTGAGATCTTGTGATCTGCACACCCACTTTCAGGTTAATCGAATTTTCAAAACCAAGGTGTTTATTTTCTTATAAATTTGTAAAATGTGCAATTGGTCCATAATGATAAAAACACAATGATTGTATCATCATAAGGGATAAGGTGCCAAATAGCGAGCGATCCCCCAAATGGGAAAATCAGGTCGCGTTATAGTGAATACAGCCACAGCCGAGGTGTCACCAGCGTCCGTCAAAGGATAACAATTTGGCAATCTCAGGTTTTACAGATGTCACGTAGGTTGACCTGTCCCCGAAGCGAAGCGTAGTGGGATGAGGGCAACCATACGTGACCTACGAATTCTTATAATTTGAGAGCAATTCCTGGTAACTGATTGCCTAATACCTGATTACCCAATACCTGATTGCCTGTTACCTGATTACCTGCATTACTCAAACACTTCATCATTACGCCCGAATAATCAACCGTTCTTCCAGCTTGTTTACATACTGGCCAATGTCTATCGATAACCTTGCAGTGCCGCTCTCCACAGCTGCTCTTGCAACAGCAGGTGCTTCCCATAGGCATACCCGCCGGTCGAAAGGTTTTGGCACAATATAATCCGGACCAAATTCAAGGTGTTCCAATTGATAAGCCTCAAGCACCGCCTTACTTACGTGTTCCTTGGCAAGGTTTGCCAGTGCAAAAGAAGCAGCCATCTTCATGGCATCATTAATCTCCCGGGCACGCACATCAAGCGCACCACGGAAGATGAAAGGGAATCCAAGCACATTATTGATTTGGTTTGGGAAGTCTGAACGTCCGGTGCCAATAATGGCATCCGGGCGTGCTTCCTTTGCGAGTTCATATTTAATTTCCGGGTCGGGGTTCGCCATTGCAAACACAATTGGATCCCTGCGCATGCTTTTGAGCATCTCCTGGCTGACGAGATTCGCTGCTGAAAGCCCGATGAAAACATCAGCGCCTTTGATAATGTCGCTTAAAGTAGCTTTATGATCTCCTTTTGCAAAGCGTTCTTTGTCTGGGGTCATTTCCTCTTTACGTCCGTGATAAACCAGCCCATGAATATCTGAAATCCAGATATTTTCATAAGGCACCCCGAGCTTAACCAGGTGTTTGGCACAGGACATTCCTGCTGCCCCGGCACCTGAGAACACAATTTTCACTTCGTCCGGTTTTCGACCGGTAATTTCCAATGCATTTAGGAAGGCTGCCCCAAGGATGATCGCCGTTCCATGCTGGTCATCATGAAACACAGGGATATCTAGTTTTTCCTTCAACTGGGCTTCAATATAAAAACATTCGGGTGCCTTGATGTCTTCCAGGTTGATCCCGCCGAAGCTTGGGGCAATCAACTCAACCGCTTTCACAACATCCTCCGGGTCTTCGGAATCAATCTCAATATCAAAGACATCGATATCCGCGAAGGCTTTAAACAGCACGGCTTTCCCCTCCATGACCGGTTTGGAAGCCAGAGGACCGCGATTACCCAAACCCAGGATGGCGGTACCGTTGGATACCACAGCGACGAGATTACCCTTATTGGTGTAACGGTAAGCCTGTTCTTGATCCTGGTCAATTTCCAAAACGGGATATGCCACACCCGGTGTATAAGCTAAGCCCAAATCATATTGCGTTTTCAAGGGTTTTGTTGAGATGACTGCAGTTTTACCAGGTACGCCGTTTGCATGATGATATTCAAGCGCAGCTTCCTTTGTTATTTTCGTCATGTGTTTTACTCCTTTGTTTGGTATAAAAGCCTAATAAAATTGTCAGAGATGTTTTTCAACATATTATTTGTCAAGGCGATCTGTTAAAAGCAATTCATTTGAGTAATAATTATAAGCGCTGCCCTTTTGTTGAGGGGCAGCGCTTATCAATGCTTTTGTTCGTATGTGAAAAACTGGTCTATAGCAAAGATGTTTACCGATACCTGCCAGACCAAAACGGGCGGCCGGTTTCATCGCGAAGGGCTAACTCCTGCTGGGTGACATTATTGGTGATCTCACCCAATTCAAATCTGTCTCCTTCGTAAAATCCCACAAGGACCAGCTCGTTGCCAATTTCAACCTTAAAATCATTATCCTGCAAAAAGCCTAAGGCGCGGCCTCCAATTTCCAGTTCAAACCCTTCATTGTTCGACACAAGCCATTGGTCATCTGCAATTGTCTCAACCGTGACAGTGATCGGGTCTGCCCAGATCTTTGGCTCTGTTACGGCGACTCCTAATCCTCCGTCCAGGGGAGTTTCAGCACCCAGGCCCAAACCCGTGCCGCCGTTATTCCTGCCGCCGCCAAGCCTCGAAGAATTATCAGCTGTTTGATTGTTGTATTGCAGTTCACTGCTCTTGTTATTTCTTCCCAGTTGGGGAGAATTACTGGATTCATCGGATTGTTCACTGTTGAGGTAACCGCTTTCAGTACCGTTTCTCCGATCAGTCCCTTCACTGAGGGCTAGCGGCTCATTATCATCGGATTTTGCAATGGTTCGATTGACCGCGCCCAATATCAGCAGACCAAACACCAATGCCAGCAATACGCTTGCGAAAACTTTCTTTATCATCATTAATGCCTCACTTCTCATAGATTTATAAGGTCTATTTAATTTCAAACTGCTTCTTGCGCTCCAGTATAAGGCGTCTCTTTTTCTACGGTTTCTTTTTTATTTTTATTGACCAATTTACCGGTGATATTGACGACCCACTTCCAGTGCAAAGCAAAGTGCAGAATAGCAGCCATGGTCATGACGACCCCGCTCCAGGTGTGCATCATGTCCCAGGAAAACCTGGAGATAATGAAACTTTGTGCATTTTGCCCGCCATCAGGGAAGAATAAAAAGAAGATGCCTGAAACAGCGCAAATCACAAAACTAATTCCAATCAACGCGTCTAAAAAGATGTTATAGGTCAGACGAGGTGCAAAAGATTTCCGTTTCCCGGTAATAACCTGCCAAGTGCGATTCGCAGTTCCAGTAATCCAGGACCAGTGAATGATGATGTGTAATAAGGCTGCTATGATCATCAAAACGCCCGTCCATGTATGCAGCATGTCCCAGGTGTGTCGATCAACGATCACGCGAATATTATAGTAAGGGTTGCGCCCACCCTGGTAACCGCCAACAGGGAAAGCTAAAAAATACAAACTGGAAAGGATCGCAATCACCGCGCTCAATCCCAGGATCGCGTCGATCCACCAGTTCTGTCTGAGCTTTGGGGTCAGGTTGGATTTGTTTTTCATTAAATGATTTCTCCATTTTTTAACAAAATTTCAACTTACATTGTAGTGAGCAGGCTTGAAGGAATCTTGCAGATCCTGTGAAGAACTTGTGAAGATAATACAGATTGCCCTTGAGTGGACTATAATAATTTTATGTCTACTGTACTGGTTATTGAAGATGAAAAAGAACTTGCGAATGTGCTGAAAGCCTATCTTGAGCGGTCAGGTTACGAAGTTTTGATGGCGCACAGGGGTGATCAGGGTTTGACCCTGTGGGAAACTCACAAGCCGGATATGGTCTTGCTGGATTTAAACCTGCCGGGAATTGACGGCATTGATATCGCACGCCGAATTCGGCAGGAGGGTGACACACCGATCATCATGGTCACAGCCCGAGTTGAAGAGGTTGATCGATTGCTTGGGCTTGAACTGGGTGCGGACGATTATATTACCAAACCCTTCTCGCCGCGAGAGGTTGTGGCACGTGTCAAGGCTGTTTTACGACGGGTAGAGAAAGCACCGACAGAGACGCAGAGTATCATGAAAATTGACGATCTGGAAATTGACCAGGAATCCCATACGGTCAACCAGGCGGGCGAGACACTTGATCTGACCCCTACTGAATTTGATTTACTTTCAACCATGGTCATTCAACCTGGCAGGGCTTTTTCAAGGCTGCAGTTGCTGGAAGCGATTCAAGGGATGGCCTATGAGGGCTATGAACGAAGTATTGACGCGCACATTAAGAACTTGCGTGCCAAGTTAGGAGACGACAGCAAGTCACCGCGCTATATTGAAACCGTTTTTGGCGTGGGTTACCGCTTTAAGAAGGGTAAAAAATGAGCATGCGTTGGCGCTTATTGGGTGCGTTTGCACTTGTGATCATCATCGCGCTTGGTACGATTGCAGTAGTTACGCGATACACGACTGAACAAGAAGTTCAGCGTTTTTTGGGTTATGGGGGACAGGTCGGACTGGAAAATTTAGCCAGAACTTTAGAAAATTATTATGTAGACAACGGCTCGTGGTCTGGCATTTTTTCATCATCTGAAGCAAGGCCCGGCCGCGGGCAGGGTCAGCGCGGTTCAGGAATGGCTGGTATTGGCAGTCACATCCTAGTTGATGCCAGCGGCGTTGTGGTTTACAGCCCAAGGGAAGACGAAATTGGAATGCAGCTTTCCGATCAACAGCTCAGCCAGACCATAAATTTAGAGGTCTCTGGTGAGATTGTAGGTTACCTGATCCCAGAAGGTGGGATTCCGGACCTTCCTGACAATTTTGAAGGGCTCTTAATTGAGCGGGTGAACCGTGCCACATTATTGGCTGCTTTGGTATCAGGGGGAATTGCAATCCTCTTAGCGCTGGTCCTCGCCACGCTCATCCTCAAGCCCGTGCGTGACTTAACGACAGCTGCCAGCAAGATGTCTGCTGGCGACCTCTCGCAGCGGGTGGAAGTACAGGGAAAGGGTGAAATCCATGCCCTTGGGCAGACCTTCAATCAGATGGCAGAATCCTTACAGGACGCCGAAGTTCGCCGCAGGGCGATGACAGCGGATATCGCCCATGAATTGCGGAACCCCCTGGCGATTCAGCGCGCCCATCTTGAAGCGCTTCAGGACGGCGTTTATCCTTTGAATTCGGAAAGCCTTGAACCCATTGCTGAACAAAACCAGCAGTTGACCCGCCTTGTAGAAGATTTAAGGACCCTGGCTCTGGCAGATGCAGGTTCATTGGAGCTGAATAAACGTAAAATTGATCTCATTGAAGTATGCCTTGATACGGTAAAACGTTTTGAACCGCAAACCCTTGGTAAAAATATCAAATTATTTACGGATTGTCAGCCGGAAGGATTATTGGTTGAGGCAGATAAAGAAAGGCTTCAGCAAATCCTGGATAACCTGATGCAGAATGCCATTCGTTATACGCCGGAAGCGGGTTGCATCAGGTTGAGTCTGCTGCGAGAGGGCGGCTTTGGTGTGTTCAAAATTCACAATAATGGACCACAATTATCAGAACAGGCTTTAAAACGCTTGTTTGAGCGGTTTTACAGGGCTGAAAAAGCACGCGATCGCGCCAGCGGCGGCACAGGCTTGGGACTGGCGATAGCCAGGCAATTAGCGAAAGCCCACGGCGGCAGCCTGGATGGGGCGAATCACTCTGAAGGAGGCGTCGTTTTCACATTAACCTTGCCGTTGATACCAGGCTAATACATATAATAGAGATCTAAATCGTCTCTGGTGCAGGTTCCCGTTTAGTAAATACCAGTGATATTAAGGGGAGAATCAGCAGATTTAATCCGATCAAAATCATAAAGGTGGTGCTGAACCCGGTCAGGTCTGCCAGGGTGCCGCTGAGGTACATCCCAATGCCCTGTCCGATATTGGTGAAAGCCATCAGGATCGCATACATTGAAGCGGCGATGCGCGGGTCGACAAATCGCATGGCAGCGGCAAAATATTGGGTTTGATAGGTGCCATAGGTCACACCAAAAAGGATAACAAGAAAAATCCCAAGCACAAGACCATACTGGGGCGTCAAGAGAAAGGCCAATGTTGATAAAGACAGGCTGAGCAGAATAACACCAATCACCAGGGCTTTTTTGGGCGGGTATTTTTTCATCAGCCAACCGCCAAGGAAACTGCCGCCGACAATGCCCAGGCTCCACACAGAAGTGATCATGCCGGCTTCTGACAGGCTGATCCCAAATTGTGCTTCGAGGTAAGGGTTGATCATTTGATTTGCACCCAGGATGATCACAAACATCAATAAACCCATTAAGCCAGCTAAGAGAGTCCGTTTATCAAATGCCTTAAATGCAGACCAATCGAAACGTTTTTCAACATCCTTTTGCTTCTCATGGACAAAGAACATAAATGGGACGGGGATCAGTGTGAGGGCGGCTAACCCCCAAAATACAGACAGCCATGAGACATTTTCAGCCAGGAAACCCACAATGGTTGCCGCAGCAATTGATCCGACAGCACGTCCGCCGACCATGAATCCCTGGATGGTGCCCTGTTCTTCTACCGGGGTGGTATCCAATGCCAGTCCATCGGTGCAGGTGTCATAGAGTGCCATTCCAAGCTGCAATGTGAAAGAAATGGCAACATATCCCCAGAAGTGTGTCCCTGGGTTGATGAAAGGTGCGGCTACCAGGCACAGAAATTGAACAAGTAAACCAATGAAGATGTAGGGTTTGCGATGTCCCAGCCCAAGCAGGTTTACCCGATCGCTCAAAATGCCAAGCCCAATTTTGAGGACAAAAGGCAGCAATGCAATGAATCCAAAGATGCCGACATCTGTCATTTGCAAGCCGTTATCCAGCAAGTAAAGGGCATTCAGGGCTGCAAAGAAGCCCATTATTGTCCCCTGTGTGAAATAAAGGGAACCAAAGGTCAGGTAACGCAGGATTTTATTTTTTGCCATGTATCCTCCAGTGTTCTCCGATGCTAAAGCAAGTATACATGATAAACGAGCAGGTTTTGATCCATTAAAAAAGAAAAGCCCCGGGTGTTGATCCGGGGCTGGGTTGTTTTTTCTACCAATTATTCTTTAAGCAGATCAGCTAAAGCATCTAAATCTGTCCGGGAGGTCAGGTCAACGCTGATCGGGGTGATCGAAACCTTTCCATCGACCAACAGCGCATAAATATCACTGTCTTTTTCAAGTTTATCAGGTTCAATGCGAATATCATAACCCATTGGACCGGGATCTGAAAAGGAATTTCGTTGTGATGGCACAGGATAGTAGTGGAGAACGCGTGATTGCCTGGTTATCACCCAGGGCGTTTCTGGTGTGGCGTCTATGGGAACGTCAATTTTCAGTACATCGACATCCTGCGGAAGCGATGTTTCAAGCACCTTCTTTGCAATTAAGTGGGTAAAAAACCCGGCGACGTTAAAATCAATTTCGGGTGAATGTGTAAAATGGTGTTCTTTCCCTGTTTGCAATGAGACAGCCAGCGAGGGGATGCCCAGAGAGGCTGCTTCCAGGGCTGCACCGATTGTGCCTGAAACGGTCAGGGCTGAGCCAACATTCTCGCCGTAATTAATTCCAGAAACGACCAGGTCAGGAATTTCTTTGATAACATCAAAAATCCCATGTGCAACGGATTGTCCGGGGGAGCCGTCAACAGCAAAAACTTCCCAATCTCTGCCGTTAACATGAAGGGTCATCTTTTCGATGATGCCGGTTGAAGTCGCAGGCATGCTGTGCCCGGTGCTGGTCTGCTGGCGAAGCGGCGCAACCACATGAACAAAGCCCAGGGTGTCGAGAGCTTCTGCTGCAGCCCATAAACCAGGCGAGTGGATGGAGTCGTCGTTGGTTAAGAGTATTTGTATGTTTTTATCGTTCATAATGTTTTGATTATATTTCCTTTTGATTGAAATATTATCCATCTAATGTCAAGATCGTATTAACATTCAGGCAGGTTCAAGCACAGCGCAAAAGTCTTGTGATCATGTTGTGGTAGATTTCTGCAGGGGTTCGGTAATTGCGTATACTTCCCCATTTTTACACTTCGCAGCAAAGGATTGGATTATTTCAATCATCGCCATCAATCCATTGGTGCGCTGTGAGGAAAGATGTTTATTAAGCCCCGTTTCTTCAAAAAAGGTCAGGTCAGCCTGGAAAACTTGCTCCGCAGGCTGACCGGAGAAGACCTGCATCAAAAGAGCTGCCAAACCCTTGACGATCAGCGAATCGCTGTCAGCCTTGAAATACACCTTATCCCCCTGGCATTCGCGGTGAAGCCAAACGGTAGACTGGCAGCCGCGCACAATATTAGCCTCTGAGCGGTAAGCTTCGGGCATGGGTTCCATCTTTTGCCCAAGTTCAATTAAGTAGGCATAGCGTTCATCCCATTCCGGCAGGAAGGAAAAATCTTCAATAATGCTGTTTTGGATTTCCTGGATAGAGGCCATAGTTTATTTTCCTAACATCTTAAGGGCTTTTTTGATGGCAGCGACAAGGGAGTCAATGTCGGATTTGGTGTTGTAAAACGCAAGGGATGCCCTGACAGTGCCTTCGACGCCAAGGGCAGTCATGATTGGTTGTGTGCAGTGATGCCCGGTGCGCACGGCAACACCCTGGGTGTCGAGCAAGGTGCCCAAATCAAAATGGTGAATGCCTTCCACATTAAAGGCGATGATGCTGGTATGTCGTTTGGCTTTGCTGTAAATTTTCAGGCCGTCGATCTCACTCAGTTTTTCAAAGCCGTATTGAAGCACGTCATCTTCATGAGCGATCAGCTCATCAAAATTGAAATTGTTAATGTAATCAATGGCTGCAGCCAGCCCAATCGGACCCACGATGTTGGGCGTCCCAGCCTCAAATTTGAAGGGGAGTTTATTATAGGTGGTCTTTTCAACGGACACCTGGTCAATCATTTCGCCACCTCCCTGGTAGGGCGGCATAGCATCCAGCCATTTTTCTTTACCGTAAAGGACGCCAATCCCGGTCGGCCCATAAATTTTGTGCCCGGAAAAGGCATAAAAATCTGCATCCAAATCCTGGACATCATGCTCGATATGCTGAACCGATTGGGCAGCATCCACAAGCACTGCCGCGCCAGCATCATGTGCCATCTTAATGATTTCTTTAGCGGGGTTGACGGTGCCCAGGGAATTGGAGACGTGGTTAAAGGCAAGGATGCGCGTCCTCTCGTTTAATGATTTTTCGAGGACATCCAATTTCAGGTCACCATTTTCATCAAAGGGGACAACCCTGAAATTGGCACCCTGCCGCTCACACATCATCTGCCAGGGGACAAAATTGGAGTGGTGCTCTAATTCTGTGACAATGACTTCATCTCCTGGTTTTACAAAAGCCTGCCCAAAGGAGGACGCGACCAGGTTTATTGCCTCTGTTGTTCCCCGGGTGAAGATGATTTCGCGGTCATGCCTGGCGTTGATATAATCCTTTATCGTATTGCGAGCCGCCTCATGGGCTTCGGTTGCCAGGTTTGAAAGGTGGTGTGTCCCGCGATGGATGTTGCTGTTGTAATTTGTGTAATAATCTACAATGGCATCGATAACCGTCTGCGGTTTTTGTGTTGTGGCTGCATTATCCAGGTAGGTGAGCGGTTTGCCATTAACAGATCTCGATAAAATCGGAAAATCTTCTCGAATTTTTTCAACATTAATTGCCATAGTGTCCTTCGCTTTAAAATTTATTTATTGCATTTTACCCGACATGCAATCATATTGGATAATTCAGGTATAAATTAATTTGATCCTATGCAACCTTTGATAAAAAAATGACCTGAACCGGGGTGCCAATATCTGCACCCAGGGTTTTTGAAGCATCGCCATTGACGATGGCAATTGAAAGATAACCGCTGCTGTCAATGGTTGCAATCAGGTCGCCCTCCTGTGCATTGCCAAAGGTGGCTGTGAGTCCGTGAATACACTTGTCTTCGATGTTCACGGTCATCTCCCCAATGTCATTTTCGAGTAAATCCCCCATGAGATTTGTGCTCAGGTTGCCAAAAATATCCACCATGATCACCTCGCCCAGCCACCCCTGGTCCGTCAATGATGGTTGGGGTAACGCTAGCGTGATAGGATCGTCAATCCTGTCGCCCAGCCTATCCAGCGGCATGCCATTTACAAGGTGGGCGGCGACAGGGGCGAAGATATCCCGTCCATGGAAGGATATGCTTGGGTCTGTCAACCAGTATTTTGATTGGTTTAAACTGACGATTTCAATGACCCCTCCAGTTTTATGAGCACGCTCCAGGATGGGCGTCAAAAGGCCGTTGTCCGGTGCAACAAAGTAGTGTTCGCCAATTAAGGCTGCAAGGGCACGACGCCGGGTGCCTACACCGGGGTCTACCACCGCCACATTAACTGAGCCAGCGGGGAAATAGGGCAGCGCTTGTGCAAGCAGATGTCCACCCAGGCGGATATTCTGTGGTCGAACCTGGTGGCTGATATCGATGATGTTTGTTTGAGGGGCAATATTCGTGATCACACCTTTCATCACGCCAACAAAATGGTCTTGAAGCCCGAAATCCGTCAACAGGGTCAGTGTCCCATTAGGTTCTACGGCATGCGGCTTGGACGGGCTGTTGATATTGGACTTAACATCATCATAATTCAAGCCCTGTCGGAGACTTTGGGCAAATATTTCTGGCAGCCCTGTCATGCGCATGGCATCTACAGCAGACATGATGTCATATGGGACTCTGTAGAAATTGACTGAGACCTCTTTATCCTGAATATCTAATACGGCATAGCTGGCACGGGGGTCACCATCATCCAATCGACCGACGCTGCCCGGGTTAATGAACAAAGTATTATCCACTTTTCTTTTGAATGCCTGGTGGGAATGGCCGCATAGAATGATCTCAGCATCCGTCATTTCAGCCAGGTCAGCCAGGCGATTATCAGGGGTGTCCGTCCCGATATGTTCACTGACGGATGCTGGACTGCCGTGGGTCATCAAGATGTTTTTACCTGCAATTTCAAGCTGACGGGTTTCTGGCAGGGTTTTAAGATATTTGATGGATTTCTTGGAAAGCGCCTGATAGGTCCAGGCAAACATGGCGCGTTTATCAGGGTTATTGATCTTTTGCCATCCCGTGTTTCGATGTGCTTTACTGATGACTTTTTTGTCATAATTCCCGAGAATGTTGATGACCCGTTCATTTTTTGACCATCCCACCACTTGTTCAGGGTGCGGACCGTAACCTGTTAAGTCGCCCAGGTTTAAAATCATTTGATCCGCTGCCTGATTTCGGACATGGCGCAGGACGGCTTCAAGGGCGGGCAAATTGCCGTGAATATCGGAAATAAGGGTGATTTTCATCGTCTATTTTCTCAAATTAGGTTATGGTGTTTGGTTTTGATAAATGATCGCCAAAGATGGGTCAATTAATTCTGCTAATTTCTCCCAGGTTTGTTCATCCTTTTGTTTTTGCCAGTTTTCTATAAAGGCATGATACCCTTGTTGTCGAGCGAGTTTCCGATCCTCAATTAAATGATGAATCCCGGGGAGCAATTTTCTTACTCGCCTGGCATGGCCAAAATACCCTTGCCTTCGATTTTGTTCCAGCGCGATAAATTCAGGCAGCCAGGCAACCCACACATCACAATCGTGAATTTCCCCCAGCTGATCCTGAATTTCTTTCATAATCTTAATAAATGGGAGCAGGCTTTGCTGGTAAAGAGGTGCAAAAATTTCCATGGTGTACCGCAAATGCTTGCCAATGATGCGCATGGCGTGCAAAGGCTTTACGTTATTTGGAGCATAAATGGTTTCCTGGTAGCTGAGGAAATCTTCCAGTCCTTTTTGGATTGATTCGGATGCCGCCAGGTATAAGTCGGGTGGATAAATTAAGCCCTGGTCTTCCACTGGCATTTTCAGAACGGTATGAATTCTGTTGAGTGTCCCCTTTGCCTGCAAAATCTCAATGGCGGATTTGACATTTTCCTGCGCTTTTTTTCGATTATGTTTTAGTCTTAATAACAGGCGCTGGTATCCATATTTATATTCACGCGCCACATCTCCCATCAACAAGCCTTTGACAAGTTGAATTTGGACATCTAAATCCCTGGCTTGGCCTAAAGCCTTTGTGATACCTTTAAATTCACGGCGCCAAATTTGAGCAGTGTCATCTGGCAAGTTCAAACGGAAAAGATTCAGCGCTGTCCTCAGCCTGCGGGAGGCAACTCGCATTCGATGGACATATTCGATATCCTTCGCTTTTAATGCGCCATCAATTTCGCCTTCAAATTGATGGGACTGGTCAAGTATGTAAGCTGCGCCGAAACGATAGATATCTATTTGACCTTTTGTTTCCATCGTATTTTCTCAAGTTCGGGTATAGAGGACATGCTTACACGGCACCTTGAATTAAAAAACCGGCATTAAAATAGCCGGCCTGGTTGGATTGGATATTCAAGAAAGACTTGTTTAAATTTCATCCTCTTCTGCCCATTCATCATCCGAGATATCAATCTCTAATAATTCGCCTGTGGCAATAAAGATGGTTCGTTCACAGATATTGGTGACGCGATCCGCCATGCGTTCAATGTTGTGGACCACCCACATAATGTAGCTGGAATGATCAATGATTTCCGGGTTAGCGATCATGGCGTTGACGTTCTTGTGATAGACCTGGTTGTAAAGATCGTCGACCAGGTCGTCTTCTTTTGGTATGCGGTATGCCATGTTGACATCTTCGTTGATGAAAGCGCTGAGGGCACGGTGAAGCATGCTGACTGCCAGGTCTCCCATGCGGGTGATTTCCCGGATCGGTATCGGCGTTTCATCATCACTGATTCGGACGGCAATTTTTGCAATCCCTTTGGCGTAATCGCCCATCCGTTCCAGTTCCGTGATCACTTCAAGAATTGCAGCTAGCAAGCGCAAGTCATGGGCAATGGGTTGTTGAGTTGCAAACAGGATCAAGACACGGTTCTCTATGGCATATCTTTTTTCGTTGATCCGTTCATCATCGAGGTATACCAGTCGTGCTGCTTTTTTATCCCTATGCTTGAGTGTGTCAATTGCATTCAGCATGGCTTGTTCCACCATGCTTCCAAGCAGTAGGACTTCATCCTGTAAGTGCTGTATTTCTCGATCTAATGTTTGACGAGGCATGATTTTCTCCTCAAGGGCTGCCTGCAGGCATCTTTATTGTATAACATTCTATCCAAAGCGACCAGTGACGTATTGTTCCGTTTGTTCGTTTTGAGGATTTGTAAAAATTTGTTCGGTTGCCCCAAATTCTACCAACCAACCAGCCCGATCTTCATCGATCATCAAGAATGCTGTGAAGTCAGACACCCGTGCAGCTTGCTGCATGTTATGGGTTACGATCACAATGGTGTAGTCCTCTTTAAGGCTTTCCATCAATTCCTCAATCTTCAATGTTGAGATTGGGTCAAGGGCAGAAGCCGGTTCGTCCATTAAGATCACCGCTGGTTCAACAGCGATTGCCCGGGCAATGCATAAGCGCTGCTGCTGACCTCCCGAAAGCGCCAACCCGGATTGCTGAAGTTTATCCTTGACGTCGTCCCAAAGCGCGGACTTGCGCAAACTTCCTTCTACGATCTCCTCCAGGATATTCTTTTTATGAATGCCATATAAGCGTGGTCCATAGGCAACATTATCAAATATGCTCATTGGAAAGGGATTGGGCCGCTGGAAGACCATACCAACCCGTTGACGGATGTCCACCACGTCCACACCGGGCTCGTAAATATTTTTACCGTTCAACAGCACCTGGCCTGTAACCCGGGAGCCATTGACGAGGTCATTCATCCGGTTGAATGATCGCAGTAAAGTTGATTTTCCGCAGCCAGAAGGACCGATCAATGCTGAGATTTTGTTTTCCGGGATCTCAATTGAGATATCTTTGAGGGCTCGAAATTTGCCGTAATAAACGGATAGATCAATGGCAGCCATTTTGACAGGTAAGGATTCAAAGCTGGGTGTCCCCGCACTTTCACCAATATGAATCCTCGATTCAATCTTCTTCTCTGTTGGTGCTATTGGGGGATGGGTAGATATTGTTTCCTGCTGATTGGTTAAATTCATTAATTTCAAGGCTTGTTTATTTCTGGTTAATTAGCTTTCATGGATAGAGACTAAACAATGCGGCTCAATTAATCTTAACATTTTTATTTCAAAAATAGGCATTGATTCAGTTAAAAATGGATGAAAACCGGTAAATAATGGGTTAACATCATGCGATTGGCAGTGAAAAATAGAATGTACTCCCGACGCCCTCTTCGCTTTCAGCCCAAATATATCCGCCATGGGATTCAATCATATGCCTGGATATGGATAATCCCAGGCCGGTGCCGCCGCCCGCACGGGCTCGATCAGCTTTATAAAAACGTTCAAAAATTCTACCGAGGTCTTTTCTTGCAATCCCGACACCAGAGTCTTTGACAAAGAACACAATTTGTTCACCATCCTGGTAGGCATTGAGGGAGATCTCCCCATCCGGAGGTGTGAATTTGATGGCATTATGAACCAGGTTGATCAGCACCTGGGTAATGCGATTGGGGTCCGCAAAAACGGCCGGCAGGTCTGGTTGGCAGTTCAATGTGAGTTTCAGGCCAGCGCGTTCTGCCTGTAATGCCATTCGCTCATAAGCCGGCTGCAGTAGTTCACAGGGTTGAACACGATGGAATGACAGGGGTACTTTGCCCGATTCAATTTTTGACAATTCAAGCAGTTCGTTGACCAGTTGAGTCAGGTTATCGATTTCTGTTTCCATGCGTAAGATGAAACGTCGTGCAGCAGGCGGATCATCAAGTGCGCCTTCCTGGAGTGTCTCCGCCAATGCTTTCAGACTGGCAAGGGGTGTCCGCAGTTCGTGGGAAACATTGCTGATGAAATCACGCCGCACGGTCTCAAGGCGTCTCAATTGGGTCAGATCCTGGATGAGGAGCAAGGTGCTGCCAGGTAGAAGTGCTTTCAACGGGATGCCAACCACTTGCAGGAACATATGGTTGGGTCCAATCTCGAGCATGGTGCTCTGTCGATCGCCATCTTTAGCAATGCGCCAAAGCTCTACCAGCTGATGATATCGCAGGACTTCTACAATAGAGCGTTCCAGGTCCTTATTTTGATTGATCTGAAAGATTCGTTCAGCAGCAGGATTGAGCAATTTGACCCTGCCTTCAGAATCTGTGATGATCACCCCGTCTGTCATCTGGTTGAGAACTGCTGAGAGCATGCCTCTTTCACTGGTGAGGGTTTCAATTTGTTTGCCAAGGTTTTGCGTGATATCCTGCAGCGCCTGGCTCAAATCTTTCAGCTCCCCGGCTTTTTCCGGGAAATCAAGACCCGAAAAATGACCGAAGCTCATTTCTTGTGCTGCAATTGTCAACTTCTCCGCAGGAAGCTGCTGCCGATCTTTAACAATGAGACCCACGACGATCATGGCTGTTAAACCAATCAGCAGGATGCTGATTGTATATCTAAAAATGGCTGCGGTGCTGTCACTGAATAAATCTG
Organism: Candidatus Brevefilum sp.; assembly: GCA_029210815.1. Lineage (GTDB taxonomy): Bacteria > Chloroflexota > Anaerolineae > Anaerolineales > Anaerolineaceae > Brevifilum. The sequence goes on from JARGGB010000006.1 coordinate 56,998, forward strand.
CTGGGCTTTGCAGTTGGAGAACGGCAACATTATTAGATTCTGCATCCTGGATGACTTTTGTAAAAACGGCAGTGTTTTCATCCAACACAAATGACTGTTCCTCTGATATTGCTGAGGTCAGCCCGGGCATGGTTGAAGTGTCCTCACCTGAGGTTGATGAGGCAATCAGGCTCCCATCCAAATCAAAGAAAGCGACCTGGATATTCAAAGCCTCGGATAGCTGTTTGGCGTAAGCTTCAAGTTGGGGTGCTTGGAAGGGCGCATCATAATAGGGGCGTGTCTGAATTTCGACGAGCTGTGCAAAATTAGAGAGCTGGTCTTGCAAATATCGCGCGCGCCGGTCACGCAGATCAGCCGCGATTAAAAGGCTTAAGATCATAATCGTTAAAACGAAGACGATCAGGTAAGGCAGAAGGACCCGCCATCGAAGTTGACGACGCATCAACTACCCTTCAAAACGATAGCCGGCACCCCGAACGGTAATGATGCGACGCGGATTAGCGGGGTCCCGTTCAATCTTTTCTCTCAGCCAGCGTACGTGAACGTCAACCGTGCGGCTGTCCCCGATAAAATCCCATCCCCAAACACGCTCAAGGATCATCTCGCGTGAAAGCACCTGCCCCTGGTGTTGGGCAAAGAAGGTCAGTAATTCATATTCTTTTGGCTTGAATGGGACGACTTTCTCATCCACAAGGATTTCACGGCGGGTCATATCAATCCGCAAATTATCAAAATCTAAAATTTCAGATTTACGCTTGCCGTCCTGCGCTTCCTGCTGATCGATCTCTTCCCGGATCAATCGCACCCGGCGGAGCATCGCTTTGACGCGGGCGATGAGTTCACGCATGCTAAAAGGTTTTGAGAGATAATCATCCGCACCGACTTCCAGGCCGACCACGCGGTCAATTTCGTCATCCCTGGCAGTCAGCATTAGCACCGGGGTTGCCATCTCCTTGCGTAATATTCGGCAAACCTCAAAGCCGTCAATACCTGGCAGCATTACATCCAGGATGATCAGGTTAGGTTTTTGTTCACGTGCCATTTCGAGGGCTTCATTGCCATCCCCCGTTGTCAGGACATCATAACCTTGTTTCTTGAGGTTATAAGCCAGTGTTTCCTGAAGGGAAATCTCGTCATCAACAACTAAAATTTTATCAACCATAAATCCTCCTTACAGATTCCAGCAGCGCGGTAAATTTATCCGCCAGTTCTTTGCGTGAAAATTGATTCTCAATGATCTTCCTGCCGTTTTCACCTAATCTCTGGCATCTTGTTGGGTCGGATGCCAGTTCATAAATTGCATCAGAGAGGGCTTTTGGATCTCCGGGGGGAACTGCTATCCCGGCATTGCCTGCTTCAATCACCTCTCGAATGACACCGTCAATTGCTAAAATCACCGCTCTACCAGCTGCCATGTAGTCGAAGACTTTGTTAGGGTAGGTCGTTTTATACATCTCAATCGGTTTTAATATTGCCAGGCAGGCATCTGATGCGGCAAGCGCTTCTTTCATCTCAAGCTTTGGCACTGGCGGAAGGAACAGGATGTTGTCCAATCCTTTTTCGACTGCCAGGGATTGCAGTCGAGTTTTTTCCTTGCCTGATCCCAGCATGAGTATCTGGATATCGTCGCGGCTTTTAAGGTGCGCTGCTGCTTCCAGTACCACATCCAGGTCGTTTGACAGCCCATGTGCGCCTGCGTATAAAACAATAAATTTTTCACCCAGCTTATGTTCTTCTCGGAAAGCCAGACCATCTGATTGGGGATCGAACATATCAGGGTCAGCACCGTTGGGTATCAGTGAAACCTTTTCTGCGCCTCTGGCTCTAACATGGTCAATAAACCCGGGTGAGTTGACCATCACATGATCAGCGTGTTTGTAAAGGAACTTTTCCAGCCATTCTGACAGCCGGATCAGGAATTTGTTTTTCAATACGCCAACAGCAACGGCAAAGGCAGGCCAAAGGTCGCGCACCTCAAGTAAAAAGGGTGTGCCCTTGAGTCGGGCAAGCAGCCATGCGGTCGGTCCCTGGAAAATAGGGGGTGTGGTGCCCCAGACGAGATCTACTTTTTTAACGAACAAGCCGTTGATGAAGGATGAAATCATAAAGCTTAAGAAGCTGAACACCCGCCAGATAAAGGAGCGATGCAAGGCGGGAAGGGTAAAGCTCCTGATAATCGTCACACCCAAATCGTCAATTTGTATGCGGCTTTTTTTCGATCCGCTTGTTCCGGTGAGGTAGCTGACCGGGCTGGCGATGATGGTCACCTGGTGTCCCTGTCGGGCGAGGTGTCGTGCCAGTTCATGATGGCGGGTGCCGCCAGGTTCGTCCAAAGCCGCAAAGGCCTGGTGGATCAGTAGGATGTGCATATTGTTAACATTTTACTCTATTCTAATCAAGCCGTGTGAGAAAGCCGGTCAGCACAAGGTCAGCCAGCATGTAACTTTAGGTTTGGAAGCGAAAATGGAGTTATTTTTATTTATTCAAATCGGAAATCTGATTGGAACCTGATCGGCAAAATGCCTGAAATTTCAGCCTTTACCATTAATGCGGCTTGCTTGACCCCATAAGCATTGGACTGCCATCCCCAGTTTGGCTGTGCGTCAATTGTGCCAAGAAGCCGTTTGCCCGCTCTAAAAAGACAAATTTTGACAACGCCGTCAATTTGAAGGCAAAAGGAAAATTTGGAACCCTTGAGCTTTAATTGGTTCCCGGCTTCTACTGACCATTCCCAATCTGGTAAAAGCCAGCTTAATTGGGCGGTGTGGATTTTGTCATCCGGTTCTTTTTCAGGCAGAAGTAGGTCTTCCACAAACCAGCCTTGATCACTTGTTTTCAATGTGCGTTGGTGACGGGCGCCAAGCTTGCAAAATCCGTCATGTTCCGCAGTCACCCTTATAATTTGCCCGAACTCGTCAATTTCGTGGGCGATGATTTCTGCCTGTGCCCAATCCAGCCAGAGGAATCGACCGACACGGGACATCTGGTCCTGACCGTCAAGGACGAGGGTGTTGTGAACCCGGGTTGAAGCAAGGGCATTGTCCCAGGGCGGGGCGGCATTGTAGTGATAGGTGCCGGGATCTATGGCGATGTTCACCCCCTGCCACCAGAGATCGACATGAAGCTGATCTGCATGGGAAGGACGGTCTGTGAAATGTGCGGTGTGAATGAATGCACGCCCGTCTTTTTGGTCCAGCCGGAGCATGTCAGGTGCCTGCGCTTGCTTCTGCTCGTTTGTACCTTCTGCCTGGATCTCAAACCAGTTTGCCATTTCAGCAAGGTCTGGCTGCTGATAAGCATCCGCATTCAGGAAGGCTTTGGCAGCGGCATCGACAACCGGACGGTAATCGTCATGGGCTAATTGTATCAAAGGGAAAATATAAGCGCTGTCGTTAGCGCCCAGGTTCGGCACCTGACCGGTGTCTGGGTCTGTCAATGCCCACAACCATTGCACAGCAGCTTTCAGACGGTCAGTGCTTGCAGCAGGCCAATCCCTTTTTGTAGTTCGCATTAGCTGGTCAAGGTACAAAGCCAGCTGGAGCATCAGCCGGTGGTAGTTTGTGCTGTGCTGGATGTAAGTACCGAATTCCGTGACCTGGTTTTGCAGCGCCCAGTTAAACCAGCGCCAACCCAGCTCTCGCCATTTTTCAGCCTGGGGATGCCCTGCAAAGTACAGTCCAGCCGTAAACAGCCCGGCAGCTTCTGAAAGCAGGTGATTATTATTTTGAGCACGGGCATATTCTAAAGTCGGTGGGATGCGCTGTGCGTGTTCAATGACAGCCTGCCAGAGCCGCCTGCGCTTCTCCGGCGTCGAGATTGGTGAATGAGCAAAAACGCGATCGCAAAAGACAAGCACCATCAAACGTATCGCGACCTCCTGGGCAGACTGCCACTGCCGTCCCAGGTTAGGGGGATGTGCTTCTAAAAATGTGAGGGTTTTCTCCCAAAAGTCCTGCGCATATTTTTCGTCTCGGCTAACAGCATAAGCTCTTGCCAAAGTGATCGCCCATCCAAAACGCCCTGGCTCCCAGATAAATTTGATATCCTTTTCGGGTTGGATCTTTTCAAGCGCTGTCCAGTGTTTCTGAGATGCACCAGCGTGAAGGTCGAGAGGAACCTGGTGAACGCCAAACAGGCGGACTGTGCGCGCCCTTATCAGGTCTGCCTCCTCAAGCAGTTGATTGCGTTGAGATTCCGTCATTTCAGGAAAGCCATCGAAAGGCGGCAGGCTGGGTTCACCGGTGAAGACAGACATTTTGCTCGGCGTTCGCCTGCGGAAGTGTCCGGTTGCTAAACCCATCTTGTAAAGTGCGTAATACCATAGCTTGGGCAGCCCCAGTTCATCTACGGCTTTAATGGCTTTTGTCAAGGGATTCATTTGGTATATGGCTTTTTGTAAATGCTTGAATTAGAAGTGCATTTGACGCCGAAAAAATTATTGGTGTCCAACGGCCACGGTTTCGCCGCTCCGCAGTGATTCAACAGCAGCAAAGGCAGCCTGGGTGACGCCCAATAACTGGTCATAAGGAATGGGTGGGTTTTTTCCATCCTGTATTGCATTTCGGAAAGCAAGCCAGGCATCTTTGTGGCCTTTATCCTGCGCCAGGTGATGACGCTTGACCTTTTTATGACCATTTGCCACCATTTCAAGGCTTCGCCAATCATGTAAGGCGGCAGCACGACCGCTGCTGAAGACTTCCACAAGCTCTTTTGGATAGGATTTATCACCGTTCGCGAGGTAGCTTACCACCCCGATGGATCCATCAGGGAAGCGGAAATTCATGACCACATTATCCTCATGATATTTACCCTGGTCTGGCAAGCCCTGGGTGGTGACTTCGATGGGGTTTTCGCCCACCAGGAATGTCAAAAAATCAATAAAATGGCAGGCTTCACCGATGATGCGTCCGCCACCGACTTCCGGGTCCATCAGCCAGTGGTCTGCGGGTAAGAGGTTGGCATTAACCCGGTAATGTGCAAAAAGCGGCTCCTGGCGAGCGTCAATAAATTCTTTCAATTGTTTTGCCAGTGGGGCAAAGCGGCGGTTGAATCCAAGCATCAGCAAAGGTTGGTCTTCCTTTTGGAGCGCTTCTTTGATCTGCGCCAGCTGTTCCTGGTTGATTGCTAACGGTTTTTCGCAGTAAACATTCTTCCCTGCTTCAAAGGCTTCCAGGATTTGCGGCGTGTGCAGGTCGTGACGGGTCAGAATGGCGATCATATTGATGGCGGGGTCATCAATCACCGATTTTGGATCGCTGGCAGCAAAACCAAAGCCAAAGCGCTGCGCCGCGTGGTGAGCGCTGGTGCCGGAGGCTGAAACAATCCCAACAGGCGCAACGCCGCTGACCTTGTTGACCACTGGCAGGAAGGTGGCATTTGCATAGTTCCCTGCCCCTAAAACGCCCAGCGCCAGTATTTCACCGGGTTTTACCCGAACGGTTGGTGCTGCCAGGTTCGGGATGCGGTTTTCTTCAGGCAGTTCACCTTCGCCGTAGGTAAGAAGAACCCCCATGTGGGGTGCTTCTCCTGTGATCAGTGCATAAGCACGTTCACCCTCTTCGATGGGAATCCTGTGTGTGATCAGGGGAGAGACATCTAATTTCTCCTGGTCGAGAAGTTCCAGGAAAGCAAGCATATTGCGATTTTCTGTCCAGCGCACATAACCGATGGGATAATCCTGGCCGTTTTCTTCATAATCTTTATCATAACGTCCTGGTCCGTAGGACCTTGAAACAATGAATGTCAGTTCCTTTTCGTAATAAGATTTACGTGGGATTTCCATGCCAACAGCCCCCACAGCAACCACCCTGGCTTTGTCCCGGGCAATTTCACCTGCAAGCTCAACCGGGTCATTTGATTTTGTGTCCGCACAAATTAATACGGCATCCACGCCCTGGCCATATGAAAAAACTTCTGAAGCTTCAACAGCATTATCCCGGGTGACTGCCTTATGTGCGCCCATATCTTGTGCAAACTCAACGCGTTTCGGGTCAAGATCGACTGCCAGCACCTGGCACCCGGCGGCATTGGCAATACCGGTGGTGAGCAATCCAAGCAATCCCAGCCCGATGACTGCGACACGTGCGCCTACGCCAACTTCTGCTAACCGAAACCCTTGCATGGCAATCGCACCAATGGTGGTGAAGGCTGCCGATTCGAAATCAACAGAATCTGGTAGCCGCGCCAAAAGGTTTTGTGGAACCGATGCAAATTCAGCATGGACGGCGTGCCCGCCGCCGCCGCATGCGACACGATCACCGACTTTGAAACCTTCCAACCCGGGTCCGACTTTGATGATTGTGCCGGCTGATGAATAACCCAAAACCATTGGTTGATCGAGTTTGTTCATTGCTGCCTCAAATGTTGGAATGATGCCCTCTCGTTGTGCTTTATTGATAACCTGGCGAGCCAGGTCCGGGCGCGATTTTGCTTTCCCAACCAGGCTTTGCCTGGCAAATTCGACAAGCATCCGCTCTGTTCCGGCTGAAACAAGGGAGGCGGATGTTTTTACAAGTGCGCTTCCTCGACTAATTTGCGGTACTGGAACTTCAACAACCTGGGTTTCACCTGTTTTCAGATTTTGCAGCATTTGTTTCATAAGATTTCACTCTTTTGTAATTGATGATGATAATGAAATTATAGCGCAATCCATGATTTGACGGTATGCAGATTAACCAATCGGTTAAAATAAAAAAACGGGCTTCAGCCCGTTAATGTAAAAAATTTTTTGGATTAAGAGTCTTTTGCTTTTGCTTTTTCCGATTTGCTTTCGGTTTTTGTTTCAGATTTATTTTCAGGGTCTTTCTTGCCGGCTTCTTCTTTTTCAGATGTATAGCTTTGCCCGCTTGGGGACCGGTTGTCGGTTGCGTAAAAACCTTTTCCCTTAAAGACAATCCCGACCGGCTGATAAACCTTCCTTAATGTTGGCTCACCGCATTCCGGGCAGACTGTTAACGCCGCTTCTGTAAACTTCTGGTATTGGTCGAAGCGAATTCCACAATTATCACAATGATAGGTATAGGTAGGCATAACTACTTTCCTGATTTTAATCCTCTCCGATTATAGCTCTCTTGAGAACGGTTTGCAAGTAAAACAGCGGGACTCTTACGGATTTCTAACGCTCTTCATTTGCATTATTATTTTTTTCGTAGGGAGGGTTGGACGAACTGAAATTATCTATTGAGAGATTGGTATTTGTATTTCTTACAGTAATACAAACAAACCGGATGACCAACCCACTGTTTTTTAATTACCAGAGTGTTTTTGTTTGTTGGTGGGTTGTCATGAAATATTTATATGGCGATGGTGATTTTGGTCTACCAAGGGTGTTGATGTCGCATGTGAGCAACCCAATCCACTCTACAAATGAGGTTATGATTGGATTGCTTTGATCTTCACGGGTATAATGCCGGCATGCAAAAAAACAGGCTTGTTACAGTCACGCTGCTCTTGCTGGGCGTGGTTTTATTATCATCGTGCGCACAAGCTGCCCCGCAGATTGAAAAGACACCCACACGCACCCTGGATGGCACGCTGCGCCCTTACCCATCAGACACACCTTCTGCCACGCCTTTACCGACAGACTATGTCAGCCCAACCCCAACACCGACCATCACCCCTACGGCGACACAGGTTTATTATGACGTTCGTGAAGGTGATGATATGTATGGCATTGCCTTCTGGTACGGCATCAGCCCGCAAGCAATCATGACTGCCAATCCCACCGTCAACCCCAGGATGATGAGTCCGGGGACGACTTTGTTGATCCCCATTACCCCTGTGGCAGGTGCAACGGCAACGGCAACTTTAGCCCTGACGCCGACCCCAACCCCACCCTATACTGCCTTGAAAGAGCCAAATTGCTATCCCGATGCCCTGGGCGGCTTGTGGTGTTTTGTGCTGCTTGAGAACAACCAGGGGGGTGCATTGGAGAATGTTTCTGCAGAAGTCACTGTGGATTTGGGTGAAGAAACCCTTACTGGAACGGCAGTGATGCCCCTGAATCTGCTGCCGGCAGGTGCCTCCCTACCGCTGGTGATTTACTTCGAAGGTCCAATAACAGAAGCATTTTCTGCTGCTGCTGAGGTTGATTTTTTCTTACCCGTGATGCCGGGTGACCAGCGTTATTTAGAGCTTGAACTAACCGACCAAAATGTCACGATCAGTGAAGATGGTACTCGTGCTGAGATCAGCGGCACCGCAGTCATCCCCGAAGAGAGCACAGGGGCACGCTATTTGTGGATCAATGCCACTGCCTTTGACCGTGATGGGAAAGTTGTTGCTACTCGACGATGGGAGGGTGACAGTGCCTTTTCAGCCGGGCAGCAGGCAGGATTTGATTTGACGCTTTACAGCCTGGGTGGGGCAATTGATCGGGTTGAAATCCTGGCTGAAGCGCAGGCAGCACAACCTGAGGATTGAGGTGATCATGGAAGCAAAACAATGTCAGCATCTTTTATGGGGAAAAAGAACCTATATTATGGGGATCATCAATGTCACGCCGGATAGTTTTTCTGGGGACGGCCTTCTGGATGCCAAAAATGTCATCGGTGCAGCAGTGGAACAGGCTGGGAAATTTTTGCAAGAGGGTGCGGACATACTGGATGTTGGGGGTGAGAGCACGCGGCCGGGGGCAGACCTCGTTAGCGCTGAGGAAGAGATCAATCGGGTGGTTCCGGTGATTGCGGAAATCAATAAGGCTCACCCGGATGCTTTGATCTCTGTGGACACCTATAAGGCATCGGTTGCACGAGAAGCATTTACTGCAGGTGCGGATTGGGTAAATGATGTTTGGGGGCTTCGGGCGGACCCGGAAATAGCATCCGTTGTTGCGAATTTTCATGCACCGGTCATCCTGATGCATAATCGATCGAAGGCTGGTTCCCCTGAAGTCGAAGAACACCTTGGGGGGAGATATGTTGGCGCAGATTATGCCGATTTAATCGGCGAAATTTGTGAAGAATTGATGGATAGCGTTCATCTGGCGCATCAAAATGGCATTTCAGATGATTGCATCATCCTTGATCCAGGAATTGGCTTTGGAAAAACTGTCTCTCAGAATTTAGAACTCATGGATTACCTGGACCAGGTTAAAGCCCTGGGTTATCCCATGCTTGTCGGACCGTCTCGCAAATCTTTTATCGGGTATACCCTGGAGCTTCCCCCTGATGAACGCATTGAAGGCACCGCTGCTGCAGTTGCATTGGCGATAGACCGGGGTGCGGATATCCTCCGGGTGCATGACGTCAGGACCATGACACGGGTGGCGCGAATGACCGACGCTATCGTCAGGCGCAATCGCTGATTATTATGCCGATGTTATTTTAACTGAGAAACAGAAATTTCTACTCAGTCAAGGATATCGTGCACGTTTTGGACGGCTTCATCTAAACTTTCCCCAAGAAAAATCCCCCCCATTTTATCCCGCGCCTCGATATTTGCATTAAAATACCGTCCGCCAAAGCCGAGTTTAGGTTTCTTGGGCAGTTTGTCCAGCATGGCTTGCATCTTGTAAAGCGGTCGCGCGCTTAATTCAGAGCTGACGGAAAGGATGATCATATCTGTACCGGTGTCTTCTGCGTAGAACACCAAATCATCAACGGGTAAGTCCTGGCCTAAAAATTCAACCTGGTAACCTTCACGGCGTAATAAAACGGACAGCATTAATGAGGCGATCTCATGAAATTCTTCTGGGCCACAGCCGACCAGGAGGGTTGGGGCGGCGCTGTAGATTGGGAAGGCCTGCAGTAAGTTCAGCAAAATGCCCCGGATATAGGCAGAAGCGTAATGTTCTGTGGCAATGCGGATCTCGCCACGGTACCAGGCTTCACCAATTTCATAGAGACAGGGTGAAAAGATCTCAAAGAAGATCCCTTTCAAATCGAACATGCTCTGAACGGAATCGATGATTTGTTTTGCTTCAGCTTCATTCCGGGTGGTCAATGCGGTGAATAATTTTTTCGCGTATACCTCTGTGGAAAATCCGGGTTTTTTGGATGGTTCCGGGGGTAATACCGAGGGAAGTGCCTCAGGCCACAGACCATTTTTTCGCAGGTTTTTGTACTCGAGAACAGCATTACTGATCGAAAGGCCGTCATCCAGGCGGTTGGTGATCCAGCGAATGACCTCGATATCCCTTTCTGAATACAGCCGGTAATTATTGTCGAGTCGCTCTGGTTCGAGCAGATCGTAACGCCTTTCCCAAGCGCGTAAGGTAACGGTTCGCACGCCGCTTCGTTCGCTGACAACCTTGATGGTATATTTTGGATCTTTTGAAAACTCTGCAATTGAGACCATGGTTTTTTCCTTAAAGCTTAGACAATCCTATTACCGATTTTACCGCGAAATCCAGCCGCTTGCTGAGAAAAGTTCTTCCAGGAAGACTGTGCGCTCGCGATCTGTCATGGGGCGCGGCTGGGCGTAATCTTGCAGCATTGCTGTTAATAACTCGGTGCTTAATAAACGACCCTCATAGATGGTATGTCGCTGGATCACTTCCCAGCTCGTTTGCTGGATGTTTTCGTCGTCAATGGTAACGCCCATCTGGTCAAAGAATAAATTTCCAAGTCCGTAATCAATGAAGGCACCATTCTCAAAAGCCATACCTTTCGGTCGGTGCGCCTGACTGCCATTGACGATCACTGCGCCTGCTTCAGCCAGCAGACCAAAATCCCGGATATGGTGCGATTCCGGGTAATTGTAATAATCTTCGTAATACTGCAGGGTTGCTATGGGCAGGATACCTTCCTGGCGGAGCTGCTTGATTTTTTCCGTCATCCATTGATAATCGCCGCAGGGTGCCGCACCGCCCCCTTCATCCGTTGCCCATGCGAACACTGGCCCGGGAGCGTTGCAGCCTATGAAAGCGATCTGGTTTCCGTTGTGGGTCATTATCGCAGGGGATTGTGCCTCTCCAAGGTTGCGTCCGCCGCCGTAGGTCATCATATCATAATGGTCATAAAGGTTCAGGGTGAAGGGGACTACATCCTCACCATAGACGTACAGGGCGTCGTTATTGTGGTTGCCGGTCAGCTCAATGACGTCCGCCCCCACATATTCAAAGAGTTCAATGTAATCCGGGCTGCTGCAAAAAAACAGCATTCGGTTGTGCGGATCCGGGAAGGGACAATCTTCATAGAAGGATACTTCATTGCTGATGTGGGTGATGTCTGCCTCACGAAGCCAATCGGCGATCTCTTCACCCGGGTATGTCACACCGTTGATCTCCATGCGGTATGCGGTTGCTCTCACCAAGGCTGTTACACCTGTCATGACCAAGGTGGTCATTTTATCCGGGTCACGGTTGGTGGTTTGAATAGCTGATATGATGCTTTCTATATCCTGTGCGTTGAGGGAAGTGGTTAATCGCTGTTCTTTAATCAGCTGGTATTGCATATTGAGGGGATAGCCGGATGCCTGGAAGTCCTTGAACAGGGGTGATGTACCATCAATGCTGATGATCTTGAGTTTTGGGTCTAAATCATCAAAGGGGATGATTGCCCAGGCATTCTCCTCCCAAAGGGTGTCGGGGTCGGGAATGGTTTCCACAATTTTCACCAATGTTTCATCTGGATAACCCCACATATTTCTCATTATCCCGGCGATTGTCTCCGGGACGTACAGTATTTTAAAAGGAAGTATTTCCAATAAATCGGATCTTAATTGCTGGAGTTCATCCTCAGATATGGTTGCAATTGATATATTGGATGAGGATAAAAAATCCTGCCAGTCCCACCCCCCAAACCACAAAACCTGGAAGTCTTCACTGGACAGATCATCAATGATGGTGGGGAAGGGTGCCGCCAGGGCATAAATCCAATCTGTTGTGTGCAAGATTTCTCCCTGGGGTGCTTGTGATTCATGGCCGAACCACAAGGTGTTGGAATGATAGGATCGTTTATAGGCGATGGGGAGTTCACTGTCGATGATGCCGGAAGGTAAGAGTTCCGGCAGAAACAGACTTAGAGGTTCAGATGTTATTGTTGGTTCAGGTGTTCCTGTAGACTCCGGGGTATGTGTGGAAGTGGGTGTAGATGCTTCGGTAGATGATGTGTGAGTCATTGAAGGAAGTGGCTCGACAGTCGACAGCTGGGGCGAACAAGCTGTGAAAAGGCTAAAAATAATTAACAGTGAAAGGATTTTAAAGAAAGCTTTATTTTTTAGAGCAGTCATCTTAGTTAAACCCCTTGAATCGGGTCAGTGGTTTCGATGTTTGATAGACACTTTAAGGGGATTATATCAGCAAGTTTGCTTATCGAAAAATGCAGCCTGTTTTAACCCAAACCCCCTGATTTTTTTGCTTATTGGTCAGGGGGCGGAATTTGTTGTTATCTTTGATTAAAACAAAGGGCTTTAGTAGTGAATTTGCCTTGGCAAAGCTTTGGCTTGTTCAACCCAATCAGCAACCTGTCGTTGTGAGGGCAGCTGGCGGACGAGCTTTTTCATGTCGTTGACCTCAACAAGTTTTGCATACAGGTTTTCAGGATTACGCTGTGCAAGCTCAGGCACTGTGTCCACACCAGCTTCTTCCAAAAGGTCGGAATATTCTTCCGCAACACCTTTGATCCGGTAAAGGTCAGCATGATTGACCCATTCCAAAATCAGGTCGCCGCTGATGCCGGTTTCTTTTGCCAGCTCTTCGCGCCCTTTAGGGGTGCCGCCTTTTTTGAGCAGCTTATTGGTTGTTTTGATGCCAATAGCGGTCAATTTTTGGGCGTACGCCGGTCCAATGCCTTCGATATCAATAATTTTTGCCATAAGACTCTCCTTTATATATGGTTGGTTCAACAGTCCCCGAATTATAACAAAGGGAAGGATGTTAATCTTCCGATCAACGATCCGTAACTTGATTATATATTAATATTACTTAATTTGACAGGGTCCTTCGATTCTTTCATATAGAAAAAATTTGAAATTATTGTTTGTTATTTATTGAATGCCATTCATTTGATGCTTTTAATCATGATTGCATCTTGTGACAGTCTAACATTTGCTTCATGAACTGGCCTGTGAAGGAGTGGGGTACCTCGCAAATTTCCTCGGGTTCTCCGATAGCGATAATTTCGCCGCCGGCATCTCCCCCTTCAGGACCAAGGTCTATGATCCAATCTGAAACTTTGATGATATCAAGGTTGTGTTCGATGATCACAACAGTGTTGCCTTCATCAACCAGCCGCTGGAGGACATCAATTAAGCGATGGACATCTGCGGCATGTAAACCAACGGAGGGTTCATCCAAAACATACAGTGTGCTTCCTGTTGATTGACGTGAGAGCTCTTTCGAAAGCTTGACGCGCTGCGCTTCTCCCCCAGAAAGCGTTGTGGCGGATTGCCCAAGACGGACATAGCCGAGACCGACATCCTGGAGCGTTTTCAGCCGTCGGGTGATCTTGGGGAAAGCATCAAAGAATTCTGCCGCGGTGTCAATAGTCATATCCAGCACATCAGCAATGGTCATATCTTTGAATTTGATTTGCAGGGTTTCCCGGTTATACCGGGCACCGTGGCATACATCACAGGGCACGTAAACATCCGGAAGGAACTGCATCTCAATTTGGAGCTGTCCCTGTCCAGAGCAAGCCTCACAGCGCCCGCCCTTAACATTGAAACTGAAGCGACCCTTTTTATACCCGCGCATTTTGCTCTCGGGCAGTTCGGCATACAGATCACGAACATAATCAAATACGCCGGTGTAAGTACCCGGGTTTGAGCGAGGTGTTCGGCCGATGGGAGATTGATCGATGTTAATCACTTTATCAATGCTTTCAATGCCTTCGATTGCGTCATAGTCACCTGGTTTGGTGCGGGCACGATGCAATTCGCGAGACAAGCTGCGGTAAAGGGTGTCGATCAGCAAAGAGGACTTGCCTGAGCCGGACACACCGGTCATACATACGAATTTCCCAAGGGGAATATCCAGTGTTACATTTTTGAGGTTGTTCTCCCTGGCTCCTTTCAGGATCAGGTGTTTACCATTCCCCTTTCGCCGTTTTTCCGGGATTGGAACGAACAGCCTGCCAGATAAATAAGCGCCAGTCAGGGAGTCAGGATGTTTAATAATGTCATCAGGGGTCCCTTCGGCAACAATTTCGCCGCCGAGATCGCCTGCACCAGGCCCTAAATCGACAATCCAGTCCGCTCGCCGGATGGTCTCCTCATCATGCTCAACGATCATGACGGTGTTGCCCAGGTCACGCAGCCCTTCCAATGTTGTCAGCAGGCGGCCGTTATCACGCGGATGCAATCCAATGGAGGGCTCATCCAGGACATAAAGAACGCCCATCAGCCGTGCGCCAATCTGGGTCGCCAAACGGATGCGCTGGGCTTCGCCGCCGGACAATGAACCGGCAGACCGCTGCAGGGTCAGGTAATCCAGGCCAACATTGACCAGGAAACCCAATCGCGCGTGAATTTCCTTGAGAATTCGTTCCGCAATGAGCTGATCGCGATGTGAAAGCGGCGTTAACTCGCCTGAAAGCTTATCGATCCATTCCAGGCTTTTGCGTACAGGCCAGCTGGTAACTTCGATGATGTTCTTATCATCAACGGTCACTGCCAGGGCTTCTTTGCGCAGCCGCAAACCGCCGCAGGTTTGGCAGGGCTGATCGCTCATAAATTCCGAGATCTTTCCCCGGACGTATTCTGAATTCGTCTCCCGGTAGCGTCGTTCAAGGTTGTTGACCACACCTTCAAAGGAGGCTCGGAAGGAGCTCTTTCGCCCATTGCGGCCGGTGAATTCGACCTTTAATTCCTTACCACCTGTACCGTACAGGATCTTGTTTAACTTTTTCTCAGGGATGGTTTCGACCGGTGCTTCAAGATCAATTTTATGTTCCCTGGCAACAGCTTCCAGCATCTGCCAGTAGTAACCGCCGTCGTTCTTGGGTCCATTCCAGGCATCATCCACAATTGCGCCGTTCAGGAGTGACACAGAGGGGTCCGGCATCAGCAGGTCCGGGTCAATTTCCTGGCGGCTTCCAAGTCCCTGGCAGGTCGGGCAGGCGCCGTGAGGCGTGTTAAAGGAGAATGTTCGGGGCTCAATTTCAGTAATAATGCTGCCGTGCTCCGGGCAGGCAAGGTATTCTGAAAATTGGATATCTCGAGTAGGGTCTTCGGAAAGGACCTGGACTGTGACGTAGCCATCCCCAAACTTCAGCGCCGTCTCAACAGAGTCCGTCAGTCGAGTCCGGGCTGATTTGGCATCAGACTCGTTTTCCGGCTCTCGCAGGATGATGCGGTCAACAACCGCTTCAATGGTGTGCTTCTTATAGCGATCGAGGTCAAAATCCTCTTCCAGGCTGGTGGTTTCGCCATCCACCCGGACCCTGACAAAGCCAGCTTTGCGAATTTCATCGAAAACAGCCTGGTAGGTCCCTTTACGTTCACGGACAAGGGGTGAAAGGATTTGCAAACGGCTGTCTTTCGGAAGTTTCTCAATAAAATCCACGATTTCCTGGGCAGATTGCTTTTGAACCACACGCCCGCAAATTGGGCAGTGGGGAACACCCACACGGGCATACAGGAGGCGCATGTAATCATAAACCTCTGTCACCGTCCCAACGGTGGAACGGGGATTATGGGAAGTGCCTTTTTGGTCGATGGATACAGAGGGAGAGAGCCCTTCAATGGTATCCACATCGGGCTTGTCCATCTGCCCTAAGAATTGACGGGCATAAGAGGATAGGGATTCAACATAGCGCCGCTGTCCCTCGGCAAAAATTGTGTCGAATGCCAGGGAGCTTTTCCCAGAGCCTGATAAACCCGTTATCACCACCAGCTTGTCTCGGGGGATTTCAACGGTTATGTTTTTTAAATTATGTTCGCGTGCGCCAACCACACGCAGGTTATCACGTGCCATCATCATAATTTCACTCATTCTATCAATTATAGCACAAATGTTTTATTTATTTGTATTCTGAATAAAGCGCAACTTGGTATTATACCCGCCCATCACCTCGAGGGTGAATCAATATATTGCAATGTCAGGGCAAAGTAGTAATGTCCTATTTGAGCAAAGTTAAAATGTCCTATTGGAGGTGAATAGGATATGACGAAAAACAGGATCATTACAATGAGCAAAGAAGAAATCAAGCGAAGCGAAATCTTGCGAATGGCAGAAGAAAAACGGATCAAACAAAAGGAGGGAGCGAAGCGTATCGGGATATCGACCCGACACTTTAGGCGGCTTATAAAACGATACCGGGAGCAAGGGCCGGAAGGGATCATTTCAGGTCATCGAGGGAAACCCAGCAACAACCGTCTGTCAGAAGAAAAAAAGAAAAAGATC
>JARGGB010000070.1 GCA_029210815.1 Candidatus Brevefilum sp.
GTTCAATGTGAGCGAGTCGTATTTCCTCACCCAGCCTGCGTAGCCCTGATATTTTGAGGATTCAATGGGATGAATGATCCTGCCTTCATCTTTTCCGTAAAGGATGTAATGTACTAATGGATTGATACCGGATTTTTGTACATCTGGATATTGATGCAAATAATAGCTGGTGCTGAATTCCAGGGAAGGGTCTTTGCCTAGATTTGCGCCAGAAATGAGATAATGGAGGATGGGACTTCGTTTTACAAGTTTGCTGTCGGGATTAGTGTTTTGGTAGTAGGTAGGATTAAAAAGACCACTCCTGCGAATGGTGAAATAGTCTTGAATCAGTCTGAGGTGACGAATAAAAAATGATTTCAGAATTTTAGCCCATCTGTTAATTGAAATTATTCACATTGAATATTATACCAGTGTAGAATTTTGAAAATTTAGTTTGAAATTTGTGCTACTAAGAAACAATTGATCCTGAAATTGATAATTTAATTTACTGCTAAGTGATGTGAGGATGTTTTTGATCTATTCTTGTAAGAAGATATGAAAAAAGGTGGATAATTTCATCTTTTGAAAAATCCTCAAATAAAAATTTTGATGCAGAATTTTCAATGATAGAGTCTTCTTTGAAGAGGCAATCTCTTTGGAAATATTCTTTAGCAATTATCTTATTTGTATCTCTATGACAATTCATAATTTTTTCTGATAAATCTTTGTTTAAGTAATTAATTTTTGAGTTATTCCAATCATATTTGTCTCCAAAGCTGGTGATACATTCAACTAAAAAATTCCAGGATTTCCTATCAAATTCAGAAAAATTTAAATTTGCTTTGATGAGTCGTATTGCCTCGATTGTTTTAACTCCAGGAGATACATTTGCATTTGGGGGGTTGATTATTTTGTTGATTTTAATTTCACATGATAATAAGAAATCTTCTAATAAGGTTCCTTTGAAATTTGAGGGATTAAAAATTTTTAAAATTAAGTCTTCTTTGGAAAAAACCGTTTCCCATTTTTTAATAATACTTAAATAATCAGTTGTCGTTGCAGAATAGTTGTTGTTGTCTACCCAATCAAAAAAAGATTCCACTTTTACTTTTGTCCATGCATTTCTCACCACTTCAACCCAGGTGGATTGGAGAATTTTATCTTGTCTTCGTAAATACAGAATCACTTTTACATCAAAATTCTTTAGGATTTCCCTTAAATGGCTAATTTGGTTGAGATCAAGAGAAGAAAAATCTTCGGATGTTATTATTATTTTTTTTGCCTTTGGTTTATTTATTACTTCATTATGAAAATCATCCCAAGTTCCAAATTTTGGGTTGAAGTTTTCTATCTGAGGATACAGTAATACCCAAGCCAAATTATGATTTCCAACTGATTGTTGTGAAGTTCTTCCGGTATTTGGGCATAAAATTTTATGTTTTTCGAGCATATTTTCGTTATGTTTCAGACCAATTTGAATTGTTGTTGTTCCTGTCTTATGGGGCCCAATGTGTAAAAAAATCTTTTTTTTCATAGATGTGTGCTATTTTCTGCTAATTATTTTTATTCAAATTTATTACTAATAATACAGGATATCGTGTGAGAAGAGTTCCTAGTGGATGTTTTAAAGATTAGCTCCATGATGTGTGATTATGGCATCTTCCTTCTTTCAAATTATTATTAGTAAAGTTTGGGTAGAGACATTGATGCCCTTCAAAAAGCTTAGAGCGATTTACATCAAGGAAATTTTGAATATAAGATGTACCCGTTTTTACATCACCGTTATGAAAGAAGATTGTTTTGCTCAATTTTTGTCCTTATGATAACTCTAGTAATGCGTTTGGCAGACTTTGATTAAATTATGAATGAAAGTTTTTATATAATTTAGTATATGCGTATGCTTCTTGTTCAATCGTTGGAATTGTTATCTGGTTCTTGATGTTTTGTTTTAAATCGTTGAGAATGGCAGGGTTCTTTATAATTTCTTCCATTCTATGAGCCAGGTCTAAGGCATCTCCGGGAGAAAAGGTAAATCCATTGAAATTATTGACGATAACTTCTCCCATTACCCCAATGTTTGAGGCAATAACCGGCACGTCACAGGCAAGTGCTTCATGCAGTGTGAAGGAATAAGTTTCGTAGCTAATTGAGGGGTTTATTAATACATCAATATCGCTCAGGACATTCCCAAGTTTCTCAGAAGCAAATAAACCTTGAAAACTTACCCTTTTATCGTTGTTTGATATTTCTTTAAGTTTTTTTATAAATTTTTGTTGCCCAAATCCATAAATTTTCAGTGATGAATTTTTTGTTTCAATACTTTTGAAGGCTGACAATAAAACGTGAACACCTTTGTGGTAGATCAAGTTTCCTAAATATCCAAATGTAATTTTGCTTTCTTTATCATATACACGATCGTTGTTTTTTATGAAATGATATCTAATCCCGTGAGGAATTATTTCAAAGGATAAAATTGGAAATTCTTGTTTATAAATTTGAGCAACAAATTCTGAAGGGGCAACAATATCCTTTGCATTTTTCAAGATTTTTTCTGCCGCTTCCAAACGCCTTGATATAAATTTGCGATCTAATTCCGGACATAATTTAGCGCATGCTTTCCCCCCTTTTGGGCCGCTGCAAAGGCTGAATTTATCAGGCGTCAGATTGATTTTCGGGCAAAGAAGGAAAAAATCAGTTGAGGTAATAATATAAGGGATTCCCAGGTTTATTGCCGACCAGATGAATTCGTGCATTCTCATTGAGTGCCCAACATGGATGATATCGGGTGCTTCAACTTCCAATACCGATTTTGCAAATGGCGACAGGTTTTTATTTTCAAGGACGAGGTTAATGTTTTCGGGAATTCTTTTGAATTTAAATGCCAGGACAGGAATCCCTTCGTAAAAGAATTCTTTGTACAGTATCCCATGAATCTCTTGATCATAAAAAGCGTTCTCGTAGTAGCTGTATGTGACTACCTTTACTTTATTGCCAAACTTTTGCGCCATCAAAGCATTATTTAGGACAAACCTCTCAGTCCCGGTTTGGTACTCAGGAAAAAATTGATGGGTCAAGAATAAAATCTTCATAACATGACATTCCAAATATTTACGGTAATTACCATCATGTTACAAACACTGTGAAAAGAAATTCTCATACGTTTGCCTTCAAAATCGAATGTAAGAAAGCCGCTAGCTCTATATCCTCATCAGATCGATTGATATATGCATATGCTAAATGTGCACCAGCCAGGATTGAAATTTCTTTAGTCAAACACGCTGTCAACGATTCAATAAAAGGTTTATCAATGATGTCATGTGTTGTCTTGAGATATTCGAATGTAATATTGACAAATCCGAACATGGCTTCAATCAGATTGCCTTGATAATTGCCATCAATCTGGGTATATCCGGATTTATTTATTATTATGTCAATAAAACCAGACAATTCAGGATCAAGGCTCATGTTTTCTTGATATGAGGTCTTTATTGGATATGGATAAGTTTTAGCCTCACCAAGGTATTGTTTGACTTCCATATGAAGTGTGGATAATTGAATCGGGAAGCTCAACGCCTGAATCTTAGTAAACACATTTTTAATTAAAAAGTTATAACTGAAAGCAATGTCTTCGATGACATTTAAAAGCTTTAATTGTGGAATTTTGAAATCTTCGAAAATCTCGGAGAGGAAAATATTGTCCACATATCCGCGCTTTAAAAAGTAATACGCAGGTCGGTTATGGGAATGGATGATTCGGGTTGAGCCTAAAAAAGCAATCTTCAAACCATCTTTGATCAATCGAATTCCCAAATCGAGATCTTCCGCATAAGAAAATCGGTATTGGTATTTCCTGAAAAGCTCAGCCGGTATCAGGCATGCTAAATCAGATAATTGCCCATTTTTCCTCAGGTTGAAATGGTTTGGTTCCTCAGGCATCGCAAGGATGCGATCATGTTTATTGACATCCAGGAATTCATAATGGTTCCAGCTGATAACATGGTAAAAAAGATCTGCATTTTCACGTGGTAATTCAGCGCATGATACCGCGCTGACATCTTTTGTCTTTAATCCTGTCACCAATTCATTTAGCCAGGTCAGTGAAGGGGGCAGGGCATCCTGAACTGTAAATAGAAGATATTCTCCTGTAGCGTTTTTTGCACCGAGGTTCCTTGCATGTGAGTGAGAAAATTCTTCATTTGGAATCTCAATTATTTTTGCCCCATATCGATTGGCAATTTCAAGTGTATGGTCACTGCTCCCAGAATCAACAATCACGATTTCGATTTCATGGAAGCCCTTTTGGTTTATTAGCATCTTGATCAAAAAATCAAAATCGTCACCAGCATTAATTGTCGGAATGATTATGGAGATTTTTGTGTCATAAAGTGTGATGTTTTCATAATCATTTCTTGATTTATCATCCAAATTAATCTCAGAACCGTAAATTTTTATCTTTTCAAATCCCAAATCCTCATCTAATTTCTTTGGATGGGTTTGGATATACTCTTTATTAAATATTGGGATCTCTGTATCAGGACAGCTCTTTACAGGTTCAAAAATATATTTTCCCATGCCAGGATGAGGTATCGGGTTCGGTGCTCTTCCTTCTTTTCGTCCGAATTTAATGTAGTGGATTAGTGGGTTTATGTTCGCTTGTTTAACATCCGTATTTTCATTAAGATAATAATTTGTATTAAAACTTTGGGATGGATTTCTTCCCTCTTTCCACCCAATCCGAATAAAATGCCACAAGGTGTCAACATCGGCATGAAGCACATCAGGGTAATTTCGTAAATAATATGCCCTGTCGAATAATTTGCTTTTTGTGATGATTATGTAATGATATAATTCATTAATCATTTTTATCACCCAAAATTCTGTGTTTTATCTTCCTGATCGGCCTTGTATACCGCCAACTTTTACTGAGTGCGTACTGTAAAACCTTTTGCTCACTGGCCTCAAGATTTTTTCGTAAATTATGAAGTTCCAATTGTAAACTTTGTTTTTCTCCCTGAAGATCTTTTATCTTGTTTTCCATGTTCTGAATCCTAATTTTTAAATCATGGATTTCTTCCTTAAGCCTGGCTAGGGTTTTGTTTTTCCTGTCTATGTTTATCCTGTGTTCTGCCAGTTCAGCATCGATATGTGTGTGATATTCACATAATTGATCTGAAATGGATTGTATGAAATTCTCGGAAAGATTATTTTGGCGATGAGAAGAAATGCCCTGTTCATTGATTTTTCGATAGGTATTAAGCCATTGGTCTGAATTTTTGGACATTAGATATTTGTCCTTAATAAGTTTTTGAGCATTTACGGCTAACCGGTAACGAAGATCGGGATCTGAAATCAGCAAATTTATTTTTTCATTCCATTGATCAAGGCCGTTTGCTAACAAGCCATTTTCACCGTCATTTATCACTTCAGAATAAGGTGTAACCTGGCTGCAGATAACGGGGGCTCCTAATGTCGTATATTCAAGGAATTTTATTGGGCTTTTACAGCGGTTAAACTCATTATCTAACAAAGGTGCAATAAAAATATCAAAAGATAATTTCTGAAATTCATTAGCAAAATCTTCGTAATGGTATGTTTTTATTGGGGTCCAGACCGTATCGTCAAAGGCTAAAAGCGTTTCCGGTGGCTTAACGCCATAAATGTGGTACCTGAACTTATTTGGAAGCTGCTGTTTTATGTGTGCCAACACTGGAGCGATATATTCCAGGTCTGGCGAGTGGGAATCCCCTCCCATATAACCAATGGTTAGTTTCGAGTCATGATCTTTAATTGTGGGTGATTTGAATTTCCAAATTTTGTCATCTATCAAATTTGGCAGGACATAAATATTTTGATTTATATTCGAGAAACTTTGTTGTAGACATTCACTTGAAACTGTTACATAATCTGCGACGAGGGCGGCATTAAGCATAGGTAATAATCCCCTGGAGATTGAATGATTTTTTCTGTCCGGATGGGTTTCAGGCAAAATTAACAAATTGTCATCGAGATCGTAAACCAATGGCTTATTAAGTTTTCTTGAAGCTTCAAATATTTTTGTTAAAAGGGGGATATCAGAAGGAAAGGTTCTTTGAAAAACAATAATATTTGCATCATCAATATGACTGAAAATGTCCCCTTGTGAATCTGTAACAGCTGTTAATTCCATATTTGTATATGAAATTGGGCCGACAACTCTTAGGTGTTTCAGGGGGCTATTTATTAATTCGTGCGTAAAAAAGACGACTTTTATAGTTACCATTAATTCTCCCAAAAAACAAATTCGACAGTTTCATAAAACGATTCGTTTAAACTAAATTACAGCGAAAATAAGAAGGTATTGAAACTTATCGTTCAGGTCTAATATATATTATCTATTTTCTTAATAAATACTTTCAAACCTCAATTTGGCATTATTACTTAAGGTTTTCAGGTTTATTCTTCCTGAATAAATTGAATGTTGCCCTCAGCGGCTTTGTGATCAACCAGCTCTTACTTTCAGAATAATACCTAATTTGCTCTTGCAGCATATCGACTTTCCGATTTTGCTCCCAAACCAGCTGATTTAAACGATTGATTTCCTTCTCTTGTGCAATGACCCTGAGGTTGCTTTCAATATTCGTAAACAGGCTTTGTTTTAAGGAAACATCTCCATAACGGGTAGATGTCGGCCAATCATGGTACTGGGAATGGCGATTGTCGATCTCTAAACCTTTAAATTTAAGGCTGTGTTTTTGCAAAATGTAATTCAGGGATAGCTGGTCGCGGCGAGAATAGCGCATGATCTGCACCATCCAATCTTCCATAGCGTTGATGACAGATGGTGTATTGTGGTTTCTGATCATGAATCCTGCCCAGTATGGTTTTTGAAAAACCAGCCTCGAATCAATCAGGCTGTAGGCATTCAGTTGTTCAATGATGATATTAGGTTTATCGTATTCATGTTTGAGAACGAGGGCAAATTCCTCCATCAGATTTTTTCTGAAGCTGTGTTCAAAACAAATCATATCGAATTCTTCTGAATGAAGATCAGTAAAAATATCCTCTGGTTTTACGTTTAATGTCACACTGTTGTCAATATAGAGCGATGTATCGTAATCGGGTAAGTACTGATGGGCACATATTTTGATTGCTTTTGCGCTTCTCACACTGTCATAGGGCAGGATAGGATCTATTGGAATGATTTTCCAGGTATCGCTCTTTAAGTTTTGGTTGTCTGTAAAGCAAATGAAATCCAAAGTGGATTTTTTTGAAACTTCCTGCTCATTTAAAGCTTCATAATCGCCAATAAGAGTGGTGAAAACACAGCGTCTGTTGGTGTTCAATTCTATCTTCCTTCTCGACAATTTCAATTATCTGAAAGTGCTCATCCTGCATGTTGTCTACTCGTGAATAGGAATCAGGATATTCGGTCGATAAGCGCAATCATTGATGAGATGTTTATCTGGTTTTTTGCAATTGTATCATATTCGCAAAAGCGATGGATTTTCTTTTGAGTTAGATTTTATTATTGTGGATAAAAACTTGAAATATCAAACCACCCCCCGATGATTTCATCCCATTCTTGAGGATGGAATATTGAAAACCCAGAACCGGGGTGAAATGTCATCTCGCCGATATAAGGTTTGTCGTTTATAAGGTAAAAATCTACCCTAACAAAGGGGAGCCCTTCAGATAGGTTCTGTGCCAACCCAATAA
>JARGGB010000071.1 GCA_029210815.1 Candidatus Brevefilum sp.
CAGGAACGACCTTCACCTACACAGCACCAGAAGGCAAATTGATTACTGAGACATGTTACAAAGCTGGAACCGAATTAGTTTTTTCGGTAATCAATCCCCCTAAGGCATCTGTGACAGTGACCTCAACGGTAGGTTTTGATTTAAGCCATGCAAGTTTCAGGCTTGTTGAAGAACCCACCCCCACCCCTACACAGACCTTTACACCCACGCCAACCTTTACACCCACGCCAACTGAAGAATTGGAATATTATCCTCTAATATTAGAGGGGATTTGCTCAGGCACCCTGGCAAGCATCACTGTGACGCAGGCGGATGAAAACACAATCATGTGGCGGGTGAGCAATGCTAACAGTGAAGCAGTCTCGTTTATTTGGACCGCCAACAACGGTCAGAGTGGTTCGGGAACTGCACCAGCGAATGGAAGCACAAGCTTCATTACAGAAATTGATGGTTATTCTGTTTCATTGGAATACACACTTAATAATGAGCCGGTAGAAGAACTGGCTTCTGTTGTTCCCTGTGAGCCCGAACAAGAAACCGAAGAACCCACTCCAACACCAACGGCAACCGAGGAACCCACACCCGCACCCACCGATTCAGTACCTGATCAACCCGCAGGCGGCAGCGGTCCATCAGCCTTCAGAACCTTTGCGCCTATCGTCTTCGGCCTTGCTGGTGTTGCAACAATGATTACGATTGCCATAGACTCAAAAATTAAACAACGAATAAATAAATAAACCAACAAGATAGGTCCATCGCAATACCTCCGGTTAAAGATTTTGCCGGAGGTATTGCCTAATGAAAATTATTGCCTATGAAACAATTGCGTATTATCTCCTTCTTCATCATCCCACTCCTCTTAATCGGATGTTATTCACTGCCGGTATCTGTCAGCATCCCTTCAGCTGGTGAACAAGAGCTTACACCTGTACCCAAAATCATAACAACCAAAGGAGAAAGCAGAATCGGAAAACCTTCAGGGGTGAGTTCAAGAATTCGGGAACGACCAACGCTTGTCACACCAACACCCGATCCCTTCCCAGACCTGTATGGCTGCAATATGCAAATCGAATTTATTTCTGGTTCCTTAGAAAACCAATCCAGCGAATTTTCTGTACTGGACAGGTCTTACTTTCTGGATAAGGGAGATAAATTTGCAGTTGGAAAAGGGACCGCTGTTTATTACGAAGATCAACCCTACATGATTCTTCATTCATCTTACGTCAACGGCAATATTCTTAAGCCGATGGAAGCTGAATTTATTCGAAAATACCTTGAACACAGGGGAAACAAAGGCGATGAATACATCCAGAATCAAATTGACAATCTGGTAGGAGCCCAGGTTAATTGGTACTGCAATGATGACCTGGTTTTAGAAACAACTATTAACAGTATTGTTAGATTATCTCATGATGCATCGGAACGGTTATGGCTGGAGCCTCTTCAGATTGTCGATATCCTTGAAAATAAGCAAGGATTGGCTTCAGAATGGATCGGGGAAATATTACCAACCGACCAAGCCTCACTCTTCCTCGGATTTTGCGGTTGGGGGTCATCATCGGTTGGCAGCGGAAGATACACATATTATCGCTATTTGATTAATTTCGTCGTCGAAACACCGTAGCCAAGGTTTTTTCTAGAAAACATCTCTCATTGACACATCACCTGATTTAAGGTAACCTTTTGGCTGTCAATCACACCACTTTAAAAGAGTTCATGACAACGATATACGACAGCGCCAAAAGAAAACATCCAGCCATTGAAGAGCTGGTTTCATTATGGAAATACCGGGACCTGATATATCAGTTGGTTCGCAGAGATATTGTCGCGCGTTACAAGCGCTCGGTTCTGGGTGTGGCATGGACCATGCTAAACCCTCTAGGCACAATGTTGATCATGGTTGTCGTTTTTTCGCGTGTATTTCGTGGAACTGAAAATTATGCCGCCTATGTCCTGACCGGGATCATTTGCTGGACCATGTTTTCTCAATCAACATCCATGGCAATGAATTCAATGGTCTGGGGCAGTCAGCTAATTAAACAAATTTATGTGCCGCGCTCTAGCTTTGTCGTATCAACGATCATGGCAAGCATGGTCAATTTTGTTTTATCTCTTTTGCCGTTGTTCCTGATCTTTGCGATAACAGGCGTCCAGCTTAAACCATCAGCACTCTTGTTGCCCGTGTACATGCTGTTATTATTTTCGTTTTCTCTTGGTGTAGCTTTATTGATTTCTACACTTGCCGTATTTTTTCCTGATATTGCCGATTTATATCCGGTCATTTTGACGGCATGGATGTACCTGACTCCTATTATTATGCCCCTGGAATTTTATCGAGAGATCCTGGATGGCATTCTTTTGTACATAAACCCTTTTTACTATATCGTTAATTTATTCCGAATTCTTATGCTTGAAGGATTTGTTCCCCATTTTCAAACCTGGGTGGCAACAGCGGTTTCATCCTTTGGCGTACTGCTCATCGGATGGATTTTCTTCTGCTTAAAAGCTGACGAGTTTGCCTACCACATCTAATACAATGATAAGAGAACCTCAATTCGATACTGCAATCTTTCTAAATAATATATCAGTTCGTTATCGGATTCCAACCGAAGCTATCCAGACATTTAAGGAATACATGATCAAACTCGTAAAACGAGAAATTGACCACAAATCCTTTTCAGCCTTAAAAGAAATCGACCTTGATGTCAAGCGTGGTGAGATTTTTGGTATCATCGGTCGCAATGGAGCGGGCAAATCTACCCTGATGAAAGTCATTTCAAGAGTCTTAATTCCGACTGATGGTCGGGTTTGGGTCAAAGGTCATGTTAGCCCATTGCTGCAGCTTGGGGCTGGTTTTCACCCAGAATTGACCGGTCGAGAAAATATCTTCTTGAACGCAACCCTTTTAGGGCACTCCCATGAAGAGATTGAAAACAAATTAGATGAAATCATCGAATTTGCAGAAATTGGAAGCTTTATGGAAGCACCACTGAGGACTTATTCCTCAGGCATGCAATCCAGGTTAGGATTTGCTGTCGCGACAGCCTGGCAGCCAGATATCCTCATCCTCGATGAAGTTCTGTCCGTTGGAGATGCTGCTTTCCAAAAAAAATGCATCCACCGCATGGGGAGATTCCGGGATAGTGGAGCAACAGTATTAATGGTTTCACACTCAATCGACCAGGTAAGAGAAATTTGCGAAAGAGCGCTCTGGCTCAACAAAGGTCAAATCGAAAGCCTTGGCTCAGCTGACGATGTTTGCAGTATGTACCTGAATGCAATGCCCAGCTAATTTATGAGTAAACCTAAAATCCATGTAAAAAATACAGTGAAAATTCATCAGATAGGAAACAAACACCTTTCACTATCAACTGGTCTGTTATAATTCAAGCTGAAAATTATTATTTGAGTCGAAAATTATGGAATTTATACCAACAACAATACCCGATGTAATTATCATAAAGCCCAAAGTCTTTACAGATGATCGCGGCTTTTTTTTGGAATCTTACAAGAAACAGGCTTTCATCAATGCTGGCATAACTCAAGAATTTGTTCAGGATAACCACTCATCCTCGCAAAAGGCAACCTTAAGAGGCTTGCATTACCAGATAACCCACGCACAGGGAAAATTGGTTAAAGTGGTTATCGGAGAGATTTACGATGTAGCAGTAGACTTGCGTAAAAGCTCCCCGTATTATGGCAAGTGGGTTGGGGCGTATCTATCTGCAGAAAACAAACACCAGCTTTGGATCCCACCGGGTTTCGGGCATGGCTTTTTCGCAACGACTTCTCAAGCAGATGTCCTTTATAAAGCCACGGATTACTATGACAAACAAGGTGAACGCTGCATATTATGGAACGATCCTGATTTAGCAATCGATTGGCCAATCCCCAACGGGCATACACCAGTAATATCCGAAAAGGATGCATCCGCACCAAAATTTAAAGAAGCAGAGGTATTTTCATGACACGAAGACTCCTTGTAACAGGCGGCGCAGGATTCATTGGCTCTAACTTTGTTCGGTACATACAGAATGTATCCCCAGAGACGAAAATCACCAACCTGGATTTGCTGACTTATGCCGGTAGTCTCGAAAACTTAAGAGATCTTCCTGTGCCGCAGAATCACCAGTTTGTGCATGGAGACATTCGAGATCAATCTATGGTAGAGAATTTGCTCAGGCAAAATCAAATTGACACGATTGTCCATTTTGCCGCAGAATCCCATGTGGATCGCTCGTTAGAAGGCCCCTCTGCTTTTATCCAAACAAACATTATAGGCACCTTCACTCTGCTGGAAGCTGCTCGTAATGTATGGTTAAAAGAAAAATTTATAGACCCAAATAAGGTCCGTTTTCACCATGTCTCCACCGATGAGGTCTATGGCACCCTGGCTTCCGAAGATCCCGCTTTTACAGAAACGACACCTTATACGCCCAATTCCCCCTACGCGGCTTCCAAAGCCAGCAGCGACCACCTTGTGCGCTCTTACAATCACTCCTTTGGCTTACCTGTCACGATCTCGAACTGCTCTAATAACTACGGACCTTACCAATTTCCTGAAAAATTGATCCCCTTAATAATCCTGAATGCACTTACAGGAAGACCGCTGCCCATTTACGGGGACGGCATGCAAATCAGGGATTGGCTTTACGTGGAAGATCACTGCGAAGCCATCTGGACGATCATCGAAAAAGGTAGAGATGGTGAGAGTTATAACATTGGCGGTGAAAATCAACCACCAAACATCGAAATCGTCAAAACCATTTGTCAGATCCTCGACGAAAAGGGGCTGCCGAATAAACCTCATGAGCAATTAATTACTTATGTTAAAGATCGCCCGGGTCACGATCGGCGATATGCCATGAATATTAACAAAATCCAGCACGAGCTAGGATGGCAGCCCAAGCATGATTTAGCACAGGGTCTCAGAGATACTGTGGACTGGTATATTGGAAACACCGAATGGATGAATGCCATAATCAAAGAAAAAGATTACCGGCAATGGGTTCAAATCAACTATCAACAGAGAGGTAACGCATGAAAGGTATCATCCTTGCGGGGGGAAAAGGTTCCCGCCTATATCCACTCACTCTTGGCGTCAGCAAACAGCTGCTGCCAGTGTACGATAAACCAATGATTTATTATCCCCTTTCTATGCTGATGCTGGCAGGCATTATGGAGATATTGATCATCACCACACCTGAAGATGCTTCGCAATATGAGCGCTTGCTGGGCGATGGGATGCAGTGGGGGTTGAAATTTGATTATGCCGTCCAGGAAAAACCCAGAGGGCTGGCAGACGCTTTCATTGTCGGGGATGAATTCATCCAGGGTGATTCTGTCGCGCTCATCCTTGGAGATAACATCTTTTATGGTCACGGTATGCCTCCCACCTTAAGAAAAGCCGCCAATCTTGAAAAGGGAGCTGTTGTTTTTGCCTATCCTGTGCACGATCCAGAGCGTTATGGCGTTGTTGAATTCGACAAGCAAGGAAATGCACTTAGTCTGGAAGAAAAGCCTAAAAAACCGCGATCACATTATGCGGTACCCGGCATCTATTTTTATGACAACCGTGTCGTTGAATTTGCCAAGAATTTAAAACCTTCCGCAAGGGGCGAGATCGAAATTACCGATCTTAATAAAGTTTACATGTCGCAAGGCGAGTTAAGTGTTGAGGTACTCGGCCGGGGCGTTGCCTGGTTGGATGCTGGGATGCATCACTCACTTTTACAAGCGTCAAATTTCGTGCAGGCGATTGAAGAACGCCAGGGGATGATGATTTCATGCCCTGAAGAAATTGCTTACCGTATGGGTTTCATCAATGAACAACAACTGAGGCACTTAGCAACGATCTTTAATGGCAATCGCTATGGTGAATATCTCTTACGGCTGGCAGACAACAAGATTGTTTGATCAAATTTTAAGAAAACAACTATGAAAATTCTTCTTCTCGGAAATACCGGTCAGCTTGGTTATGAACTCAATCGCACTCTCCTAAGTTTGGGTGATTTGGTAGCCCTTGATTTTCCTCAGGTTGATATATCAGATCCTGATAATATTCGGTCAATCGTAAGGCAGCACCAACCAAGTCTGGTCATCAATGCCACTGCCTACACGAACGTGGACAAAGCCGAAAGCGAACCAGAGCTTGCAATGGCTATTAATGGGACGGGACCTGGCATCTTAGCAGAAGAAGTGAAAAATTTACGTGGAGCTTTAATTCATTATTCAACGGACTACGTTTTTGACGGCACCAAAGGTGAAGCCTATGTCGAAAGTGACGAACCTACCCCGCTGAGCGTTTACGGGGAGACCAAGCTAGCTGGAGAACAAGCTGTTCAATCTGTCGGCGGTGCATATTTGATTTTCCGAACAAGTTGGGTTTATTCCATGAGACGCCCCTGCTTCGTGACCAAGGTTTTGGAATGGGCAAGAAAGCATGAAACGCTTCGCATTGTAGATGACCAAATATCCACGCCAACCTGGGCGCGTTTGTTAGCAGAAACGACCACGCAAGTAATCGCCCAGGGAAAAGACCATGTTATCGAATACGTCGCTGAAAATTCTGGCTTATACCATTTGTCTGGCAATGGATCTTGCAGTCGTTTTGAATGGGCTCAATCCATTTTGACGCTGGACCCTGAAAAAGAAAGCCAGGTTACAAAAGAGCTGCTCCCTGCATCATCAAACGACTTCGTCACTGCAGCACAAAGGCCGTTGAGATCTACTTTGTCATGTAAAAAGTTAGAAAGAAAGTTTAGTTTAAGGCTTCCTGACTGGCAAGATGCCCTCCAATTGGCAATGCAAAGTTAAAGACCAGAACGACAACAAAGGGTCTATGCAAAATTATTTTGTGCTTCTCAAAGACTACTTACTTATACAACGAAGTGGTCTTTTTGATTCCGAGTATTATTTCTACAATTATCCCGATGTTCGCCAGGAAAAAATCAACCCGATTTGGCATTTCATCCAATTCGGTTGGCGTGAAGGAAGAAATCCCTCACTGTATTTTGACACGAAATATTACCTCGCTAATAACGACAGCGTGCGACAGGCAGGCATAAATCCACTTTCCCACTGGTTATTAACAGGCTTGTATCAACAAAGGGAGCCATCTCCTTATTTTCAATCACCTGCAGCATTTAAGAAACAAATTTCAGAAGGCGATAATAAAGGTTTGGTAACCAGATACCTGAAATGCATCCTACCAAATAAAAACAAAACATTAATACCTGAACCGCGAGATTTCTCTTTTCAAGAAGATAAGGATTTCATAGATCGGCATTATCAAAAAACCCACGGGCGTATGATAAATTATGAACATCCGCTCAAATTCACTGAAAAGATGCAAATTTACAAGTTGTATTATCGAGAACCGATCCTGCAAACTTTAGCGAATAAATTCCTCGTGAGACAATTTATTGCCGATAAATTGGGCGGACAATACCTGATTCCACTGATCGCTGTTTATGATAATATTGATTCATTTTCCATCAAAAATCTCCCCAATCAATTCGTCATCAAAGCCAATCATGGCTCAGGTTGGAATATCATTTGCAGAGATAAATCCCAGCTAGATTGGGATTAT
>JARGGB010000072.1 GCA_029210815.1 Candidatus Brevefilum sp.
CTTTCCCGGCTGGTAAATTACCTGTCCGTGGTCAGTTTAGAGTCACCTGTATGGTGATTGGTTCGGCCGTGATGAGCAATATTCGACGAATTCAGCGGCATAAAGCGATGAATGAACAGCAAACAAATCAAAAGAAGCAAAAGAGGGCACTAAAAAATAGTCCCTCAAATCCTTTTATAATCGATTTTATTTGCTCGTTCTTTTTTCGTCATACTTGTAGGATGAATGTATTTTGTTGTTAATGTACTAGTTTTTGCAGTAAAGTCTTAAAATTGTTTAAAAAGCATATTGACAAATCAAAAAAAGTATTATAATTGGGTTTACACATCAACTATATCTGGGAAATGGTAATGTCGTCACCGGCCAATTATCAAACAGTTTATCAGTCAATAAAGTCCATCAGTCTGCATCTCGATAATGGAGAAAAATCTCTATTTTCCAGGTTTGGTTTGACGACATCCCGATTTTTTGTGTTAAAACATTTGAATGACCATCCAGGAATAAATTACATTGATCTGAGTGAAAAATTATTGTGCACAAAGGGAAATACAACCAGAATTGTCCAGGGGATGTTAAATGATGATTTGATTTACCGATGGGAAAATCCAAAAGATCGCAGGAGTTTCCAGCTTTATCTTTCAAAACTGGGTAAACAAGTGTATAAGGAGGTGAATTTAGAATACCAGGATTACGTTACAGAAATACTCTCAAAACTGAACGAAGATCAGCTGGAAGTATTCAGAAAAATTAGCAGCAGCATCGAAAAAGAACTGTTGAGTGCTTGTAAAAGCTAAACATCAGCTGAGATTCAACATCACGCAGAAAAATATCTTAATTACAAATCAAAGGAGTAAAAAATGAAGAAAAGGTTTATTTTATTAGCGGTGATACTAATCGCCAGTTTTGTTCTCGGGGCATGCGCACCTGAAGCAACCCCCGAGCCAGAAACCGAAGAACCGGTTGTTGAAGAGACCGAAGAACTGGTAGAAGAACCCGAAGAAACTGAAGAAGTTGTTGAGCCAACAGAAGAAGTTGTTGAGCCTTCAGCATCCATCCGCATCTGGGCAGATGAGCAGCGTGCACCAGTCTTAAGTGAACTGGCACCTGATTTCCTGGCAGAATATGGCGTGGAACTGGTTGTTGAAAACATTTCAGGTATTCGAGACCAGTTCTCTGTTGCTGCACCCGCAGGCGAAGGTCCTGACATCATCATCCTGGCACATGACCAGGCAGCAGCACTGGTTGCCAGTGGTCTGGTTGCCCCGATTGACCTGGGACCAAAGGCTGACGAATTTGTTGAGGAAGCTCTGAACGCTTTTACTTATGAGGGTGAACTTTACGGCATGCCCTACGCAACAGAAAACCTGGGCTTTTTCTACAACACAGACTATGTTGAAGAGCCACCAACAACATGGGATGAAGTCTATTCGATCAGTGAACAGTTGATTGCAGACGGTACCGTCCAATACGGTATTGTTCTGGCTGGCACATCCTATGATGCCTATCCCTGGATGACCTCTCAGGGCGGTTACATCTTCGGCACCGATGAGAACGGTGACTACGATCCGACCGATGTTGGTGTTGGCAGCGAAGGTATGATCCAGTTCGGTGAGATGGCACTCCAGTGGGTAGAGGACGGCATTCTTTCTGATAATACCGATAACACGACAGCCAAGTCCATGTTCCTGAATGGCGATGTCGCCTTCTTCATGAATGGTCCATGGGAGCTTAACAACCTGCGCGAAGCCGGCACCCCCTATGCTGTTGCAGCATTCCCCGATGGCGGCCAACCATTCATGGGCGTTCAGGGCTTCATGATCAACGCTTTTAGTGAGAATATCCTCCTAGCACAAGCATTCTTAACCGAATATGTTGCTACACAGGAAACAATGCTGAAATTCTATGAAGTTGATCCACGTGTTCCTGCCTATATTCCAGCATTGGAAGCCATGGATGATCCTGACTTGCAGGCAATTGCTGAAGCTGGCGCCAATGCCCAACCAATGCCCGCTATTCCTGAAATGGGCAAGGTCTGGGGTGACTGGGGTAATGCACTCTCCTTCATTTTGAATGGTGAGAAGACCCCAGAAGAAGCCTACACATTTGCACAAGAAGCGATTGTTGCAGCGATTTCCTCCGATACAACAGGCATGATCAACTTACCTGGTTCATGGCAGTCGACAGTTTCTGACTGTGAATGGGATCCTGCGTGTGCCGATACTGCAATGGAATTAGGCGATGACGGTCTGTACTACGCAACCTTTACCATTCCTGCAGGTGATTACGAAATCAAAGTTGCCCACGACGGCGGCTGGGACACCAACTATGGTGTTGACGGCGTCGCTGGCGGCGACAACATCACCTTTACCGTAGAGGAAGAGGGTGAAGTTCAATTCATCTACGATCCGGAAACTCACGTACTTGAGATTGTCCAGGATTAGTTTGAAAAACTAAAATCAAAGGAGACCAGGTTTGCCTGGTCTCCTTTTGTAATCATTGAAAGGAGAAGCAGGGTATGGAAAATAAGAATGGTTCCATAGGAACTGTGGCAAAGAAGTCAATTTCAAGCCTTTCTTCCTTCATAACAACTTTCATCATCATTGCAGTGGATGTTTTGCTTGGATACATCACCTATCAATTAGCCAGTATGGGCTATATTCCCCTCACCGTTGTTTTTATTATCATTATCCTCCTAATTTCAGCAGCGTTCTTAATTCCAAAGTTAAGTCACTTACGATGGATTGCTGTTGGTCTTTCTGCCTGGTTGCTTTTTTCAATATTTCCAATTCTGTTCACAATTTATAACGCCTTCACGAATTATGGCGATGGGCACTTAATTTCGCAAACACAGGCGATTGAACAGATAACCAACCAGACTTATTTGCCTGAAACAGGCAAAGCCTACGAATGGGTTGCCTACCGATCAGATGATAATGATTACCTTTTGTGGGTGAAGGACAATGAAGGAAACACTTTTATAGCCAGACCGGTTGAATCTGAAGGCGATACCCGCATTTTTGATGTTGTGACGGGTGAAAATGGTATTGGTGAGATTGATGATGAGGGGGTGCCTGTTACGATTGAAGGCTATACCCGTTTAAACAGGATCCTCGCTGCAACAGATCAAAACCTCACAAACATAAAATTTGGTGATCCGGAAAAAACAATTCAGGTCAGGTCACCCTCTGAGGCGGCAGAACTTCTTCCGCTTTATGAATACAATCCGGATGATAACACCTTTACAAACCAACAAACCGGAAAAATTTACTATGACCGAGAAGGAACATGGACGGCAAGGGATGGAACGCAGCTCATTCCCGGTTTTACTTCCGTGATTGGTTTTGATAATTTTATAGAATTTGCTACCAGCCCTGGTCTGCGAGGACCCCTGGTCACCATTGTCACATGGAACTTCATTTTTGCTTCAATGAGCCTATTGCTGACATTTTCCTTGGGCTTGTTAATTTCAGTCATTTACGGAGACCCTAACTTTAAAGGAAAGAAGTTATTACGGTCGTTTTTGATCATCCCTTACACCATCCCAAGTTTGATCACGATCTTAATTTGGCGAGGTATGTTAAATCCAAATCTGGGGATTGTCAATCGAATGTTAGAAAGCGTTCTTGGCATATCACCAGATTGGTTCAACGTATCCACCTTAGCAAGAATTGCTATTTTGACGGTGAACACCTGGCTGGGATATCCATACTGGATGCTGGTGACAAGCGGCGCGTTGCAGTCGATCCCAAGTGACATCTATGAAGCGGCAGAGGTGGACGGCGCAACTGGTTTTCAACGTTTCTGGCGGATTACGCTGCCATTGCTTTTGGTTTCAGTTGGCCCGTTGATGATTGCTTCTTTTATTTTCAACTTTAACAACTTTAACCTTATTTACGTCTTCATCAATGGTGGACCGCCAATACCAACTGCAACAACGACAGCGGGCTACACGGATATCATCATCAGCTATGTTTACAATTTAGCCTTTGCAAGCGGTCGGGGTGTTCAATATGGTTATGCGTCGGCAATTTCTGTTGTGCTGTTTATGCTGATTGCCGTCATGTCACTGATTCAATTCAGGTTCACCAACATGTGGGAGGAGGTTGGAGAAAATGTCTGATCAAGTAATAGAAAAGAAAACACGAACAATTTCTCAACAACGTCGTCTGGGATTAATTCTCCGATGGGTTTTGGCGGTAGTTCTTATCGTTTTCAGTATTTTTCCTGTGATTTGGATCGTTTCTGCCTCAATTGACCCGGTCAATAACCTTGCGACACAAAAATTGATCCCTGATAATGCTGGAATTCAGAATTTTCGAGAGCTAATCAATAACCCTATCTTCCCATTTTTTACATGGTTATGGAACTCGATTAAAATCTCTGTGATTACGACCGTGTTAACTTTGTCCCTAACAACGATGGCGGCATTTGCTTTTTCCCGTTTCCGTTTCAAAGGTCGACAGGAGTTATTGAAAACGATCTTGCTTGTGCAAAGTTTCCCCAATTTATTAGCGATTGTTGCGTTGTTCTCAATCAGCAAACAAATTGGTGATGTGTTTGCTGCGCTTGGTCTCAACACACATGCCGGCTTGATCCTTGTCTATTTGGGCGGCGCAATGGGTATGAACATCTGGTTGATGAAGGGGTATATGGATACAATCCCCCGAGACATCGATGAATCTGCCCATGTCGATGGTGCAAATGATTGGCAGGTTTTTTCCAAGCTGATCCTCCCATTATTAAGACCAATTTTGGTTGTGATTGGGATTTTGAGCTTCATTGGCACCTATGGCGAATTCATCATTGCACGAACATTGTTAACAAAGCGTGAACTTCAAACTGTAATGGTTGGATTGCAGATTTACACTTCAGGTCAGTATACCCAAAACTGGGGTGTATTTTCGGCTGGTGCATTGATTGCCGCACTGCCAATCATGATCATTTATCTTGTATTGCAGGACCAGATTGTTGGCGGATTAACAGCTGGTGCTGTGAAAGGTTAGTTTTGTAAGCAATTACCTCTACTGAATTTCAAATTCTTTTTCATGAGAGTCAGTAGAGGTTTATTATTTAATCCAGCTACGTAATAAGGATAGATTTATTAATTATGGAAGACTTTATCTTTGGTACTTTATCAACGGATCCGTTGAAGCTGCTCTATCAACGAACGACACAGAGAGGCTTGCAGCATGCTTATGCTGTGATTCCTCAAGACCCTAAACCGAATGAACCCATAAAACTCTTTGTCCAGTCTGGGCCGGATGTCATGATTGATCAAATCACCTGCTATTACACAATGGATGGGCAGAACCCGGTTGGTTCTCGAGGTAAAGCAGAATGGGGAAACGTCGTAAATTTTGTGAAAGTGGGCATGATTTGGGACACGCTCAATTGGGGATACCAACAGAGTTGGGAAGCAAGCCTTCCTCCGCAGCAAGCTGGAACGG
Source organism: Candidatus Brevefilum sp. (assembly GCA_029210815.1). Taxonomy (GTDB): domain Bacteria; phylum Chloroflexota; class Anaerolineae; order Anaerolineales; family Anaerolineaceae; genus Brevifilum. The sequence goes on from JARGGB010000072.1 coordinate 5,448, forward strand.
AGTTGCGGTACATGATCAGCGGTTGGAATGAAAATGGGGATGAAATTTATGCGGATTGGCCGGATGTCAAATTAACCATTGAAAATGCCGCCAAAGTTTATTTTGACACAAAAAAACTGCCCCCGGTTAAATTTCTGGGTGCCCCTTCATCTGGTAAATTATTTTCTATTTATATCGATGAACTGAAACCCCCAAAATGGGCAAAAGAAGCCGTCATTTACCATATATTTGTGGATCGCTTCTTCCCTGGCAATGGTCAGGATTGGATTCAAACAAAAAACCTGAAGAAAACATTTGGCGGCAGCTTGTATGGTGTCAGAGATAAGTTGGATTATATTAGTTCATTGGGTGCAACGGCAATTTGGCTGAGTCCGATCTTTGAAAGCCCGAGTATTCATCGTTACGATGCCACAGATTACTATCATGTTGCGGATGAGTTGGGCGGTAATGCTGCGCTTGCGGAACTTGTTGATGAAGCGCATCAGCGGGGAATAAGGATCATTCTTGACCTGGTTTGCAACCATGTTTCATATAAACACCCTTACTTCCTGGATGCACAAAATAATTTGAATAGTTCATATCGGGATTGGTTCTTCTTTGATCCAGAAGATGAAATTGGTTATCGCACCTTTTTTGGTGTTCGTTCCATGCCGCAAGTCAATTTGAATAACCCAGGAGCACGCAAATGGATGCTGGACATTGCACGTTACTGGCTTGAGGAATTCGATATTGATGGTTACAGGCTTGACCATGCTAACGGTCCCGGGCCTGGTTTTTGGGGTGAATTTTGGCAGACATGCAAGAATGCAAAGCCAGAAAGCTTATGTTTTGGCGAGGTTGTTGAACCTCCAGATGTACAGCTTCAATACCTGGGCCGAATGGATGGACTTTTGGATTTTCACCTATGTGAAGCTGTTCGTAAGGGTGTGGCCACGGGATATTGGTCAGATGAACAATTTGAAAATTTCTTAGTGAACCATAAAACATATTTCCCGGATGATTTTTTAATGATGAGTATTTTAGACAATCATGATATGGATCGTTTTCTGTATATTTCTGGAAATGATGTGGAAAAACTGAAGAAAGCTGCTGAAATTCAATTCCAAATGCCCGGTCCGCCTATTATATATTACGGGACTGAGGTTGGGTTACGTCAAAATATGAGCAAGACTTCCGCTGTAGGGCTTGAAGCCAGCAGGAGTGCGATGGTTTGGGGACAGGCGCAGGATAAAGACCTGTTTGAGTTTTATCAGAAACTTATCAGAAAAAGAATGGAAACAAAACCCTGGGGTTCATGAGACATTATTAAGTTACCAGCTAATAATGAAAGAGGGCAAATTGCGTTGGGTTGATAATGTAAATTGGAGCGAGGCCTTTAGGCCGATTGAATTATGCAAAAAGAATTATGTTCTTAGGAAAAGCTGTCTTGCTTTTTGGAAGCCAACGTTTGTAAATTAAAAACTTATTCAATTGGAATTTATTCGGGCTAAAGCGCTCACTCCAAGGATCCTTATGAATTATTAAATGAAAAATTGGAAATATTAATAAAAGCCAAGCGCATTGGGTCTTGAACCCAATGCGCTTTTTGTTAATGCTTGAGCAAGTTGAGGGCGGAAGGCCCGAAACAAAAAACCGCCCGCTATGCGGGTGGACGGACAGCAGCTT
>JARGGB010000073.1 GCA_029210815.1 Candidatus Brevefilum sp.
AGCTACAGTCAGTTCTGCGAGCGATACAGGAAATGGCGGAAATCAGCAGAAAAGACCACCATGAGAAAGCCCAAGAAAGCTGGGGAAGAAATTGAGGTGGATTATGCTGGTCTCACCGTGCCGGTGACGAATCCTAAAACCGGTGAAACACACGAGATGCAGATATTTGTTGGGGTATTAGGGGCCAGCGAAAATTACGTGCACCACGCACCATGTCGTCCACTTGATGTACAATATGTTGACCAGTTTTGTTATTCCGTTATGGTGGTCGATTATTTCCGGAATCACTGGTCGGTTTCACCGGAATATGCAGACTTATAAAAATATGCTCATGATATTTCTAATTTCAACTAATCATCACTACTTTAGAAACGGAGGTTGTAGTGCAAGAAAAATATGATTACATCGTAATCGGGGCTGGTGTGGTTGGCTGCATCATCGCCCGTACCCTATCACGCTATGAAGGCAAGGTACTGCTCATCGACAAAGAAGCGGATATTTGTATGGGCACCACTGCTGCCAACACAGCCATTGTACACGCGGGATACGATCCGCTGCCAAATACCCTCAAAGCTCGGATGAATGTCGAAGGGAATCCCTTGTGGGATACCCTGGCAGGTGAGTTGAACTTTCCCTTCGAAAGGCGAGGTGACTTTGTGGTTGCCGTAGGAGAGGACGAGCTGCCTGCGCTTGAAACTTTGATGGGATATGCAAAGAAGAATGGTGTGCCAGGCTGCCAGATACTGAGCGGACCTGAAGTCCGCCGTCGGGAGAAAAACATCACACCTGATGTGAGTGGGGCATTGTGGGCCTCGACCGGCGGGATTTGCGATCCATTTGCAGTCACTGTTGCAGCAGCAGAAAACGCTGTTATGAATGGTGTAGTGTTGAAATTAAACACTGAATTTCAGGATTTCATCATGGAAGGGGATCGGATCATTGGTATAAAGACTAACCAGGGCGATTTCATATCACGCTGGGTGATTAACTCCGCTGGTCTCTTTTCTGATTTTGTTATGCACCAGGCTGGTGTGCGACCGGAGTTCAAGATCAGCCCGCGCAAAGGCGAATATTTCGTCTTTGATCGTGCGGATGTGCAGATTGACAATGTGCTCTTCCCTGTTCCCTCAGATAAGGGTAAGGGCGTTCTTGTAACCACAACCCTTCATGGGAATACGATCCTTGGCCCGAACGCAAACATCATTGATGATAAAGAAGACACCTCTACGACAGAAGCAGGCATGAATGAGATTTGGGCTGAGGCAAATAAATTAGTACCGTCCCTTACCAAAAAATATGTGATTGCCACCTTTGCAGGTTTACGCCCGATGGGTAATGGACCTTGTAAGACGCCTGGTGTGGACTATAACCAGGACTACATTATTGAAATCCCCGAGGAAGTTAAAGGTTTTGTCAATTTGGGAGGGATTGAATCACCCGGTTTGACATCTGCACCAGCGATTGCCCAGGAAGTGGTTGACCTATTGAAGGATGCGGGGGAGGAATTCAAGGTCAAAAAGGATTATGAACCAATCCGACCTGCTCGACCCCGTTTCCGTGAAATGTCACAAAAGGATCGAAAATTGCTTGTGGATATGGACCCGAGGTATGGGCGGGTGATTTGCCGCTGTGAAAATGTTACCGAAGGCGAAATTATCGCCGAGATCCATGCGCCAATTCCGGCAATAACCTATGATGCCATCAAACGCCGTACATGGCTCGGCACAGGTCGCTGCCAGGGTGGATTTGATACCCCACGAGTTGTTGATATATTAGCCAGAGAATTGGGTGTCTCACCTTTAGAGATTACCAAACGTGGTAAAGGTTCAGAATTTTTGACCAGACCGACGAAGAAGGTGGAGAAATAAAATGATCAAGAAAAAAATCTATGATGTTGTAATTATCGGCAGCGGTCCTGGTGGATTGGCAGCTGCTGTGGCTGCTAAAAAGGAAGGCGCTGAGGATGTGCTTGTCATCGAGCGCGATACAGAGCTGGGAGGTATCCTGCTTCAATGTATTCATAACGGGTTTGGTTTAGAGATCTTTAATGAAGACCTGCCAGGCCCAAGTTATGCGCAGCGCTACATAGATGAAGCCCACGAATTAGGTGTTGAAAGCATGCTGGACACAATTGTGCTTGAGGTTACTCCTGGTAGAAAATTGTTTGCCTCCAGTACAAAACATGGTTTTGTCGAAATTGACGCCAGGGCGATTGTTTTGGCAATGGGCTGCCGGGAACGTACCCGAGCGATGATCCAAATCCCTGGGATGCGTCCGGCTGGTGTTTACACGGCAGGAACTGCCCAACGATTCACCAATATTGAGGGTAAAATGCCTGGTGAACGGGTCGTCATCCTGGGTTCCGGCGATATTGGCTTGATCATGGCGCGCCGCTTGACCTTTGAGGGTGCAAAAGTTGAACGGGTATTGGAGATCTTGCCGTATCTATCCGGTCTAACGAGGAACTATGTTCAATGTTTACAGGACTTTGATATCCCCTTGCAATTTGAACACACAGTTAAATTCATCCATGGTAAAGACCGGGTTGAGGCTGTGGAAATTGCGCAAGTGGACAAAAACTGGAATTATGTCAAAGGTTCCGAAGAAACAATCCCTTGCGATACCCTTTTGCTCTCGGTAGGTTTGATCCCTGAGAATGAGCTTTCCCGCCAGGCAGGTGTTAGGATCGACCCAATCACAGGTGGTCCTTATGTTGATGAGAGCCGTGAGACCAATGTTCCTGGCATTTTTGCAGCAGGCAATGTCGTGCACGTCTATGACCTGGCAGACTGGGTGACATTAGCGGGGTATGATGCCGGAAAGAGTGCAGCAAAGTTTGCGATGGCGCTCAAGGCGAAAGAGTCAGCCCACATTCCAGTCAAAGCTGGTAATAATGTCCATCACGTGGTCCCTCATACGATCAATAAGCAAAATCTGACTAATGATGAGATCGAATTACAGCTGCGGGTTGTGCGACCCATTGAGGAACGGGTGATGATCGAAGTCCATGATGGTGAGAATCGGATCGCTCGTAAAGCGGCTCGATACGCTCGGCCTGGTGAAATGCTCACCCTTGTATTGAAAGAGCGGCATTTTGCTGATGTTGAAAAAGCCGACAGCCTGACCGTCGATGTTAATCCGAGATAGGAGGATTTAATAATGGTAGAAAAGAGAAAACTAATTTGTGTTAGTTGTCCCGTTGGTTGTGAACTTGAGGTCACACTCGATGGTAATGAGATCGTCGAGGTTGAGGGCAACACCTGTAAGCTTGGGATTGATTATGCTGAGCAGGAACTCTTCGACCCAAGGCGTATGGTGGCGTCAACTGTTAAGGTCAAAAATGGTTATCACCCCCTGGTGCCAGTTTACACAGAGAAACCGGTTCCTAAGCCAAAAATCTTTGATGTTCTAGCAGAACTACGGAAAGTTGAGATTGAAGCGCCGGTGTCGGTCAATGATGTTGTGATTGAGAACGTCCTTGATACAGGGATCAATGTGATTGCCAGCCGGGATATGCCAAAGGTATAAGTTATTCAGCAATCTGGTCAGAGTTTATTTGGTTGCATTTTGACTTTGATATTTTGTCGTGACCGCAGCTGAAGCGGAAGCTTTCTGGGATTGCTCAGATTACTCAAAACTGAATATAAAAAGGGACTTCCTGATAAATAAGGAAAGTCCCTTTTGTGTTAAGTGAGCGTAAAAAATTATTATTTTGAGATAATCTTTATTTATTTTGGAAGTGAAATCCCCTGTTCACTCAGAAAGTTAATAACCTGAGCATCATCCGGGATGCCAGATCTACCGCCCAGGAAGGTGCATTCGATGGCGGATACCGCTGAGGCAAAAATGGCGATGGTTTCAAGGTCCCAGCCTTTGAGCAGTCCTGCGAGGTAGGCACCATGGAAGACATCGCCAGCCCCGGTGGTGTCAACAACCTTTACTTCAAATGCGGGTGTGTGAAACTGCCGATCAGGGGTGAAGGTTGTGCTGCCATTTTCGCCCTGTGTGATCACGACAATTTGAGGGCCATTGTATAGCGCTGCGCGACCGGCAGCAAAAAGACCTTCCTCACCTGTTAAAGCTTCAGCGAAGCCCGAGCCGCAGATCAGGACGTCAGTCAATTCGACCAGGGCTGCCTTTTGTTCATCCAGTTTCTTTGATTTCGTCTTGCCGCCGTCGAACATCACCTTTTTTCCTGCTTCTCGCATCCACAAGGCTGCTTGTTTGGATGCTTCCATATAATGACCATCCAGCAAGAGGTAGGATGCCTGTGTGATAAAGGATGGATCAATTTCGGCCACCTGGACAGGATATTTGTAGAAATCTTTAGAGGTATTGAAGATCCGCTCACCTGTATTTGAATCAACATTGACGCATACGACCTGGTTGTCTTTCATCTCGCGGTATGCCACGTGGCTGATATCCACGCCGTGATCCACCAGGGTTTGTAATTTCTGTTTTGCGAACCAATCATTACCGGCGGTACCGATGAAGCTGGCGCTTGCACCCAGCTTTGAAGCCGCACACAGGGCTGTGCCACAAGGTCCGCCGCCGTCGAATCTCACATCATCCAGGCTAACTGGATGATCCCAGGTGGGTAATTCTGGTTGTTTGATCATGATATCGAATGTGCAAAGTCCAATGCCGACAATGTCCATAGGCTGCTCCTTTATTCAATCGCTTAATCATAGCATTGAAGTAAAGAATTTGCAGATACCTTGCGATAATAATTGATTCGCGAAATTACTTTTAATGGTTGTTTGCCTGAGCTTTTTCCAAAATAAATCCTTTCCCTTCATGGAGGGGGCAGGGGGTAGGTGGAAAAACCAATATTGAGCTTAACTTATCAAACAAAAGAATCATAAATAAAAATTCAACACTGGAGTGAGGGGCTTTAGCCCGAAAAACCTTGGCATTGACACACGTCAATTTACTCAATAAGGCAGTAGATAATTAATAATTAGCCTTAACCCTCATCAGGGCAGGTGCCTCACTCCACAAATCTGTAGCCAGCTCAAAGGCCCTTCCCTTCAGGGAGGGGGCAGGGGGTAGGTCTGCTTATTATTTTCAGAGAACCTGTTGATACGATTTTAACAATCACAAAGGATAATCCGGTAGATCAGGGTCATCAGTCAAGATGAAAAAGAAATGATGTCCGTGATCCAACGAAAACAGCATGACAATAAAATGTATAGAAAGGAAAATATAAATGAAGTGGAAAGAACGTATCAACACGCCGGCGCAGCAGCCCCCAAACGAAGCTTTTGCCAAATTAGCCAGTGAGGAAGCAGTTCAGCGGACAGTGCAGGCGCTTAAAGGTAATGGCATTGAAGCCTTTATTGTGGAAAGTGGGGAAGAAGCTAAACAGAAAATTTCCGAGCTGCTGCCAGAAGGCGCAGAGGTGTTTACAAGCACATCACAAACCCTTGACACATTGGGTATTCCAGCGATCGTGAATGAGAAGTACGACTCGGTCAGGGTAAAGCTTTCTAAAATGGATACTAAAACCCAACAGCGCGAGATGATTAAGATGGGTGCCGTCCCGGAGTATATGATCGGCAGTGTTCATGCCGTGGCTGAAGATGGCAGCGTTGTTATTGCATCCAACACAGGGAGCCAGCTTGCCGGCTATGCTGCGAGTGCAGCCTATGTGATCTGGGTCGTTGGCACACAGAAAATTGTTCCAAATATGGATGAGGCGATTAAGCGAGTTTATGAATATACCTATCCCCTCGAGGACATTCGCGCCCAGGATGCTTATGGCATCCATAGCAATGTCAGCAAGATGTTAATTGTGAATAAAGAGGTTAATCCAGACAGGACCAAGGTCATTCTGGTCAAGGAAAACCTCGGTTATTGACAGATATGGGATGGCACCAGAGTTTTAAGAGTTTCACTTTGGTACCATTTTTTACTTGAGATACTGTATCATAATGGCATATTTTAGTAGACAAAAAAGGAGAACTCCCTCAAAATAGATTTGAATCCAAGATCTGAAAGGAGTTCTCACATGTCAGTAGCAACTGACAAAGTAATTATAACCGCAGAAGTAGGAAGTCGAAAGATAACCTTGGGCGAAGTCGACGTAACCTTTAATGAGCGGATGGATGAAAGCATCTATCAGGGGATGCAGAGATGTGGGCAGAAATTGCAGAGAAAAATGCTAGAAGTCGTTGATGAACGTTTTCAGCGAACAGAGGCGCGAGACTGGGAAAATA
>JARGGB010000074.1 GCA_029210815.1 Candidatus Brevefilum sp.
GGGGGGCATATCAAGAATGTTTATTATGAATGTGATTAACCCAACCCACCCTATAAAATGTACTTTTTCGTCAGGTGCGAGGGTATTATAATCCGTAGATACCCCCAATTATTTGCCTTGTTGTTTGCAAATTAGAGGAAATATAAATATAATAATTAATATGAAGTTTATCTAATTAATTGACTGAAATTGGAGGAAAAATATGTTACATAAAATTATAAAAGGTCTTGACCAACACACTCATATCGAATCTGTCGATGCCCACTGTGATATCCCCTGCGGCATTTACGATCCACATCACGCCCAGATTGGTGCGCTGACTGTAATTCGCATGGTGGATCTGATCGACCAGCATGTCAAAGAGCACGATAAGATTGAAAGGGCAGAATTCTTCAACAGCATGGCGCGCTATATTGCCGTTAAAGAGGAACATGCCGAATTGGTCAAACACGAAATCCGGGTTATTTGGGGTGACTTTATCAAAGAAGGTCATACTGAGCAATTCCCGCAGCTCCATGGACTGGTTCACAAGATCATGGCTTTAGGGTCAAAAGCACGCCAAACCGTTGATCGTGAAACAGCTATGCTTTTGCTTGATGCTGTCAATGAATTCGCAGAGATCTTCTGGCAAATCAAAGGGAAGGGGACCAAACGGGTCAAATCCCCCTATTCTGTCAGTGAAGAAATGGTCGTCCCTGAACTGTAAATAAATGTTTCGTCTGCTTAAGGTGCGCGGCCGCAGCCTCCATCCTGACTTTCGAGATGGCGACTATGTTTTAACGGCTAAAGCCCCTTTTCCTTCTGGTAAAATCAAGGCTGGCGATGTGATTGTTTTTCGCCAGCCGGTTCACGGTTTCTTGATCAAGCGCGTTTCCAGAGTTCTTGATGCTGGGCAGACCTTTGAAGTCAGGGGTACCCAGGTCGACAGTACAGACAGCAGGAATTTTGGACCGGTGCCTTTGTCACGCATCTCGGGAAAAGTGATCTGGCATATACGGCAAAAATAATTTCTAAAAGAGAGCCGGATCAGATTGAAAGCAGATCTCCTATTACTTATTACGGCCGCCATTTGGGGCTTTGCCTTTGTCGCTCAGCGCAAGGGCATGGACTCAATGGGGCCGTTTACATTTAACGCCATTCGTTTCAGCCTGGGGGCACTTATTCTGCTGCCCCTATCCCTGATTCAAACCAGGCGAGGAGACCATCATAAGCTGAAAACTGTTTTCAAAAACTACCGTTGGCCAATTGTGGTTACGGGTTTGGTCTTATTTGGCGGCGCTTCCTTACAGCAGATTGGTTTGGTAGGTACGACGGCTGGGAAAGCGGGTTTCATAACCGGTCTTTATGTAATCCTGGTGCCGCTTCTGGCTTTGTCCTGGGGGAGCAAGACGCATATTGCGCACTGGGCTGGGGCAGTTCTTGCTGTGGCAGGCTTGTATTTACTCTCAGTCAAGACGGGTTTTCAATTGTCCCCTTATGACCTGGTGGTCTTTGCAGGTGCCTTTGTTTGGGCGGGGCATGTTCACCTGATTGACCGTTATTCCGATAAGGTCGGACCCATACAGCTTTCGATTTTCCAGTTTGCAATATGCGGCGCCCTGAGTGCAATCGCTGCAGTTCTGTTTGAGAATGTTGCCGTCGCTGGGATTGTGGACGGACTCTGGCCATTGTTGTATGGGGGTTTTTTATCTGTGGGTCTGGCTTATACCTTGCAGGTGGTTGCACAGCGAAACGCGAATCCGTCTCATGTGGTGATCATCTTATCCCTGGAAGGTGCTTTTGCCGCGCTGGGCGGCTGGCTGGTCTTGAACGAAATACTCACCCCTCGCGACCTGGTGGGTTCCGCCCTGATCCTTGGGGGAATGTTGATTTCCCAGATCTTTGGTAAAGATAAGCTGTCTGCAGATGAAATCGGATAAATGCATTCCCTTCTGATAAAAAGATCAATTAAATATGTCTCATTTTTGAATTGAAGTCATTTCCGGTAAAAATCCGGGGTAAGGTGTTATGATTTTCATAGCTATTCTGTGATGCTTTACTTAATTGGGAGAGACGATGTCTGAAGTTACTGACATAAAAGAGTATGCATGGGAAATGCCGCTTTGGAAAAAGACGAATCGCAAGACAAAGCCAATGCGGGTTACGCCAAAATTCCTTTGGGACATGCTCCCCGGGATGCTGCGCATTCGGCGGTGGGCAAGAAAACAGAAGCGGCAAGGGCGAAAGCCCTTATTTGACCTGGTAATGGGCGACTTTAAAGTGACGCCGGATAAAGGCGTACCATTGGGCGGCCTGGGCTGCGGCAGCATTACCCGGGGATGCTATGGTGATTTCAACCGCTGGGCACTCAAGCCAGGTGATTACAGCTACAATACTGTAGCAGCAGACCAATTTTCACTCAGAGTCAGCCGAGCGGGCACCAAGCCCCAGGTGATTGTCCTCAATCCAAATCAATCTAAAGAAAAAACCTTGCAAGACTGGGGTTGGGGGCTTGATCCTGACCGGGTGACCTATCGGGCGCTGTTCCCAAGAGCCTGGCATGATTACCAGGATCCGCTTTCCGGGCTTAAACTTTCCTGCCGGCAGGTTTCGCCGGTGATCCCGCATAATTATTGCGAATCGAGTTTCCCTGTCAGCACCTTTATCTGGTCGGTGGAAAATACAGGGCTCACCGATGCAGACGTCTCCCTGATGTTCACTTTTCAAAACGGCACAGGTGGGATGAATGACAGCCAGGGTGGGCATACCAATCATCCAATTAACGAAGAAGCAGAGTCAGGTGACATCGTCGGGATAGAATTGCGGCATAGGCACCGGCATCCGAAGCCCTTATCTCCGGGTCAAAAGCTTTCTGAACAAAGCCATTATGAAGACCTGCTGCGCTTTGGGATTGGCGCCATTAATTCCGAAGAAGTTAATGTCAGCCGGCAGACCTGGCAAATCACGAAAGCAGATGCTAAAAATCTTTGGCAGACTTTTCTCAATAAAGGAGAGCTTCCCAATCAGGTGGATCAAAACCCATCACAGGTGGGCACCACGATCGGAGGTGCCGTTTGTGCGCAAGTGTCCATTCCGCCTGGTGAAATCCGGGAAATTGTGTTTAGCCTGGTCTGGGATATGCCCGTGGCTCGCTTTCCAGGGGGGACAGGTTGGCGAAGACGGTACACAAAATTTTATGGGGGCCAGGGGGATGCGGCACCAGCTTTGCTTAAAGAAGCTTTAACGCAATACCCTGACTGGGAAAAAGCGATCGATGCCTGGCAGCTGCCCATCCTGGAAAATGATGATTTGCCCCTATGGTATCGGCAGATGCTTTTCAATGAAACCTACTACCTGGTGGATGGAGGAACGATTTGGACTGCTGGAAAAGAGGGTGATGCTAATGCCGTTCCAGACCCCATCCCTGAGCCTGAGATTGGGCATTTTGCGTATTTAGAGAGCCATGAGTACCGGATGTATAACACTTATGATGTGCACTTCTATGCCTCCTTTGCCCTGGCAATGTTATGGCCCGAGCTTGAACTGGGGCTGCAGCGAGATTTTGCTCACGCTCTTGGTATGGCAGATGATGAAATCGTCACTTATTTTTTTTCAGGAAGCAAAGCGCCCAGAAAGGTTCCGGGTCTGATTCCCCATGACCTTGGCTCATCCCTGGAGGAGCCCTGGGCAAAGATCAATGCATATAACGCCCAGGATGTTTCACGCTGGAAAGATCTCAACCCGAAATTTGTTTTGCAAATTGCCAGGGATTATGCCCTCACCAATAATCGGGAATTTTTACAGGATCTTTGGCCGGCAGTCCAGAATGCGATTGCACACATGTACAGGTTCGATAAAGATGGCGATGGCATGATCGAGAACGATGGTTTCCCGGATCAGACCTATGACGTCTGGACGGCTGAAGGTCCCAGTGCATACTCCGGCGGATTGTGGCTGGCGTGTTTGCAAGCATCTGCCCGATTGGCAGATGTTCTGGGACATCAAGAACAATCGTCAGCATACCAGCAAAAATTTAAACAAGCGAAAAAGGTCTATGAAAGGCTGTTATGGAACGGGGAGTATTACAATTACGACGCCAGCACCAGCAAGCACCACGACAGCATCATGGCAGACCAGCTGGCTGGTCACTGGTACAGTAAGGTCAGTGGTTTAGGCGGCGTGGTACCCAAAGATCATGCACGATCGGCACTTACAAGCATATTTGACTTGAATGTGATGGGCTTTAAAGACGGCCGATTGGGAGCGATGAACGGCATCCGTCCAGATGGTGAGCTGGACAAAACGTGTATGCAATCAATGGAAATCTGGACGGGTACCACATTTGCCCTGGCAGCAGCGATGCTGCAAGCCGGTTTGAAAGAGGAAGCATTTAAAACTGCTAAGGGGATTTTTAACATGGTCTATGAGGACTATGGATTATGGTTTCAGACGCCAGAAGCTTTAAGCGCCCATGAAAGTGTCCGCGCCATCAGCTATATGCGTCCGCTTGCTGTCTGGGCGATTCAATGGGAATTGGACGGATTGAGTGACAGAATAATTATATGATCAGGCTGTGGTCAAATTTTTATTCCTGATAAAAAGCGACTGCCCGGTCATAGTAATCTGATAAAACCTGGTTGAGTTTTGCCTTATTTTGAAAAGCAAGGTAATAGGTTCTGATTGTTTCAATCATCTCAGGGCTTAAGCTGATAGAAAGCATATCCAGGTCTTGAATCACCGGGGGTTTACGCAGGTAGTTCGCCAATAAATCATGCCAGCGCTGGATCATTGCTTCACTGGCACCATAGGTGCGTTCCTCAGGAAGGGGGCTGCCAAAATATTCTGCAATCCGATCCCAGCCTTCAATGCGAGCATATAATAATTTATCTTGAAGGACTTTCATGGTATGGATCATTGGTTGATCATGCGGAATATCCTCAAAGATATGGGCGCTCTTTTCCAGAATTAAGGTGTTCCACATTTCGTCAACATAGCTGTGAAACAGCAAACCAGCCCGGAAAGCAGATTGCGATTGAATATTTGCTATGGGAAGATGTTTGATGTGGGTACTTTTTCTGTTCAATCTGGCAGGATAACGAATGTCCGGAAAGCAAGTCCCGATAATGAATGCTTTGTGGTCTAAATGGGAGAAGAAACCATCATAAAAAATTTCAGCAGTGAGGACGTGTGTGACTGGCCAGGGCATGTTCACCATTCTACTCGTGATATGCGTGTAAAAGCAAGACCATCCTTAAAAAATATGTTGTTCTTGAATATAATTGATCTGAGATAAATGAAGCAAAATAAAGGAAATATGGAAAACATGCATGAACTGCAACCATTTGCCGACAGCGTCAGGTCGATTGTCGGGTATGAACTCTCACAAGAACAACTGCGGGCATTAAAGATATACGAAGACGAGCTTTTAGCCTGGAATCAGAACATCAGCCTGACGGCCATTCGTGATCCAGAAGGTGTGCGAACAAAGCATTTCTTAGATTCATTCACCATTTTACGCGCCTGGGATAGGCATGCACCGCCAGAGCGAATGATTGACGTTGGCACGGGCGCAGGGTTTCCGGGTCTGGTTCTAAAATTGGTCTGGCCAAAAGCGCAGCTCACCCTGGTGGAATCAGTTCATAAGAAAGCAGATTTTTGCCGGCATATGGCGGAACGCTTGAATTTGGAAGGTGTGATTATCCTCCCTGAACGAGCTGAGGAAGTTGGTCAGGATCCGGCACATCGTCACAGCTATGATCTGGCAGTCGCCAGGGCAGTCGCAAGAATGCCAATCTTAATGGAATATTTGTTGCCCCTGGTGCATCGAAATGGGATTGTGATGGCGATGAAAGGCGAAGCAGCGCCTGTTGAAACACATGAAGCAAATAAGGCAATCAACATGCTAGGTGGAAAACTGCACAAGCTGATCAATATCCAATTGCCGGGTGTGGTTGAAGAACGTTATATTGTCGTCATTCACAAAATCGCCCGAACACCGGAAGAATATCCCAGGCGGGTGGGTATGCCAGCAAAAGACCCTATTGAGTGAGGCCCTGTCAAGTCAAAAGAAAATGTTACCGAACGGGTTTGGTTGGTTCAAATGAAAATGTTACCGAAGCTTTGTCCTC
>JARGGB010000075.1 GCA_029210815.1 Candidatus Brevefilum sp.
AGGGTTAAGATAGTCCGTTGATGCTTGTTGACTCAAAATTCGACTCCTGTATTGAACAATAGTCCTATTATAAACGACAATTCTTTTCGAAAACGGCTTAAAGGTAGATCGGCAGTCGTAGGGTGGGTTGGGTTACTCAATCTCAAAAATAACACCATTGGTATGCCGCCATGACGTGCACCAAAAACATAATCCGTGACAACCCACCGTCAACCACAAGCATTTTGATAATCAAATAATGGTGGGTTGATCGTCTTAAAGTCCCTTCCCTTCAGGGAGGGGACTTAGGGGTAGGTAAAACCTGATCAAACTCACACCTTCACAACGGGCGATAAAATGGTAAAATTATGGGGAAATTTGGGGCAGTGGCGGAATGGCAGACGCAACGGACTTAAAATCCGTCGGTGGTAACACCGTGTGGGTTCGACTCCCACCTGCCCTATATAAATTCACAATAGGAATGAAATTCAGCACACTTTTTAAGTGTGCTGTTTTTTTAAATCCGGAATTTCAAGGTTGCCTCACCTATGGTTTATGTGTATTAAATTTCAGTTCAAATGAAATACGGATTTGTTCTCAAGGTTTTTTTATACACCCTCACCCAAACTCTCTCCCTCGGGAGAGGGTTTGGCGCGTTCTCTTTTCAGCATTAAAAAGAAGCGTTGGAAAAGGGGTGTCTGCTAAATTCCAATTGTTCAGCTTATCTTTGAACCACAATCCATCTCAAGCAACGATTCTTCCCATCCAGATAAGGATACTTAACGCATCCTTATGACAATTCGTGCTTAGGTCATGATATCTTGGCACAACAAAGGATTTCACCAATGGATAGGATTCTTATATTTTGATCAAACCAACACAGCAAATTTACATCGCTGGGAGTGAAATGATAAAATGGAAAAAATAGGGGTAATTTTATGGGTCATGGAAAGGAGCAATGATATGCTCAACGATAACGAATTTTCCGTCAGGAGGTGGGTTGCTCTGGCAGCTGCCCTCCTTATGGTCATCAACAATCTTCAAATCGTTTCCAACCAACATTCTGCCGCACAGGTTATCGAGGTAGGGGGACAAGGCTCCAGCGATCCTGCAGGCACAAGGTCAACTATGCACAGGATTGGGTGGCAATCTCGTTGATTGTCACCTGCTCTTTCATTGCCTCCAACACCACTTTGAATTTGAACTGGCTGCTGGATTGCTTCCGCTTTCTTGTCACTTTTTGCCTCCACAAGCTTGATCAATTTTACTTTAGCTCCTGGTCAAGTTTTTGGGAGTCATCATACTTGGATCCCCCTCATCCCGAATAAATGGACGGGATTTGTGTCTTGAAAAACAAAAGGCTTATTTTCTTGGTTGCCGGGTTCATTTACCCGAAGAGGTCATGAAGGGTTTCCCAACCGCCGATATATTCCAAAAAACTACAGACAACAAAAAAAGATAATAAGTAAGATTAAGCTTGACCACCTCATCTAATAAGTAGAACAGCAAGGATATTCTTCAATAACGCAAGACCTACTGCTCGAAAAGGATCCGATAGGTCAATTTGTAGTAGATAAGGAAAAAAATGAAAGTAATATTGAGTAAAAAAACAAGTCGCTTATTAATGGTTGCTGTTTTAGCAATCAGTATTCTCAGTTTGATTACACCTTCTGTAGTCAATGCAAAAGCACCTGATAATGGTAAAGCACCTGATAAAGAAGAGTTCTTCATCTGTCCTTCGGTTAGCACTAATAACCGGAATGGTATGTGGGTCATGGGAGCTCACGGCGCATACTATGTTTTGATTCCAACCAAAGGCGGAGCCAATGGAAACAGTAAAGTTTTCATGACCGTACCAGTTTCTGTGCCTGACAAAGCTCAAGTTCCAGCAGGGTGGGCGCTATATAAAGATGTTGAAACCTATCCAAATTTTGAAGGTATGGTTGTATTGTTAGGCGAGGGTATTGAAACTTGGCTGGGTTCACCAACTGGTTGGGCAGAAGAAGATATCGCTATGGTCATTAACAATGGAGATGGCACTTACACCGTCATGAACAAGGGCCCCATGATGGACCCCAGCGATAAAGGATCTATCACAATTGATTATCCAATCCCATTATTCAGTGCAGTTTTTTGGTAAACCCGAGCAAGCAAAATAAACCTGGTTTAAAGTAAAGAAACCAATTCCGATCTACCGAATCCGAAAACAATCAGAGTGGACATCGATCACCACTCTGATTGTTTTGGTTAAATCGCTTGTACCGGCTTGATTTGCTTGTATTTTGAATTATCATTGGAAAAATTCCATAATCAAATTGAGGAGTTATTGAGTGGAACATGGAAAAGCCCTCTTGGATTAACCCAAAATTATAGTGTTTCCGATTTAGCATTAGATTTGGAAACTAAAGCACTTGATGAAGTTATCAAATATAAAAATCAAAGAAATTCTGATTGAGATAATAATCCTATATATTCGATAATTCATTTACTTGGGCTTGTAGCAACTAAACAGTTTTATCAAACTACCAACCCGACATACAGAGGGCTATTCAAAATTCAAATTCACTAGCGCCGAAATATCCCTGATATATAGGGGTACACCGATGAAATACACCCCACATATAGTGAAATTTGAGTCAGTTGGCGGCGACCAGCGGGAGTGCAGACGCAACGGACTTAAAATCCGTCGGTAGTAGTACCGTGTGGGTTCGACTCCCACCTGCCCTATGAATTTCGAGAGCGGCATAAACGCCGCTTTTTTGTTTAGGGGGATGGTGAGTGGGGAGTGGTGAGTTATCACCTGTGCCCGTCAGGGTATTGCGAGGAAATCCCTCAGGGACGATGAGGCAATCTGTTGATGGTTCAGGTCTCCTGACCTGAACCATCAACGCCTGTCAAAATCTGCTAGCCTGATTGTTGAACGCTCCCCCCTTACCCAACCTCTCCCCTCAGTGGGTGGAGAGGGGCTTATCTGCGTGCTCATGTGCCGCCTGGTTTCTTGCGGTTTACTACCATCTACAAGCTACCAACTATCAGCTGTCAGCTATTAACTATCAGCTAAAACCAATCACCTGCAAGCTGGAGCAATATTATCGGCAAGCCTTCCACATATTCATAATTCAAAAAATATTATCGTATAATAGTATCAATCAATCCTTCCCAAGAACCAATGAGACCGTTTTCATCTTAACCTTCACCAATGGGAGCAAATTAACCGCAAAGGAGTCGGTTATGGAAAGTAAGATAATTGTATCTACAGGGGATTTACACCAGGACTATGAGATCATCGGACCGGTTTATTTTCAGGTCAATAACCGGCCTGAGGGATTCAAGTCGAGCACCTTTTCAGACTTCCAGGAAATCTACGCTGATAAAATTAATCTATTAAAGGACAGTCTTGAATCGGGTCAAACGTTTGATAAAAGTTCCAATTGGACCTGCGTCTTCGGTGAATACTGCCTGGGCAAAAGCAATTTTGAAATTGCTTTTTTCATCGCTGTGGAAGAGCTGAAGAAACGCGCTGCCATGCTCGGCGCAGATGGGATTGTTTTTATGCGGCAGGACATCGACCTGGATCGGGAAGCCTACCAATTCTTCTATCTCCAGATGTACGGCACTGCAGTAAAATTCAAATAAAGCTAATCCACAAATCACATTTCCATCGCTGCTAGCCTGTCATTTCAGATCAAAAGCCCCTGGCAAATTCCAGGTTCTGAATAAACCGATTCCGCATCAATTTACCCCCCTCACCCAGCCTCTCCCCCCGCTGGGTGGAGAGGGATTTAACAATTCACCAAAGGCCTGTCGTTGGAGACCAATAACACCAGGAAAATATCAAAACATAAACAAACTGATTTTAGCAGTTTGCAGGAACCACTTAATCCAAACTCGCATCAATGACTCCCTCACCCAGCCTCTCCCCCCGGTGGGTGGAGAGGAATTTTATAATTTCACCACAGGCCCGTCGTGGCAGACCAAAAACCCCAGGGAAATACCAAGTTCTACACAAACCGACTCCGCCAGCTCACAGGAACCGCATAAGCCAATCCCGCAGCGGATCAACGCTTCAAATGAAAGCTGGGCTGGCAGATCCCTTTCGCGAGCAAAGGCAGCCACCGCCATGAGCATCCCCATCGGACCGCAGGCATAAATCCCCCCGGGCTGCCAATCTGAACAAATGCCCGCCAGGGCATCCGTGACCAAACCCTTAATCCCCGTGCTCCCATCTTCAGTTGCATAGAACACCTGGCACCCCATCACTGTAAAGGACCCGCACATCAGCAGATCGCTATCAGTTCGAGCGCCCAGAGCGACCTTAACTTCGTACCCCTGCGCCCGTGCACGCTGAGCAAGCAAACCCAAAGGTGCTGCGCCGTACCCACCGCCCACCAGCAAACACGACTCCGAATCTAATGTAAAGCCCCTGCCAAGGGGACCGCGCACCCAAACCCTGTCCCCCACTTCCAGCTGTGTCAGTGCATGGCTAGTGGGGCCAACATCCGCGATCGTAAGTGCCAGGGGGGCATCACCGCTGATGCTGAAGGGCTTTTCGCCAATTCCCGGCAGCCATGCCATCACATATTGACCCGGCTGTATATCCGCCATCGGGGCATCAAAAACCAGGGTGCGGGTGGTCTGGTTTTCAATGCGTACAGATTGAATGCGATAGGCGGTGAACAATCCATCCCGATTCATTGGATCGCCCTCCCACGCAAATCTTCCACCCAGCCGTAGCCTTCCTGTTCCATGAAAGCCTTCAATTCATCTGCGATGCGTCCAAAGGCAGAAGGTCCATCCCGCCAGATGGCAGAGCCGATCCCAACCAGGCTTGCCCCCACCATGAGCATCTCAGCCGCATCCAACCCGGTTGACACCCCGCCCGTACCGATGATCGGCAGGGACACCCGCTGGGCGATCTGCGCTACACAGCGCAGGGCAATCGGCTTGAGGGCAGGTCCCGACAGCCCGCCGGCGCGGTTCTTGAGCACCGGCTTCCCTGCATAGGGGTCTATCAACATGGCAGGCATGGTGTTGACGGCGGTGATGGCATCCGCGCCTTCTTCGGCAGCGGCCTGGGCGATCCCGGCGATATCCGGCACATTCGGCGCCAGTTTGACACTGATT
>JARGGB010000076.1 GCA_029210815.1 Candidatus Brevefilum sp.
ACAATCCTAACTCGTGAAAAGATCCTCAACATCCTTGCGGTCGGCGTGATGATTGCCCTCTTCTGCCTTGCGGCACTGCGGGTGATTGACCTGCTGTATGCTTTCGGTGGGATCCTGTTGTGGATGACTGCTATCCTGGGGCGTGTTGAGAAATTCCTCCATGATCACACAATTGAATACGATGTCCTCCACACCGACTACAGCGGGGGCGTGTGGCGCTTCTGGATAGGCGGCAACGCGGTCAATCTCGATCAGGATCGGGCAGAGTCCATCCGTAACTTCCTGATAGAAAGCATCGCCCAAAGACAGGGGGAACTTGCCAGGAAATTCCACAATCCGACATCAGATTGGGTGCCAGCATGGAAAGAAGAAGATGACATTTTCTAAACCTCCCCACTCTTTAAAAGAAGAGAGCCCCGAATTGGGGCTCTTATGGTTATGCTGAGAAAATTATTTTTTCTCCTGCTGTGCATAAGCATTTTCCTCTGGACATACAATTGAAAATTCTTTTGCGATGACTGGTATTGCGTACAAACCATCTTCGTCCTGTCCAATCTGCCATGTAACTTGCTTGCCGCGGATCACTTCATCCACCTTGCGGCAGGCGTCGATAGTTTTCTTATTCATTTGTCCATCTCCTCGATTCGGCCATCGTTACCGATAATAGTTATTCCTCAAGGGAGTTTTCACCAGTTTCAACTGCTACTTTTTTAGTAATTTTTGACACAGGCTCCTTTCTGTTCTGTCCAAGTCGGTAGTGAGCAAAGGCGGCAACTTCTGCCAGCACACGCCGATCATTTCCAACAAAGGACTCCTAACAACCTTAGCATATCAAATTGGAGATGAACCACCAGTTTATGCCCTGGAGGGTTCTGCTGCCAGCACCGGTCCACTTGTAAACTGGCTGCGTGATAATCTTGGTTTACTACAGAAATCCTCTGAATTAGAAACCTTGGCTCGTTCAGTGGAAGATAATGGTGGCGCATACCTTGTACCTGCCTTTTCCGGTTTGTTTGCTCCCGATTGGCGCTCGGATGCGCGCGGCGTGATCGTTGGACTCAGTCGCTATGTTAACAACGGTCACATCGCTCGTCCAGCATCGGAATCGATAGCCTTCCAGGTCAAGGATATTTTGGAAGCAATGCACGAGGAAGCCGGGGTTAAACTGCTGGATCTCAAGGTGGATGGCAATATGATCCACAATGAATTGCTGATGCAGTTTACAGCAGATTTGCTAAATATCCGTGTCGTGCGGCCAAGAATTCCCGAAACAACACCCCTTGGGGCGGCTTACGCGGCAGGACTGGCCGTTGGTTTTTTGGATAATTTGGAAAATCTTCAGGAGAACTGGCAGCTGGATAAAACCTGGCTACCTGAAATGGATCAGGATTTCCGTACTAAAAAAAATGGCCAATGGAAGAAGGCTGTCCAAAGATCACTCAATTGGCTTGAATAGGTATATAAGTAAAATACCAAAAGAATTTTCTGTAGCAGCCTGATTTAAATTTATCAGTGAGATGAACCTCAATTATTGGGAGAGGTTTACCTAGCCTCTCCCAATAAACCACAACAGTGATATTTAATTTTTAATCAGCTTGCTGGATAATCGCAAGTTGGTCAAAGGCACCACTTGAAGATAAACCTTCGTACGCTTTCACATAAGCCTGATACATTTCTTCATAGACTTTATGATTGGCCATAATCGGTTCCACTCTGCCAATCACTTCAACCATCTCGTCCACACCTTCAGCAATGGAGCTGAACAATCCAGCGCCAACACCGCCCAAAATGGCTGCGCCTAAAACGGTGGTTTCGGATGTCTTCAGGATTTCAACCGGTCGACCATACACATCAGCCTGGATCTGATTCCACATTGGGGACTTAGTTGCCCCACCACCTAAACGCAGGGTTTCAATCTCAACGCCTGCTTTGAACCAGCCATCCATCATATCGCGTACTTCCAGAACAACGCCTTCCAATACCGCACGCACCATTTCAGGGCGTCCATGAGAAAAAGACATACCCACGAACGCCGACCGTGCCTTGGCATCCCAACGAGGAGTAGCTGCAGTACCTAAATAAGGTAAGTATAATAATCCTTTAGATCCAGGGACTGCCTGAGCCGCTAGATCATTTAGATACTCGTAGGCTTCTCGGCCTGTTGACTTTTCTAATTCCTTTTCCTGAGTGCCGATTACATCCCGAAACCATCGGTACGAGCTGGCAGCCGCATTAGAAAGGCCTTCCATTTCCCACATACCTGAGACTGCATGATTGGTGATCATCATTCCACCAAAGCCAGGAATGCGACTATCAAGAGACAGAATGACAAGCCCAGCTGTACCAAGTGTGACGGTTACAATTCCATTTTTGATTGAGCCCATTCCAATCACACCGCAATTCTGATCACCCGCGCCAACGCAAATAGGTGTGCCAATCGCAAAGCCAGTTTTCTCGGAAATAGAAGCAGAAACTTCAGCCACTTGGGTGCCCGGAGGGGTTGGTTTGCCAAACATCTCAGGCGTCACATCAAACAAATCACACAGTTCTTTACTCCAGGTCAAGTTACCTACATCCCACACGCCATAGAAGGCCATATCACTGATGTCGGTATAGAAGTCGTCAGCGCCAAAAGCTTTAAGAACCGCATCCTGATTTTGTACAAACTTATAAGTCTTCTTGTACAATTCAGGTTCATTTTTACGCATCCACAAAACCTTGGTGACAATCCATGTAGTGCCCATCGGCATACCTGTAATGTCATAATATTTACCAGCGTCAATCAACTTCAACATATCGTCAACTTCTGCAGCCGTTCTAGCATCCTGCCAGCCAATCATCGGGCGGACTTTACTACCATCCTCATAAACTGGCACTGTCACCGAGCGTTGGGTTGAAAAACCAATAGAGGCAATATCATTCGGATCAATGCCCGACTTCGCGATTGTAGCTTTGCAAGCTTCCATGGTCATCGCGATCATTTCGTCCAAATTTTGCTCTACCCAACCTGGCTTAGGATAGGTTGAACCATACTCACGGTATTCACTGCTAATAATATTGCCTTTTAGATCGATCAGTGCACAGCGTGCCCCGGTTGTACCAACATCTACACCTGCCAAATACTTTGCCATATCGTTTCTCCTTTTCAAAAAAATCTTTAGTTTGGATATAATGTTTTTTGTACTTCAGGAAGTGCCTCGACAATCTCAATACCACTTCTGGTTCCTATTAAAGCTGCCCCCATGCGAATGAATGCATAAGCATTGATCACCTTCGGGGAAACAACGCCGGAGGCTTTAAGCTTGCATGACGAATTCGTTTCTGCCAGCGTATCCAGAATAATTTTTACATCGTTGAAACTCGGTTTCCCGGTGGGCCCAGCACCTGTGGCGGTTTTTACATATTCAGCGCCTGATTCAGCTACAATCTTTGTCGCCGTTCGGATTTCATCATCAGTCAAATAACCAACTTTAATGATGACCTTGGCGACCACACCGGCATCATGACACAGTTTCACAAATTGTTTGCACTCTTGGGCATATAGGTCATGCTTTAGGTCCTTCAGCCAAGCGATGTTGGCAACCATATCCAAGACAGTGGCTCCAATGTTGATTTGGTCTTCCGCTTCTGCCAATTTTGCTTTTGTGGTCCCAGATCCATACGGAAAAGAGATACCAGTCCCAATCAATACATTATTTTCCCGTGCAAATTCACCAATATCGCCCACAACCAAAGGTATCCAGTGAGGCAACACGTAATATGCGGCAAATTTATACTTGCGTACTTGCTCACAATATTCGAGCTGTTGCTTGTCTTTCCAATCTGGCGCAAGAATTGCAAGATCAATCATACGCGCGATATCATGCTTGGTTAACTTACTGATGTCTACTACAGACATTTTAAACCTCTTTCTTTTTCTCTTGTGAAATTAATTCTTTGCTATAACCCTGAGAGAATTTTAATAATCCGCTTTTTCTGAATTATTGTTCACCAGACGCAATCTCAGTCTAAGCCTCTCCTGGAATCATGCCAATGCTGCGCAACAACTCCAACGAATCAATGATGGCAGGAGCGGCGCGCGTCCCAATTCGGTCCGCCCCAGCCAGTAAGAATGTAAAAGCGTTTTGTGGGCGAGGGAATTTAACTCCAGCCACTTTTAATTTCACCGTGGTGCCCTCAAGGGTTCTACGCATCACCATAAATTGCTCCAGCGAAGGTCCATCAAACTGCCCAGATGAGGTTTTGGCATATTGCACGCCAGTTTCATGGATCAGGTTGCATGCTGCCGCGATCTCCTCATTGGTGAGGAAGTTGACTTCAATGATGCACTTGGTAACTGAGTCACCCGCTGCTTGAACAAACAGGTTCAATTCTTCGCGCACAACATCATAGCGTTTATCTTTCAACGCACCAATATTCATCACCATATCCACCGCCGTGCATCCACGACTAACAGCATCTTCCGTCTCAAAAGCCTTAACACTTGCCGGGACGGATCCAAATGGAAATGCGATACCTGTCCCAATTTCTATATCGGGATAATCGGCCAGTTCCGCTTTTATCACCGGTGTCCAATATGCGCTGCTGGAATAAAACGCAGCAAATTGATAACTACGAGTTGTTTCACAACCCTTGCGAATAGAGATCTCATCGGTGTCTTTTGGTAGCACTGAGTAATCAAACACCTTGGCTAGCGAAACTTTATTTATTTTACTAAGATCAATCATTTCATCTTCCTTTCTTGTTAGTCAATTATTTTAGATCCTGGATTCAACTCATAAGTGCAACAAAGCTGGTAGAGAAAAGGTAAGCTGCGGTAAAATAAGCGCCATTCAACCTACCAGAGTCAAAGGAGCACTTATGGGTTACACACAACTTACCTCTAAAG
>JARGGB010000077.1 GCA_029210815.1 Candidatus Brevefilum sp.
ATTTCTTGGATACTTTTGCGTTTGATAATCGTGTATTTGGTTTTTAAAGTGCGTGTTTTTACAGTAGAGTCATAATTCACATAAAATTTTTAGCATCTATAAGCAAAATATTCTGAAACTCTTTTTTGCAAATTATCGTTATTTACTGGACAAATAAAAAAAATCATAAGGATCGTTCTAACCTTTTGCTGCAACCAATTCAAAGACGCCAAAGCTCAACTGGAAAAACAAAAAGAGACGACCCTGAATAATACAAAGCCGTCTCTTGTGTAAATAACGGATCAGATTTAGATGAAGATCACACCATTGGAGTCATCCGAAGCGGCAAGCATTGAAGCCACACCAACCACCTCAATACCATCGATCAATTCTTCTCGCCTGATGCCCATCAAATCCATCGACATCTGGCAGGCTTGAATGACAACGCCATTGTCCATTGCCGTCTTGAGCATCTCCGGCAGCGAATCGACATTCTTTTTCTTCATGATGTTCTTGATCATCGCGGTACCCATGCCAGCCATGTGCATCTGTGAGAGTTTTGCTTTTTTCGTCCCACGCGGCATCATCCATCCAAACATCTTTTCAATCAAATTCTTCTTGACTTTTATCGACTCATTTTTCCGCAAAAGATTCAAGCCCCAGAAGGTGAAGAATATCGACGCCTGGTGACCTGAAGCAATTACCCCATTGGCAATAATGAAACCTGCTATTGCTTTATCCATATCTCCGGAGAACATCACCAGGGTTTTGTTCTTGCCCATGGTGCCGCCCACTGTTTCCTCCTTGGGCGCACCTTTTTGAATCCTGGCAACAATGATCCCATCCTCTGTGTCAAGAGACAACAAGCGGTTGCCGGTCGATTTCGCCCATGCTTCCACATCGCTGGTGAAACCATAATCTGTTGCCTGCACAGTTACAACGTCACCTTCGTTGACATCTTTAATCGTGTTATACAATTTGAGGATCGGTCCAGGGCACTGCAATCCGCATGCATCAACAGTCACCTCTGCAGCAGCTGTAACCTTGTAGGGCGGGATTTCCTTGATTTCTTCACGGCTGGAGATGCTGACATGCTCAAATACATCAAAATTCGATTGTCGTCCAATCGCATGTGAATAGGTTTTATAACCGCCGCTCAAATTATAGACATCATATCCCAATTGACTTAATGCCCGTGATGCAAAATAAGAGCGCTGCCCGGTCTGACAATAAACTAAAATGGGACGGTCATTGGGAATTTCATTCAATCGCTGCCGTAAATTCTGTAATTGGATATTGACAGCACCATCGATCATGCCCAATCCCATTTCTTCAGGCAAACGAACATCGAGGATTGTCATTTCATGTCGATCAAGCTTGTTGACCTGTTCCCAATGCATGAGCTTGACATCATTTCGAAGCACATTACCTGCTGCAAAACCAACAATATTAACTGGGTCACGTGATGAGCTGTATGGCGGTGCATATGCCAGTTCCAATTCTTCAAGATCGTAGACATTCAAGCCAGCTTGCATAGCAGTCCCAATTACGTCAATGCGCTTCTCAACACCCTCAATACCGACTGCCTGTGCACCGTAAATCTTTCCCTCAGGGCTGAATAAAAGTTTCAGAGCCATAGGTGAGGCACCCGGGTAATAACCGGCATGATTGGAGACATGGACAATCACATTTTCAAAATCCACGCCAGCCGTTTCCAATTGGTGTGTGTTCATTCCCACAGATGCAACCGTCAGATCAAAAACCTTGACAACGGAGGTGCCAACCACACCTTTGAAACTGGCATCATGCCCGGTAATATGATCGGCAACAACCCGCCCCTGTCGGCTGGCTGGGCCTGCAAGCGCCAGGGTTGTGGGTTCGCCAGTGATCAGGCTGGTCACTTCTGCAGCGTCACCGACAGCATAAATATCAGGGTCAGATGTTTGCATGTGTTCATTGGTCTTAATCGTGCCGCGCATACCCAATTCAAGGCCAGATTCCTTCGCCAGTTGGTTCTCAGGGCGAACACCGATGGATAGAATAACCATTTGTGCATCTACCGAGCGATCGCTGGAAAGACTTACTTTGAGCCAACCGCTTTCATCTCCCTCACCAATCGCCTTTAACCCATCCCCCAATGCCAACCGGATTCGCTTAAATATCATGTGCTGATGGACAAGGGATGCCATCTCGTAATCGATGGGTGCCAACACCTGGTTGAGCATCTCGATCAGGGTTACTTCCACACCGCGATGCTGAAGGTTTTCAGCGATCTCCAGGCCAATAAAACCTCCCCCCACCACGACGGCACGAGCCGGCTTTTTCTCATCGACAAAAGCCTTGATCCGATCCATGTCCGGCAGGTTGCGCAGGGTGAATACACCCGGCAGGTCCACACCTGGCAGCGGGGGCACCAGGGGGCCAGCCCCGGGTGAAAGCACCAGCTTATCGTAGCTTTCCTCATAAGTCCGATCGGTTTCCAGATCCTTGACCGTGACAGTTTTCTGATCTCGATTGATACGGATGACCTCATGACGCACCCGAGAATCGATATTCAACATTGCCTTAAGATCATCGGGAGTGACCACCAGCAGCCGATCGCGATCTCGAATCACTTCACCAATGTGGTAAGGTAAACCGCAGTTTGCAAAAGAAATGTATGGACCACGCTCTAACATCACGATCTCAGCATGCTCATCCATTCGACGCAAACGTGCAGCCGTGCTGGCGCCGCCAGCCACACCACCAACAATAACAACCTTCATCTCAAACTCCTATTTCTCAAATCCATTTATAAAAATATTCATTAATCGAGTTCTACCCTATCAAATTCAAAGATACATATTCTACCGTATCCAAAGGCATCATTAAAAGCAAGATATGAGGCTTTCCTATTATCCTCATGCCTAATTTCCTAATTCCTAATTCCTGATCCCCATCCCCAAAAATTACCACGCTGTTATCTCAGCTTTTAGCTGATCAATCTCCATGCTGGCAGACTTTAATGCTTCCAGAATCTCTTCCGTCCGGGTAGTTTCAGCGCGTACAAAACGAGAATAAGGCGCAATCGCTTCTTCGATCCGTGCCACACTGCGTGTAATTTCTTTCTTAAATTCCTTACGCAACGTTGAAATCAGTTTGGTTCGCAGCTCTGCCAGGGTTTCATGCAGTTCTTTTTTCGCTTTTCGCCGGCTGGCAGGGATGATGAAAAAGCCCAATAACGCGACCAAACTGGCGGTGAGAACACCGGTAACATCGGCAGCCATGGTTGTTGCCAAAGCTGTAATAATCGCGCCCAGACCAACAGCCCCAATTTCCACAGCCAATGAAGCCGCGACGGCATTTTGGGCGTCCATCGCAATCTTTTCGGTCTCAAAATCTTTGTCATAGGTCGCGACCACACGATCTGCTTCACGGCCAATCGCCTCAAGCAAACGATCACGGTCGTAAACAAAATCTGTGCCAATGGTATTCCCTATGATCTTTTCTTTATGTTCCAGTTTTCGGGTAGAAAGATAATCTGTGATCGCTTTCCACTGGCGTAAATCCGATTCCACCAACCAATCGATTAGAGAATTGACTTTTTGATCCACCCGCTGAGGAACATTTGCTACAACTTCTTGCTCAAAATCGCGCTGCATTTGATCTTTTTTTATCAAATCAAACACACGGGCCAACCTGAAACGATCTTCAAAGAATTCATCCCCGCGCTGTTCCATTTCAAAAAAGATATTTTCAATCTCCGACATGCGCAGTTCAAATTCTTTTTCCTTATCCTTTTGGTAGACCTCTTGCTGCTGGTCAATATTTCGCAATAAAGCTAAATCATCATCAAGGACATGACGCTGCTCTTGAGCATCTTCAGTAATGCCCTGAACAAGATGATCACTCACACCCAATGGATTCAAGAACTTGAGCTTGATCTGACTTTCCTGGTCTAGAGTATCCTGGATATACGCCTCAAGGGGACCAAATTGGCTTACTTCCCATAAATCGGGTTCCCCCTGCTTAGCCCTCAATGCAAGACGCGCGCTGACGGTAAATATTTCCGGTGCGACGCCCAACAGCTCACGAGCATTATCACGCACGAAATCTTCCACCTGTCTCAGTTCGTCTTCATCCTGTAAAATATCCAGCTTGTTGATCACAATCACCACTTTTTTGCCCCAGTCACGGATGTGCTGCATGAAGGTTCGCTCGCTTTCAGTGAAGGGACGATCTACTGAGGTAATAAATAGTACCAGGTCTGCTCGGGGGACAAAGTGGCGGGTTAATTCCTCGTGGTAACGCACGATTGCGTTGGTGCCGGGTGTGTCCACAATGCTGACTTCCGACAGCAAGTCTACGGGCAGTAAAAGCACTTCCTGGTTCTCAGCAACAACCTTCTTTGCTGTTTCTTCCCCATACCGAAGAATGTTGATTTGAGAGGTCGTTGGCGTAACGCCCTCTTTAAGCAATTTTTGACCCAAAAAGGCGTTAATGACTGCACTTTTCCCTGCGTTAAACTCTCCCACCATCACCAGTAGAAAAAGATCGTCCAGTTGTGCAATCGACTGGCCCATGGTTTCCAATGATTCTTTAGAAGCACCAAAATCTACAAGCCTGACGCGTAAATCATTCAGGAAATCTCTCTCGCGTTTTAGGACTTGCTCTTGTTCAAGTGTTAATATTTTCATCATATATACTCCTTGGCATGATTATATCACCTTGAATTTGTTTAAGAAAATTTATAAAAGGCGTCCTAACAATTCCAGCATTGGAGAAAATGTAAACCTCCAATAATTACGTTATTCTTCAAATACCTTGATCTCTTTGGTGTAATGGTTTTCTCCTGAAAACATTCGTTAATTTATTTTTTCATCATCACAATCAATTTTATATAGTCTGTCGAAAAAGGAG
>JARGGB010000078.1 GCA_029210815.1 Candidatus Brevefilum sp.
GATGTAGAAACTGAAAAGAAGCTGTGGACGCGTATTTTCAGTCAAAACGAAAATGCCACCTGCCTGGTCGTCAGCCACCGTAAACCCGCACTGCAGCGCGCGGATCAGATCATTGTATTAAAAGAAGGGCGCATTGAAGCGGTGGGCAAATTAGCGGTTCTATTGCAAACCAGCGAAGAGATGCAAAGGCTCTGGCATGGGGAAGTAGATGCTAGCTGAAAGCTGAAAGTTCAAAGGTGAAAGCGGGTAGTTGGTAGCTGATAGCTTATAGCTTATAGCTTATAGCTTAAAGGTTAAATTCTTTCGTAGGGCGGGATGCGGTTTTCATCCCGCCATTTCATTATCAAAGCACAGTGCAAATTCCCGTTATTCATAGTTGCCCGTAGGGTGCGTGGTGCCTTTCCACGCACCATCATAAGTATCCAGCAAGAATCCGTAGGGCGGGATGCGGCTTTCATCTCGCCAATTCATGCATTTAATTACAACAAATTTGGTTGGCTAGGGCTGATATTGAACTTATGCCAATAATGGTGCGGTGAAAAACGCACCGCACCCTACAAAAAAGTGTCATTCGTAGGGCGGGATGCGGTTTTCATCCCGCCGTTTTATTATCTATGATGGTATGGTTTTCATTTCACCGAACTTAATTCCCCTGCGAAGCACTCTTCGAGCGCTTGCGGGGGGTTAGGGGGGTCGCTGACAGCCCGCAGCTTGTGGCTGGTTACTGGCCCACTCATCAATTACCACTCACCAATCATTTCATGATACATTTTCCACTGAACATATTTCATTTTCACCACATAAATTTACAAACCCTATAAAATCTATTGACGCAGAACTGAATTTACATCTACAATTAATCAATTACATTCAATTAGAGAAAAGGAGCAAACATGGAACGCATTAAACGCAGTTGGGAGCTGGTGAAAGCCAGCTGGGAAGTATTGAAGCAGGACAAAGAACTGATTCTTTTCCCGATCATTTCTGCTATGATCATGTTTTTTGTCACCCTCACCTTCCTGATCCCAACCCTACTAGGGAACATACTTGACGGTATTTTTGTCAACGGAATGCCGATATTCGGCTATATTGTCCTGTTCCTGTTCTACCTGGTGCAGTACACAGTCGTTTACTTTAACAGCACAGCCCTGGTTGGCGCAGCCATGATCCGCCTTCGCGGGGGTGACCCAAAGGTCAAAGATGGTCTATCCATCGCCTGGTCACACATCCTACCGATTCTCGGCTGGGCGCTCGTTTCTGCTACTGTTGGCTTAATACTAAATGCGCTATCGAACAATTCTAAAAAACGCGGCCGCGGGGGCAAATCGCTGATTGCCTCACTGCTGGGTGCCGCCTGGAACGTGCTCACATTTTTGGTGGTACCGGTTCTGGCAGTCGAAGGTTTAGGCCCAATTGAAGCGATCAAACGCAGCTGGGAATTGTTGAAGAGCAGCTGGGGTGAGCAAATTTCAGGGAAACTTTCCATTGGCTTGATCTTTGGACTGATCGGTATTGGCGGCGGTTTGCTGCTGGCAGGTGCAGGGATTGGTCTGTCCATTTTATTGGAAAGCATCATACCGGCGATCATTTTCGGAATAGTACTATTCCTTTTCATCATGATCCTCAGTTTGCTCAACTCAACCTTGAGCAGCATCTTTTCTGCCGCAGTGTATGCTTATGCCGCAGAAGGACAAACAGGCATGTTTGATGAAAACCTGATCCAGGAATCAATTTATTCATAACGTACGTTGGGTGGGCACAAATTAACCATTCGTAGGGCGGGATGGAAATCGCATCCCGCCTTTTTTGATTATGAAATCAAAAATTTAATTTCCCCTGCGAAGCACTCTTCGAGCGCTTTCGGGGGATTAGAGGAGGAAAATTTATCCCGGCACCAATTACTTGTTGCCTATCGGCAACTGTGAGGTTCCCGCTTGTTAATAGTTGCTGTAGGGTGCGTGGTGCCCTTCCACGCACCAAAACCGGCATTTAAATAACCACAAAATTGGTGCGCAGGAAACCACTGCGCACCCTACCTTCACAACTCACCACCCCCAACCCATCTCGAGTATAATACCTCTTGTCAATTCTTATAACTAAGGATTAGTTATGTCCAACAAAGCTACCTCAGGACGTGAAGTACGCCTGACGACACTCTCAAGCTGTGCTGGCTGAGCGTCCAAACTACGCGCAGAAGCGCTGGCGCAGGTCCTGCAGCCGCTCGATGAAATCTTTAATGAAGCAAGCATCCCCGATCTGATGATCGGTTTGGAGACGCCTGATGACGCCGCCGTCTGGCGGCTTGGTGACGGGCGCGCCCTGGTGATGACCACCGACTTCTTCACCCCCGTTGTCGATGACGGCTATGACTATGGTGCCATTGCCGCTGCGAACAGCCTTTCCGATGTATATGCCATGGGTGCAGAACCCTTCATGGCGCTGACCATTGCTGCCTTGCCACCCGACCTGGATATCAGTGTTTCGCAGGAGATCATTCGCGGCCTGGCAGAAAAGACAGCCGAATCGGGTGCCATTATCGCGGGTGGACACACCATCCAGGATAAAGAACCCAAAATCGGCCTGGTTGTCCTCGGCTTTGCAGATGAGGACGCGCTGCTGCGTAAAGACGGCTTAAAGATCGGTGACCACCTGGTCATAACAAAACCCCTGGGCTTTGGCGTCACCACAACCGCCATAAAAAGCCAGGAAGCGCCGCCAGAGGACATTGAAGAAGTCACAAAATGGATGAAGGGGCTCAACCGGGATGCAGCTGCCTTGGCACGGCTGTTTAACCTGCGCGCCGGCACAGACGTGACAGGTTTCAGCTTCCTCGGGCATGCCTGGGAAATGGCATCCGGGGCAGGCGTCGGCATGAAGGTTGAGTTTTCCAAAGTTCCCTTCATCTCCTGCGCTAAAAAACATGCGGAAGCCTGGCGCTTCCCCGGCGGCGCTGCGGACAACAAACTCTATTACGAAAAATACATCCAATTTGACCCATCCATCCCTGAGGAATACCAATTGCTCTTATTCGATCCTCAAACCAGCGGCGGTCTGCTCTTAGGCATCCCTGAAGTCGAATTTGAAGCCTTTATGGCAGCAGCAAAGGCAAAAAATCTCCCAGCCTGGGCAGTTGGCAATGTCATCCCCGGCGATAGAATAATCGTCGAGGCATGAGCCTTCGTTTCCTGGTGAAATAGTGAAAGCTGTTGAATTTGAACTTTTTTCGGTATTTGAGTAGAATCTGACCCATTCAAACCACAACCGGTTAACAACCAGCTCACCCACGGTAAAACCCTATTGAAATGATAAAAATTCAGCGAATCACAAAGATTCTTACAATATTATGCCTGTCAGCTTTTTTCCTGGCTGCACCTCAGCCAACACAAGCCCAGGCTGGCACCGCCTGGGAAGTTCTGGCTGAGATCAATGCCTACCGGGCAGCCAATGGACTCCCACCCCTGGTTGAAAATCAATATCTGAATATTTCCGCCCAGAACCACGTCAATTGGATGGCAGAAACGGGCATTTACAGTCACACCGGGATTGACGGCAGCACATCTACGGACCGCGCCATCGCAGCAGGTTACGGCGAAGGCAGCAGCGTCAGGGTGACAGAAAACTGGGCGCGAGGTCCAGGGATGACGGCAACAGAAGTTGTTTACCAGAGCTGGGCAACATCCGATATCCATAACAGCCAGATGCTGACAACATCTTACAACGAATTTGGCGCCGGCGTCGCCCTGGATGGTGACGGCATGACCGTTTATGTCGTCAATTTTGGGATTGTTTTGGGCAGTTCAATTGAGCCGCAGGCAGCAACCGCCCCACCCACCGGCCCGAGCAACACGCCAGCCCCGATCATCCAACCCATTTCAACATCCACCCCCAATCCTGATGGGTCCGTGATCCACATCGTCCAATATGGTGAAACCTTGTGGACCATCGTTGAAGCTTATAATGTCAACATGCCCGATCTATTGGCGCTCAATGGTCTGACGGAGGAGGATGCCATCTTCCCTGATCAACAATTGCTGATCATCCCAGCCAGCATCGAAGTGGAAGAGACGCCGGGAACCACCGGCACCCCCGGGGAGGTCACAAACACGCCCACCCTGGCTCCCTCACCCACGGCAACAAGGACATTTACACCGTCGCCGACCTTGATGGCTGATGACATCATCGAAACACCTGAGCCGCGCACAAATTTCCTCAGGAATATTTTCAGCGGTGATACATTGATTGTGGGCATCGGCCTGGTGGCTGTGAGTGTGCTGGGGATTGCCTTGCTGCTGTTTACATCTTCACGGTTGAAGTAAGCAGAATTTCTACATCTCCCGGAGTGAAGCCTTCAGGCTGACCTAATGTGTTTGCCTGTCACTCATTTCGGGCTAACCCCCACCAGGGCAGGAGCCCTCACCCCAGGACATTGCTACCG
>JARGGB010000079.1 GCA_029210815.1 Candidatus Brevefilum sp.
ACCTCGGGCATATTGGGCGCACAATGGGATCCAACAGCCACAGGTGAAATTGATGAAACCGAATGGCTAATGATCCGGGCGGATACTGCGGAACACCTGTCACCAGAAGCCCTTGAAGCCTATCGCAGAGCAGAAAGCAAAGCCCGAAGAGAAGAAAGGCGGGTGCTTTTTATTCCCACATTTTATGCTTCTGGATTCGTGCCCTGAACAAAAACTAAATTTTTAACAGCTCGTCAAGGGACTCTAAGAGCCTCTTGAATAACAAAATTTGACAAAATTCACGCTTATTAACAAATTAATAACCAAAATCACAAAATTCCCACTATTAAATTGCAAAATTTTCTAATAATTGGTTTATAATCGGAAAATGAGGTCTTCGCACCCATACCACAAATCCATTTCAAAGTTGTCAAGGAGACAAGCATGAAAAAATCAAGAGTCGGTTTAATATTGTCGGTATTATTAGTGATGACGGTTCTCCTCACAGCGTTTAAACCCGTGAGCGCTGAACCAACAAACCCTGTGCGAGTTTGGGTGACCTATCAAAAGGGCGGAAAGGTATCTGTCCTCAGCACGCTTAAAAGACAGGATGCGGAAATTCATTATGATTTCCCTGAGCTGGATGCCTATGTTGTAACCGTACCGGAAGCAGCATTGAATGGCATCTGGCGAAACCCCTTCGTGATCGATATCGAGCCTGATCCAGTCCGCTACCCGATTGAGCCTGTAAAAGTGGAATTGGATGCATTTTATTCAGACGTCGAGGATGTAAATGGACAAACTATTCCCTGGGGCATCGATGCAGTCCAGGCGCGTGATGTTTGGGATGTCGATCGTAATGCGGTTGTGGATTCCGGTGCACCAACAGGGGAAGGAATCACAGTTTGCATCATCGACACCGGTTATTACGCTGACCATGAAGATCTGAAGGATCAGGTTTCTGGTTTTTCCCAGGTGGATGATAACTACTTAAACGACGGCGGCGCTCATGGTTCTCATGTTGCCGGAACAATCTCAGCGCTGAACAATGATCTGGGTGTTGTAGGTGTCAGCCCAGGTGAAGTCAATTTGCACATCGTGAAAATCTTTGACAATGATGGCCTCTGGACCTCAGCTTCTAACCTTGTTGATGCCATCTACAGCTGCCGTGATAACGGCGCGGATGTGATCAGCATGAGCCTTGGCGGCACATTCAAAAGCAGGACAGAAGAACAAGCTTTTAATGCACTTTATGATGCAGGAATCCTGCATGTCGCGGCAGCAGGCAACGATGGCAACACCCGGCTGTCTTACCCGGCATCTTACAGCTCCGTCATATCTGTTGCAGCAATTAATTCTGATTTGAATATCGCTGACTTTTCACAGCAAAACTCCGCAGTGGAACTGGCTGCACCTGGCGTAAGTGTGCTTTCGACCGTTCCTTTTGTCGATCAAACAACCCTTACCGTCGATGGAACAGATTACAATGCTATTCGTGTTGAATACAGCCAGGGTAATACATCAGCCAGCGGCGCTTTAGTGGATGGTGGGTTATGCGCTTCCACAGGTAGTTGGGCAGGAAAAGTTGTTCTCTGCCAGCGAGGCGATATTTCATTCTATGACAAAGTCATGAATGTGCAAAACAGCGGGGGTGCGGCTGCGGTCATTTATAATAACGAACCCGGAGATTTGTTTGCAACTTTGGGTGAAGGCGCTTCTTCGGAAATCCTTGCCGTAGGCATCACTCAAACATCGGGTGAAGAACTTGTTACAAAAATTGGCAGCAATGCCACTGTCACCAACATATATACAAAACCAGGATCCGGTTATGAAGCCTGGGATGGCACCTCCATGGCCGCCCCACATGTATCAGGTGTGGCTGCGCTTATCTGGTCTGCGAACTCCTCATGGACTAACGCACAGATCCGAAATGCAATGAATGTTTCCGCTTTGGATCTGGGAGCTGCTGGTAAGGATAATGCCTATGGCTACGGCCTGGTTCAGGCAGCGGATGCATTGACATACCTTGGTGGCGGCACAGTTGATAATCCGCCATCTGTGACAATTACCAACCCATCGGATGGTGCAACGGTTTCTGACACGGTAGCGGTTATAGCTACAGCATCAGACGATAACGGTGTCATAGAGGTTGAGTTCTTCGTGGACGGAGGCAGCATCGGCGTTGATATTAACGGTGGTGATGGCTGGTCTCTATCTTGGGATACGACCGCAAAAGCTGATGCTTCCTACACCGTCTCTGCGACAGCCACCGATTCGATTGGCCAAACAGCAACAGACAGTGTAACTGTTACCGTTGACAACGGCGGCGGGACAACAGATCCAATTACACTCGCTGCAACAGCTTATAAGGTTAGAGGTGCAGGCGTTGTAGAGTTGGATTGGACTCCTATCACATCCTCGGATATTGATATTTATCGCAATGGGGGTTTGCTCACAACAGTTGTAAATGTCGGAACTTATACCGATAGTGATTTCCCCAAGGGGGGCGGTACTGCAACATACAAGGTTTGTGAAGTAGATACGAATATCTGCTCCAATGAAGTCACTGTTATTTGGTAGCAAATACGAATACAAATGGGGCTGTCCAAAAGGCAGCCCCATTTTTTTGTTTATAAGAAATAAAAATCTCATCAAATCACAATCAATATATTTACATCATCTTAAACATCAGCAAAGAACGCAAATTAGCGATTTTCCGTAAAATAAATTTTATCTGCTTATAATAGTTTTTTTCAGAGTAATAACCCAGTATTGGGACGATATGTTCTTTTCTTTGGGTGTTATACGCCCGTCCCACTGCTTTGAGAAGCTTGAATATATTGCCTGTTGATGTGCTTCCTTTATGGATGATAAAGACGGTAAATTCGTCATTGACGATCAGGGGTCGATGGTCTTTGAGCAACTTCAGCCACAGGGAATACTCGACAACATCGGTCTTTGTCTCATTAAACCCACCATACTGCTGTACCGCATCAGTTTTCATAAAGGTGTTTTCATGGGAGATAAAATTCATGATGGATAAGGCAATCTCCAGGTTTGGCTCCAGAATATGGGTTTGAGGGAGGATGATCTGTTTCCCTTTTAGCTCTACAACGAAGTTCCCGGTTAGCCACACAAGATCAGGATTTTCATCGAAATATTGAACTGCTTTTTCTACTGACTGTTCGCTGATGTAGTAATCATCCGAGTGCAGATAATGGATAATGTCTCCTGTAGCACTCTGGGTGGCAACATTTAGTGCATGTCCCACACCCATGGGTTCGGACTGGATAAATTTTATATCGTATTGGTGTTTATTTCTCTTGATGTATGCCTGAATGATCTCTAGAGTTCCATCACTTGAATAGGAATCGTTGATGACATGTTCGATATTTTTATAGGTCTGTTTTTCAATACTCTCCAAAGCTTTTTGGAGAAATTTTTCACTGTTATAAGTGCAGGTGATGATACTGATTTTCGATACTCTTTGTGTTTGCATTGAATAGCGGTCCTCCTCTCTTAATGTTTTAAAGCGTTTAAGAGTTTCTTCTTATAATAAATAGACGATTGAATAAAATCCGGAAAAATCATATTCTAAATAAATTTGTTTTCTATAATACTACTATAATACTTTTAATGAAAGAATTCTGCAGGTATAAGAATGATGGAATTTTTCCATAATATCAATTTCATTTGGAATACGAGAATCTCTCAAGCGCAATCTTCAATCACCCTCATACTCGCCAGCTTTTTAGATCTTCAGGGCGGAGGTACAAATGACGATAAAGTTTGGTGTTCCAACAACGAAAGGCATTGAGTGAATGTTCATCATTTTTATGGGTGTCTCCGGATGCGGTAAAACAACAATTGGCAAAATGACAGCTGAAACTTTGGATGTGTCCTACTACGAGGGCGACGAATACCATCCCAAGGAAAATGTGGACAAAATGTCTCGCGGCATTCCTCTCACCGATGAGGACCGTGATGCATGGCTCGAAAAGCTTGCCCAACTCATCCAATCAAAACTCGATCGCGGTGAATCCGGGGTTTTATCCTGTTCAGCCCTTAAGAAACAATATCGGGAACGACTCAATATCGACCCACAAAAGGTCCATTTCATTTACCTCAAAGGGTCCTATGACCTGATCCTCAAACGGTTATCGGCAAGGTTAGATCATTACATGCCGCCAGAGCTTTTGCGAAGCCAATACGATACCCTT
>JARGGB010000007.1:0-2451 GCA_029210815.1 Candidatus Brevefilum sp.
TGTCAGCAAAGCGCCGGCTAAGATAAATATCAAATTCATTGTTTTTCTGGACATGGGAATCTCCTTAAGTTTAGCTAAAAGCTGAAAGCTGAAAGTTGAAAGCTGGTAGCTGGTAGCTGATAGCTGAAAGTTGAAAGCGTAAAGCTGAAAGTAAGGACAACAAAATTCATGTTAATTATAATTCATACTATATCATAGAATTGCTGCAAATTAGGAAGAATAAACATTAATATTACTGCCCTGTCTCCTGTCTCCTGTCCCCCGTCTTCGGTCTTCCGTCCCCCGTCATTTGGCATCATGTAAGCTCAACCCCCTTTCAGCTTTCAGCTTTGAGCTTTGAGCTCTTTCTATTACCATCTACGTTCATTTATGATAAACTATAGCTCAATAAATTTTAGGATTCGAAAAGGATATTATGTGTGGGATTTTTGGCATTGTAACAAAGGATGAACAGCCCCTGGGGCAAACATTAATCGACGCCGCAAAACGGCTGACCTACCGCGGCTATGACTCGGTCGGCGCTGCAACGATCAGCGGTGGGAAGATCGATTTGCGCAAGGATGCCGGTAAAGTTGAAGACGTTGCAGAGAAATACAGGTTTGCCGAGATGAGCGGTCAGCGCGGCATCACACAGCTGCGCTGGGCAACCTTTGGCACGCCCTCCCAGGTCAACGCCCAACCCCACCTGGATTCCGACGGCGACATGGTCGGGGCACACAACGGGAACGTGGTCAACAATATCGAGCTGCGGCAGCAGTTCATGGCAGAGGGCATGACCGTACGCTCCGAAAACGACGGCGAGTCCTGCGTGCACGCCGTGGAGCGTTACGTGGACCAGGGGATGGATTTCATCAGCGCGATTCAGCACGCTTATCACGACCTTGAAGGTGATTATGCCTTCGTGATCGGTAAAGTGAATGATGATAAATTGTATGCAATCAAAAAAGGTTCCGGGCTTGTCGTGGGTATCGGGGAGGATTTCACCTGCCTTTCATCGGACTTGCCCTCCATTCTGCCCCTGACACGGGATATCATCCGCCTGGAGGATGGGGAAATTGTCACCCTGTGGGCTGATAAGGTCGAACTGCATTCCGTGGTTGACGGGAGCCTGATTGAGCGTGCGCCTGAAAGGATCATCGAATCCATGGCAAGCGTCCAGAAGGACGGCTACCCCCACTTCATGCTCAAGGAAATTCACGAACAGCCGCAGGTTGCCCGAGAGCTGCTGCACCGCATGAAAGGCGACCAGGAAGAAATAGACCAGGTTTTGGAAACGATCAATAACGCCCGAAACCTGTACCTGGTTGGATGCGGCACCAGCTACCACGCCTGCCTGGCGGGGTCGGTCTATTTCTCGCAGCTGGCTGGTAAGGCAGCGATCCCGGTGCTGGCACCGCAGTTCGAGCCGCAGTACCTGAATGCCGTCAGCGAGGGGGACGTGGGCATCTTTGTCAGCCAATCGGGTGAGACCAAGGACGTCTTGAATGCACTCCAGGCCGGGCAGAGCAAAGGCATGACCTGCCTGAGCATGGCGAATGTGATCGGCTCAACCCTCACCCAGAAAACGGAAGCCTGGCTGCCCCTGGTATGCGGCTATGAGATCAGCGTTCCAGCAACAAAGACCTTCACCAACCAGGTGATCACCTTCATGTACCTGGCAGCCCAGCTTGGTGGAAATACCGACCTTGATTTCGAGGCACTCCCGGACCTGATGGCAAAAACCATTGAATCCGTTGACCCGGCAGTAAAAAGCCTGGTGCCAAAAATCAATCCCTGGGAAGATTCTTACATCCTGGGCTATGGGTTGACCTACCCCATGGCGCTGGAAGGGGCATTAAAGCTGAAAGAGATCACCTATGCGCATTGCGAAGGAATGCTCTCCACAGAATTCAAGCACGGTCCCCTTTCAGCAGTGACGGAAGGTTTCCCTATCATCTTTGCTGCCGGTCCGGAAGATGTGCCCCTGATCATCAGCGGCATCAATGAAGTCACCTGCCGCGGCGGTGAGGCGATTGCCGTCGGGCAGGCAAATCCTGCCCTGGCAGCCAATGCTGATGATATGGTCACTATCCCCGAGTCAAACCCGATCTTTGCCTCGCTGCTGTCCGTCCTGCCTTTGCAGCTGCTGTCCTATCACATAGCAGTGGCACGCGGCTACGACCCGGATTTCCCGCGCAATTTGAGCAAGACGCTCACGGTGGATTAACCTACCCCCTGCCCCCTCCCTAAAGGGAAGGGGTTTTAAGATGGGGCTGCCCCAAAAAGGAAGGGGTTTGAAGTTTACTGGACTAAGTGGAATAGAATAAAAATTCCAAATATCACCGATAATCAAGTAAAATAAATGCGATCTTGATAATTGCACATCATTATTATCAATGATCTTGTGTAGGTGCGACCCCCTGTGGTCGCCCAAAAATTCAGTAGATAATTTTGTGATCGGCAGACACGGGG
>JARGGB010000007.1:2549-67305 GCA_029210815.1 Candidatus Brevefilum sp.
GATATCAGGAGTTCTTATGGGTAAAAAACGCACAGGCGCACAAATTCGCCAGGAATTTATCGATTTTTTTGTTGAGCATGGGCACACCTTTGTGCCCTCCTCCTCCCTGGTTCCGGGCGGCGATTCAACATTGTTGTTCACAAACGCTGGCATGGTGCAGTTCAAAGACGTCTTTTTAGGTACTGACCAGCGGCCGTACACCCGGGCGGTCAATTCCCAAAAATGCCTGCGCGTATCCGGAAAGCACAACGACCTCGAACAGGTGGGGCGTGATGATACCCATCACACTTTTTTCGAGATGCTGGGCAACTGGTCCTTCGGGGATTATTACAAAAAGGAAGCGATCACCTGGGCATGGCAGCTGCTGACCGAGGTTTGGGAACTGCCTAAAGACCGGCTGTGGGCAACCTATTTCAAAGATGAGCTGAATGAAATCCCAGAAGATAGGGAAGCAGCAGAAATCTGGTTAAGTCAGCCGGGTTTCGACCCTGATCACCTGCTGGCATTCGGGCGCAAGGAGAACTTCTGGGAAATGGCGGAGACCGGTCCATGCGGTCCGGACAGCGAAATCCATTTCGACCGCGGACCAGCCTTTTGCACAAAATCGGATGATCCGACCCATGTGTGCAAAGTCAACGGGGACTGCGGTCGCTTTTTAGAGTTCTGGAACAATGTTTTTATCCAATACAACCACGTATCCCCCACAGATATTTATCCTTTAGAGAAAAAGCACATTGACACCGGCATGGGATTTGAGCGTATTGTGTCCATCCTTCAAGACAAGGACTCAAACTACAAAACCGATTTATTCATGCCTTTGATCAAGCGCGTCCAGGATTTAACGGGTCATACGGATGAGGAGCGAGAAGCCGACCTGACGCCCTACCGCGTGATTGCAGATCATGCGCGTGCCACAAGCTTTTTAATTGCAGACGGTGTGGTGCCGGGGAATATCGGCCGGAATTACGTCTGCCGCATGCTGGTACGACGCGCGGCGCGTTTTGGCATGAAATTAGGTTTGAATCATCCCTTTATGGCAGAGATTGCAAAAATCGTGATTGAGGAATTTGGAGCCTTCTACCCGGAGCTCAAACGCAATCAAAAAACCATTCTGGACAACCTGACCCGGGAAGAAGAACAATTCCAAAGAACCGTCAAAGCAGGCTTGGAGCACCTGGATGGCCTTCTTGAAGAATTAAAAGAGGAAGGAAAAACCCTTTTAGAGGGTGAAAAAGCCTTCGACCTGTATGCTACCCTCGGACTCCCGCTGGAAATCACCCGGGATATTGCGCAAGAGCAGGGACTTGAGGTTGACACGGCTGGATTCCAGGAGGCAATGGATGAACATCGTTTAGCCTCTGGCGCAGGGAAAGCCTTTGGCGAGATGGGCGGCGAAGATGTGGATGTGTTCACCGACATCTTTGAATCATTACTGGACTCCAGGAAATTGAACAAGACGGGGGTTGAATACAATCCTTACCAGCCTATTGCTGAACCCGTTGAGGTATTAGCCCTGATCAAAGACGGTCAACCGGTGGAGAAAGCTGAGCAGGGAGACGCAGTGCAGGTGCTTCTGCCCAAAACCTGGTTTTATGTGGAATCGGGCGGACAGGTCTCAGATACCGGTCAGATCGTCAGCGTGAATGATGAAGATTGGGTCATCCAGATCTCGGATATGCGCAAACCCGCTGCCGGGGTGATTGTCCACCAGGGTGAGGTGATCAAAGGTCAACCCAAGGTTGGTGATCTTTCACTGGCACAGGTGGATGTGGACAGGCGCGTTCAAATTCAGCGCAATCACACTGCCACGCACTTATTACACGCAGCACTGCACCAAGTGCTGGGGGATCATGCACGCCAGGCGGGGTCACTGGTTGCACCCGACCGGCTGCGTTTTGACTTCACCCACCCGCAACCGATGACCCGGGGAGAAATTCTGGCAGTTGAAGCCCATGTCAACCAGGCCATCCTTGCGGATTATGAACTGAACATTACCCAAAAGCCCTTGCAAGAAGCGATTGAAGAAGGGGCAATGGCTTTATTTGGCGAGAAATATGAGTCTGTAGTGCGCACGATCACCATTGGCAATGATGAAAAATTATCCTACGAATTATGCGGGGGTACCCACGTAGACGAAACCGGTGATATCGGTTTGTTCCTGGTCACCTATGAAAGCAGCATTGCTGCCGGTATTCGCCGCATTGAAGGGGTGACCGGCTGGCGAGCCTACCAGCTTGCACGGGAACGCATGAATACCCTGGATGAGATCAACCATTTCCTGGGGACATCTCCCTCGGAAACCCTGCCAAAGATCAAAAACCTTTCCAATTCCCTGAGCGATGCGCAAAAGGAAATTGAGACCCTGAAGGTACAGCATGTTGCCAGCGCCTTTGACGAAAAGCTCGCGGATACAGAAGAAGTTGAAGGTATCCCGGTCATGCTGACCATCTTGCCCGGTGCAAGCATGGAAGCCCTGAGAGAAATGGCAGACAAATTCAGGCAGCATTATCAATCGGGAGTGGCTTTACTGGCATCAGAGCAAGACGGCAAACCGATCCTGATTGCAGCGGTCACCGATGATCTCGTTGAACGGGGTTTACACGCCGGTAAGCTCGTTGGAAGCGTCGCTAAAATCGTCGGCGGCGGCGGCGGCGGGCGCCCAACGCTGGCACAGGCTGGCGGGAAGGATCCCTCCAAACTTTCTGAGGCTTTAGACAGCGTCCGTGTTTACATTCGAGAAAACCTCAAATAGACAACAATAAATGAAACAATTTTATGGCTAACATCACACCGCTCAGGCAGCAGTACCTCGATATCAAAAAACAGCACCCCGATGCGATCGTCTTTTTCAGATTGGGCGATTTTTACGAGACATTTGATGAAGATGCAAAGATCACCTCGCGAGAGCTGGATATCGTGCTGACCTCGCGACCCGTATCAAAGGGTGTGCGGGTACCAATGGCGGGCATCCCCCACCACGCTGCCGAGAATTACCTCTCCCGTCTGATCGATAAAGGCTATCACGTAGCGATATGCGAACAGGTTTCTGACGAACCCGAAAATGGGCTTGTCCCGCGAGAGGTTGTGCGTGTGGTCACTCCCGGCACAGTGGTCGAACCGGGTTTGCTGCGCCAACAACAAAACAACTATCTGGCAACCGCTTTTTACCAGGACAATCGCGCTGGCATCGCGTATGTGGATATCTCCACCGGGGAATTTGCAGCCACAGAAATTGCTGGCAAAGATATTTTGAACCAGATTCGCTCCGAATTTTATCGATTAAATCCCAAAGAAATTCTGTGGCCTGAGTCCCTGCCCCAGCCGGACAATTTGCCCGGCTATCTTTCGAGCTATGAAAGCTGGCACTTTGAATTGGGAAGGTGTACCGATCTGCTTGAGGAACATTTTGAGGTTGCCACTCTGGATGGCTTTGGCTTGCGGGGAAAGCCAATGGCTGTGCGTACTGCAGGCGCAATCCTGGCATATTTAGAAGACACACAGCGTCAATCATTGAAGCTTCTCAATGACCTGAGCACCTACACCCTGGATGAATTCATGGTGCTGGATGCTGAAACACGGCGCAACCTCGAATTGACCGAGACCATTCGCACGGGAAAAACCCAGGGGTCTCTGTTGAGCATTTTGGACGAAACCCAAACGCCCATGGGCGGGCGCTTGCTGCGGCAGTGGGTCAGCAAACCCCTGTTGAATGTTCAGCAAATTCGCAAACGACTGGATGCCGTTGAATATTTTTTCAAAAACGGCCTGGTCCGTGCTGAAGTCATGGAAACGCTCAAAGATATCGATGATCTTGAACGACTGACGAACCGGGTGCTTTCCGGTCATGCCATTCCCAGAGACCTGGTCGCAATGCGTGAAAATTTGGCGCGCATACCAGCGCTGAAAGACATCTTTCCCGAAGACGTGAAAGGCATTGCAGACACAGTAAACAGGATCCATTTATGCAAGGACCAGTTCGCATTGTTGAAAGCCGCCATTCAGGACGACTCCCCGGCAACTCTGGCAAATATCGGGATCATCCGCAAAGGTTTCTCGGCAGAACTTGACAACGTGCTGGACTCCTCCAAACACGCCCGTGAATGGATTGGCAAACTCGAGAAAACGGAAAAAGACCGCACCGGTATCAAATTCTTGAAGGTCGGCTTCAATAAGGTTTACGGTTATTACATTGAGGTCACTAAAGCAAATACCGACCTGGTGCCTGAAGAATATATCCGCAAGCAGACCCTGGTGAATGCCGAGCGCTATATCACCCCCGAACTGAAGGAATATGAAACCCTGGTTCTGAACGCCGAGGAGCAAATTCATGAGATTGAACTGCGTGTTTTTGCCCAGGTTTGCGAGG
Source organism: Candidatus Brevefilum sp. (assembly GCA_029210815.1). GTDB lineage: Bacteria > Chloroflexota > Anaerolineae > Anaerolineales > Anaerolineaceae > Brevifilum. The sequence continues at coordinate 6,916 of JARGGB010000007.1, forward strand.
AATTAGCACAGGGGGCTAGAGACTTGCTGGAAACAGCGCGGGGTATTGCCGAAGTAGATGCATATGTTTCCCTGGCTGAAACAGCTGCCCTGAACGGTTATCAGCGACCTGAAGTTGTGGAAGAAAAATGCCTTGAAATTGAGGATGGACGCCACCCGGTGGTAGAAAAACTTCGAACTTCAGAGCGCTTTGTGCCAAATGATGCCATCATGGATGAGGGCGAGATCATCCGCATCATCACCGGCCCAAATATGAGCGGTAAATCAACCTTTTTGCGCCAGGTTGCCCTGATCGTATTAATGGCTCAGATGGGTTCCTACGTGCCGGCGAAATCGGCAAAAATTGGCCTGGTGGACCGCATTTTCACCCGAATTGGTGCCCAGGACGAAATTCACGCCGGGCAATCGACCTTCATGGTTGAGATGATCGAAGCCGCCAACATCTTGCACCATGCCAGCGAACGCAGCCTGCTGATATTGGATGAAATCGGGCGGGGTACGAGCACCTATGACGGCGTCTCCATTGCCTGGGCGATGGTGGAATTCATTCACAGCCATCCGGACTTAAAAGCCTATACCTTATTTGCAACCCACTACCATGAACTGACCCAGTTAGAAGCACTTTTCCCCGGTGTGCGAAATTATAATGTGGCTGTATCAGAATCTGATGGCAGCGTTGTTTTCCTGCATAAAATTATTCCGGGCGCCTCTGATCGCTCCTACGGCATTCATGTGGCACAAATTGCCGGCTTGCCTAAACCTGTCATCCAGCGCGCCAATGAGATCTTGCAGCAATTAGAAACCACCTCGGGTACAACTAAAGTGCGGCAGGAATCCACCCAGAAACAGCTGACTCTTTTCCCTGAAAACAACCCCCTGGTGAAATCCTTCAAAGAGCTCGACATCAACAGCCTGACGCCCATCGAAGCCCTGAACCTGCTTTACGACTGGAAGCAGCGTTATTTCTCCGATGGCGAATAAAAGAGAAAATTTAATTTCCTGATCTTGTAAATTAGAACGATAAGAAACCGTTCTGTCATTGCAAACAAAATGACTGCGTAAAAGTCCTTATGATTTTGTTTTCCTTGGTCTTTATGGTATTTGTTAATTAATAGGCAAAATGAAAGGAAATAAAAATGACAAAGTTGATCCAGGAAAAATGCGTACCTTGCGAAAGTGACATTTCCCCAATGAAAAAAAATGAAATTGCAGAATTCCTAAAAGATGTTCCTGAATGGAAGGTGGTTAAAAAAGATGGCGTTAAACACCTCAAGCGTACCTTCAAATTCAAGGATTTTGCAGAAGCACTTGTGTTTACCAATAAGGTCGGAGAAATCGCAGAAGAAGAAGGTCATCACCCGGTTATTAAGCTAACCTGGGGGCGTGTGACCGTCGAATGGTGGACCCATAACATCAATGATCTCCACAAAAACGACTTTATCATGGCTGCCAAAACAAGTGAAATTTTCGATGTCTGATATATTGTAATAAAAAATCGAATAGCAACAGTCGAGATTTGAATGAATTATACGTGACCATCAGATCGATAATTCTGCCGGTATAATGTCCAACAGACGCTTTCCGTCGACATGATTTACAAAACGACATACAGGAGGAAGCAATAATGACTGATGAAAATAATTCCAAGAAAAAGTCCCACGTTGGGATGGGGATTGTATTTGGGTTTATTTTTGGTGCTGCCATAGGCTTTGGTTTAGACAATTTTGTTTTGTGGGTAGGGATTGGGATGTCTCTCGGAATTGTTGTTGGAGCAATCCTGGACATGAACCAGACCAAGAAAAAATCGGAGGATCAAGAAAGTTCCGAATAAATCCATAATAAATTGAATAATTGAGAATAGAGGACACTATCCTGAGATTCAATCAGGATAATGTCCTTATATTTTTCAAATATTTTGAGTTAAATCCCAGCAATAAAAGAATAGTTATAATAAGTCATTGTTATGGTGCGTTTTGGAACAATAGCTGGAAAATTATTCAGAAATTTCTTAAGAACCCTTTGATCAATAAAGTGAAGATATTTTGAGAGGATGAAAAAATGCCAGATAAAGAACTGATAGAAGCATACAACTATGATTCGTTTGTGCCTGAAAAATATGAACGGTGGTTAAATTTTGAGTCCAGCCTGCCCTTGGGGAAAATTATTACAGATTTTTCCTTGTGGGATCTCAATAAAGAGCAAACCACTTTGGTGACCGAGGTCAATCAACATCCACTGACATTTATTGAATTTGGCAGTTTTACCTGACCATACTGCGGTCTGGCGGCGTCAGACATGAATGCTGTTGCTGAGAAGTATGCCCACTGGGATGTTGGGGCATTATTCATATATACCAACGAGGCACATCCGGGTGAGAATTTCCCTCACCTCACATCCATGGAAGAGAAATTCGACCATGCGAGAAAACTGCGGGACAGATTAGGGGTTACAAGAAGAATTCTGGTGGATTCTTTAGACGGCAAATGCCACCGAGCCTTTGGGTCCATGCCCAATATGACCTGGATCCTGACCAACTCCGGCATGCCGATCTATAAAGCAGATTGGACTGATTATGTGAGCGTAGAAAATGCACTGGACTATTTCCTTAACATGCAAGAACGACGTCGATCCGGGCAGCGTTTGGTCCCTTTTTCAGTTAAACGGCTGGATTATCGCGAGAGCGATCGTGAGGCTTTTTACAGAAGATTGGCAGAAAACGGTGAGAGAGCTGTGCAAGAATTTAAAGAAGCCTTTGGATAACACCCAGGATTTCCCCTTAAATTCCAATCAATGTTTAGGATCACTAACATCAATGAGATCGCCTGAAAAAAATAAAAAACCAAATCGAAATGGATTACAAGTTCGATTTGGTTTTTAATATTAGTTTCTTTATTTCCAGGTCATTCATTCGGACGACGGCTGATAGATTTGGGTTTCCGGTTTGAAGGCTGCCCAGGCGAACCACAGGTAATTAACCCCGACAACCTCTTCCAATTGTTCACCCTCCAGCGGACCGGAAAGGGCATGCCCCAGGAAATCCCAGGTGCTTCCGGTTTCCTCATCCACAATTCGATCATCATCTAATTGGAAGGTTAATTCCTGTCCATCCAAAATACGGCTGAAAGCGATCGCCGACCCCACATCCTGACCATCTGATATGAATTGTGCATCCAACGCAGACGCTGTCCCGGGTGCCCAGAAGATAACCACATCCTGGTTCCCTACCCGGTCATTGACCACCCTCACGTCAGCAAGCACACGATAAGGATAGGCGACGGTTTCGCCATCAAAATCAAGGGCTAAAATTCTATCAACCGGCGATAATTCTCCAGGAGTCTCTGGTCCCCGGTAGAGGAATGGAATATTATCCACATCGTCATAGCCAGCGTAGGGATTGGTTCCATAAGGTCGATTATGGCCGGTTTCCCGGGACAATACCAACCCATCAGGGTGGGCATTCTTGAAATCTTCCCAGGCGATCATCGCTCCTGGCAAAAGGCTAAGCTTATTGCCGGTTAAAGTACCTACAATCCCTTCGCCTGTTGCTTGCTGCCACCACGATTCAGTCTGGCGATCATACATGATCAGGTTGCTGAACCGAAGCCTTCCGGTCGTCCCAAAATCCAGCACTTCACCATCAATCGTCCTTTCAAAAACAATCGCGGTATTGCAAAGTGGACAGAAAGAAACAACGATCGGGATATCTCCCAGTGTGTCATTGACGATTTCATGCCACATCAGGATTTGGATCGGATAGGCTTTAACTGCCTGATCGATTGAGACCAGGATTACCGGCTCTCGCGGGTCCAACCATTGATCAGCCGCTTCAATTGAAGTAAATTGCGGGTTGTCAATGGGTGGGATTCCATCCTTTGAGGGTCCACCAGATAAAATTTCATTAAAGGGAACGGCAGAGATTGAAAAATCTGTTGTAAATTCCCGTTCTGCGCCGGTAGGCGGACTTGAGTTATCAAATAAATTTTGAGTAGGTGTCACAATTTCCCTTTTTTCTACTATTTCAGACTCAGATGTTTCAGTTGGTTCCACGCCATTCGCCTGGTCCTCTATTAGGATTTCTTCTTTTTGGGACGTGCAGGCGGCAAGAAATAGGATCAGTAAAATTGGCAATACCAGAATCATTTTATTTTTCATCACAATAACCTTTCATATTCAACAACCACTAAATTCTTTCCTTAATTTACAGACGGGCAATGGTCTATCTTTCTTACCTGCTCATAATATTCTCAAAGAAACGCTTCATTCAAAAAATGGGGGAAAAGCTGGAAAGATGGACGATTAAAACCCTCTTCAGCAAAAAACATGCTTGATTGAAAAAATTTTTAGGTCATGAAACTATCATTGTTTTATATTATTTGGTGGATTTATTTATTAAAAGACCGCCAATTTCATAGTATACTAAAAAGGACCGGAGCAATTATGAGTGAACGTTCAAATGAAGATTGGTTAACCAGCCTTCGATCTTCTGGCAAAGCCAAACAGGGGGCTTTGGCGGATTTAAGGGAGATCATTCTCAACTCGCTGCCATATGCCTTATCTAAATATCTCCATCCCACAAACCCTCATTTTGATCCTTTGATCCAGGAGGTGGCTCAGGAAACCCTCTTGCGCGTGATGGACCGATTGGAGACCTTTGAAGGGCGGAGTAAATTTACAACCTGGGTGCACACTATCTCTGTCAGAATTGCCCTCACTGAGCTCCGACGTGCTCGGTGGAAAGAAGTCTCACTGGACGAACTTCAAAACGGCATGGACAGCGACGATAAAATGCGTGAAATGCCGGACCAGGATATGGATGTGGAAGCCTCAGCAGAACAAAGTGAAATCATGGCAATGATCCAAAAAACGATGATGGAAATTCTGACTGAAAAACAGCGTAAAGCATTGATGGCAGTGGCTGTACGAGGGATGCCAATAGCAGAGGTCGCTGACCGAATGGGTTCTAACAGGAACGCGCTTTATAAATTACTTCATGATGCCCGTCTAAAATTGAAAAATCATTTTGATGAACAGGGAATGACCCCTGAAAATATACTTTCATCATTTGAGAAGTAAGATTATCTTATTTGATCCCATCTAATAAATAAGGATAATAATAATCAGGAAAATTCTTTATGAAGTGGTTGAAACGTCTCTTTAGATCAAAAAAAACAGCAAAGCCAGAGAAAAAGATGGCAATGACCTCCGATCAAGCTGAGAAAATGCTCAGGATGATCGAACACACCCAGGCTGAAGAATTATCCTGTGATGAGGTTTTTGATTTGCTGGATGTTTATGCTGAAATGGCTGCTCGGGGTGAGGACGTGGGGGAACTGTACCCATTAGTGGAACATCACCTGGAGATGTGTCCTGATTGCCGAGAAGAGTATGAGGCTGTCATGCGGATCCTTGAGCAAAGAACGGAATAATTTCTGTTTAAAATTGGAAAGACCACAAGAGATAATTCTCCCTACAACCTGCGAAAAATGTTATTGTAAATTTTCTTGCCCTGGTTTGAGCTAAAAAAATCCGCTTTTTCAAAGACAACTAATTTAAATCAATTTTGGGGAAAGACTATTTTGTCTTTCCCCAGTTATTCAACCTAATTTCCTATGAGGATTTTTTACAGATCGGAATTATTCAACCTCGAGAGAGACCTTCTCGAATATTTTCTCACCAGCTCTTATCGGCACCTCGATCCGGTTTTCAGCAGGTGTGAGGGGGCAGGACCAGCGTTCATTGTATGCACAATATGGGTTGTAAGCATAATTAAAATCGATGAGGAACTTGTCCTTACCAAGTGAAATCGGGTCAAGATACCTGCCAGCGCCATAAGTTTCTTTTCCTGCAAGTCCATCGACAAAGGGCAAGAAATAATCCTCCCCGCTGGCGTAAACCGTCAAAGCAGCGGTTTGGCCGTCTACCGTGAATTCAAATCTGCCATAGCGTTGATAGGTTTGAACATCACCCGTTGAGGTCTGGATGGTAACCTCTTCCTTTTCAGGAAACACATTGACCGTCACGGACTTCGTCAAAGCAGGGTTTTCGGGGAAATAATTAAGCCCCTCAAAGTGATGCTGCTGTTCATGGGTTAACGGACTGTGATGGTCATATCTTAAGAATTGAACTTTTGATTTTCGAAATTCGGTTAATTGTGTCATTTTTTTGCACTCCTTTATTCTGTTATTTATTTGACGAGGGCTGATAAATAATTCTTACCTTTAGATCGTTGATCTGGAATTGCAAGGGGCTGGTAATATTTTGGTTCTAAACCTCGTCTTAAAAATTGAAAGATTAACTAATTAAAGGAGAATTATTAATGGATTACCCAATGCGTGAAGATCTAAAAATCGGCGCTAAATTCCCAAACTTTGAACTGCCAGATCACAACGGAGAAAACCACAAACTATCCCAACTTCTACACGGATTCCCTGGCGTTTTGATTTTTTCCAGGGGTTATTTTTGCCCGAAAGACCGAAGACAAATGGCAAATTATGTTCAATACTTACAGCCTGAATTACGGGTCAACTATACCAACTTGATCACTGTCTCGGTGGACGATGCAATGACGACCCGAGAAGTGCGTGACCAATTAAATGCCAACTGGACATTCCTGTGCGATCCAGAACGAGAGTTATTACATGATCTGGAAATGGTAGACACCACAGATCCTGTACACGGCGAAATCTATATCCCCTACACCTTCATTCTTGATCGGGATCGAACAATTTACAAAATTTATAACGGCTGGTGGTTTTTGGGACGGCCAACCGTCGAAGAAATACGGATGGATTTGCGCGCTTTGATGAGTAAACGATCGGATTGGGTTTATAAACCCAAAGCGTGATCAGCTTAACGAAAAAAACGCCTGGCTGATAATAAAGCCAGGCGTTTTTTATTGTTAAAAACTCTTTAAAGAACTTGATTACTTATTACGATAAATTCGCAAAGAGGGTGTTAAGGCCTTCTGCCAGGGTCGGATGGGCAAATATCCCATCCCGCAGTTTCTTGTAGGACAGCTCCCCCATCATCGCGATTTCCAGCATCGACATAATCTCACCGCCGTCATAACCCAAGACAGCAGCGCCCAATATTTGCTGGCTTTCTGGATCAACCAGCGCTTTGATCAAACCTCGTGAACGATCGATTTCCAGGATCCTTGCGATATAGTTCATCGGGATTTTTGCCACATTGTATTCGATCTCTCGCTTTTGAGCTTCTTTTTCACTCAAGCCAATCCGCCCCAACTGGGGATCACTGAATAACACATAAGGGACCAGCCGACCTTCGATGCTCAGGTCACCATCCTCCAGAAGATTAGCCTTGAGAATCCGATAATCGTCATAAGAAATATGGGTGAAGGCAGGCCCTCCTTTAATATCACCGGCTGCATAAATCCCGGGGACGTTTGTTTCAAGTCGTCCATTGACTTTAATGTTCCCCCTGGCATCCGTCTCAACGGAGGTTTTCTCCAGATTCAACCGGTCGCTGTTTGGAACACGACCGGCGGCAACAAGCAGATGGGAACCGCTAAGAGTAATCTCACCTTCAGGCGTGTTTGCCTTCAAGACCACACCACCTTGCTCATTTTTTTCGACAGCGATTGGGTCTGTGCTGAGAAAGACCTTGATCCCATCTTCTTCTAAAATTGATTGGATCTCTTCGGCGACATCCTCATCCTCACGAGTTAATAACTGCTCTGAGTGCTGGATAATCGTCACTTCACTCCCAAACCGACGGAACATCTGTCCAAATTCGATTGCGATATAACCTCCGCCCACTATGATCAAGTGCTCAGGGACGGATTCCAATTCCATGATCGACGTTGAATTCAGATACGGCACTTTAGCCAACCCTTCAATTTCCGGAATTCTTGGTCTTCCACCGGCATCGATGATCACTTTTTCAGCGGTTACTTCCCGGGTTTCACCTTCCTCAGTTACAACTTTCAAGGTTTTGTGACTGGTGAAAGATGCAGTACCAAAGATCAATTCCACCCCTGAATTAATGATCCGGTTCCTGCTTCCCTCCCTGAAACTTTTAACAATCTCAGATTTTCTCGCTTTGACCTTTTTCATATCGACGGCCACATCCTCTATCACTACCCCAAAATCCAACGCACGGTTCGCCAAATAGGCGACTTCAGCGCTTGCGACCATGGTTTTCGTCGGCGTACAACCAACATTGATACAGGTGCCACCGACAAATTGTTCCTCAATTAACGCCACATGTTCACCGGATTTGGCAAGGGCTTGTGAAAGGGGATTGCCTGCCTGTCCAGCACCAATAATTATCGTATCAAAAACTTCCATAAGTACCTCCAATATTAATGATTAACCTGCGCACCGTGGATCGCCCTTTCAGCACGCTGTTCAAAGGTGCGAATACCGTAATTTGCAGTCAGGGACAGCACTGTCACGGCAAGGGCACCAGAAAATATTTTATTGTAATTTGCAGTGATAACACCCTCAAAAAGTAAAACGCCCAATCCTCCTGCATTAATAAATGCAGCAATGGTCCCAATTCCGATCGACGAAAGCACCACAAGGCGCACACCAACCAGGAGCATGGGCAGTGCAAGAGGAAATTCCACCTGCCAGAAACGCTGCCAGCCGCTCATACCCATTCCACGGGCAGCCTCAAGAACAGCAGGGTTGATCGATGTCAAACCTACCAGCCAGTTTCGCACCAACAATAATTGAGCATAAGCTGTCAAAGCGACGATAGCCGGCGTGGTCCCCAAGCCAAAAATCGGGATCAAGAGCACAAAAAAGGATAAGCTTGGGATGGTGTAAATGATTCCTAAAACACCCATGACTGGACCCTGGAGCCATTTCAAACGGGCTAAAGCGACCCCTAAAGGGACCCCAATGATCAATGCAAAAAACAAAACTATCAGTGTGAGCTGCAGGTGCTCCAGGAATAGTTCTCCAACCAAATCCAGGTTATTAATCAGATATCTCATCGCACTTCTTCTTCTCAATTAACTGGTTGCTTGAAAGCATTTCTTTCAAATCTTCCATACTGATCAGACCCAGCTCTGTTCCAGAGGATTCCTCAACACGCAAATAATCACTGCCGCTGCTCAGCAAAAGGGACAGGGCGGTTCGCAAATCCTCATCGGGGCTGATCGTGGGCGCAGCATCCGATATCTGAATATCAGTAATTTCCTCAGAAGATCCACGTTCCTGAGCTTTAATTACCGAATTAATACTGACCAGGCTCAAACGTCTGAGTATGTTATTTGTCCCGACCAGTTCCTCAATAAATGAATTCTTCGGTTTGGTCACCAGGTCAATCGGGGTATCATACTGGATCAATTTCCCATCACGCAGTACAGCAATTTTATCTGCAAGCAGAAGTGCTTCCTCAACATCATGGGTGACAAATAATATCGTTTTATCAAGTTTGCAATGAAGCCTGAGAAGTTCTTTTTGCAATCGTTCACGGTTGATGGCGTCCAGGGCAGCAAAGGGCTCATCCATCAAAAGTATGTCGGGGTCAGCAGCCAGAGCACGTGCCAGTCCTACCCGCTGCTGTTCTCCGCCAGATAGTTGATTTGGATAGCGTTCCAAATAAGTTTCCGGTAACCCAGTCAGATCAAGAAGCATATTCACCCGGGATTGAATTTGGTCCTTTTCCCAATCCAATAATCGGGGGACCACGCTGATATTCTTTTTAACGGTCATATGTGGAAAGAGTCCCACCTGCTGGATCACATATCCAATTTGTCGTCGTAAGTCATTAATGGGCAAACTTTGAATATCTTCATTCCCAATCCAAATCTTTCCACTGGTCGGCTCATAGAGACGATTGACCATTTTCATAAGGGTCGTTTTCCCGCTGCCCGATGGACCAAGGAATACTACCAGGTCACCGGCTGCGACCTGCAAAGAAACGCTGTCCACAGCCGGGACCTCTTCAGACTCAAAAGTTTTTGAAACATCTTCAAAGAGAATTTCTCCGGATTGGGTTACCCGGCTCTCTTTTGTTTTTGACGAAGCGTAGGTCATTTGTTATCCGTTAATCGATCAAATCGTTTTCAAGTAAAAATTCACGGGCGACCTCAGCAGATTCTCGGCCTTCAGGACCGTCCACCTGCCAGTTCAACCCTGACATCACGTCATCTGTCAGCAAAGGTGCAAGCTCATTCAACAGGTCAGAAATTTGCGGAAATTCTTCTAAGCTGTCCATCCTGACAACCGGAGCAATATTGTAGATTGGGTAAAACACCTGATCATCAACAAGCACAACCAGATCATTGCCCTTAATCGCACCGTCGGTGCCAAAAGCAACCACAACATCCACCTGACCGTCCATCAATGCTTGATAGCGCAGGCTGCCCGTTCCAAGCTGCTTTACTTCTTTGAACTCAAAGCCACCATAAGCTTCCTGGAGTCCTTTGATTCCATCTTCTCGTTCTAAAAATTCAGCAGGCCCTCCCAGAATTAACTCGGGTGCTTTTACTGAAAGATCAGAGTAAGTGCTGATGTTATATTCTTCCGCTGTTTCTTTGGTGATTGCCAGCGCCTGGGTGTTATTAAAAGGTGAAGGCTCCAACCAGGTCAGATTGAATTGCTCCTCGTAGTTTTCTTTAACTGTAGTGTAGATTTCCTGGGCATCTTGAATGGGGCTCAACTTCAATACTGTTAATAAACCTGTCGAGGTATATTCCGGATAAAGATCAATGTCACCGTTTAAGATTGCTTCATGAGCAATGGGCGTGCCGCCAAGGTTTAGTTTTCGCTCTACTTTAAAACCAGCGTCCTCCAAAATTTGGGCGTACATTTCAGCAACGATGAATTGTTCTGTGAAATCTTTAGAGCCCACAGCAATGGTCCCCAGGCTTTCTTCCTGGTTTGACCCTGATGGTGCACAGGCTGCAAGTAATAAAGCACCAATCAGAAAAGAAAATGCGATTATTTTAATTCGATTATTTGTATTCATTCAACACCTCCTAAGTGTTTTATTTGTTTTAATTTTATTTATAAGGTTAGACATCATAAAAATTACTGGGCCGGATATCTCTTGAGGATCGATGACCAAAATATTTCCGACAGCAGGGCAAACAACGCCACCGGGATGGCACCGACCAGCATTACCGGCACATCATACAACGCAAATCCACGGGTGATGAAATCTCCCAAACCACCGCCGCCAATAAAGGAGGCCAGTGTGGCACTGGAAATCACTTCAACAGAAGCAATCCGAATGCCAGAAATGATCGCGGGGATTGCCAAAGGGATTTCAATCTGGGTCAACACCTGGGCTTTGGTCATGCCCATTCCTGAGGCTGATTCAATAATTGAAGGGTTAACTCCGCGAATACCAGTATAAGTGCTGATTAATACGGGCGGAAACGCCAGTACCGTTAATGCAATCAGCGAGGGAACAAAGCCAAGCCCCAAATATGGTAAAGCAAGAAAGAGGATCGCAAGACTGGGAACCACACGCATGGCGTTGAAGACATTGATTACAACCTGAGAAATCTTCATTTTCTTGGCAATCCACAAGCCAATTGGAAAAGCAACCAGCAGGCTGATCCCAAGAGCTGAAAAACTCAAAATGAGATGATCACCCGCTGCATCCCAGAAAAACGACTGGTTTTGCAGAAAATAATTGTATGCTTCTCGAAATATTTCCATAGATTTAGATCAACTATTTGTTGACAAGTTCGGGAACCCAGTTTCCTTCATAATTAATTATTCGACCTTCACGCCATTCCAGAAAGCCACATACCCTTTGATCTCGCTGGCTGCCTTATTCGGCTCAGGATAATACCAGGCGGCGTTCCGATTGACATCCCCATCTACGACGACATTGTAATAGCTGGCTTTGCCTTTCCAGGGACAGGTCGTGTGATAATCCGTTTCTTTTAAAAATTCTTGGCGGACGGAATCAGGCGGGAAATAGTGGTTACCCTCAATCACTTTCGTCTGATCGCTTTCTGCAATAACTTTTCCATTCCAAACTGCTTTTTTCATTTTTTTATCCTTTCGTTGTTTTTGTTACCTACGCCTATTTGACGGGATTCCCTTTCAGTTTCTTACTTCTCAAAAAACCTTGCCTTATATGTTTACCGAAATACAGACAGGATTACCAATAGTTGTGATGAGAGAAGATGAGAGGTACTCCCTAATCACAAAAAATAAAAAAAGCTTTTATTTATTATATCGCATCCTTGATAAGGTAAAGGACTGAGTGAGCATCAATTCATTTAATACAGCCATTTTTCGCAGCCATAAGCCGTTACAAAAGGAGAATATTTGATGACTATTTATTATTTGTTAATCTTTTTTATGGGTAAGAAATAACGCAAACAACACATCTAATAATCATGATAATTAGGATAAAGCAAAATTGAGTTTGTAGGTCACTTTATGCCAAGAATTATCATATAAAATTGCAGGTAGGAGAAATTATGCCCAGAAATTTACCACTTGGAAATGGAAACTTATTAATAGCTTTTGATCAAAACCATCAGATCCGTGAATTATATTATCCACATGTGGGACAGAGTAATCACTCCCTCGGACATCCTTTTCGGATGGGTGTTTGGGTGGATGGTAATTTCCGCTGGTTGGATGATGGCGGTTGGGAACGAGACCTTCTTTATCAATCCGAGACCCTCGTTACAGATGTCACACTCTCCCACCCCGATCTAGATGTGGCGATTTCAGCATCAGAAGCTGTGGACTTTCATGAAAACCTTTTCTTGCGAAAATTTACTCTTCGCATCCCTTCAAAAGCTGCCCGTGAGGTGCGCTTATTCATCCATCATGATTTTCATATTGACCAAAATGAGGTCGGAGACACAGCCTATTATGAACCAGAACGGAGAGCGGTTTTTCATTATAAAAAGAAAAACTGGTTTATGATCAACGGTGCTGTAAAAGCAAATCAAGCGCCCTTCGAGCCTGAAGAAGAAACCGCCGATGAACTCGCCCTGGGCGTCCACCAATGGGCTTGCGGACTGAAGGAAATTCATAATATGGAAGGCACCTGGCGGGATGCAGAAGATGGTGTTCTTTCTGGAAACGATGTTGCCCACGGCTCCGTCGATTCAACCGTCGGATTCACGGTAAAGGTCCCACCAGGAGAAACCGTTGTTGTGTGGTACTGGATGGCGGTTGCCCCGGATTTCAAACAAGTGGTGGCGATCAACCGTGATGTACGGCAAAGAGGACCGGAATTCTATCTGGACCGTAATGTTGCTTTTTGGAGACTGTGGTTGAACACCCACCTCCCTGACTTCGGTCAATTGCCTGATAAGGTCAAAAAGGAATACGAGCGGAGCTTACTCTTAATCCGAACCCAAATTGATCATGAAGGCGCGATCATCGCCGCAAATGATTCTGATATCTCCACCGCTGTTCGGGATACCTACAGCTATATGTGGCCACGTGATGGTGCCCTGGTTGCCAACGCCCTCACACGGGCAAATTATGTTGATCTACCCCGGGCATTTTTCAAATTCATCCAGCGGGTCATCACACGCCAGGGTTATTTGCTTCATAAATACAATCCTGACGGCTCCCTGGCTTCATCCTGGCATCCCTGGATTAGAGAGGGAAAAAAGACTTTACCTATCCAGGAGGATGAAACTGCCCTGGTCCTTTGGGCTTTGTGGCAGCATTTTGAACGATTTGGCGATGTTTATTTCATTAAACCACTTTATCGAACCTTGATTAACCCCGTCGCAGATTTCCTTGCTGACTATCGGGACCCTGACACTAAATTACCATTGCCCAGTTATGATCTCTGGGAGGAAAGGTACGGCATCCTCGGCTGGACCATCGGGGCAACATGGGGCGGACTCTACGCAGGAGGAAAATTTGCTGAAGCGTTTGGAGAAAATGAAAGAGCTGAGAAATATTATCAGGCTGCTGAGGAAATCAAAGCAGCGACAGATAAATACCTATGGCTTGAAGAAGAAAATCGGTTTGCCCGGATGATCAACAGCTTACCCTCTGGCGAATGGGAAATCGACTCGGTGATCGATGCCTCACTGGTAGGGCTCTGGCAATATGGAATGTATGATCCACAGGATCCAAAAATCTTGGCGACCATGGAAGCTATCAAAAATCGCCTGTGGGTTAAAACCGATGTCGGCGGCATCGCCCGATATGAAGATGATAAATATCACCAGGTCAGCCAGGCTGTTGATGAGGTACCAGGTAATCCCTGGTTTATCACAACACTCTGGTATGCCGAATGGCTGGCAAAGACTGCTAAAAACAATAAGGATTTTGAGAAATCCCTTGAACTCATTGAGTGGGTTGTTGACCATGCCCTCCCCAGCGGAGTCCTCGCTGAGCAAGTGAACCCTTATAATAATGAACCGCTATCCGTCAGTCCCCTTACCTGGAGCCATGCTGCTTTTGTTTCAACTGTCCAGACCTATCTTAAGGAAAGAATGCGAATGATGTAAATTGATATGGAAGACGGTTGTTGGTGAACCCATATTTGAAAGAAATAAGAGGACAGACAATGAAAAAATACATCCTGGCTGGTGATATTGGCGGTACAAAAACTCGGTTGAGCCTGTATGCAGAAAATACTGGCCCACAATCACCTCTAATGGAAGAGACATTTTCCAGTAAAGCCTTTGGGTCATTGGAAGAAATTGTTATCAAATATTTAGGAAATAAAAATATCAATATCCTTAGTGCAAGTTTTGGCATCGCTGGACCGGTTAAGGACGGACGAGTGGAAGCCACAAATTTACCCTGGGTCATCACTGAAGATTCGCTTCGCTCAACGGTAGACAATGCCCCCGTTTTCTTGCTGAACGACTTGTTCGCCTCAGCCAACGCACTGCCTCATCTCAACCCAGAGGATATCCACACCATTAACAAAGGCATCCCTCAAGGTGAAGGTGCATTAGGATTGGTTTCACCAGGAACAGGTTTAGGCGAAGCTTTCCTGACCTGGAACGGGGAAGACTACCAGGCGCATCCATCTGAAGGCGGGCACTGCAGTTTTGCACCAACCAACCTTGACCAGGTAAACCTTCTAAATCATTTAATACCCAAATTCGATCACATCAGTTTTGAACGTGTTTGTTCAGGAAATGGCATACCAGGACTTTATGCCTATATCAAAGAATCAAATCAAGCTGCTGAACCGGAATGGCTCAGAAAAGAATTAGAGACAGCATCTGATCCAAACCCGATTATTTTTCGAGCTGCACGGGAAGAAAAAGAAGCGATCGCCCAGAAAACACTGGCATTGTTCATTGAGATACTGGCAAATGAAGCCGCTAACCTCGCCCTTAAAGTGATGGCAACCGGCGGTGTATATTTAGGTGGTGGTATTCCCCCCAGGCTAATTGGTTTGATAGAACCAGATAAATTTATGATGGCATTTATAAACAAAGGCCGCTTTGATGCGTTGTTGAAGAATATTCCGGTGCACATCATCACAAAACCGAATTCAGCTTTATTTGGTGCCGCTTGTTATGTATTTGATGCTATCAAGTAAGAACTTGTTGGCTAATAACATCTAATAATCATGAGATAAAGAATTTTAATATTTTTGACTACAATTCGATGTATTGAAATTTCAACAGCTTACCCAACAAAAAGCTGCTGTAAAAAAAAAGATCAATAAAAAAAATAAAACCAACAAGTTAAGGAGACATTAATGAAAGTAACCGCAAAAAATTTAACGAACCTTCAGGTTCAGCTTAAGGCTGGAAATCATGTCTTTATCGCAGATGAACCGCTTGGCGTTGGCGATGATGCCGGACCCGATCCCTATGCTTTGTTATTAAGTGCTTTAGGTGCCTGTAAGGTGATGACCGTATTGATGTACGCTCGAAAAAAAGGCTGGCCGCTTGAAGACGTCGAAGTTTCACTGGAGACCTATAAAATTCATGCCAAGGATTGTGAAAATTGTGAAAGTGACCCAGATGCGATGGTATCGATGATTGAAGCAGAGATTTCTTTCGGCGGAGATCTTACGGATGAACAGATTGATCGTTTAGGTGAAATATCCACCCATTGTCCTGTCCACCGGACGTTAACAGGTGAAATCAAGGTCAAAACAGAAGTGAAAAAAATAATAAAAAGCTGATTGTTTAGGATTACGCAGCCCAAACAAAGATTATCAATCCAATAACAATACTTCAATGATAAAAAAGGCTGTTCATGCCAGTGGAACAGCCTTTTTTCATGTTTACGACCTTCATTTTAATTTTCGAAATATTTCTGCCATTTTTTCTTGCAGGGTTACAGGACTATCCACAATATATGCGGCATTTAACAATCCTGATTGATGCAATTTCTCTCGGGTCAACGGGGTTGCCACAGCAAGGACATGTGCACCGGCACTGATCCCAGCCTGTACCCCTGCAACTGAATCCTCGATAATCAGGATATCATCCAGAGCAATATTTAATGCTCTGGAAACCAATTGATATATTTCAGGATCAGGTTTTGGTTTATCTACATCCTCACGAGTTGCGATGAAATCAAAGGCAGATTCAAGACCTAAAGCCTTCAGCAATCGTCCAACTTGCTGGCAGTAAGACATTGTGGCTAAACCGATTTTGCATTGAGCATCTCGAACCTGTTGGAGGAGCGCCATATTATGGGTCCAGGCTGCCGCACGAATGGTCTCGTCATCGGAGAGCATGTCATGATAAATTTGAAGACGAAGACGGGTGAGAACCTGCCAGGGAGCGCTTGCACTGAATTCCCCCATCCTAGAACGGGCAGCAGCTTCCAGGTCAAAGTGATCTATCAAAGATTTGCTCACTTCCTCCCGTGACCCACCCACATATTCCTTAAATGCTACAAAAACCTCTTCTTCACTCAATTGATCTGGCTTCAATTGAACAGCGGCAATCGCATAGGCTTTCCCCTTAAGCCTCTCCGTTTGGATGAGTGTTCCATCAAAATCAAAGATCACTGCACGTAACATTAATGTTTTCCTTTATTAGTTTATGTTGAGCTGATCATTAATTTTACCATCCGCAAAAGAAAACCAAAGCTTCCCAGAGATGGTTCACGGCAACATTTTGCAATCTCAAGAGGAAATTCGGAATAACACAAACCTATCATCCAACCTAAACAAGTAATTAAGTCACGTCATATGGCGTCTAATTAATATAGAAGTAATTTATAACCTTTTATAAGAGAATACTGATAAACAAGAAATCATAATTTACAAAAGGAGAAATTTATATGAAATTAGCCATGGTGGGTTTAGGTAAGATGGGTGCCAATATGGCGCGCCGCCTGCTCAAAAGCGGTCATCAAGTGGTTGGGGTGGATCACCATCCTGAGGTTGCTGAAAAATTAGCAGAAGAATTTGGTCTGATTCCAGCAGCAACCTTAGATGAAGCAATTGAAAAACTGGCAGCACCCCGGGTGGTCTGGGTAATGGTGCCCGCGGGGAAACCGACAGAAGCTGTGATAAATGACCTGGGAAATTTGCTCTCTCAAGGGGACATCATCGTTGATGGAGGGAATTCATTTTACCAGGATGATATCCGTAGAGCATCTCAGCTTAAGGAAAAAGGGATTAACTTTGTTGATGCAGGAACCAGCGGTGGGATTTGGGGACTGGAAGAAGGTTACAGCCTGATGGTCGGTGGCGAGGAGTCAGTTGTCAACCAAATAACACCCCTTTTCAAATCCCTTGCACCAACACCAGAATTGGGATGGGGTCATGTCGGACCCGTCGGTGCAGGACATTTCGTAAAAATGATCCATAATGGTATCGAATATGGATTGATGGAAGCGTATGCAGAGGGATTCCAATTACTTGAAAAGAAAACGGAAATGGACCTGGATCTTCATCAAATCGCGGAAATTTGGCGTTACGGCAGTGTCATTCGTTCCTGGCTTTTGGACCTGACAGCTGCTGCATTGGAAGAGAATCCAGAACTGGAGGGTATTGCGGCTTTTGTGCCAGATTCTGGAGAAGGTCGCTGGACAGTGGCAGAAGCTATCGATCTTAATTGTTCAATTCCGGTTATTTCGATGGCCCTCCAAAGGCGTTTCCGCAGCCGGGAGGCAGCACCTTTTGCTGATAAACTCCTCGCTGCCATGCGAAATCAATTCGGCGGACACGCTGTCAAAAAGGTGGAAAAGTGAACAGTCAAACCAAACCTACCAGCTTTGTAATCTTTGGTGCCTCAGGGGATCTGACCTGGCGGAAATTAATCCCTGCCCTTTATAATAATTATAAAAAAGGTCGTCTGGAGAATTGTACAAATATTATCGGCTTTGCCCGACGAAGTTATAACAACGAAACATTTCGGGAACACTTGAAATCCGGCGTGGAAGAATTTTCTCCTGAATCCTTTGATAACGATACATGGGACCAATTCGCCAAGAAACTTTATTATAAAAGTGGCTTATTTGATAACCCTGATGCATATTCTGACTTGAAGACTTTTTTACAAAAGCTCGAAGGCCAGCAAGCCAATCGTCTGTATTACCTGGCAACCGCGCCAAAATTTTATGCCATGATATCCGGGTACTTGGCTGATGAAGGGATGGCAAAAGAAGACCAGTCCAATAATAGCTGGCGTCGAATCATCATTGAAAAGCCATTTGGCCGAGATTTATCTTCCGCCCAGGAATTGAACCAAGCAATCCACAAGGCATTTAATGAATCCCAGGTCTATCGAATTGACCATTATCTGGGAAAAGAAACCTCCCAAAATATCCTTTTCTTCCGATTTGCGAACACCATCTTCGAACCAGTTTGGAACCGGAGATACATTAGCAATGTTCAAATCACCGTTGCAGAAACTGTAGATGTTGGCAGGCGGGCAGGCTACTATGATTCTGCTGGCGTGCTGAGAGATATGTTCCAAAATCACCTTTTTCAACTGTTATCATTGGTCGCCATGGAATCACCATCAATCTTCAATGCTACAGCTATACGAAATGAGAAGGTCAAGGTTTTACAAAGTGTTCGCCCGATCCTCCGTGAAGACACTGTCCTCGCCCAATATGAGGGTTATAAAGAATCTGATGGCGTGAGCCCTGAGTCAAATACACCGACTTACGCTGCCCTTAAAGTTTTTATTGATAACTGGCGATGGAAAGGTGTTCCATTTTACTTAAGATCAGGAAAAGCACTAAAGCGGAAGACCTCGGAAATTATTATTGAATTTCAAAGTCCACCACATATGATCTTTGAAGCTGCCGGACCAGTGGATTGTTCACAAAATTTTTTATCTCTTTGCATCCAACCAGATGAAGGGATTCACCTGCGTTTTGAAGCAAAAGTTCCCGATACTGATCAGGAGATGCGTTCAGTGGACATGGATTTCCATTATCGTTCATCTTTTGGTGATAAAACGTTACCAGAAGCCTATGAAAGGCTTCTTTTGGAAGCGTTAAATGGGAATGCATCCTTATTTACGCGGTCTGATGGCATTGAAGCATCATGGCAGATTATTGATCCAATTATTAAATCCATTGAAAGTCCTGGTGGACCAAAAATCGTTTCTTATTCCCGAGGCACATGGGGTCCTGATGAGGCGGATCATCTTCTACTTAAAAATGGAAACCACTGGCGGTTAGGTTGCATCGATTTTTCATAACAGCTGCCCCGGAAGAAGTTAAAGAATTTAGCGCCGTTGAAATTGATTGAAGGTTAAAGGTAGTAAAGAGAATAATCACACAGCTTACTTACATTTGCAGGTAAAGCAACCCCAATCAGTTGAAGCTCTCCGGTTTTAGCTTTTATTATTTTTAAAAATGCGGATTTATGATTCTTCATCCTCATCCAGATCAAAATCTCTCACCGCCAGGTGTGTGAAGTCATTCAGACCCCAAACCACCCATTTATGCTTCATGGGGTCATAATGGACTGTGGCAAAAGCAGCATTGACAAACCGAAAATGCACACCCTGCCCGCTTGCCTGGGGTGTCATACCGAAGACAACATGCATGGCTTGATTCAATATCCCGCCGTGTGAAACGATCAGATAACGCGCTGGTGGACGTTGTAAGATGCTGTGTATCGCTCGACCTGCTCGAAGGTACAACGCCCAATTTCCCTCACCGGTCTCTGCCATGTTGTCATAGGGCGTGAAGAAATCAGGTTTTTGGATGATCTCTTCTGCTGAGGACCTTTTCACACCTGTCAGCAAGCCCATGTCTCGCTCGCGCCAATCGGGGTCAACCTCACAGGGGGATCCCAATGCATCGCTGATCATTTCAGCGTTATCCGCTGCACGAACCAAAGGACTGGTAATGATTCGATCAATACAGGTGCCATCAACTTTCCAGCGTGATATCAAGCGCTTGATCTGATTCCTTCCCCGCCTTGTCAGGGGGAAATCCTGCTGCCCCTGGTAATATGCTTCTGCATTACCAATGGATTCACCATGGCGGAGGAATATCAATGTGTAAAAATTCATGCCTTATCTCCTAAAAAGGGCAGCGGTAATATCGTGTTTATTAGACACCATCACCATTTTCCTCATCTTCGATCCAATCTTTTGCACCGCGTAAGAATACTTTACCTGACAATCTGCTTTTCCCGGCTGCCTGCACCTGGTCCAGGATTAACAAACCCTGTCCAGTGCCCCAGGCCGGTTTTTCTTCATAAATTAATCTTGCGCCGGGCTGCGCATTTATACTTTCCACAACATGGGCTTTGTAAACCTTCAACCTCGTCCCATTATAAAACTGGTAGGCACCTGGCCAGGGGTTATATGCCCGGACCATCCTTGCTAAAAATGATGCTGGTTGACTAAAATCCAGCATGCCATCTTCCTTTTTCAATCTCGGTGCGTAAGTTGCATATTCATCATCCTGCGGCTGCGGTTTAATTTCACCATTAATGTATTTCGGCAATGTCTCCAACAATAAATCTGCCCCCATAACCGCCAGTTGATCAAACAGCTTCCCGGCAGTCATGTCGTCACTGATAGGAATCGATCTCTGACTGAGAATTGGACCGGTATCCAGGCCTTTGTCCATCTTCATAATCGTGACACCGGTCACATCATCATGCAGAAGTGCTGCCTGCATAGGGGCCGCCCCACGCCAGCGCGGAAGTAAGGATGCATGTACATTGACACAGCCAAAAGGCGGCAAATTGAGCACATTTTCCCTGAGAATTTGTCCAAACGCAGCAACGACGATCACATCCGGTGCCCAATCGCTCAATTGCTGCAAGGCAGATTCATCCTTGAGCGTCGCTGGTTGGATATACGGAAGACCCAGGGTTATGGCTAATTTCTTAACATCTGGCGCTTGTGGTTTGCGCCCTCGACCGGCTGGGCGGTCAGGCTGTGTTACCACTCCCACTACATTGAAATGCGACTCTAAAGCCTTCAAAGTTGGAAGTGCAAAATCGGGAGAACCCATAAAAACAATTCGTAGTGTCATGACATTCATTTTAACACAACCTTCCCATCGCCTCATGTCAAATAATTTTGTTTACAGAAGGATTTATGATAAAATAAAACTCGTAGAAGATAGTTTTCAAAATTCAATCATAATCACTATTTGGAGGCAAAAATGACAGAAGAAAAAATTGTAGATCCCAATATCACCAGCGAAGATAAGACGTGGGCATTATTATCCTATATTTTCACCCCGATCGTTCCGATCATCCTCCTTCTGATGGAAGACAAAAAGGATCGCCCATTCCTCAAGGCACACTACCCCCAGGCGCTTGCTTTTGGCGTAATTGTCTATGTGCTGACTTTTGCTTTGTCCTTCCTCTTCATTGGCTTCTGCATAGGTTTAGCAGGCCTCGTGATGAGCATCTTTTGGGGGATCAAAGCCTATAATGGTGAATATGTCGAAATTCCTGTTATCACAGATTTTGTAAAGAAACAGGGTTGGGCTAATTAAGCTAATTGTTCAATGATATTAAAACCTGCTCTGAGCCCAGGGCAGGTTTTTTTGTATATTCAGTTGCAACTTCTTTATGAGTAATTCGTAGATTAAAGTAAGAAAGATTTGAATAACTAACAACAAAAAATCTAATTTATCAATTGAAAGGAAAACATGTCTGAATTTCCACTTCAAGAAGATCAAACGCCTGAAACACCAAAGATTGAATCGAGAGACTACCTCCCCGATAATCATTTGATATCCCCTGATCAAGAAAGAATCTGGGCGATGCTTGCCCATCTGAGTGTGTTGTTAAATCTCTTTACCGGCTTTTTCGGCGGTATAGCTGCCATCATTATTTATTTCATCCATAAAGATCGATCTCGATTTGTGGCTTATCATGCCATGCAGTCATTCATCTTCCAGGTAATCACCTGGCTTGCAGCAGGCCTTGTCGCTGCATTTTTCATCACGATAGGATCGGTTTTCGCAATTTTCATCATTCCGCTTTTGTGCCTGGTTCCTGGATTTTTAATCTTGCTTTTGATGCCAACCTCATTAATTTACGGCGTTGTTGGCGCTGTCCAGGTGAACAACGGGGAAGATTTTCGATACTGGCAGGTTGGGGACTGGGTCAGGGAGATCCTTGAACCAAAACCAATCCCTTAGTCATTTGGCTTTTGAAAGATGATTGCCTTATAATATAGACTTGTATTTTAACGCCCTATAAATTCTGGGAGAGAAATTGATTTGAACAAGGAAATTATTGTGTATGGCACAAAATGGTGCGGTGATACCATCCGTGCACTAAGAATTTTAAAAAATCATCAGATCGACTTTATTTGGGTGGATATTACCAGGAATTCAGAGGGGAGAAAAATCGTGGAGAAAATTAATCACGGCTGCCGAAGCGTCCCCACGATCATATTTCCAGATCAATCGATCCTGGTGGAACCGTCAAACGATCAATTGGAACTAAAAATTAAAGCTTTAAATCTTGATATTGAAGACCCAAAAATCCCCGATTAACCCATCTATTAATGATTTTGTGAACATACTTTCTTTTTACTTCTGAAAAGGATTTGCCCAATCAAGAAGATGGCCAAGCCTGCCACCAATCCGAGTGCAATGGTCAAAAAGCTCATGGCTAATCGATGCTCAGCACTCTGGTCAGATGCCTGCTCCAGCTGTTTTCGCAGACCGCTGACAAAATTCTGATCCGGTTGAACTGGATGAAGCTTCAACCTTAATGATCTTTCAAGATCTAACAAATCCTGATTTGAAATCGTATCTTCTGTCATAGTTCTATCATTCCTAAATCTTTTCGGGAATAGCCACAATACCCACAGTTTTTGGGCCTAAATTCGCTGCTACAGAAATTGACAGCTCTGTAAAGATCGTTTCAACAACATTTAACACTTCATTTGCCATACCATTAAGAATATTAGCGGTTTCTAAATCCTGAGAGTGTACGATGGCAATTCTTATCGGCTGAGCATCGTATCGCTCTTTAATTTTTGCCACCAGGATCTCAAGAGATTTTTTCCGTGTCCTTACCTTATCCGACACACTCAAAAGACCATCCTGCAGCGAAATAACCGGTTTGATCTTGAGTAATGAACTGAGTAATGTCTGTAATGCGCCAACACGACCTGATCGATATGCATATTCAAGATTGTCCAATGTCAGGACAACCATTACTTTCTCTTTCATCGCTTCAAGGTGAGCTTGTATTTCCTCAATCGTGTCTCCAGCTTTGTCACGAAACCTCGCTTCACGCGCCATAAAGGCTAAAACCGCAGAGCCGGCTTTGGAATCAAAGGGATAAACTTTGATCCGATCTTTCAATTCATTTGCTGCATGCTTTACCATTGTCACCGTGGAAGACATATTCCCGGAGACATTAATCGACAGCACCTGGTCTCCCAATTTGCAAAAGCTTTCAATGAAAGACACAATTTTATAAGGTGAGGGTGCCGCTGTCTGTGGATGAAGTTCAGAGTTCGATACCAATTCATAGAATTCATCAGGGGTAATATCCTCACCCTGGTAATATGTCCGACCTCCAATTTGGATCGGGATTGGCAAAATATCAAACTGGTATAATTCAGCCCAACCGTCGGGCATATCTGCTGAGCCATCCACAATTATTTTCAACATTTTATATCCTTATTAATCCAAATCCATTTTTTCTCTGAGTTCGATCAAAGTCCGGTGGTACAAACTTTTTATTGCACCTTCGCTTTTCCGCATGATTTGACCGATTTCCTTATTTGAAAGCTGATCAACGAACTTTAATATTAGCAATTCCTGTCGATTGGAAGCCAGATCACGTATCATTGTTAATAATTCATCAACCTCCTGACTTCGTGCAAGGTGCACCTCAGGTAGTAGCTCACTTTGTGGCAAAACCTGACCTGGAATAATATCCAGGGAGATTTCCTGTTTCTTGGCACAATCGCGATAATGGTTGGCGACAAGGTTGTGTGCGATTCTATAAAGCCATGCAGAAAAAGGCAGCCCCATGTGTTTATAACCCTGGATGTTGTCCATCGCTTTAAAGAAAACTTTTCCTGTCAGATCCTCCGCATCTCGGGCATTTCCGATACGATAATAAATATAGTTAAAAATACGTTCGACATAGCGCCGATACAAACTGCCAAAAGCCTTCGGGTCGGTCTTTGCGGCATCAATCAGGTCTTTTTCGTCCTTGGTACTACTCAAAAGATCAACCTTTTACTTTCTAAATAAAATAACACTTAACCAACCAAATAGTCACACTTTAATTTAAATTTATCACAGACCACATAGCCTTGCCAATCCAAATTCCTACTTCTGGAACCAGCAGGGGTATAAAACCCGGTAACGAGCTTCGCTTTTCACAAGCATGACAAAATCGAAAATATTAACCAAACTGCTCATTTCAATATCTGCTTCAGCCAAATACCTCAAATTTTTCTTCATAAAAGACTGCCCTACCGTTGAAGTCAGAATGCGTGCAGTGAAATCTTCTGGAATTGGCTCATCTCCAAGGTAAAGTCTCTCAATGTACTCAGCACAAGCCCTGTCTTCGTCACCATCTCTGCCCATGGACTGCCCGGTAATAATAAAAGATACCGTTTCAGGATTGATCGATTTGAGAAATTCTGCTGTCGCACCTGCGACAACAAAGGAAGCAGCGATCAGTATTCGATGGTTTTTTGTTTGAGTCAAGCCCTGGGTGCCAGCACTGGTACGCTGGATGATTATTCGGTTTTTCAAATTTTGTTTGCTGATATCCAATGGCGAGTTCCCAAAATCAAACCCTTCAGGTTTAACCCCATTTTCTTCCCCCATGATGAGACTTTCGGGAAATTGAGTTTTAAGATTAAATGCTTCAGCAATGGTGCTGACCGGAAGTATTTTTTCAGCCCCCCTATCAAATGCATAAGCGGCAGTGGTGAAAGCACGCAATACATCAATGACCACAACCACACCATGAGCTTCCTGAACCCTGGATAATGGAAAATATTCAAAACGAGTCACAGGTAACCTTTCACTCAAAAAAGGGAAACTTGTCACCAAACAAAACCACAATATAAGCAGTTAATTGATGTATAATTGATTATTATAAATTATTATAAGTATGCAAATTCAGTATTTTGCAAAGACAGTGGGTTATTGATGAAATACGTACCATTTTCATTTAAAAGTAAAGACGGTTTGACATTACAAGGGCGTGTATGGCTTTCACACCACAACCGGCCAAAAGGTATCATATACCTTCTTCACGATCTTGGCGAACATTCTGCCCATTTCTCACATGTTGCGGAAGCATTTTCTGAAAATCACTATCATTTTGTTGCACTCGATCTGAGAGGGCACGGACTTTCAGAAGGAAAAAGGGGTCATTCACCCAGTTATATACACCTGATGAATGATATCCAAAATTTTATTCAGGTTTCAAGTGAAAAACTCAGAATATCAAGGCTCCCTTCAATCCTTTATGGCCATGGCCTTGGCGCTAACCTTGCCATCAATTACATGTTGATACGCCAACCAAATATTACTGGTGTGATCGCGACCAGTCCCATGTTTATGCCCCCCTTCAAAGTCAATAAATCAAAAGCTGCAGCCTTGAAAATTCTGGCAAATATTTCCCCTAGGTTGAAATTAAACAATCATATGAAGGCTGAAAATCTTTCATGGGATTTAGCAGTTGTTCAAGCCTATGAAGAAGATGTTTACAATCACAATCATCTGACTGCTCGTTTAGCTTTAGACATTTTTCAGAGCGGGAATTATGCCCTTGCAAACGCCAATAAATGGTATTTACCCATGTTGATAATGCACGGTACGGCCGACCTGATTTGTCCCCCAGCCGCAAGCCAAGAATTTGCAGAAAAAGCAAGAACACTTGTAGATCTTGTTTTACTGAACCAGTTTTATCATGAAATTCACAATGATTTTGAAAAAGAACTTGTTATTAAAAAGATGCTTGATTGGGTTGAAAAGGAAATTCAATAAGCCGTACTTGTTCAATCTTGACCCATATCATGTCAACGACTAAAATAGAGTTGTCAATAAAATACGCACGTCAACACTCGAAATCTCATCATATTTAAGGAGAATGTGCATGCATGAATTTCATCACATGAAAGACCTGGAAGCAATCGATCCAGGCCTTTTTAAGTTAACGAAACTAGAAGACGAACGCCAGGCTCGCCGATTGATAATGATACCCAGCGAAAGTTCTGCACCAAAAGCAGTGCGTGATTTGCTTGGCTCTTCCTTTACAAACATTTATGCCGAAGGCTACCCCAGACCAGAAACACGCTGGCAGACTGAAGAAGAGATACTCGACTATACGAAGTCGATTGGAACCTACCGGCGTTACAGTGATCCCCGCTACTACAAAGGCGTTGAATACGTCGACATCGTTGAAGCATTAGCGCGACGGCGATGCGCAGAAGCCTTTGCTGCAAACGGATTGTCTGCCGACGATTTGTTTGTTAACGTACAGCCGCTTTCCGGTGCACCGGCAAATAACGCCGTTTACACTGCATTCCTCACACCGGGGGACACCATCCTTGGCATGAGCCTGCTCCACGGTGGGCACCTCACCCATGGATCCTCGGTCAATCGTTCGGGGATGCTTTACGATGCGCAGCACTATACAGTAGACCTAAAAACCGAGCGTTTGGACTACGATGCCATTCTTGAAAAAGCCATGGCAACCAAACCAAAAATCATTGTTGCGGGCTATTCCAGCTATCCCTGGGTACCGGATTGGCAGAAGTTCAGGGACATTGCGGACAGCGTTGGGGCGCTGCTGCTGACGGATGTCTCACACATCGCCGGGCTGATTGCCGCTGGGCAAATCCCCTCCCCAATGGGTTTTGCACACATTGTCACTTTTACAACCCACAAGACTTTAATTGGACCGCGCGGCGCCTGCATCATCACAGACAACGCTGCATATGCCAAGAAAATTGACAAGGCTGTATTTCCGGGTGAACAAGGCGGGCCGCACATCAATACCATGGCTGCCCTGGCTTTGACCTTCAAAGTGGCACAATCAGAAAGTTTCAAAGAGCTGCAGGGTCAAATCATCAAGAATGCTGTTGCTTTTGCGGATCAATTACAGAAGCGCGGCTTGCGAGTCCCTTATGATGGCACAGATACCCACATCGCCCTTTTAGATTGTAAATCCGTCAAGGCAAAAGACGGCGCTTATTTATCAGGGGATATGGGGGCACGCATTCTTGATATTGCCGGGATCGTTGCAAACAGCAACACCATTCCCGGTGATCGCTCCGCTTTTTCTTCAACGGGCGTTCGCTTCGGCACTGCCTGGCTGGCACAACGTGGTTTCAAAGAAACCGAATGCCGCCAGGTTGCGGACATCATTGCTGATCTGTTTAATGCAACCACACCTTACGAGATGCCCGGACGGCGATCACCCTTACGCCGTGCAAAGGTCGATTTCAGCGTACTGGAAGAAGCGAAGCTTCGTGTAAAAGAATTAGCTAAAAAAGCAGAAATTTTAATCCCTTTTAAAAACAAACACGGCTATCCACATTATTACGATATTGAAGACAATAAAGATGAACCCTGGGCAAGCTTCAAGCTTTCCGGGGACCAGATCAGACTCTTCTTGATCTATGCCCTCGCAAGTGATATTGAAGCCCTTTCAGAAGGTGAAAGTCAGGCTGCCCTGGTTCATACGACAAAGGGAGATGTCAGCGGCTTTATCACCTGCCAGGACCCCTTTACATTCATATTGACAGTCCCTGGAGAAAAATCGGGTTTGGCAAGTGCCTGGCTGAGAGACCTTTCAGATGCATACATTAAATTTGATGAAGACCTGTTAATGCGGGTTCCAGGTCCCTTGCAGATTGAAGACACGCAAACCCTTAAGCCAGAAAACCTCAAGGGTTATCCAACTAGCCAGCTAAAACCTTATTATATTGGTATTGATAAGGACGAAAACCAGGGCGAGCCATTGCCTAAATTTGAGTGGGAACAAGAAACGGGCCCTGAATTACTCAAAACACCGTTGAATGAAACCCACAAAGAAATGGGCGCAAAGATGGTTCCCTTTGCCGGCTGGGATATGCCCGTCTGGTATTCTTCTGTGCTTGTGGAACATCAAGCCGTGCGCCAGGCTGCAGGCTTATTTGACGTCACGCACATGGGTGTTTACCAGGCTGAAGGTCCGGACGCTGGCACTTTCCTGGACAGTGTCTGCGGAAATGATATCAGCAGCCTTGAAAAAGGCGAATCCTGTTACACCCATTTCCTCGATCAGGACGCAAATGTGATTGATGATCTTCTCGTATATCGTCGTGATAAACAGAAATTCCTGGTTGTTGTCAATGCCTCCAATGACGAAAAAGATTGGGACTGGTTGAACAAGGTTCGCAATGGTGAAGTCCGCATCGACAACCACAGGCCGTGGGCGCTTGCTTTTGGCCGAAAAGTGATCCTGCGAAACCTCCGAGAACGCGCAGCTGGTGATGACATGCGCGTAGATATTGCCATCCAGGGACCTCGCTCTCGAGATATTCTCCTCAAATTAGAAAGCTCATTTAAAGATAAGGAAGCGATTAAGGCGATCGCATGGGCAGAATTATGTGAAGTAAGCCTGAATGGCATCGACCTTATCGTCTCACGTACCGGTTATACGGGTGAACGCATGGGATTTGAGCTTTTTGTCCACCCAGACAAAGCCGTTGCATTGTGGCATGCCCTTCTTGAAAAGGGTGAATCTTTGGGATTGAAGCCCTGCGGTTTGGGTGCAAGGGATTCACTCCGAACAGAAGCCGGCTTACCGCTTTATGGGCATGAGATGGGCGGGATGCTGAACTTAGGTGTAGGACAAGCCGGTTTTGGCAGTTTTGTAAAAACATATAAGCCCTGGTTTATCGGGCGTCAGGCGTTTTTAAACCAGGAAGAAAAACGTGAAGGCCAAGTCATTCGCTTCACATTCGACGAAAAACGAACACGCATGGCGCACCTTGGCGATCCCATTGTTGATGAACGCGGCAAAGTCATCGGCACGGTCACAAGTTGCGCAATCAACTCCGAAGGCTCCCTCACCGGCCAGGCTTATGTCGGAGAAAAATATACAAAGGAGGGTACAGCTCTTTACATTTATCAAGGTGCACCTGAACAAGCCGGTAAAGCGCCGGCTGAACTCACCAAAGGCGACCGTGTTACCTTACCAGCCCGGGCGACTGTCATTACAAGATTTCCTAAATAAGGAGAGAAATTTTTATGCATACACTATGGGACGAACGATTTGCACTAAGGACAGATAATTTAAAAAGCTCAGCTATCCGAGAGCTTCTTAAAATTACCTCCCTACCTGATGTGATCTCGTTTGCGGGTGGACTTCCAGCTCCGGAAGTCTTCCCAATTGAAAGATTCAAAGAAGCTTCTGACATTGTGTTAACCGAAATGGGAGAGAAGGCTTTACAATACGGGACAACAGAGGGCTACCAGCCGCTGCGTGAAATGATTGCCCGTAACGCTGGAAAATACGGCCTGAAAATCTCCGCAGATAATGTCATGATCACAACTGGGTCCCAGCAAGCCCTTGACCTGATGGGAAGAATTTTCATCAATCGCGGCGATCGTGTTCTGGTTGAATCGCCGACCTATCTTGGCGCGATCCAGGCATGGAATGCGTATGGCGTCAAGTTTGTTACCATCCCCTTTGATAAAGATGGCATGCAAACACAAGAACTTGAGTCTCGGCTGCGCCTGGGGATCAAGTTTATTTACGTCTTACCCAACTTTCAGAACCCAACGGGCGTGACCCTTTCTCGCGAACGCAGAAAACAGCTGGTTGAAGTGGCAAACGCCTATGGCGTCCCAATTTTTGAGGATGACCCTTACGGACAATTGCGCTACGAAGGCGAACACCTGCCCCCCGTTGTTGTATTGGATGACGAAATTCGTGCAAAGGAATTCCCGATCTACAGCGGCAATGTCATTTACACAAGTACTTTTTCAAAAATTCTCGCACCTGGTTTGCGGCTTGCATGGGTAGTTGCGCCTGTAGAAGTGATAAAGAAACTCGTCCAGGCAAAACAAGGCTGCGACCTGAATACATCAACATTCAATCAATACCTTGCTTACCAGGTCGCCAATGACCCATGGATGAAATCGCATATATGTGTGATTAGAAAAACCTATAAAGAACGCCGCGACGTGATGTTAAAAGCACTGGAAGAATATATGCCTGAAGGTGTTCAATGGACAAAGCCAAAGGGCGGGTTATTCCTGTGGGTTACGCTGCCAGAATGCATCGACACACAGGCGATCTTTCCGGCTGCTGTGGAACAAAAAGTAGCCTTCGTGCCCGGTGGGTCCTTCCATCCGAAGGGCGGCGGTCACAACACCATGCGCCTCAATTTTTCTAATTCAAAACCCGAACTGATTGTTGAGGGCATCAAGCGATTAGCCAAAGTCGTCAAGGACAACCTGAAATAGACCCTGAAAATTTCGATATCAAAAAAGCGTGTCACAAGTTGTAGCACGCTTTTTTTATTCACATTTTGTTCAATCTTTGAACAACACTCATGAAATGAACAAATTGGATTGAATATTAATAATCAATACGCTTATTATTCTGCCAGATTTTGAAATCCTGAAGGATAGAATCGCCAATAAATTCTCTCAAAATGGAATTATCGGGGATAAACTTCTGGTCAGTCGGTAAAAACCACTGCAGGAACTTGAACAATCGTTTTGCCTCGATATATTCCCGGGTCCCATAAGGAACCTGCCGTAATAACGGTTCAACAAGGGGTTTAAGCGCGGTAAGCTCATATGCTAAAGCGGAATTAAACATCACATCTGCATTTTCCTGGTAAGGGAAAATGTGGCGCTTTTCACCGCGTCGAACCATCTCCCAATTACTGATGGTTTGCTTCGCGCTGTATCCCCTATCGCGAGCATCGCGTAAAATGCGCCTCAGCTCCCGGGTGTCCGTTGTCGAAATTCGGTTGTGCCGATCAAGGTTCAACTGGGTCAGGCAAGAGACATAAATCCTGAAAGTTTGTTCAGGCGGAAATCCTTCAAGAAGCTTGGGGTTCAGCCCGTGAATGCCTTCCAAAATAATCACCTGCCCTGGTGTAAGTTTTACAGTTTCGCCGGGTTTATTCAAACCTACATGGAAATCATACCTTCGCAGCTGCACTTCTTTGCCTGCGGTTAATTCCTGAATGTGCTGGTTAAGCAATGCGCGATTGAGAGCATCGATGTGTTCAAAATCGAGATTTCCATCTTCATCACGCGGCGTATCTTCCCGGTTCACAAAATAATTATCCATTTCAAGGGCAAAGGGAGAAATACCTTCTGTTAATAGTTGAATGGTTAACCGTTTTGCAAATGTCGTTTTACCAGAGGAACTTGGTCCCGCAATCAGAATGACTTTTATTTGGTCCTTTTTCTTACGAATCTCATTGGCTAATCGAGAGATTTGCTGAGCATGCAAAGCTTCTGAAACAAGGATCACCTCATTGATCCGACCGTCTTTGATAGCGTCATTTAAGGCACCCACGCTTTGAATGCCAAGGGTCTCCAACCATTCCCCATATTGACGAAATGAGGTCAGCAGTTGTGGGTAACTCGGCATGGGCGAAAGTTCACTCGGTGCATGTCGACGAGGAAATTGGATCACAAAGCCATTACCCACCAGGCTTAAATTGAACCATTTGAGATACCCGGAAGAAGGAACCATGTATCCATGGTGGTAATCTCTTTTACCGCGTAATGAATACAGGACCAAAAAGTCATCGCTGCGGTAGTTTAATAAACGCAGTTTGTCTTCCTGCTGATGCTTTCTAAAGAAACTTTTTGCGTCTTCAAGTGCTACTTTTTCTCTAATCAAAGGCTCATCTGCATCAACAATCTCTCGCATGACAGCTTCAAGTTTCACCAGGTCCTGTTCTTTAAAGGGTTCACTCTCAGGCACATGGCAAAAATAAGCACCAGAAGAAACCGAATGATCAATGGTCAGGGACCATTTTGGGAACAACTCAATGAAAGCAACTTCTAGCAAGAAGGTCAATGAACGCCTGTAAATCCGCGCCCCATCTGAGTTCCCCATATCAATTGGGGTGACTTTTGCATCTGCTGACACAGGAAATGTCAATTCACGCAGATCATTATTCACAATTGCACCAACGATTTGTGGTTTTTCCGGATCCTGGTAAGCCCGCATAAAGTCGCCAATGGGCGTGTATCGTGGTCCGCTCATTACGGTACCATCGTCTACAATGACCTCAACCGTGTCACGCATCTTTTCATTAATCTTTATTGCTTTATCCATGATCTCCCTTCGGTATCTCAACCAGTATTTTCGGTTTAAGTGGACTAATATTCTAATCCAAATTTGAAATTAGTATGGGAACCTGGGCGAAATCATCCGGGGTCAGGGAATCAAGCGAACCAGTCTTGCTTGGATAATCACCTAAAATGTCCGTCTGGTTTAAATCAGATCCTTCAGGCAAGATCAAATCAATGATTCGTGTATGATTGACATCGCCTGTTGAACCGCCGAATACCCATTGTGCGGATTGCAGACTGACATCTCTCACCCGCCAAACGCCTTCTGCAGGATAGCCTTCCTGGCTGAGCACTGCTGCAGCATAAGCCCAGGTCGCAGGGTCACCCTCGGGTAAAAAGCTTAAAGGAACGCGTATGGTAACAAGGTTTTGATTAGAATCCACCACAATTTTCATTGAACTTGATGCTTCTGAATAATCCTTTGGTTCGAGCGAATCCGGATCACTCTGAACTACTTGCGATGTCCAGCCCTCTGCCCAAATCGCGTACTCCCAGCCGAAGCCTTCTTCAAGGGATGCATTACGCCCGGGCAGCAGTTTCCTGGCGCCCGAGCCTTCACCGGGGTCAGTATCGATATAAACATCCATCGTTTGCAGCGATAAACCAATCGGGGAACCCCATGGATTCTCGACCGGACCAACAAAATTAAAATTAATCACAAGGTTCTCTGAATCGGTGCCAACAGAAAAAGCCTGGACGTCAAAAACAGAATCCTTGAAAACAGCATCATTCGGATAAGTGTAAGTCCCGGGTCCGTAATCATCGCCTACAGGATCCTGAACCTCTAAAAAGACAGCCGTCCCACCAAGGTCCGGTATCAACATCTGTGCAGGACCAGATAATGGAATTTGATCGCCATCGGGTTCAACAATAACCTTGAATTTGAGCAAATCGCCTGCTCTCAAGTCCCCTAAAAGATTTAAAGGCAGCGCTAATTCAGCCATGCCCTGTCCTGAAACACCCTGACCTGCCTCCCCTTCCATTTGAACCCATTGATCATCTTCAACCTGGTATAGCACCAGTGCGCTATCCGAGGGTGACCAGGTGAGCAATTTATTCGCCCTGAACCCTAAGACGGACTCCGACTCAAGACTTAAGGCACGTTTCCCAGTTTCCAATCCCGGGACTGAAAAATAAACACTGAACTGCCTGGCACCAACAGCACCTTCAAAATCAAAGCGCAAATACAGGTTTTCTTCATCCAGGCTCGTATACATGCCAGAAATCGCCGCAGCTTCTGAAGCTTCATAAAACGCAGCTGTCTCCCAGGCAGGCTCATCCTCACCATCCACTAATGGTGAAGCGATCCCACTCATCGACCGCGTCGCACTGACGGGCTGCGCTTCGATCACCGGGACACTCACGAAGCCAGGCACGTCAAGCCCCAGGGATTCGTAAACACCTGCTAACAAAGCCCGGTAACCCTCATCAAAATAGCTGTCCTGCCCTGAATCCTGGTCAGCGCCATACCACCAGAACCAGTCCGAACCCTCAGCCAAATACATAAAATCAAAGGCTTCAGCAATCGCTTCTTCACTGGCGCTTTCCTCACCGGTTTCATAAAGACTCAGATCATCCCGCACCTGTGCCAGATAATCCCAGGCAACAGCTTCTTCACCCTCACCGATCCAGGTATCGTAATTGGGACTGAACCACGCACCGGGGAAGAGGTCATCCAGCTCTCGCTGCTCAGGGAACATTTCGAGATAATTCGATGGTGTGACCGTTTCCAAAACCTCACTTTCAGCAAATTTGCTGTACAGCGCGTGGAAGAAATCGTTGCCGTCGTTTTTATAATGCTCCCAGGCGTTTTCGCCATCGAGGATAATGCTGACAATATGCGGACCTTCACTCCCACTTGCCTGGAAATCTGCCTGGATCCCTTCAAGGTGGCTAATCAGATCCTGGGCAGCAGCTTCACCATCCATGCCTGAATAATCAAAACCAATCCGATCGGAAAGGCTGCCGTCCCTGAAGAAGACCGCAACCTTCGTTCCATCTTCAGCAGAGACATAATATGGTCGATAAAGATCATCCGGCTGCTGTACAAAACCCTGCGAATCCCGTGTGAAGGAATCAATACCAAGGGATTTCGCCAATACCGGCTCACCGGTTTGCATAAAGGTATACCCTGCATCAGCCACCAGTGGGACGATGGCTTGTGCCACAGACCCCTCACCCGGCCAAAGCCCTCTTACTTCACGACCAAAATTCTCTTCATACATTTCAACACTAATCTCAAGATGGGTTTCAGCATCCTGCGGATAGCTGAAATCTGCTTCTGGCATCTCCGCACCCGGGTTACCAATCAGCGCCAATTCAATATCATAAATGAGCGGGAGGATGGGATGGGCATAAGGCGTTGTGGTCACTTCAATTTGGCCTGCATCCTGCAATTCCTTGTGATAAGGGATCACCGATTGGAGGACTTCAAGCACTTTTGTAAACAGGATGTCTTTATCTTCTTGCGTAAAATTCTCGCCTTTTTCCACAAGTGCCAGAAGCGGTTCCTGGCTTAAGTATTCCGGGTCAAACCAGGCGAGGTTGAACCAAACCTGCAGATCCATAAAATCCTGTTCCGTAAAGGTATCTAAAGCCGCCTGAACACTGGCTTGATCGCCGCCGCCCCGTTTATCCAATAATGCCTGATAACGTGGATACCTTGCAATGATATTATCCCAGTTGGCATCGAAAAACCGCTCCAGGATAAACTGCTTCTCTTCCAAAGTCAGCTCAGATACAGGTTTTTCTGCCAACACCCAGTAAATATCTTTGGCACCATTTGCCAGGTCATTTATCTGGCGAATTAAAGATGGTGTCAGGTTGAAACTAACCTGAACATCCTCGTATGCGGCGATCTTCTCAGCCATATCCAGGTAATCTTTCGTGGCATGAACGCGCACCCAGGGACGAGTATAGATCCCATCAGCATCCTTGTAATAAAGCGGTTGATGCTGATGCCATGTAAGGTTGACATACAGGATTTGAG
Organism: Candidatus Brevefilum sp.; assembly: GCA_029210815.1. Lineage (GTDB taxonomy): Bacteria > Chloroflexota > Anaerolineae > Anaerolineales > Anaerolineaceae > Brevifilum. Next base: position 42,558 of record JARGGB010000007.1, read on the forward strand.
GTTCGTCTTCAACAAGCTCTGTTTCCTCCACCTCAATTGGCTGTTCTTCTGCTTCTGGCGTATCCGCTACCGGGGCTGAAGTTGGCTCTTCAGGTGTGTCGGCTGCTTGGGGTGCACAGGCACCCAAAAGAATACTTGCTAAAACAAGAATGACAATTAAATTGAAATGCTTTTTCATGGGAAAAGCTCCTTTTAATCCAAAAATAATTTAAGCTTACAATACAATTTTACTTGAAAATTCTACACAGGCGTTCAATTGAATTGTTCGTAAGGATTGTCTTTTTGCTTTCCATTAAGCAAAGAAATTGGCGAAAAATTTCCCGAACAATGAATGGTTAACCAAGCCCTAATGACAAATGCCAGGATATTTATCCTCAGAACCCGATTTTCCAGTTTCCCCAAAATGGACTGAGATTAGAACATGTTGGATAAAAAAGCTGAATCAGGAACAAATCACAAAAACTTCTCATATAAACGATGCGTTTTATGAAAGTCAATGTCAAAATTGGAAACCTCAAGCAGGATATTGATGTTCTCTTCACGCAATTGCAATAATTCTGCCTGGTCATAGCGGCTGCCCTGCATAACGCTGTTGTAGACCTCACTCAGCAAAATTGCAGTGCCGCCCATTCGTTGATAATCCTCAATGATACCAATGCCATTTAGAATGATTCGGCTCGTACGTTTGCTTTCCAATAAAATTTTCGCCCAGCCCGTCGGGAATAGGCGCCCATTCGCCTTCTGAAGACCATCGCTAATGTTTGGGTACCCAAGCATCCACCCCACTGGTTTATCATCTTTGTAAAGAAGCTTCACCAATTTTGGGTCTGCGATCCAAAGCAGTTGTGACACCATGGCGTTCATATCACCATCTGTGATTGGCGGGTTTCCTGCCGGTCCTGCCAGTGAATTATTGTACAAAACTTTAAAATCATTGATGACTGATTTTAATTCTGCCCTCGTTTTTAACCGGGGCGACCAAAAGCCAAGGCGTTTTTTAACCAGCTCTGCCGCTCTCATCACTTTTTCCGGAAAATCTGTGTTCCGATCAATACGTCCTGTAAAAACATCCTTTACTTTCTTAAAACCAAGCCCTTCAACAAAACCCGGGTAATAATCCGGGTTATAAGGCTGCCCAAAAGCCGGCTGGTATTCAAAACCTTTCAACAGCATCCCAAAACCATCTAAAACCATCAGACCTTTTGGTCCAAGTATGTGATTCAACCCCTGGCTTTTTGCCCAATCAAACCCCCAGGAGAAAAGCGCGTCTGCAGCATCAGGATCATCAACCGTTTCAAAGTAATAAAAAAATGCCGTTTTACTCTGGTGAAAATCATTGTACCGATGATTGTTAACCACAGCCAATCGCCCCAGGGTTTCGCCATTCTCATTCTGGGCGAGGATGAAGGCAGCATCGCCGTAATTATAAAAAGGATAAATGGGATCAAAGATCTTCTTCATCTCCGACCGCATCGGGGGAACCCATTGATATGTATTTTGATAAAGCTTGAAGGGAAAATCAATAAATTGTTGGATGGCTTTTCGATCACCACTTGTAACTTGTTTAATTTTCATGTTGTCCGAATACCTGTCATAATCAAATAAGGTCAATAGTACAGTAAACCGCTGTTTAATCCATATGCAATTCATCAAAAAAGACCTCGAAAGGTCTTTCTTTTATTATCAATCAATAATCTTAGCACATTGGGTCGATCTTAGGGCAGATTCCAGTAGTGGAGTTGATCAACACGGACGGTATATCCCGGTGTCTCAGAATAGGCAATCAGAAACCCAGTGTAACCCTCGCCTGATAGCGTAATATCCGCGGCGGTTCCGATTTCACTGCCGTCAAAATAAAACCTGAAAGATGAACCCTCCATCCAAATTCCAATTCGGTGAGATTCAGTCCAATCTTCAGACAATGCAGGTAACTCGTTGAATGCGAGAATTTCAATGATTTCCACATGCGGTGCCATTCTGAAGAAACCCCAGCGTCCATCACAGGTGAGACTGATAAAATAAAATTGCTCTCCATCCGTGCTCGCCCTGACAGCAACGCCAAACCGATCAAATCCCCCACAATCTTCCATTTCAACACTTGCTTCAAGATACGCATCTTTTAATCTCGGGGAAGAAACCCACCAGCTGTGCCAGTTCGGATTAAGTCTTGATGTAATATTCAAATAGCCATCCGAAGTTTCAAAAAGCGCCTGTTCCGATTCGAAATCCCAAGGGCTGGATGAGCCGTTGAAATCGTAAGCCCAGGCAGGTGAACCCAGCAAAATAGCTGGATCTGAAAGATCCTGGGTCGCAGTGGGAATGGACGTTTGCGTGAGTGTTGGTGTGGGCGTCTCAGGTATCGGAACTTCTGTGGATGTTGGGCTTGGCATGAGGGTTTCAGTAGGTGGAAGGGTGCTGTAAAGCGCAGTCTCGGTCAATATAATAGAAACCTGGGTTCCCAAAACATCCTCTGTTGGCACGGTTTCTTCAGTGATGCCGCAGCTTGAAAGAAGTAACAGTATAAGGATTAATAAATATATCGAACCTGACCGCTTCATCTCAGCCTCCCAAATCGCTCGAAAGTATTGCAGTACTACTAATATTATAAGAATTTCAGGTCTCAAAGGCAACTCGCGTGACTTATATGTTAATGTGATAAGTGTTATCATTAACCTATTATTGATTCATAGATTCGAATTTCATGTATAATCTAACAGGTTATTTATTCTTGTAAAAGGCAGGTCACATGGACATCTTTAACAAATGTTTTGATTATTCAACCGTCAAAGAGGCGAAGGCAAGCGGCGTTTATCCTTATTTTATTCCCCTTGATGAAAACGAGGGCACAGAGGTCATCTTCAACGGCCGCCATATCATCATGTGCGGTTCTAACAACTACCTTGGTTTGACGACTCACCCCAAGGTAAGGCAAGCCGCCGTTGATGCCATAGCAAGATATGGTACCAGCTGCACTGGGTCCCGATTTTTAAATGGCAATTTAACCTTACACGAGACACTTGAAGAAGAGATTGCAGATTGGGTGGGCAAGGAAGCATCCCTTGTATTCTCAACCGGTATGCAGGTAAACCTTGGCACGATCAGCGCCCTGGTCGGCAGAGGCGACATCATCATCCTGGATAAAGACGACCACGCCAGTATCGTTGACGGCGCATTTCTAAGCGGCGGCAAGATTGAACGCTATCGACACAATGACATGGACCATCTGGAACGGGTCCTTGAAAGCCTCCCCCAGGACAAGGGCAAATTGCTGGTGGTTGACGGCTTGTTCAGCATGGAAGGGGACATCGCCCCGCTGCCTGAACTCGTGCCCTTATGTAAGGCATATGGTGTGCGCTTGATGGTTGATGATGCCCATGCCATGGGTGTCCTTGGCGGCGGACGCGGTACAGCTTTTCACTTTGGGATGACAGAAGATGTCGACCTGATCATGTCCACCTTCAGCAAATCCTTTGCATCCCTGGGCGGCTTTATTGCTGGTGACAAAGACGTGATTGAATATGTTCAGCACCATGCCCGAAGCTTGATATTCAGCGCCAGCATCCCCCCATCCAATGCTGCTGCAGCCCTGGCTGCCCTTGAAGTGATGCGGGAGGAACCAGAACGGGTTGAGCGGGTCAACCAGATTGCAGAAATGATGCGTCGGGAATACCAGAATTTAGGATTTAACACCGGCACCTCCGTTACACCAGTGATCCCGATCATCATCGGTGATGACGAATTGACTTTTTTGACCTGGCGGATGCTGTTTGAAAACGGCGTATTCGTCAACCCGGTCATCTCTCCTGCAGTCTCCCCTGGAAGGCAGCTGCTCAGAACAAGTTATATGGCAACCCACACCGACGAGCAATTGAACAAAGTGCTTTCTATTTTCGAAAAAGTCGGAAAGCAGCTGGGATTGATATAATAATTGCTCCTCTAAAAAATTAATATTCAAGATTTTTTCGTAGGGTGCGCACCGAATTTGTGCGCACCAGTTTTTTAATCTCGGTTTAGTAATTTGTCTAGATCAAAAAGGGTTTATCCTAAGCGTACATTTAAGCCCCCTGTGCACTCCAAAAATAATTTCAGGTAAAACCCTCATCCCTCGCGAGTTTATAGCGGCTGTATCAATTAAGAAATGATTCCGCCATATGTTCATTTCATAGGAATTAAAAAAGGTGCGCAGAAAAAAAACTGCGCACCCTACTGCAATCATTATTAATTCAGAGAATTACTCGATTGTCCAATAACGGATCTGGTCAACCCAAACTGTCAGATCATCAACATTTGTTCCACCGACAAAAATTCCAAAGCTCCCCGCCAAATAGGCGTTATCTGAAACCTCATCGACTTTTTCGCCGTTGATATAAAATGTTAATTGTGCACCTTCAGCCATGATACCCATGGTGTTCATTTCGTCTTCACCTTGATTGATTGCATCACTTTCAGTCCAGGCAATCGGGGAATACATTACCTGACCATCCCAGCGGCGTAAACCATATTTGCCATCACAGGTGATCCCATAGAGATAACCCCTGTTAGCATTTGCGTTCGCTGGTACCCTGAACATGATGCCAAAGTGATCATTGCCCTCACACTCCGGTGATTGCATTTTTGCTTCCAGGTAAAAATCTTCAAGGAAGGGCCAGGTCAGGCGCCAGGCGTCTACATCCAGGTCTGCCGTGAGCTTAAGGTAGCCGTCCTCAAATTCGATGCTTGAGTATTCAGAATAGCCAATCGCCCAACCTTCACTGTCCGCCAGGGTATCAATCCAATCTGGCTCTCCCAGGGTCCGGGCAGGATCCGTCTCAGCCAAGGTCTCTGTGGGCTCTGCTGTTGGTGTTGGCGTTTCTTCCTCATCCTCAGGGGTCGCTGTCAGTTCCGGTTCTTTTGTTTCTTCAGGTATGTCCGTTGGTTCGAGTGTTGGTTCTTCAGTCTCTTCCACTTCCGTCGGTTCTGCTGCCTCGGTTGGTTCTTCCACGACGGGGGTGGCGGAAGGTTGAATTTCCACTGGCGTCCCAGTCAGGATTTTAGCGATCTCCGTCGCCATGCTGTCATCGGATTCGACATCATCTTGCTGAGAACCTGGCAGGTTGCACCCGGCTAAAACCAGGGCAAATATAAGGATTGAAAATAGCGTTAATTTCTTCATGTCTCTACCATCCATTTCTTGTTGTTAAATACCTGATATCTTATGGACGCTTAAATTTTCTCAAAAGTTCCCAAATCCTAAAACTTTATCCCTTAATTTTCGTCTTCTACCCTCCATAAGCTTAATTAAAAATCACATATCTCTTACATTAATTTATAACATATTTTGAGTGGTAAAATAAAGATTAGATCAGGCCTATTTTATAATCATGCGGCCGATTTTTGTTTAAATTCTGGAGCCAATCTAAATTATGAAAGCGCTTGTCACAATCGCGAACATCTTATACCTCTTTTGGCCGCTGACCGTATTATTCGGGTTAAGAAAACTTTTCCCAAAAAAATATACTTTCAAAGAGCGGATCAGGCTGTCTTTGCAAAGGATTTTCATAGGTTGGCTATTAATGGCATTATTATTGGGTTTTATTTACTTGCAAGATGGCCAGGCGTACTTCTTTATCTCCGAACAAACCAATCACCTGCTTTTTGGCTTGCTTGGATTAATAACGGGTGGGATCACGATCATTTGGGCGCTGAGCAGATGGCGCAAGGATCGAATCCGTTTGTCTGATACACAAACGCTTGATGATCTTCTCTCACTAACACCTGATGAATTTGAAAAGTTAGTGGCAACCCTGTTCAAAGCCTATGGGCACCAGGCACAGGTGCTGGGCGGTTCCTCGGATCACGGGGTAGATGTTGTTGTCCTCAGCAAGGATAACGAAAAATGGATCATTCAATGCAAACGCTATAACGGCTCTGTCGGTGAGCCGGTCCTTCGCGATCTTTACGGCACCATGGGACACGAAGGCGCGCATAAAGCTTATTTAATCACCACGGGCAGCTTTACCTCACAGGCAAAGGAATGGGCAGTTGGAAAGCCGATTGTCCTTTACGACGGTCCTTCACTGGTCAAATTGATTCAACGCACCCAACTGCATCGTTCCCAATTGCGAAGATAAGCATTCGATGATCTCGATGATCAGCAATTCTGTGAAAATTAAAATTGCTTACCAATCTGTAATATTTACATATGCACCTGAAAAAAAACAGTAATCACCGATGCTGTTAGAGAGAAATCTCAAAATTCCATTAATTTCTTTAGCAAAACTTCAAAACAGGGTTCACTTTGATTTGTTCTTTACTCTTGAGGAAGGTAATCCCCGATATCAAACACCGGGTTAGCGCCGCCGATAACATCCGGGAGAATGCCATTCCACCGTGTCAAAAACAGATACTGCAGGTAGGCATCCGTCAATGCACCGGTATCCTTCAACGCTTTTTGCGCATCCGCTTGAGCCTGTGCTTCCACCACCCGCTGTTCTGCTTCGATCCTGGATTTTTCTAGCTCAAGTTTTGCCGTCTGCACATTTTGTTCCATCACCTGCTTGGCTTCAATGGATGCATTATATTCTGGCGAGAAGTCAAAATTGATGATATTGAAATTCTCCACGATGATATGGTAAGGCTCTAACTGCTTCTGCAGCTCCGTTTCAGCATCAATTCGAACCTGCTCTCGCATTTTGATCAAATTTTCAGCAGTGTATTTTGCAGTTGCACTTTTGAATGCGTTTTGTATAGCTGGCGCAACCACCTTGTCCTGATAATCCGTTCCAATGCTCTGATAGACTGCTGAGGCATGTTGGTTATCTAAACGGTAGTTGACGGCAATGATGGCTGAAACCGTCTGAAGGTTGGAACTTGCCGATGAAGCCTCAATCTCATCCTTTTGTGTCTGTGCACTCATCCGGTGAACGGCTTCTGCGAGGGGAATTTTCACCCCGAGGCCTGGTTGAACGATGCGCTGGACCGCACCCCATCGTGTGACGATGCCAACATAACCGGCCGGCACAGTGTACAGCGCAGACGAGACCAGCAGCATGATTGTAAACAGGCTCACCATGCCAATAATGATGTACTTCAGAATTTGTCTTCGTTTCATGCGAATATCTTGATAAGTATTTTTAGTATCCATTTTTTCTCCTTTATTGTCATTAAAGCACATTTAAAGCATTCAGACAGAAGAAAATCTATTGTTCATGTCAATTAAATGAGAATGATGGTACAGATAACAAATCTGTCTCTTTCTAAATATAAAGATTTGTAACCTAATGCATTTAAATTATTAACGATTCGATTTATGAATGACAGCCTCTAATAAAATGATTGGATTGGGATTGGAAGAAAGAATTGATTAATTCACAGGAGGGCTAATTTTTTTCAAACAGACCTTATTCTTTTAACACATAAGCCAATTAAGAAGTTTGAAAAAATCACTCCTGGTTTAAAATGAGTATCAATTGTGAATCAATGTTGTGAGCTCGATGCATGCTCAGCATTTTACAATCTCATTACACAAATCCATCTTAAAAAATTACAGTGTGTTTATAATTGGTTGGTAAATATACGTTCTGCAATATCCTGCAATAAGCGTTGGACAACTATCCCATGAGCCAGATTCGGGACAAAGCTTATGGCCGGGTCAGCCCCCAGGAACAGGTAATGGTTGTGCACCAAAGCCCGCAGCCAGCCTGAGGGGGTGTAGTCCGAGGGGAATTTTGTGTCAGGTAAATAATCGCTGTTAACATGATGCGTCACCCACCCCTCTTCAGGCAAAAAGCTGCGGTAAACATCCGGATGTGAGGTGTCAAATAAAATCGTTCCGCGTCTGCCCCACAGCTCAACGCGCATCAGATCGCCTGTGCCGGCAGAGACGCGGCTGGCAACCATGGTGCCAATTGCCCGGCTTGTAGGCTCTTCCAAAAGCACGGTTGTACACAAATCTGAATTCTCCGGAACATCTTCCATGAAACCGCTAGCAGCAGCATCACGTACGACCAAATGATCGCCGAGGAAGGCAGTTAGCATGCTTAAAGCATGTGACCCAAGGTCAACAGCTGCCCCTTGCAATGGAATCGGCAGCAAGCGGTCTTCCCTTTTGACCCTATAGGCTGGATCAAGATAGCTGCCGTGTAAATATTCGACCCGGAAGTGAACAAGATCGCCAAAGACGCCGCTGCGCCAGTGATGGATGGCTTTACGAATAGGGGATTTCTGGAGAAACTGGAACCCTATCATAATGAACTTGCCGTGGTTTGACGCATTCAGCGCTTCAAGCTGGTCAATCTCACCTTGAGAAACTGCTATGGGTTTTTCAAGATAAATGCGCTCAATGTTGGGCATGGCAGCAGCTTTTAATAATTGGGGCGTATGGGTATCATTTGGTCCGGCAATGTAAAGCGTGTTAATGTCATCCCGTTCCCAAATTTCGTCAGGTGCCACAGCTTCCTGGAAATCGAAACGTTCGGCAAATCCTTCACGGCTGGAAGGTGTTGGAGAAGCCACAACCACTTTCTCGATTTCTGGAATTTCTTTGTAATAATACTTAAGCGCATCGAGTGCATAAGCATGGGATTGGGCGATGCCGCCTGCACCTAAGAATCCAACGCGCACAGGTTTATTCATTATATTCTCCTCTCCAGATAGTTAATATTGCTTTTCTCATTATATCTGAAGAGGGTTTCTTAACAGTGTTATTGTGACATCTCCCTTGCAAAAATTATTTAATAATCAGGATCGAGATGTGATCATCAAGCATATTTTTTCAGTAATGTGTATCCGAATCCCAAGGCAAGCAGAAGATAAGACAAAACCCCTACCCAGCCTAAAGGACTTATCTCGACTGATAATTGTCCTATTAAGCTGAGGATGAATCCAAGGGTATTTCCGACGAACAATCCGACGACAATCGCCCGCAAGGCAATGGACCCTGGATCTCCCTTAGCCAACCAGAGGATCAAACCCAGCATGAAAAACAGCGTGCCCAGCTGACGAGACATATAAACACCCTGGGAATCAAGGGCAATCCCATAAAGCGACCAGAAGAATTTTGGGATGAGGATAAAACCAATGCCCCATACAAGGCTCATAATCGCCATGATAATGATCAAAATTTTCCGTAATTTCATCTTTCTCTCCTTTAATATCAAATACTGAATTAACAAGCATTTCCATATAGGGAATGTATTTACTCACCTACGTTCAAGCTCCAGGCTTCCGAAGACTTTTCCTGATTCTTGATCTGTTCCTCAGCCTTTTGCTTCTTATTTCGCCGTAGAATCAAAACGATGCTCACAAGGCTGCCCAACACCATGCCAACATCTTCCCACATCCCAATGGATATCCAGAGCACCCCGGATAGCCCCCAAAATAAGGGAACAATCAATAAATAGATTGGGATCGCAGAACTTGCCAAAAGCAAGAGTCCAAAGGTGAAAAGTGTCAGAGGACAGGGGAAAAGGCCAATAAAGGCTGCCTGGGGATAATTATGACCAACCAGGATTCCGATCAAGGGATAACCAACCATGGTATAAAAAATCATCGTCACCCCAGCAACGGTTTGAACTTTGTTGTGTGTACCAAATGTTATTCCAGGTTTTACTGCCTGAATCAGAAATAGAACAGCTTCAATCAAGAAAAGCGCCATAAAGGCATAGCCAATGGTAAAGCCCTGCCCTGCACTGGGGAGCCAGAATAAAAGCGCCACCCACAACCACAAGAAGGCTAAAACACCAAAATTAACTCGGCTTGCCCAAAGGGACTTTTTAATAGCCAGAAAAACAGCAATCACACCCAATACATAGGCAATGATATGCATCGGCCAAATCAGCTGGTTGTATGCTGCAAATGCATCCAGTAGTTGTTCACCTGTGATCATTTAATACCTCCTCTTTTATAAAGTCTTTTTAGCACATCAATTTGTGGATTGGCAATGTGTCAAAACCTTAGAAAGGCTGACACATTGCCAAATTCATTTCCCACTTAGATGTTTTCATTATCAATGATCAGGGTCCATCATAGGATGGGAGCGTTTTTATGTAGGCTGTATCAGTTCCACCGACAGTATGCGTTGTGGTCTCATATAATAGACCTTCAAGCGTGCCGTAACCTTTTCCTCGAATATAAACACTCATATATCCAGCCTCATCAATATTCGCCGTGAAGGTCCCTGCCCAATAACCACCTTCAACATTTACAGCATCGAGCACCCAGCTGCCGTGTCCAACTGCGGGATAACCAATTTCAGAGAATATATTACGGTTCATCGTCATTTCACATGGTCCATCCAGGCGATCATCATCAGAATCGTATAGGAAATACACAACACAATTCCGCCAGTGCGTAACACCACCCGCAGTCCAATCTCTTTCACATTGGAGAGCACCTGTGATTGTTCCTGTAATTGAGACCTCAGTTACAATGACCTCAGCAAACGCGATTTGAGTTGGCACCAGTAAAATGGATGTCAACATCATCATCAAAAAAAGTATTACAAATTGCTTTTTCATCGTTAACTCCTTTTCTAAATATGACCATTTCCCAAAAACTTTCCAGCTACACCTTACAACATCTTACTTTCGAAAATATGGAGAAACGATGGATTCTTTGTTGAATTAATGTTGAATTCATTTTCGCTATTACTATATAATTGATTTAAAGGTTTGTTCCTTGCGCATCAAGGTGGTCATTCATGGCAAAGTTATCTATCAGGCTATTTGGACCATTCCAGGCAGAATTGGATGGTGAATCCCTGGAGGATTTCCGTTCGGACAAAGTGCGAGCTTTGCTGGCTTTTTTATCGGTCGAATCCCATCGTCCCTGGACCCGCTCATATCTGGCAGATTTATTGTGGACGGACTTGTCAGAAATTAAAGCACAATCAAATTTGAGCAATGCTTTATGGAATCTGCGTTCCGTAATAGAAGATGACCAAAAAGGGACAGAATTTATTATCGTTGAGAAAACAAGCCTACAATTCAACTTAAAAGCTGATTATTGGTTGGATGTCAAAGCTTTTCATGAGCTGATCGAGAAATCCCAGAAATCAACATCCACATATAAAATGGCTACGATGGCAAAACTTGATGAAGCTTTATCCCTTTCCAGCGGGGACTTCATGGAGGGTTTCTCCATTAACAGTCCCAGCTTTGAAACCTGGCTGGTCAAAACACGCCAGGAAATTCATCAAAAACGAATCCAGGCACTGAGTTGGATCAGTTCATTACATGACCAAGCAGGCAGATTCGCAAAGGCGCTGGATTATACGCAAGATTGGATTACAGAAGAACCCTGGGATGAACAAGCCTATCGCCAGGTGATGCGAATTCTCGTGAAACTCGGCCAGCGAAAAAGAGCCCTGGAGCAGTTCGAGGCTTGCCGTCATCGCCTGGTAGAAGATTTAGGTATAGAACCTCAGCAAGAAACACTTCAATTGTACAGACAAATTCAAGAAGATTCCTTACCACCTGCTTCTAAAACAAAACCTGCTATACCGACGACGCTGAAGAAGCAAGGTCTTGATTCGGGACCACCTCCCGAATTCTTGACAAGAGCAGTTTTAGAAAACGTGGTATCCAAGCCTTTCTTTGGACGCCAAGCGGAGCTCGCGCAGCTTGATAAATGGTTAGACGAAATATTAGGCAAGCAAGGAAAAGTTGCTTTTGTCAAAGGTGAACCGGGCAGCGGAAAGACCTATCTGCTGAGTGAATTCGCTAAACACGCATTAACTAGAAACCCGAACTTACTGTTATTCAAGGGACAATGCAACGCCTTCATTGGTCATGGGGATCCCTATTTCCCTTTCATCACGATCACCAGGATGCTGGCGGGGAATTTTGAACCCTTGATTCCAAACGCTATCATCAATCTTGAACATTTGGAGCGGCTGTGGCGCTTTCTGCCTGTTATGCTTGAGTGTCTCGTTAATTTTGGTCCAGACCTGAGTAAACGCCATTTCACTGACAATCATCAATTATTGCTGCTAAAAGCTCATCCGGGTCTTACCGAGTCTACTTTGGAATCCATTGAGCAAAAGATGAAATTACCAGAAAAGAAACAGTATCGACAAGCCGCTCTGAACGATCAATTTAACCAGGTTCTGAGTGCACTGTCAAAAGAACATCCCATCCTTTTAGTGCTGGATGATTTACAGTGGATCGATGATAGTTCTGCCAGTTTGCTGTTTCATCTTGGACACCAATCAGCCGGTAAAAATATATTGCTTTTGGGCGCTTTTCGTTCAGAGGAAGTAGAGATCCTTCACAAAGAAAAAACGCATCCCCTGATCGGGATCATTGGAGAATTGACAGCAATTTATGGAAAAAACCTAATCAACCTGGCTGAAAGTGAAGGCAAGACTTTTCTCAACGATTTATTGCGCAGTGAACCAAACGCTTTCACCCCCAGCTTTTCTCAAATGCTGTATTTACACACCACCGGGCATCCACTTTTTGCGGTTGAACTCTTAAGAGGAATGCAGCTGCGAAGCGAGATTTACAAAGATAACAATGGAAATTGGGTCGAAAGTGACCATTTAAATTGGGGAGAACTTCCTGCACGGGTAGAAGCTGTGATTATGCGTCGTTTTCGATTACTCCCAGCTGAATGCCAATCATTGATGAACGCAGCCTGCGTGCAAGGCGAAAGTTTTAGTGTCGAGGTCCTCTCTCAAGTATTGAATATGCCGAGTTATCAAGTCTATAATCTACTAAGTGAAGAGGTCTGCAAGCGCCATCGTCTGATATTGCCTGAAGGTGTGCAAAAAGTAGGAGAACAAAGGTTAACTTCCTTTCGTTTCAGGCATATGCTTTTCCAAATTTACCTGTACAACCAGCTTAACAAAGTAGAAAAAATCCAATTACACGGGCTTATAGGTGAAACACTGGAAAACTTCTACCAGGATAACCTGAAACAACACCCTGAAATGGCACATCATTTGGCAAGGCATTTTGAACTTGCAGGACTGCCAGCCAAAGCGATCCAGTATTACCAGCTAGCTGGAGAAAATGCGATGCACTTGACAGCCCATCAGGATGCCATGCGCCATTACAAGCATGCGCTATTGCTGCTCAAAGAATTACCCGAATCAACGCAAAGAAATCAATTAGAGTTTGACTTACAGCTCAAACTTGGACCGCCGCTCACCGCTTTGAAAGGTTGGGGGGCACCCGAATTAGAAAAAGCCTATGATCGTGCCCAAGTTTTAATTGAGAATATCAAAAATCCTGAGAAACTGATTCCTGCCCTTTGGCTGCTGGCTACATTCAGGCTTGGTCGTTCTGAACATCGGGAAGTTGATCAATTAGTCGGCCGTCTTGTTAATCTCACACAAAAAATCAATGACCCTGCATTAAATGCCTTGTCCTATCTCCAGGTCAGCCCTTTATACCAGGGCAGGTTTATCGAGGGAAAAAGGCTTTTGGAACGGGCGGCAGCTGTTCAGGACGTCAATCTGCAGCGCCATTTAGCCCATCGATTCGGAATGGCACCAGCGGCTGTTGCACTATGCTATCTGAGCAATTGTCTTTGGATGATGGGTAACCCTGACCAGGCTGACAAAATTGATCAAGAAGCGTTCGATTTCGCAGAGAAAGTCAATCACCCCATGACGAGTTGTTATGTCACCAGTCGAACTTGCTGGTTAGGCTTAATTAAAGACAATCCCGCCCAAGCAAGTCGAAATTCAACGACCCTATTTCAAATCTCACAAAAATATGGGTTCAAGAATTTTGAATTAACGGCAATATTTTTCGAAAATTATGTGAAATTAGCTGAAGGGAAAGACTCAATCAAAATTATTGATGCCATGCAACAAATCCTCCTTATCTATAATAAGACAAGGACCATCCTCAACCAAACCGCTTTCTTGTTATTGTTTGCTAAAGCCTGTCTGACCGCCGGTCAGATTTTAAGAGGGCTTGATGCAATAGAACAGTGCCTGATCGTCGGAGAGAATACCGGAGAGCTTTGGCTTCAGGCGGAAGCCTGGCGAATCAAAGGAGAGCTGCTGTTGATAAGCAAAAACACCCAGCAAGCAGGTGAGGAGAAAACGGCAGATGCGCTCAATTGTTTTTGGAATGCCTACAGAGTCTCGAAGACACAAGGGGCTAAATTATGGGAATTACGAGCCGCAATGAGCATCGCAGATATACTTAGTTCTCAGAACCAGACTGTCGAGGCTCGTAAAATACTCAATGAAACATACCAATGGTTCACAGAAGGATTTAATACGCGCGATCTAAAAGAAGCGCAAAATTTGTTGGATTCCCTTCTATGATTTGACTAAGGGGACTAGGATCACCAATAAGACTTTTTCAAATTTAAGTATAATCATCGACACTTTCGCACTTTACTTTTCGCCGCTGCTACCCCTCATAGATTTGTGCTTCAATTTCCTCTGCAGGCATATAGCGCGATAAACCAATATTTTTCACCCCATCATGCAGCAGCAACCGGAAAAAGTTTGGATGTGCGGATCTGTTGACCTCCTCAGTAAGTTGATGAAAATAATCGATGCCGCCAGGAACATCCACGCGGAGCAAATAATCCAGACGTTCATTCTGCAATTCTGCCAGATTGAATGACTCCTCCAGGTATTGGGTGAGATCGTCCAGGCTCATATCCTTGTTGCTTATCATCGATAACTGATCTTCAACCTTTTTTATTTCAGGTTGGTAATAGCCTTCAATGATCTGATAAGTGATCGTTTTACGGTGCTCTTTCATAAAATCAATTCGGTCCCAAATCAGGGAATTTATCATGCGCTGGATTTCGTCGTGCAATATCTCCCGCTTTTCACGTGAAGGCAAAGAAGACTTTCGCAGATACAGGAGGGATTTGTATTTATCCTCAAGTGCTTCGATTTCGCGATCATTTCCTCCCATCAATAACTTGATGATCTTGCGGTCATAGCGGCGGTTCAGGTAAGCCAGGTAGAGTAATGTCCAATCAATAGTGGTTCCAAGCTTACTTATTTGGGCTAACATATCATATTCAAACCTGGAGATAAGCCCCACTTTGTCAGTATTGAACTGCAATACAAGGTCATCAATATCCTCCTGGAGGATCTCCAAATTGGCATTGTGGTTAAGTACTTCAATAATAATAGCCAGGTGAATCGGACTGCCGTTTGTCAATAAATGAATTTTCTCAATCAAATCTTTGCCAAGAGTATCACCAAAATAAGATTGAACCAATTGTTTTGTCTCTTCCAATGAAAAAGAAGTTAATTCAAAGGGTGGGTGAAGCACCCAATCGTTATCTCCCAAATTGCTGTTGATCACCTGTAGATGATCAAATGTATTATCCTCTGGACGGCCTGCAACAATTGCCACGCAGTTTGGCAGGAAAGCCCCTATCTGGAATGTGTTGTTGATGTAATCCGAAGGCGCGTTGATCACTTCGATGGTATCTTCCAGCAGCACCAGCCGGATACTCGCCTTAACAAGATATTCCAATTCCATCATAAGAAAATTGATCAGGGCATTTAGATCTTCAGGCGTTTCCAGAAGCATCCTAAAAAAATGTTCAACAGCTTCTGGGGGAAACATTTTCGGGTTGCGCTGCAGCATTTTGCAGACATTGACATATAAGGTGCCAGCCAGGGACTGCGATCGCAAGTCACGATAATCATAATTTACAACCAGAACATGAGGATATTCATCAACATGACTGTCAAAGTATTCCTGGATCTGGTTGAAAAGCATGGTTTTCCCAGATCCCCCCTTACCTGTAATGGGGACAAAATGACATACGCCATCATCCTGTAAAATGATTTCTTTAATTTCCAAAAAGATATTTTCTCTCCCAATAGATTGGACTTTCATTCTATATCCTCCCTTTGTGCCAGTTTAATTATTTCCTTAGACAATTCCTCACCCATTACCTCTTGTAACTCAATATCCTCATTAAAGTATTTCAGAAAATTTACACCATATTTGTGAATATCTACAGGTCTTTCTGTACTGTCAGCAAGCTTGGTAAGGTGATCGGCGATAGAAATTATCTGCTTTGATGAAAGTCCCTGTTTGGTAAGATGATATAGGTATTCAATAGTTAGAAGCGGTTTCTTGTTGCCGGGGATGAGTGGATTGCTAATCTGTGAATAGTAATATTCTGAGGCAAGTTTATGACGCCGTTCGAAAATTGCAGGCTGATCAACACGAACTGCGTTTTCAGCCAGCTGACGCAAATTTCGGGAAATGACGAAATTTTTATCCATTGGGAATTCTTTATAATCCTGGGAAATCCTTTGAATAAAAGCATTCCGCTGAATTAATTTTTCCCACATCAAATGGGCTTTGGCTGTTTCCAGCATGGTCTCCGGTACATGCCAGATTTCCTGAAGTTGGTATGGATCATTGGTGAATTTAGCCAGGTCGTTCATAAAGAAAGGCCCAATGTAGCGGAATGTGCACAAAGCTTTCATCAACTCCGTGACGGTCTCATCCCAGTTGACCGCATTAAAAATAGCAGTAAACCACTGTGAATTATCAAAACTAACACCACTGGTGATCATCTGACCAACAAGTGCAGGGTATCCCCGGGTGAATCGATAAATTTCTTCAGGTGAATGGAATGTCTTAAAAGGAGATTTTTCCCAGAGTTCTTCAATTCCCTTCTTTTCCAAACCTTCAAGATGGTAAGGCATGAACTGCGGGCTGCCCATCTGGAATGCCGTTAAAATTTCTAAAGGAAAAGCGCTTGCAGCAATGATGGCAAGCTTGTTTTCTCCCTGATTACGTAAGCTGAGCGCTCTGGAAAATACACGGTCCCGTAAAACTTGTTGAAGGGTCGGCGGTAGGAGATGCAGGTCATCAAGGAGATACAACCTATCACAATTTTCTTTATTGAAATGTGCTTCGAAATCAAAAAAAGACAGCATTTGATCAAAAAAGAAATCAGGGTGACTGATCTGGTCACGTGTAGAAAACTGGTAAGTTTTGATTTGCCAGCTGCTGCGTAAATGATCTGCAATCAGATTTAACGTGACAGATTTCCCCATGCCTTGAGGACCAATCAATATCAGGTAAGGATGGACTTCCAGTCTTTTGCACAGGTCATCTACAAAGTTTTTTCGAGGAGTAATTGCTGCATCATTAGTGTGAATTGATTGCAAAGTTTTGTTTGCAGCTTTCATCCGTGCCAGCAATTCAGAAAAAACCAAATCACGGTCGCTTTGTAAACGATTGAGATTTATTAAGTTCACAAACTTTCCCTGTATATACTTAAAAGAATATTCAGGTCGGTTTAAATAGCGAGATGCAAAATAGTAAAAATAAACCTGTATCAATCCCCTTCTCAGAGGGGACTCAACCGAATCCTTTGGAAAATATTTATTGATGATACAGCTTTCAATATGTTGGGCAACTGCTATCCAATTGTGAGTTCGGGAAATTGTATTGATATTGCAATATTTTTTATCAAAAATGGCATAATCTTCAAATAAGCCCACCATGTTCTCATGAATTTTCTCAAACATCTTATTTGAGCTGAGGCTGGTGCCGAGAGCACCGTTAAGGAGATCGAGCGCAGCCTTTTTATCTGACTGCGACCTTGAAATGGTATGAATGCTCTTCAAATAAGATTTAATTGGGTTTGTCATTATCCCTTGCGTTGATTTTCACCCCAAGACTAAAAAAATTATCAAATTATTATCAGTCTATCCAGTGAAGTTCGATAAGTATTGGATATTATATCTTATTTCGCATCATGTATATTTATAAAAGCTTTAGGCTAGGCTGTCAGAAAAATAGCTAGGACTATGAACTATATTAGTAAACATCTGCATTATGGTGAAGGGGCGGCATGATGCGATCAATTATTTTGGGTGTGAATTAAGCACTAAATTCATTTCCCATCGAGGGGGCACAAAAAGATCTCCACATCCTTTGGAGATCTTTTTTTATGGTTCAATGGTGAAGGAATAACCCTATTCATCCAATTTAATGAAATCATTAAAGGATATGAAGAATACAATTATCCGTGTACTCAATTTTGCCCATGATAATTGTTCGTTGTTTTTATTATCGAGCCTTCTTCAAAAGCCAATACCCCCCAGCAAAACTGACCAGCACAAGACCTGCACCAATGACCAACTTTGAGGAAATCCTTGGACTGGTAGTTTCAACAGGCGTCTCATTGTTCAATTCATCAGATGGTGCGTTTTGCTGGATGCCCGGAAGAAAAACCTGGTTCTCCTGATCCCCTTCAGGTGATTCAGGGACCACAGTTTCAACGGGTGTTGAACCAGAGTAAGCTTCAACGCCATCGAAAAACCATAAGAAAACGTTATCAAGCCTTTGAGCCCAGACATCTCGTTTACCTGAAACGCCATCAAAAATCTGGAAAATAAGATTTTTATCCGGGACACCACCATTTTTCAAAGCAAATGCAAGCGCTTGGGCGCCTTCAACATATGCTCTTGGATAAGTAATACGGTCGCCGTTTTGGTCTTTCACCGGCGGCCGGCTGCCGCTTGATTCTTCCGTACCGATATCAATATAAAATTTCACATTTTCAGGCAGGGAGTTGGTATTGATGAAATTAATTAAGTTATTGTTAGATAACCAGTATCCACCTTCTTCAGCCATCCAAACTGCAGGAGACATCGCCATAACATGCCCAAATGTATCGGGATATTTTATCGCTGCTACCACTGGCAAAAGTCCCATTCGGCAAAATCCACCGATGGCAGTGTTTTCTTTATCTGTTAGGGTACGATAACGAGAGTCAATTTCTGGTTTTAATGTCTGCACTAAAAAGTCCGTAAATACAAACCCTTCGCCCCCCTCACCTGAGGCACTGTTATTTCTTTTAACCCAGTCATACATATTTTCATTTACCCATGGCATGTATTCACTCCACTCGCTATCATTATTGTGTTCAATACCAACAACGATGACGCCGCCGAGGCTGTCTTCAATAAATAATCTGTCTAGAGTCTCATCAACAGCATAATCACCTACTGCCCCAGGGAGAGGGTTAAAGAGATTAGCACCATCAAAAAGGTAAAAAACCGGATAAGATTTTTCACTGGAATCATAATCCGGGGGGAGGTAGACCTGGATATTACGCAGACGATCGCCAAGCTGTGGGATTGCAATCGTAAAGGTTTCGATTCGGCTTTGTTGCGAGAAATCCCTTGCAAGGATGTTCAACATAGTTCTATTTACCTCGGACGCCAATTTGTCTTGAGATACTGTGGACGGTTGCAACGCATTTGCTTTCGCGGATACCGTCTGACCAAGAGGGGAAAAACTCAGAAAAAGGACCAGGAATGTTAAAATTGGTACTGTAAAAATCCTTATCCCTTTTTGTTTTAAATTAATCATCATCATTAACTCCATTTATTTCAACCAACATTAATAGTATCTTACCGTTTACCCATTAATTAATAAAGTCACGCAAATTTCAAAGAAATAAAACCTTGCATACGAAGTATGTGTTGATATTAAACAAAAAAAGATTCGGGGTCACCGCACCTTCTCAGGATTGATCGATTCGGATTTTAATGTCTATGGTTTCTTTAAAACATAGTCACCATTATTTTGATTCTGGGGTTGTGGGGCTTCGGAAGCACAGGGTTGGCTGCTGCAGCCAACTTGATTCATAGCGCCCTCCCCGGTTTCACCGACATTCTGGTCACCACCCGCAAAGACAGGTGAAGACAAAGCCAATAAAACCATTCCGACAAACAGCACGATGACGACAATTTTTTTCATTTTTTCTCCTGTTATCAGATTTGATTTAGTTGCTCAAAGTTATAGATTTTTAGTTTATTGAAAATTAACCATATTTGCTGATTCATTTAAATTATTTGCAATAAACAGCCAATTTCACTCATTACGACGAATATATCATGATAATGTTACAAATTAATTGAAAAACATTTGAACACAGAGAAAATTGTGGGAAGATGCTTATGTAAAACAAAAGACCGCTTACAAGCTCTGTAAACGGTCTTCTAGTCGGGGCGCTGGGATTCGAACCCAGGGCCTCTTACACCCCATGCAAGCGCGCTAGCCGGACTGCGCCACGCCCCGATTTGTGAAATTATTATAGCCGCCTTTATTCCCTTTGGCAAGTAAGACGGCGGGTTAAAAACCGCAACCCACACTACAAACTTCCTTAAGACAGAAGACTGGGGACGGGAGACGGGTTCATCAATCAAGTACCATCCATAAACTACGAGCTACCAGTTACCAACTACCAGCTACCAGCTACCAACTACCAGCTATCATCCTTCCCTTGTAATATTCGCATTTTTCATTTATCATACTGGTATGACCACTTACCAGAGCAATAAAAACGAAGAACCTTCATGGGATCCCATTCCAAAACCTGCAGAAGTTACCGAGACACGTTTGATCGATGCCATATTGAACGGCACTTTCCCCATCAACAGTTATCTCCCAGGCGAACGCGAACTTTCGGATTCCCTGGGTGTGACTCGGCCAACGCTTCGGGAAGCCCTCCAGCGTTTAGCGCGGGATGGCTGGCTTGAGATTCGCCAGGGAAAACCCACACGCGTGAAGGATTATTGGAAAGAAGGACGACTGGGGGTGCTCAATTCACTTGCAGAACACCTGGATTCACTCTCGAACCATTTTGTACCGGACCTGCTGGAAGTTCGTCTGGCGATGGCGCCGTTGTACGCATCTTTAGCAGTAAAAAATGCTCCCGATGAAGTGATTGATTATTTGAAAGGCAAAGAGAATCTTAAAGATTCGCCAGAAGCCTTCTCGTACTTCGATTGGGAATTGCATCACCGCCTATCCCTTCTGAGCGGCAACCCGGTCTTTGTGATGATATTGAACAGCTTTGAAGATCTCTATCTTAAATTAGCACCCCTATACTTTCAAATCCCCGAAACACGCCAACGGTCATTGAATTATTACCAGGATTTGGCAGCGGCTGCAGAAAATACGGATTTGATACTGGTAGAGACACTCACCCGGCAAGTCATGCAGGACAGTATCAATTTTTGGAAGCAAACAAAATCAGGATAAGCATCTTATTTGGAGGAAATCATGAAAAGAATACAAGGTTGGGGAAACCAGGAGACGGATTATCCGGTCCCTGAACCCGCCAGAGACTATCTCGAAAAGGTTGTAGGAAAGCCGCTTAACCTTAAAAATATACCTATCAAGGAATTATTAAAGAAAGTTCCTGACGCACAATTACCCGCACATAATCTCATATTGACAGAACCAGAGGATCGTTTGCGCCATTCGCGCGGGCAGTCCCTGAGTGATTGGGTCGATATATGTGACGGTCTTGTTGACACCTTTCCAGATGGGGTTGCTTACCCAAAATCCGATGAAGATATTCGAGAAATCATTAAATACGCTTCAAAAAACAAGGTAAACCTGGTCCCCTATGGTGGCGGCTCCTCGGTAGTTGGGCATCTGACGCCTCCGGGTGATAGGACGCCAACATTAAGTGTTGACTTGAAATACCTCATCCAGCTACAAGATTTAAATGAAGAAAGTCTGGAAGCCACCTTCGGTGCAGGTACCAGCGGTCCACAGCTTGAAGAACAGCTTAAAAAACATGGGTACATCCTTGGCCACTTTCCCCAATCCTGGGAATACTCCACATTAGGCGGCTGGATTGTAACCCGCTCTGTTGGGCAGCAATCCTACCATTATGGTCGTATAGAGCCGCTTTTTGTATCGGGTCACATGGAAACGCCTTCCGGTCCCCTGACCCTCCCCAGGGTGCCTAAATCTGCTGCGGGACCGGATTTAAGGCACCTCCTTTTGGGTTCTGAGGCAAGGCTTGGGATCCTCACATCGGCGACCATGCGCATCCGCCGCTTACCGGCTGAAGAGCATTTTTATGCTGCCTTCTTCCCGGATTTTGAGATTGGCGCCCAGGCTGTGCGAAAAATTGCCCAGGCGGAATTACAGCTTTCCATGCTGCGTTTGAGTGATGCCATGGAAACAGAAACGACCTTCCAATTGTCAGGAGAAGAGAAATTAGTCAGCCTCGTAAAAAAAGGATTGAACTTTTTTGGCCAGGGGGAAGATCGCTGCATGTTGATTTACGGCTTGACCGGCAATCATGCGGCAAATCGCCTGGCAGACCGTCAGCTTGCACATATCGTACGCAGCCATCATGGGATGATGGTCAAGTTTTATCTCGGAGAAGCATGGATGGAGAAGCGTTTCTTAACACCTTATCTTAGGAATACATTATGGGAGCTGGGCTATGCGCTCGATACCCTGGAAACCGCCCTCCCCTGGGATAAGTTAAACGCAACGCGAAAAGATGTGTTGAATGCAATAGTGCATGGGCTTGAGGATGAAAACGAACCCGTCCTGGTTTTCAGCCACATCTCCCACGTCTACACCAATGGCGGTTCCTTATACATCACCTACCTGTACCGTCGCGCCCAGGACCCCCATAAAACCATCGAGCGCTGGAAAAAGATCAAAACATCAGCCAGTAAGAAAATTGTTGCACATGGTGGGACCATTACACATCAACACGGGGTTGGCATCGATCATAAAGACTACCTTGCCGCTGAAAAAGGCGCTCTTGGCATGCAAATGATCAATGACCTGATCAAAAATGTTGACCCCGAACAAATCATGAACGCAGGGAAATTAATCGATATAAACTGAAAAAGCGAGAAACTATGCTCAACAAAGCCTGGCGCGAAAAGACCTGGTCAGACCTGGAACAAAATTGGGACATTATCGTCATCGGCGGCGGCATCACCGGTGCTGGCATTTTTAACATGGCAGCTCAAAAAGGCTTGAAAGTCTTGCTGCTGGAAGCGAAAGATTTTGCTTACGGCACCTCGAGCCGGTCATCCAAACTGGTCCATGGCGGCATCCGCTACCTTAAAAACCAACAATATGATGTCGTCCGGGAATCTGTACAGGAAAGACAACGATTATTGAAGGAATCGGATGGGCTGGTAGATCCATTAGCCTTTATCTTTCCATCCTATGAAGATTTTGATCATGAGACAAAGATGATGAAACTGGGTGTGATCGTTTACGATTTGATGGCACCCAAGTGGCAGCATCGACATCTGGACAAATCCCAGACCTTGAAATCATTGCCCCCACTTAGGCAAGAAGATCTTGTGGGCGGCGTTCAGTACTTCGACGCACTTGTCGACGATTCACAGCTTGTGCTGCGTGTCATCATGGACGGGGTCCGTTTTGGCGGTTCAGCACTCAATTATGCCAGGGTAACAGGCTTTCTAAAATCTCAACACGGAGCAGTGGAAGGCGTTCTGGTTCAGGATGAAACAGGCAAGAAGCAGCCTTCTCATTATGAATTACATGCAAAGGTCGTCATCAATGCTGCCGGCCCCTGGTCAGATGCGCTCAGGGAAAAAATTGACGGCTCGCCAAGATTACGACCATTACGAGGAAGTCATATTATTTTTTCCAGAGAAAAATTACCGATCAATACCGCCGTCACGATGCTCCATCCACGTGATAACCGTGCCATGTTCGCTATCCCCTGGGAAAATCGCACCATGATCGGCACCACCGACCTCGACCACCCTGCAGTTGATGATGAAACCCGAATTTCACAATCCGAACTCGATTATTTGATAGAGGCAACCCAACACGCTTTCCCGGGTGATCCAGTATCAGAAAATGATGTCATTTCAACATTTTCCGGTTTACGACCAGTGATCAATACAAACGCAGAGACACCGTCAAAAGAGTCAAGGGCACATAAGATCTGGGAAGAAAACGGCCTTGTGACCATCGCAGGCGGAAAATTGACCATTTTCAGGGTGATGGCTGCGGATGTGTTGAATTTTTGTTCCGATCGGCTGCCAAACAATCCCAGGTTCGACCACAAAGCCCCATGCTTCAACCATCCCAAACCATCAAGCAGGTACCAAGCATCTGACCCCGATTGGCTGATGATGGCGGGGCGTTTGGGACAGGATGTGACTCCATTTTTCCAACATGCTGATCCGAATTTTCTAAAACCAATTATGCCTCTGCCAGGCTTATGGGCGGAATTGGCATGGGCAGCCGAAAATGAAGCAGTGGTTCACCTGGAGGATTTGCTTTTACGGCGGGTCCGTTTAGGGCTGTTACTGCCGAGAGGTGGAATGGATAAGATGGATCAGGTTCGATACCTTGTTCAATCACCGCTTGGATGGTCTGATGACGTCTGGTTGAGTGAGCTCGCAAGATACAAAGCAATTTGGCAAGAAAATTACAGCCTGCCAGGTGAAGCATAAGGCAAGATTTATAGCATATTCATGATATAAATTAATCATTAGCCACTCTCCCTATTCTGTGAGGTGAACATGCCCGGTGAAAACATACTTGCTATCGACAACGGTACCCAAAGCGTCCGAGCGCTGATATTAGACCTTCAGGGGAATCTGGTCGCTAAAAAACGCGTACCGATCCAGCCATACTATTCAAAAAATCCGGGATGGGCTGAGCAGGACCCTGATGTATTTTGGAATGCTGTTTGCCATGCTTGCCAGGGTCTCTGGGAGATGGATGGGGTCGACAAATCATCCATTGTGGGGGTTGGCTTAACAACCCAGCGATCTACCGTTATCAACCTTGATAAAAACAAAAAGCCCCTCAGGCCAGCTATTGTCTGGCTGGATCAGCGCCGTACAGAAAACCTGAAACCCGTTGGCGGCTTGTGGGGACTTTTGTTTAAAATTGCCGGCATGCAAGATACTGTACGCTATCTTCAAGCGGAAGCTGAGATCAATTGGATTAAAACACATCAGCCAGAGATCTGGGAAAAAACC
>JARGGB010000080.1 GCA_029210815.1 Candidatus Brevefilum sp.
GAGGCTTTTTATCGGTATTGTATATGTAGTAAACTTAATAGACAATGGATGAACAATTTAAAAGAAATAATGACAATCAAGAAGAAATTATTCACTGCTTAACACTGATACAATCCAGAAACCCAAGGGATCGTTCTTATGCAGTGAAACGTTTGGGGGAATTGAAAGCACGGCCGGATATACTGATGTCCATGATGGATGATCCCAATGGGTTTGTCCGATCTGCGTCTGCAGAAGCGCTCGGCAGGTCTGTTGAACTCCCTGCACCAGAAGTTGTTTCTCGCTTGCTGGCTGCCATTGATGATCCAAATAATTATGTTTGTGCAGCAGCTGTCAATTCCCTGGGCTTATTGAAAGCCACAGAAGCTCTCCACCAGGTTGAAACCTGTTTAGAGGATGTCCACCCCATTGTTGTCCAGGCGGCTATTTTGGCGATTGCCCGGATCGATCCCTCGCGGATCAAGGATCGTCTTATAGAATTTCTCCAATCTGATGAATACCTGATCCACCTGGCAGCAGCCCGAGCCTGCGGTTGGCTCACCCACGTACCCTGCGGTACATACATTCTTCGATCCTTACAGGATTTTATGGCGCTTGAGGATCAACAAGACTTAAAGCTGCCCAAACTTTATATTGAAGTCTTATCTCGATTACAAATGAGGGAAGCTATCCCCACATTGGTTGAAATCGCTGAACACGAAGTGGGATTGCGTGGTGTGGCGGTTGAAGCGCTGGTAGAGATGAATGCAGAAGAGGCAGCTTCAATACTTTCCCCGTTATTGAGTGATCCCAGCAATAGATTGCGGCGCAACTTGATTGAAATGATGATGCAGGCGGATTATGATGCCGCCCTGCCGCTGGTACGACCTTTGCTCAAGGACAGCGCCATCACTGTACGAGAAACAGCTCTGGCGGCAGTATCAAAATGGGGGGACAAAGTTTCTTCAGAAGACGTCCGGCAAATTGCCTTTAATGATCCCAATCCTTTTGTGCGGCCGCAAGCGGTGCTCACCCTGACAAAACTTTTAGGGCAGGACGCTCTGCCAGACCTGGTAGATCTTTCAGAAGATCTAAACCTGCATGTTCGACGAGCAGCAGCGCAGAGCATGGCAGAATTGGATTATCTGACTCCTGAGGCGAAATCAGCGTTGTTAAGGCTGGCAAAGGATGAGGATACTGCAGAATTCACAAGAGAAGCCCTGGAAGTGCATGACCTCAGTGCAATTCGTCCGCTGCCGCTAGTAGAACAAAAATTTAATGCGCCCGTTCCTGAAAAATTACATTCCAAAAGCAGTTCATTGTTGGCTTTGCTTGAATCCTGGCAGGAATCCCTGCCGGATTTGCAGCGTGATTTTGACCTTGAAGAACTTTCGGAAGTCGACCAGGCGCTTTCAATCTTGATCGTTCACTTGAGAAGACTGGAAAACAGGCTTGAATGAAGCTTTGAAAAATAGAAAAATATTGACTGAAAACCGCCTTTAGCATTTCATAGGCGGTTATTGTTTAAGACAGCAGCAGGTTAGGTGCTGTTTCCAATAAGCGTCCTGTCGGTGAAACTTAAAAGCCAAACTTCTTAAGCACTTCCTGCAGATCCTCGGTGTTGTCCACCCATACTTCGCTGTAGCCGCAATTTGCACAGCAATAACGAGTGACAGGGATTGGTTTGAAAGAGGAAGGCGGTTTGGCGCCGCTCAGACTGCTGGGGGCTTGAATATCGCCGGGAAAGCGTACAATCTCAGAAGAACGGCATTTTGGGCATCGTAAATTCTTCATCTAAAAATCACCTCTCATTCTTGATGATGTTATTTTCTATTCTCTTTTGGATATTACCGTGGAGAAGCTCTCAAAAACTCACAAATTGTGATTTTATTGACCTCATGGCAGCCATTTTGGGCGTGAACTATTTTCAATGATCATTTTGTTTTCCCCCGATTCCCACAACCAGATTGAAGTTTCAGTACTTGTGAGATCATACCTTTGGTAAATCAATCGATCGCCCCAGGGATCCCATTCATAGGCAGTAAAGGTTGCCGATGGGTCATCTGTGATTTGGCGATTAACCAGCCCATCCAAACGTAAAACCCAAAGCGCTTTGCTGATGTTTGCATTCACCGGTCGCAAGCTCACTGCCACTGACTCGCCTTCCGGCGACCAGCGAGGCTGGCTGAAATCGGTATCGCTCAAACCCGCATCCAAAGCCGTATCAACAGCATTGGTTTCTAAATCCAGGACAAATACCTGCACAAAGGGCTCATTTTCTGCTGGGACAAGGTCGGTAAAGATGATTTTGGTGCCATCCGGCGACCAATCGCCTGATCCCGGCAGGGCACTAGGGATGATGGATTCCTGGGATGTCTCCAGGTCTAAAATCCGGATGCCGCGGTTGGTGGTGTCATAAGAAGCAAAATGCTTGCCGTCAGGCGAAAAAGAAGGTGAATTTCCAAATGCCCAGTCGCTTTGGTAGAGCTGTGCACTACTGCCGGTTTCGATATCCACGGTCCATATTTGGGAAGTCAGGTAGGTGTTGGTCCGCTCTTGATAGAGTTCCCGGGTAAAGGCAATGGTTTGCCGATCCATTGACCAGGCGGGTTCGCTGCAAATATCCTTTTCGCAATTTAACAAAAGCCTTTGATCCTCACCTTCACGATCCATTAACCACAAATCATGTCCTCCAGAATCGTTTTGAACAGTGAAAGCAATGGTAGTGCCGGTAGGGTCTGGAGAGAATTCGATAAGCTTGTTATCAGTAAAGCTTAATTGCATTTTTTCGTTGCCGTCCGCAGAGGCTCGCCAGATTTCGCCGCCTTCTTCTGATGGGACAAAATACACAAGCTCAGGTTCACGGATGGTGAAGTTCCAGGTATGGTCCACAGAAATCAATTGCCCATTTATCGCTTCAATCTCACCCTCTACATGAACTAAATATTCGATGTCCTTATTGAAAGCTTGCAGAGGACGGAACCACAGGGTGTTTCCATGCAAAAAAATCTCACCGGGCGTTTCAGGAGAGATTGAAAATGCATCCTCAGCAGTTTCTCTGATCACTTCCCGTGAGAATGTAATGCCAACCCAGCCAAATGCCGAAATATTTTCACTGTTTTTTGGGGTGACCGATTCATTGATCTTTCCCTCACTTAAAATTCCACATCCAGCAAGGGAGAAAACCAAAAGAAGGATGCATGCTTTGAGGAAAATGTGCTTTTTGTTGAAATATCTCATTTTCTGCAATTCAGATTTGAAGATGGAAATACAAACGGCGGCCTGAAGAACATCATTCCCTTCTCAGGCCGCCGCAAATTCTTACTCTAAAAGTGCCAAATGCGATTAAGGCTCAGGTGTCTCCGTTGGCTCAGGGGTGTTGGTCGCTGTGGGCACAGGTGTGACGAGGTTGACCGGGATGATCAGGATGTCACCCACAAAGATGTCGTTATTATCCTCAATTTCTTCAAGGTCGTTTTCCACACGATATTCGTTGGTCGCTTCAATGATCGCTTCCTCAGTTGTGTTGAAAGCAACAGCAAGTGCATAAAGGCTGTCGCCGGATCTTACCCGGTATTCGATTTCAGTGCCGGGTCGGATATCTGTTGGCAGTGGAGTCGCTGTTGGGAGCTCCTGATCTGGAGCTGGTATTAAGATTGTCTGCCCGACAGTGATGAAACAGCCGCCGGTCAGATTGTTGAGCACCAGAAGCACCTCAACATCCACTTCGAATTGTTCAGCAATGGTTGTGCAGTTATCACCTTCCTGAACCTGGTACTCAAAGGGGCCAGAAGGTGTGCTGGTCATCGTCTGTGTGGGCGTACTGGTGACCGTTGGTGTGTTGGTTGCGGTTGATGTTGGCGTCACCGGCGTGGGTGTGGCTGTTTCTGTGGGGGTTGGTGTTTTTGAGGAGAACAGCGAGATCTGTCCGCCCCCACCACCGGTCAGGTAAACAACGAGCAGAACAATGCCGGCTATCGCCAGCAGTATGGCAATCCCACCAATAATATATGGGCCGCGTTTTTGCTTTTTTCGATAGGATGATATGACGTTCTTTGCATCTTTTTCGCTCATAGTATTTCCTTTTCACTCAAGGAACGCCAGGCATTAATCCTGGTTTGTTCCCCCCCTATTAATTTTCTTGGCTCTATTTTATCCGAAAATCGAATTATGGTCGAGTCCT
>JARGGB010000081.1 GCA_029210815.1 Candidatus Brevefilum sp.
CCGTGACTATAAACCCCTGCGCTTTTTTGGCTGGCTGGGCTTGATCAGCTTTGTCCTCGGGATCATTTTCGGCCTGGTGATGCTGGCGATCTACATCCAGATTGGCAAATTTACACCTTACAAATTCGTCGGTTTCACCGGCATCTATTTTGTCTCATTGGGGATATTGTTCTGGGTGGTGGGGCTGCTGGCGGATATGTTCGTGAAGGTTCGTCAAACCCAGGAGAAGATCCTCTATTTTGAGAAAAAACGCCGTTTTGATCAGACCAATGCCAAGTAATTTATCTAAAATCGTAAACACCTGGAATATTTATGAAAATTGAGAAACCAATCTATATCATCATCGGAACTAGAGCGCAATTTATCAAAGTCGCCCCCTTAATGCGCATGATGATTGACCAGGGCGTAGATTACCAATTGATCTACACAGCGCAGCACCAGGAAAATATCGATGAAATTTTGGAAACATTTCGCCTACCTCAACCAGACACTTTGATGTACCGGCATGGGGAAGCAAAAACAAAGGCGTCTTTTGCTCGCTGGTTTATAGTCACCTTGTTCCAAGTACTTTTCTCTTATCGAAAATATTTGCCCGAACCCGGTTTTGTGTTAACCCATGGTGACACATTCACAACCTGGATGGCAGCATTGATGGGAAAATTGGCTAAATGCCAGGTTTGCCATATTGAATCGGGTTTGCGGTCTTTTAATATCTTGAGCCCTTTTCCTGAAGAGATCAGCCGTTTGATAACCTTCAAGCTGGCAGATATTTATTTTTGTGAGGACGAAAACGCTGTCAAAAACCTGAAAAATTTCAAGGGCAAGAAGATCAATGTAAAAGAAAACACAATGCTCGATGGCGTCCGGTTTGCCCTGGCTCAAAATCAAAGGACACAATTTCGTTTTCAGGAGTCGCCTTTTGCCCTGGTGTCATTGCATCGGTATGAAAATATTTTTACATCCAGGTTCACTGATGTAATTCTTCCCCTCCTGAATGAGATTGCAGTAGACCATAAGCTGGTGTTTACGCTGCATCCCACGACACGAGAGCGTTTGATTGCTTTGGAAATCTATGAAGAACTGGATCAACATCCGAAAATCGTGCTGCATGAGCGGTTTGGATTCGTTGATTGGATCAATGTTTGCCAACAGTCTGAATTTGTGATCACAGATGGCGGATCAAATCAGGAAGAGCTTTATTTCATGGGTGTACCTGCGATGCTTTTTCGTAATGAAACGGAACGTGTTGAAGAATTGGGCGATACTATTGTCCTGACAAAATTTGATAAGGATATTATAAAAAATTTTTTAGAGAATTATCCTGATCTCCGAAAGGATAAGCGTTTACCCGATTTCTCCCCTTCTCAAATGATCATAGATACCCTTACAGCGATTGGTGTAAAAAATTAAATTCTTTCATCGAAATTATCTGAGTCAATTATTGAGAGATCTGAATTATTTAATATCCCCATAACTTAATCAAATCCACATCTATCAAGCCTTCCTCACACAAATAATCACTCAGCAGCTGAACTTCAGCGCGGAATTGCGTTTTTAGTTTGTTTACATCTTCCGAAGAAAGCGGCGGTTTTTTATCTTCTTTTTTGAATAATTTGTGGCTGATTTTGACACCCAGAGGCATCATCTTTTTAGGGATGATTGTCAGCAGCGCTTTATTGATCGTAGGGTTGAGGAGAATTTTTCTGGCAAATTTAAACCGCAGCCTATGACTCGGATTCCGATCTGGTTCAGGAGTGCGGAAATCGATATCCTCCACGCAAAGAAAAGTCAACAACGATTGATACACCAGCATTTTATCCGTGATTATATGATCAAACAAAATGACTTTTATCTGCTCAGGGGGGAATTGTTCGACATACCGACGAATGAATTTTTGATACTGAATAAGCTCCGAATAATAAAGAAAGAAAGGCAGCACGCAGGTTTGAGGGATGTTTGTCCCCTGTTTTCTGAGGGACTCTAAACTTAAGGCTTTAAGAAACTCTGTTTCATCCTCTGCAAGGTTGTATAAATTTTGAAAATGGGTGGATCGTAAATAAGATACCGGCTCTCTGATGCTGATAATGATTTTAGCGTTTTTGTTATAATCGTAAATATTTTTCGGCGCATCTTCTGAATAGATGTAAGTCGGATTGAAATCACCATTGAAATTGCTGTTGGGGTGGACATACAGCGATTGGTAATCCGCTTCCGACGCGACCTGCTGCGGGAGGTTTTTCCCAAGCTTTTGCTTGATGACCGAAATATGATCCGTATTGAAATAATTTAATTCTTTCAAGGGTGAGGAATGGATTTCCGGATGTTCTGTCAACATGTGCCAAAACAGGGTTGACCCGCTTTTAGGAAATCCTGCAAAGAAAAAATTGACTTTGTTTGAGCTCATGAACAACGCCTTTATCAAGAATTCAAAATGAACGATTGTGCATTCACGCCGCCAATCAGGGTAGGTGATGAGCACCTCACACTGTGATTTTACTTCATTTGTCTTTGCAAACAGGCAGCTCATGAAGGATCACTCCTTCAGCCAAACCCGGATAGGTACACGATCGGATAAAAATCGATTATGATAACACCTGCAGCATGAAACGGTAGTCACTCAATTAATTCAATAAAGGTCAACCATTATTAATGCTCACAGCCATCAAAAAGCACAAGAACCTGATCATCAATGCCATCTCCATTGGGATTTTTGTGCTTCTTGCTCTTTATCTCATCAATAATCGCAATATTTTCGAGGTGATTAAACAAATCACCTGGGGGGATTTCCTGTTGATCGCCAGTACGGATATTGCCATTTTGCTGCTCAATGCAAGCCTGAATCACAGCGTCATCAGCCGGGTGAGTAAAAAGATCAAATTCAGCGATTCATTGCTGCTGCAATTTGCCAATAATTTCCTCAATAAGCTCACATCCCACACCGGGATCCTCTTCAGAGGGGTGTTTCTAAAGGGCGTCTACAAACTGGATTTATCACGATTCTTAGCCACCATTGCCGGTGTGTATATCATTTCTTTCAGCGTCAATTCGGTTGTTGGCTTGATATCCAGCGGCATTATTTACCAATCCTCTGGCCTCTATAATATTGCGATCATTATCCTTTTGGAATTGACCATGCTGGTCACCCTGACTTTGATGGTTGTATCGCCAGTGATCAAGAATCGCGAGGGATTTATCAGACGAAACCTTGGCAAAATGCTGGACGGGTGGCGGATCATCAAAACCGAACCAAAAATGCTGCTGGTATTTGCCAGCATCACAATCCTGATCACCCTGGTTTCAGCCCTTCAGCAGTACTTCATTTTCAAGAGCATCGGGGTTTCGTTAAGTGCGCCGGTCGTGTTTTACCTGGCTTCTCTTTCATCCCTGACAATCTTAATATCCCTGACCCCCAGCGGCATTGGCATTCGTGAGGCTGTTTTCGCCTTTTCCGCCCAGCTTGTGAACATCGATATTCCCGTGCTTTTATTGTCCTCACTGGTACTGAGGGTGATTTCCTTCCTGACATTGTTCATTTTAGGCGGCATCAGCTATTACGTGCTGACAAAGCGCCTGAAAGACATCTGATCACTGGAGGCATCTCGTGATGATTACTGAGGGAATATTATTTTGAGAAATAGATTGATTAAATGCCCGAATTTATAAACCAATCTGAAAACACATCTTTGTAATGCAGGATGAAGGTCAGCGGACCGGTATAAAAATACAGTCCTACAACGAGAATTAAAACGGGGATGCGAAAGCGTTTTCTGGGGATAGAGAGCAGGACCTTTGTGAAGGCGATATATGCGATGCTGATCACCGGGAAGATATAGCGCCCATGTAAGGCGATGGTCCTGAACCCGAATGTGAACTCAAAGTCTAAGTTTTTGAGAAATACAACCAATCCATAAAAAACCAGGATGCCCAAAAAGCTGAGTATTTTGAGGTTGAAATCCCGATAGTAAAGGATGGCAATCAGCAGGATGCTGTAGAAGAGGATCAGATGTGCGATTTGCACCGTTTGGGGATAGTATGTGCGAAAACCCAAAATGCCGTAGATGCGTATGA
>JARGGB010000082.1 GCA_029210815.1 Candidatus Brevefilum sp.
CCATTGAGAAATCGTTACCTGCTGATTGCCTTCCTGTTGAGCTTTCTCTACGGCGTGGCCGATGAGGTTCACCAATTATTCGTCCCGGAACGTGCCTTCCAGGTGTTTGATATCTTTGTTGACGGTCTGGGGGCAGCCTTAGGCATTGGCTTTTTTACCCTCTACCGCCTCAGGCGTTGGCAGTCGCTGCAGGAGGATGGGTTGTTGTTGTGAGAATAGTTGGTAGCTGGTAGTTGGTAGCTGGTAGCTGGAATAGATAGCTCAAAGGCCTAAGCTCAAAGCTGAAAGGGAAAAAATGAACCTGGGATTGTATTATTTCCTTCTTTTGCTTTCAGCCTTCAGCTTTCAGCTAAGATTCTTTTAGCTTTCAGCTTTCAGCTTTCAGCTTTCAACTGTACTGCTTTGAGCTTTGAGCTACGAGCTAATATGTTATAATTACTTTCCACAATCAATTCAACCACACGATGGG
This sequence comes from Candidatus Brevefilum sp., assembly GCA_029210815.1. Taxonomy (GTDB): domain Bacteria; phylum Chloroflexota; class Anaerolineae; order Anaerolineales; family Anaerolineaceae; genus Brevifilum. The sequence continues at coordinate 470 of JARGGB010000082.1, forward strand.
GCAATATTTTTATCATGGTAGACGCCGATACCTCTCAAAAAGAAAAATTGTCTTATAAGGATCATTTAACACGAGTCCAAAAGTTGTGGTCTGCTTTCATCAAACGCGCCTTTGACATGGTCGTCTCTGGGGTGGGACTGATCCTTCTCTCGCCGGTCTTTGGCTTGATTGCCCTGGGCATCAAGCCAAAGACCGGCCCGGTTTATTATCGGGGGGAACGGGTGGGGCAGCACGGCAAGCTTTTCCAGATGCTCAAGTTCCGCACCATGTACGAGCGCCCTGAGTCCTATAACGGCACTATGTTGACCGCCAACGGTGACAGCCGCGTCACGCCTTTTGGTCAGTGGCTGCGCGATACCAAGCTGAATGAACTGCCGCAGTTGTGGAACGTGTTCATTGGCGAGATGAGCCTGGTCGGGCCGCGTCCTGATGTGGCGGAGTTTGTGGCAAAATGGCCGGAAAACGTCAAGCAGGATATCCTGAGCATGCGCCCCGGGATGACCAGCCCGGCGTCGATCCTTTATCGGGATGAGGAAAAGCGCCTCAACGGTGCCAACTTCCTGGATGATTATCTCATGGATATCATGCCCGATAAGATGCGCCTGGACCTGCTGTACGTCAACAATCATACTTTCATCACCGACCTGGACGTGTTCTTCCTGACCCTTTTAGCGATCCTGCCGCGCATCCGCAAGGTGAAAATCCGTGAACGGACAATATTCTCTGGGCCGATATACAAATTCTATTATCGGCATTTATCCTGGTTTACCATCGATTTTGTGATTGCCTTTTTCTCTGTTGCGATTTCAGGCATTGTCTGGCGGACGGAACAGGCGGTTAATATGGGCTTCAGCCGTGCCTTTTTCCTTGCCTTTGCTATTGCCGCCTTATTCAGTATCGGTGGAACCATCATGGGCTTGCACCGGATCGCCTGGCGTTATGCCAGCCCGGTGCTCGTGATTGATGTCGGAATTTTGGTTTTCCTGACCTCCATTGTTGTGGTGATTGTCAACCGCTTTGTGCTGGATCAGGTCATCCTTCACCTGAATTTTGTGCTCAATTTTGCCCTGCTGACCTTTTTCGGGATGGTTGCAGTGCGTTATCGTGAGCGGCTGATCACGGGCATTGCAAACCGCTGGGCTTTTGCTCGCGGGGATAAAAAATCACTCGGTGAGCCGGTGCTGGTGGTTGGCGCGGGTGACGGCGGCGAGCTGGCTGTCTGGCTCTTAAACAAAAGCGAATATGCCTCGGCTTTTTCGATTTTGGGCTTTGTGGATGATGATTATCGCAAGCAAAACATCGAGATGGCGGGTTTGCCCGTTTTAGGGACGACGGAAGACATCCCGGATTTGGTTAAGAGCAAAGATATCCGTTTGATCCTGTTTTCGATTACGAAGATCGACCGGGCTGAGCGGGTGCGGATTTTGGAAACGTGTGAGGCGACGGGGGCACGTGTGGTTGTCATTCCCGATTTGATTGAGATATTGAAGAAGCCTGTTGAAGGCTAAAGTTTTGAGGTTTTTGCATGAGTAATCGATTGGATGGCAGCAGGGTGCTGGTCACTGGTGCTGGGGGCTTTATCGGCAGCGAGCTGGTGAATCGGCTGGATGCGCTTGGCGCATCTGTGCGGGCATTTTTACGCTACACCTCACGTGCTGAGATGGGTTTGCTCAGTTTTTTACCGCCAGATACCAGGAGCCGCCTGGACCTGACCTTCGGCGACCTGCGAGACCCGGATGCCGTTGAAAAGGCAGTGGCGGGCGTTGATGTGGTCTTTCACCTGGGTGCTTTGATCTCGATCCCTTATTCGTATATCCATCCGGTCGAGGTGGTGCACAGCAATGTCCTGGGCACGCTGAATGTGCTGCAGGCTTGCCGTCGGCATGGGGCGTGCCTGGTGCACACGTCAACCAGTGAGGTGTATGGCACAGCGCTGCGCGTCCCGATTGACGAGGGGCATCCGCTGCAGGGGCAGTCGCCGTATTCTGCCAGCAAGATCGGGGCGGACAAGCTGGTTGAGAGCTATTACCGCGCATTCGACGTGCAGGCGGTCACCGTGCGCCCCTTCAATACTTACGGACCCGGGCAGTCCGCGCGGGCGGTTATCCCGACCATCATCACCCAGGCACTGACCATGGAAGAAATTCACCTGGGGAACCTGGATGCAAAGCGCGATTTCACTTACCTCAGCGATACCGTGGAAGGTTTCATCAAAGCTGCCCAGGCAGAGGGTGTTGCCGGGGAGACCTTCAATCTTGGCTATGGGGACGAGGTGTCCATCGGTGCTTTGGTAGACTTGATCCTTGAGCTGGTCGGCAGGCCGGTGAAGGTCGTGGTCGATGAGGAACGCCTGCGCCCGGAGAAGTCCGAGGTGATGCGTTTGCTCTCGGACAACACCAAAGCCCGCGAGGTGCTGGGTTGGCAGCCGCAGGTCGACATTCGCGAAGGCCTCTCCCGAACCATCGCCTGGATCCGTGAGCATTTGGATTTGTATCGGGTTGGAGAATACGAGAAGTAGGGTGGGTTGGACGAACGAAATACACATTCATTTGGGTTGTCCATTGCAAGAGCTTTGTCTCTCATTGGCATTATTGACCAACCCACCGAAAAAAAGAATAAGAATGGTGGGTTGGCAACCAAACAATTTAAGTAGTATCTTCTTGATATGGAAAAAATCATAAAATATGAATGCTCTCTCGCCGACCCTCGAAAAGTAGGGTGGGTTGAGGGATCGGATTATGCAATCAGGTGGTTTATACATAACGAAGATATTATCCATAATTCGCATTATTGACCAACCCACCGAAAAAAAAGAATAAAAGATGGTGGGTTGTCCAGCAAACAATTTGATTTTAAAGGTTGTTATAAGTATCAAATCATAAAATGTGAATAATCTCTCACCAACCCACCCTACAAAGAACTTTAATCTTTTGTCTTAGTTCTTTTCCTTTCAGCTTTGAGCTTTGAGCTTTCAGCTTTAAACTTATACGCATATAGGAGATTATTATGAAAGCAGTCATTCTCGCCGGCGGTCGCGGCACCCGTCTCGCCCCCTACACATACGTTCTCCCCAAACCGATGATGCCGGTAGGCGATCGTGCGATCCTTGAAATCCTCTTGCGTCAAATGAAGCGCGCCGGGATCAACCACGTCATCCTGACTGTGGGACACCTGGCTGGTTTGATGCAGGCATTCTTCCAGGATGGTCAGCAGTTCGACCTGGATATCACCTAC
>JARGGB010000083.1 GCA_029210815.1 Candidatus Brevefilum sp.
GGAAGAAACGCAAATTATTCCACCTGTCTTCATCCACCCTGGGGCAAAGGTCAGCCATTCTGTGATCGGCCCGAACACCTCCATCGATGAGGGCGCTGTAATCCAGGACAGCACCATCAAGGACTCAATCATCGCCACCGGGGCAAAGGTCACGGACAGCAGGCTAGAAACCTCCCTGCTGGGGCATGATGTCTCAATTACAGGATTGACCGGGAGGTTCAACCTGGGAGATGACTCAACAGCTTCATGCTGAACTTTCCAGGAATGAGATTGCGAATACCTTTACATGAGATTAAGAAGAACATATGTTGACCCACCACAGGGATGCGGTTATCATTTCACCAAGAACTTGCCAGTTAAAACTGCAGGACATTAATAATGAGCAGGGTTGAATCATATGCGGGCAGCAGCTATCCAGAACACCCTCGCGCTTTTGCCTGGGAAGAACAGCAATACCAGGTCCAGGAAATTATCTCCCGATCACGGGACCCAGAAGGATTGCGGTTCCTGGTGCGCTGTTCACCTGGCGATGCCCTGTTTGACCTTTACTATCATATCGAAGATGACGATTGGCAAATTCACCCAAAAGGATTTGCCGCAAATAAAGGAAATTCTAAACACTCACCAACCAGCACAGGAGAATGAATGCCCAAAAGTTATTTAAACAAAACTGTCAGCGCCTTGAAGCCCTCAGGCATCCGTAAATTTTTTGACATCGCCGCCACCATGGATGATGTGATATCCCTTGGGATAGGCGAACCGGATTTCACCACGCCCAGGCCGATCATTGACGCAGGCATCCGTGCTCTTGAAAGGGGCGAAACCCATTACACTTCAAACCACGGTATTATGGCGCTGCGTCAGAAAATCGCTGAACATCTTGAGAATCTTTACGGGGTGCACTATGACCCGGCATCCGAAATCGTCGTGACCGTTGGCGTTTCTGAAGCCCTTTACCTGACTTTTTCAGCCATTCTGGATCCGGGAGACGAGGTCATCATCCCAACCCCTTGTTTTGTCTCTTACCAGGCTGAGGTGGAACTGGCTGGCGGAAAACCGGTTGAGGTTTTCACAAATATGGAGGATGACTTCCAGCCTGACCCTGCTGTGATCGAAAAAGCGATCACACCAAGGACAAAAGCGATTTTGCTGGGCTACCCAAACAACCCCACGGGCGCGGTCGCAAGCCGTGAGACACTGGAAAAAATCGGAAAAATCGCAGAAAAGCACGACATACTGGTGATCTCCGATGAAATATATGACCGCCTGGTCTATGACCACGAATTTGTATGCTTTCCCGCTATTGATGGCATGCAAGAGCGGACTGTCCTTTTGGGCGGCTTTTCAAAAAGCTACGCCATGACCGGCTGGCGAATCGGCTATGCCGCGGGACCAGCAGACATCATCAAAGGACTGGTGCGCATTCACCAGTATTCGGTTATGTCTGCACCAACCATGTCGCAGTACGGCGCTCTGGAAGCATTAATGCTGGGCGAACCTTACCTGCAGGACATGCTCAAAGAGTATAACCGTCGGCGGATAATGATCCATCAAGGCTTGAATGAGTTGGGCTTGCCAACCTTTGAGCCCCACGGCGCTTTTTATGCATTTCCGAGCATCCATAACACAGGGCTGACTGACGAAGCCTTTGCTGAAAAGCTCCTGCAGGAAGAAAAGGTCGCCGTTGTACCAGGGTCTGCTTTTGGTGCTGCAGGGGCCGGCTTCTTGAGATTATCCTATGCCACCAATTACGAGCTGATTGAACAGGCTTTGGAAAGAATTGGGCATTTCTTGAAAAGGATTTAGCCAGGGAAATAGTGCATGGTTTCCAATTATTGGTAAATCAATTGAATAGTTAATTAAAATTATTGAACCTGACCCAAAGTCCCTTCTCTGACAGGAAGGGATTTTTCTTTCCGCGTTATAGGCTTGGGAAAATGTGGGTTGTAAGTTTTTAAGTTGAAGCTGCAGTGAAAATCGCACTGCACCCTACAAACTTGCTCCTTACAACAAAAGATAGTTATTACCCAATAATTGACGAATCCATTTAACTTGAATACACTTTTAATATGACTCAACAGGTCGAAAATGCCCCAAATAAACGTTGGGGGGATTTATGGATCGCTGTGATCCTTGTATCAACTGTGACCATGGTAGCGCTGCGCCTGTGGACGACTGAGTGGGCAAGTGACCTTTACATCCTCGTTTTTCTCTCCTTTTTTGCTGCACTGACCGGTTTGGCGCTGGGATACAGTAAGTTTTCAGGTCTTGTTTCTTTCTTAATTTCAACGGTTTATGGTTTATTTATTTCGGGCTGGTTATTTGGTCTGACTGTGGAAAGTGCCATGCCATGGCGAGAACGTATCTTTTATTTCCTGGGATGGCGATTACGATACACCACGGAACAATTCCTGGCCGGCAAACCAATTACGGACCCCATCCTGTTCCTCACTTTACTGGCATTATTACTCTGGATTTTAGGGACACTCTGCACCTACCTGATAATACGAAAAGGGGCAGCCTGGTCCGCAATTTTACCATTGGGTATCACATTGCTGGTCATCAGCCACTATGACCAGGATCTTGCACGCAACATGCAGTTTTTGATGACCTTTATCTTTTTCAGCCTGTTAATACTGGGGCGTATGACCTTTCTTCACTTCCAAAAACAATGGCACACCGAAGGCCTCGGCACACCCACAGACACCCATTCTGACCTGGCAAAAACCCTCGT
>JARGGB010000084.1 GCA_029210815.1 Candidatus Brevefilum sp.
TTTGTTTAAATATGCAATTCCTTGACAGAAACCTTCAAGGTTCCACTTTTGGAACAGATTTTGAAAAGTGATATAATATTAAAAGGATGACAAAGAAGTAGCTATTAACTAAGATTAGGAATACGCTATTGGAATTCTTATCTTGAGCGAAAGGAGGGCAGCAGCATCCATTATGAAAGTAGTCAAACAAGACTCAATTTTTTCTTGAAAAGCCATTATTCCAAAAGGAGCAATCATGGATATTGTTGGTCTAGTTATTCAATTAATTGGCGGCGTTGCTGGCGGTAAGGGTGTTGCATCCTTATCTAAAAAGCTCACCTCTGGTCCGGTACTTGACATCATTCTTGGCCTGGTAGGCGGTTTTGCCGGCGGGCAATTGGCTGGTCTGATCCCGGGCTTAGAAGGAAGCGGCGTTGATATCGCCAATGTACTGGGAAACCTGATTGGCGGCGGGATCGGCGGCGGTGCATTGACCGCCATTGGTGGATTGATCACCCAATCGATCAAGAAATAATCTCCTCCAACATAATTATTTGTTTGAAGTGGTCCCCCACTGCTCATTGCGTAAGCATTGACAGTGCACATTCAATATAAAAAATTCAAGATCAAATAAGCTGAAACAATATTTTATCCATAATTTCGAAAAGGAGTCATTATGAACCTCAGTGCCCCAACAAAAACCGTTTTTTACCTTTCACTTATTCTTGGCGCCCTTGGCGTCCTGGCTGCAGTTGTCGAAATACCATTTCTTTCTGGCATCAGTTTCTTATTAGTGATTGTTGCCTGGGTCCTCTTAGCTTTAGGCGCGTTGCTGCCCAAATTCTAAGAAACGGAAAAATAGTCAATAACTTCATGGGATCAATGCCTCAAGAAAATTAAATATATAGGTTAATAAGTCCACCAGGGACCACTCACGAAAACAGCACTTCTGTGTAATTCGAAGTGCTGTTTCTTGTCTTTGAGATCTTCAAAATTTTTACTAAAACACCTAAAAAGAAATAACAACCATAATCCCTCAAGGAGGTGCTTGCGTCTATATATATTGATGTTTGGTAAGCTATTTCAAAACCAGCGGCAGGTTATTTAACCATGCTTGAGAAGAAAACCATGTATTTAAACACGCATCCCAATCACCAGAGAAATAATAACCGTTCGACCCAATATCACCTGCAGGAAACGATGTTCCGCAAGTGGTGTTGTAAACAAGTGTCTTGAAAAATAATCCATCGTAAGCATAAAATTTTGTCGTAACAATATCAGACTCTGCCCATGCCATAACCGGGAAAGGTTGTGAAATTGATGACTCGGGACGTGGATCCACCCGGGTCATTTCAAGATCCATCTTAAAGGTTGCTGTATCTTCTGATGGTTCACCAGGATCGTTAGTACTGAACGCATTTTTGTAATAAACCTGCTCAACACCTGTCGTTGAGGTATTATCATCACCAATGAAGCCCAGATAGAGATTGGTGTCAATTCCTAAGATCTCTATATCATCAATTACCGAGAAAGCATTCCAACTGCTTGGTAAAAAAACCTGATGCGTATGATGATTTGCACAACCCGCTACATCGCAGGAATCAATATAAATTGAATCAAGACCAAATGGTACCCAGATAGAAGCAACAGCCACCCTCTCAATTCCTGCATCAGTATAGAATGACAAGCTGACATCTACATCCTGTCCCAAAGATTCACCGGATGCAATTGCCCAACCCTGGGTCATGGTTCCATCTATATATGTGGTTACATTCGAGCGATAAATCAATCGATCAGTATAAGGTGGGGAACCCGTAAAGGTGAAATTGTCCAAATAGGTAACATGCAGCCTGCCGCCTGAATCTATTGCCATATCCAGACTATAAATGTAACCCGTCTCAAAATATTCTGTGTACCAGTAGACCCTGCCGCTGTTAGGCGGCAATTTTGTTAATTCCTTGTACCATAATTCAGCGATGCGTCCCTCATAAATTCGGTCATAGATGACATAGGCAGTGCCTCCCCGTGCAGTAACCCAAATATTGCCAGTTGATTGATTGGTCCCATCAAGGGGTGCACAATAGGTTGTGTACCCACCAACAGGGGGAATTAAAGGCACATTTCTATAACAGGCAAATTTCTCTGGACCACCATGCTGTTCTATCCAAACAATATAAGCCATGCCATTGTCCAAAACAGCAATATCCGGATGATATTGCACCCAATCCGTACCTGAACTGCTCATTGTAAACGTTAGCTTGCGAGATGGATATCCCAAATGCGTTCGGTAATAAACGATTCTATCGTTCACCACACCTGCAATGTGCGAGCGTCCATCTGCGTCTACAGCAATGACGGCTTGCTCAACATGATCACCTGGATTGATATGAATTTCTGTTGGGGGAGAAAATGTTATTGGTACACAAGCACCCATTAAAATAGAAAAAAACATCACACACGAGCATAAAAAAATTAATCTCTTCATGATAAAACACCTCCAGATTTGAAATTGTCAAACCTTTAGCTGAGGTTTTTATGAAGTGTGCACAATGAAATTGTATTGCGCTTTGATATTTACCGCAGTTTCGGGAATTTTTGTTGATATGATTAATGACTCCACTGAAAAAACGACTGGACAATATTAGTCCGAATTATACCCTCGCGAAAAAGCGTGAACTTTAATATAATAAGGTAAATCGAATTCACAACACACCAAAGGCATCGTATGTACAAGAAAAATAATTCGCATT
>JARGGB010000085.1 GCA_029210815.1 Candidatus Brevefilum sp.
TTTTCGTCATATCCTATTCACCTCCAATAGGACATTTTAACTTTGCTCAAATAGGACATTACTACTTTGCCCTGACACAGCTATCTTCCCTCTTGCCCACGCTAAAACTGCATGGTATAATCCCTTTTCGCGTCCAGCATCAACCTGGCGCAGCAATTATTTCGAAAGGTAAGGAACGAACGATGAACCAAGCTGAACTCTTAAAATCAGTTGAAGCCCCTGTAAATGAGAATATCCCGGAAGATTTATCCCCCGGAGATGCTGTTAGCGTTCACCTCAAGATTAAAGAAGGCAATCGAGAACGCATCCAGATCTTCAAAGGCACCGTTTTGTACAAACGCGGCAGCGGCAATGATGCCTCCTTCACCGTGCGGCGTGTCGCCAGCAACGGTATCGGCGTTGAACGCAACTTCATGATGCGCTCACCCCGCATTGAAAAGGTCGTTATCGAACGACACACCAAGGTTCGCCGCGCCCGCCTGTACTTCTTGCGAGAACGAACCGGCAAGAGTGCTCGCCTTAAACAACGCTTTTAATCTTCTAAATAATTGATTTTGCGCGCAGGCTGTGCCTGCCGCCAATTCACCTCATCAGGGCTCAATTATCTGACCATTATTGATTCTTGATGAGGTTTTTTCTTTAATCTGGAGAATACCATGCAATCCACGCAGCATCCAATCATCGGACTTACAAGCACATTGTCGACCAACACTTCTGGCTCCCCTGTGGTGCAAGTCGGGCGGGCGTATATCGATTCCATCCTAAAAACTGGTGCTATTCCCCTGGTCATCTCCCCGGGCATGGATCAGGACCAGGTAAAAACCCTGGTTTCACGGGTGGACGGGATCCTATTCACCGGCGGTGGTGATCTCGACCCGAGAACCTTCAAGGGTGCGCATCACCCAAAAATACAGGGTGTCTCCCGTGAGCGGGATGCCCTGGAATTCTCATTGCTTGAAGCAGCCCTGGAGGCAAACAAACCTTTCCTGGCGATTTGCCGAGGGATTCAGATGCTGAACGTGGCTTTTGGTGGGGACCTCTTCACTCACATTCAGGACCAGGTAGAAAAAAGCCTCAAACACGACTGGTTCCCAAAATTTCCTCGTGACAAAATTGCCCACACCGTCAGGTTGATCCCCGGCAGCAAGCTGCACAGGATCTTTGAAACGGACGAGGTCCGCGTGAACAGTTTGCACCACCAGGGCATCAGAAGGGTCGGCAAGGGTCTGAAAGCCACAGCTTTTGCCCCCGACGGCCTGGTGGAAGGGCTGGAAGTCGACGGGGTAGGTTTTGCGCTGGGCGTCCAGTGGCACCCGGAATGTTTGCCCGATGATAAACAAATGTCTGACCTGTTTACAGCCTTTATTGATGCTTGCTGAACCAGATAGTATTGAAATTTCAGAAATTTAACATTTATAACCATCAATGCCGTTCAATAACACTCGCGATTTTCTCAAGACCTACTTAAGCCCCCAAAAGGGACGAGTTGCCCTGTTGGGCATCTTCATCTTTGCCAATTTGGGGCTGCAGCTGCTGCTGCCGCAGATCATGCGGGGTTTCATCGATTCTGTCATCCAGGGGGCGCCCATCAGCAGCCTGGCACGCCTTGGCGTCTACTTTTTAGGTGCTGCCCTGCTGCAGCAAAGCATCGCCATCGTTGCGGCTTACTACACCCAGAACGTGGGCTGGACCGCTACCAATGCCCTGCGGGAAGACCTCACACGGCATGCCCTGCGCCTGGACATGAGCTTCCATAAATCCCACCCGCCTGGAGAAATGATCAGCCGAATTGATTCTGACGTCAACACCCTCAACGACTTCTTCTCCCAATTTCTTCTCAAACTGGTCGGCAACCTGCTGCTGGTGATCGCCATCCTGGTATTGCTGTTCTTCGAAGATTGGCGCATCGGGCTGGTTCTGACCGGTTTCTCACTGCTTGCGCTGCTGATCCTGAACCGCACCCGCAACATCGCCGTCCCCCATTGGGAAGCAGAACGCAAAGCAGAATCCGATTTTTACAGCTTCCTCGAAGAACGTTTAGCCGGCACAGCGGATATCCGTGCCAACGGCGGCCGAGCTTACACCCTGAGAGAATTTTTCAAGCGCATCCGTGTCATGTACCAGCGCTCAATTAAAGCGGGCTTGATGGTGAACATCATGCTCAATTCAATGTTCCTGGTCTTCACCCTCGGCAACGCCGTCTCCCTTGGTCTGGGCGGGTCGCTCTACCTGCGAGGTGCCATCACAATCGGCACGGTGTATATCGTGTTTCAATACAATCGCATGCTGGAGCGTCCCTTAGAAGATATCTCCAGGCAGCTTTCCAATGTCCAGAAATCACTGGCAAGCCTCAAGCGCGTGCAGGAGATGTTCGGCATCCAGAGCAAAATAAAAGATCCGGACATATCGCCAGCTGCCAGCCTTCCGCCAAGAGGCGCGCCTTTGGGTTTGAAATTTGAGAGGGTTTCCTTCTTTTATGATGATGAAGAAAATTCGTCCTTGAAGAACCCCAAAAATACTGTAAATGAGCTGCATGTTCTTGACAGGATTGACTTCGAGATCGCACCAGGAGAAGT
>JARGGB010000086.1 GCA_029210815.1 Candidatus Brevefilum sp.
AGGACAAAGCTTCGGTAACATTTTCATTTGAACCAACCAAACCCGTTCGGTAACATTTTCTTTTGACTTGACAGGGGAAACCTGTATAAGAACTTATAAAAATCTATTAACGGAGAGACTTTTTGCTCATGGGGCTGTTTCACCAGGAGGTGGGGTGGCAGTTTTGTTGGGATATCCCTTTTCGAGCATCCAATCACAAAGGACAGGACCGCTATGAGGATCGCGACCAGGTTTCTTATCTGTGGTGGGCAGACCATTATAACCCCAAAAATACCCGAAAGGCCCGGCGAGCTGCTCCCTGGCGGCCAGGGAAAGCTCTCGATCGCCTATTGCCACGGCATGGATGTGGGCAGGGGAGCCATCATAAAGCTCATCCAGATCCCGATACCAGGCAGCGAACCCGGCTGAGCGAAGCGCTTTAATCAGCGGATCAATATCCTCATAGAGAATGGTGTATGTGCCTGGTGCCATCACGGATAGGTCAACAACCCCGCCGCCGACATGCGTCCCAAAACTTGCTTCAACAGCTGATGTGTAGGATCCCTGTGTGATGGCATCACCGGTAATGGTAATGATTCCATCGTAAAGAATTTGTGCCAATTGAAGCATTTCGAATGTACGTTGATTGAGTTCATACCCATTGATTTCTATCCGTTTATAGTCATCAGATGGTTTTTCACAAGACAACTCAATGTGGGGCAGCTCTGTGGATGTGGCAAAGAATGCCTGTGGCGTTTTTGTGGGGGTGTTAGTCCACTCCTGGGAGCTTGAAGATTTTGTTAGGGCGGCTGTTCGCTGCATAGTGGGTTTGTTGATTGGTAAAAAATCTTCCTGTGTCCCTTTGGCGCAAGCAGAAAGAATAAGCAGTGTCAAAATGACAGGGGCAATGAATCTTCTAGAAATCTTCCCATATTTGTCCATATGCGATTAATTATTACACATATCCAATTGACGCATCAATCTCTAATTTTCAGCAATGCTGCAAGCGAGTGATTTTGAGCCAATTTCGTGTAGGCGTGAACATGTAATAAATTATTTTGGAGATGTCGGTGGGGTAATTAGCAATATTACTCTGAATCTTTAATGTTTGATCCTTCTCGGATGGCCTTTTAGCAATTTAACGTGAAATTTGGTATCCTTCATGGCAAGTGATAAAATTACTTACAAAACAAAATCAAGTGATAACGAGAAATAGAAATGAGTGAACAAAGCCGACAAATGACTATTTGGGGTCACCTCAACGAGTTACGTAAACGCTTGTTCTATTCTGTCACGGCATTGATTGTGGGTGTTGTCGTAGGGTTTATCTTTGGAGACCAGTTACTTGAATGGGTAGCCCGTCCAATCGGGGGTCTGGAAAACTTGTTGTCCATCCAGGTTACTGAAAACATCAGCGTTTACTTCCGGGTGACGATGTTAGCTGGATTCATTATCGCTTTGCCCTTCATCTTAATCCAAATTATGTTGTTTATTTCACCGGGATTGACCAAAAAAGAAAGAAAATGGGTACTGTGGGCAATTCCGATTGCGACTTTGTTATTTCTTGGCGGTGCAGTTTTTGCTTACTTTGTCATGCTTCCGACAGCCCTTCCATTTTTGGTTGAATTTCCGGGACCAGATGTGCTGCCAAAGTGGAAAGATTATGTCAATTTTGTTACCAACCTGATTTTTTGGATAGGTTTGAGTTTTGAGACACCGTTGGTGATGTATCTTCTGGCAAAATTGGGAATTATTGACGCAAAAGGTCTGGCTAAGCAATGGCGCATTGCAATCATCATCATTGCTGTGATCGCTGCAGTTGCAACACCGACTCCGGACCCGATCAATATGGCGATACTGATGGCGCCGTTGTTTGGATTATATTTGTTAGGTATACTTTTAGCAGCATTAGCAAAGAAAGAAAAAAAAGGAGAATAAAATGCCCAAATGGGTTGGTTTGCCTGAGTTAATTGTCGTTTTAGTGATTGTTTTGCTCGTTTTTGGGGTGGGAAGAATTAGCAAAATTGCTGGAGAAATGGGCGAAGGCATCCGTGCTTTTAAAGATGGATTGACCGGCGAAAAGAAGGATGAAATAAATTCTGAGGAACAAGACTTATCAGAAAACAATGATCAGTAATCCTATCGTTCTTAGATGAAACTTTTCAATGTCGGGGCGCTTGAATTTGTCTTCATTCTGCTGCTTGCTTTTATTGTGCTTGGTCCTGAAAAGGCGATTAAGGCAGCCGGTGATGTAGCGCGCTGGATCAAAGGATTGACCAACTCGCAATTCTGGAAAGATCTTGTTTCTACATCAAGAGAGATTCAGGATATCCCCAAGAAATTGATGGAAGACGCGGATATACAGAATACGATTGCAGATTTAGACAGATCTTTTGGGGAAACCAAAAGTGCTCTAGCCGAAACTCAAAAGTCAATTGATTCAAACGCAAATCTTCAGGAAGAAGAAATTCCCGAAGAG
>JARGGB010000087.1 GCA_029210815.1 Candidatus Brevefilum sp.
GATCGATAAGTCCGTAGCCTGGATGATGACTGAGCTTGGTTTGCAAGCGGGGGATCACCTGCGATCGGCCGGTCATGACAACCGTTAAAAAGAAACTCCTTGAAGCCTGGCTAGTAAATCCTGACCATCGGGCCAGCATCATGACTAATCGACCATCTAGCACACCAACAGGATATCTCAGCTCGCCTGAGGCGGAACTGAGAGCAAAACTCGCCGAAGTGGATCATCTTCCATTGTAGGATTTGGGAATGCTCGTGTGGTTTGCTGGCACCCGATGTAAGCTGCCAGATCACACATTTATGAAGCTGAATCCTGTTCATGCCCTGGCATTGCTGCAAATGTGCTGGGGCGAGCCGGCAGAAAACGGGCTCAAATTAGGGAATGATTTATGGCGGGGAGAGGGTAACAGACGGGATTGGGTCAAATTTAATAAAAGCCAGGTGACGATTTTCGAGGATGCAGTAAAGGGCTTGCAGTCCGGAAAAGCAGCCCAGACCTTATTGGCGAGTGAAAATGTTGATATTGACTTCCAATTGATTGGGATCAGTAACAATCCGATCAAGAAAAGGGAGCTGGAGAAAATTGCCGATCATGTCTATCCGGATACCAACCAGGTGGATTGGGTGGCGTTGTAAAAAAATGATAACGGATTTTGTGAACCAAATAACTTTAGTAATGAAAGGTTTGAAAAACACCCTCGAAAGGGTCAAATTGGAGATATTGATCCAGCAAAATGCTTTAATAATTAAATAATAAAGGGCAGCAAATTTTGGCTGCCCTTGAGATCTAGAATCAAGATAAATTTACAAATCCCATTTGGGATTATTTCAATATCAACGGCAAGAAGTTATACCCTCGCAGGAAATAATAGACTCTTAAGTAATCAATCCGACTGCCGTTTGGAATATTGAGATGAATATTATATATCGTAAAGGTATATCCTCCTGTCACGTAGAGACAACCACCTCCGCCGCCCCATGACCAATCCGTATTACTGACGCGCGGCCGCAGTGCAGAGCCTGCAACGTGGGCATAAGAGAAACTTGACGAGAAGCCGCCGCCTTCCAATGGCAGTCGGTATGCGACCCGTAATCCACAGAGTTGAAAACCGTTCCCCAAATAATTTGGACGCCAATTAAGAACATAAGAATCTGAAGCATTGTTAACAACATGACCGATATAGCTACTCAGGTTTGTTTGGTAGCCAATTTGTGTACCCACAGGAACCGTTGTAATGTCATCATACCCCCCCTGATCATTGTAGGTGGTGATCCATGCATAGCTTGCTGGGTATATTGTGCGAACGTTGTTGTTTTCTGTATTAGTGGATGCTGCCTGGGTAGAAGGTATGAGTGTGAACAGCAACAGGAGGGTGACGATACTTATGCCAGCTGTAACGATCACCTGCCCGTATTTTATATTGCGTATTTTATTCATGTTTGCCTCTTTTCTTGCTAAGTTAAGGCAGCAAATAGGCGACTCTCAGGCCGCAAAGTGCCATTGAGCTGCCTGCCACTACAGGTCGCCAATTGAGGACATAGGAGTAATTCATATTATCCACGACATGCGTGATATGTGGACTAAGCTGGGTGCCGTAGCCGGTATCCCCACTCGAAGTCACCCTTGTGATATCCTGGTAACCCCCCCCATCGTCGTAACGTGTGATCCATGCAACGCTGTTACCGGGGCTTGTGTCATAGTAATAAATCCGCAGATAATCAATACGGACTCCTTTTGGAATATCCAGGTGGAGATTGAGGATTGTACTTGGATTCCCAGAGCTTAAATAAACACAGCCGCCACTGCCAGATTGTGCCCATTCAACGCTGCTGTCTCGAGGTCGCAGCACTGCACCGGCAGCATGATCATAATAAAAGAAGGCTGACCAGCGCAAATCCCCATCAGTCACACTTTTCCCATCAATGTTATCATCAGGTTGCGGCTCCCCTTGAAATTCCTCCCAATCCGGTTGAATATTAATTTCGGATCCTGAACTTGACGGCATTTCCAAGTTAAGTGCTTCTGGGATTGGTCCTGTGTACCCATCTTCGTCGGGTAAATTACCACCCACTGCGGGTTCCTTTACTCCTGGAGGCCCCGACCCGGGGTCAGACGACCATGGCCAGGGAATATCAGGATCAGCGATCGCCACTGCCGTGACACTCACAATTCCCAGGATCACTAATAGGATCACCCAGGTGATTTTCTGGTGGAATATTTTCATTACATACCTCCTAGTTAAAACTAATTTTTTTAGGTTAAATAGATTATGATAACGAAGGGGAAAATGAAATTTTTATAAATATGAGTTCGATTCCATTATACAAAAAATTTCTTGTGATGTCAATAAACGCGTGTACGGTGGTTTCTGTCAAGGAATTGCATATTTAAACAAATCAGAGAACTCCCGATGGATGTATTCTATCCCGCAATAT
>JARGGB010000088.1 GCA_029210815.1 Candidatus Brevefilum sp.
GATTGCGCGCATTGGCTGACCCAGGGCAGCCAGTGTTCCAGTTCTGGTGTAATTTGGAGATCAATAAGCTCGAGGATGGGTTCTGGTGAAGACTCAATCACAACATCGTTACAGGCTGTTAACAGCAGCGTGATTATGATGATTGAAATTCGCCAAATATTGTGTTTCATAGCCTTGTTAAAAAATCCATACGAGGATGGTTGCGCCGCCTAATAAAATACAGTAAATCGAGAAGTAAACCAGTGAATGGTCAGACAGGAATTGGATCAGCCAGCGGATTGCAGCATATCCAACGACCATGGCTGTCAGGAAGCCGATGGCCATGATTGGCAAAAATTCGCCTAAATTGGGTACTTCGGTCACCATCTGGTAGCCCGAAAGTCCGCCTGCAGCCAGCATGATCGGGATGGACATCAGGAATGAAAACCTGGCAGCAGAATCTCTACGGATATGACGGAACAAACCACCAGAAATGGTGGAACCGGATCGGGAGATACCAGGAAATATCGCCAGGGCTTGCATCAAACCCATCACCAGCGCTGTTGAGACGGTGATGTCGTGCATATCACCGATTTTTGAGCTGACAATCTCTGCAACGATCATTAAGACGGCTGTTATCAGCAGGGCTATGCCGGCGAAAAGTGGTGAAGAAAAAGCTTGTTCGACAATGTCATCAAACAAGATTCCAACAAGCCCCGCCGGAATGGTAGCAAGTATCAGCAGCCATCCGAGGCGAGCGTGATGGCTTGCAAAGGGTTTGCCTGCCAGCAATTGTTTGAAGAAATCCTTGACGATTGCAAGTAAATCCTTGCGGAAATAAAAGATGACTGAGACGAGGGTCCCGAGCTGCACCAGCACGTTAAAGATGAAGCTCTCTTTTGCTGCTAAATCCCAATTGAGGAAAAAGGGGAGGATGACGAGGTGTCCAGAACTTGATATGGGTAAAAACTCCGTCAAACCCTGGAGGATACCGAGAATGATGGCTTGAATGGTGGTCATTTTTTCCTGCTTTCCTATTCGTTGTAATTGATTAAATAATTATATGCAAATTCATCAAATTGTTCATTGATGATTGATTCCCGCAATTGCCTTACCAGGCTTAACAGGGTGTGAATGTTGTGAATGGACAACAATGTGCCTGCCAACATTTCCTTAGCTTGTATAAGATGCCGAATATATGCACGGGAATGATTCTGGCAGGTGTAACACGAGCAGGTCTCGCTGATTGGGTGTTCATCATGAGCGTACTGGGCATTAACCAGGTTCATTCGACCGGTATCGGTCATGGCGGCTTTATGCCGGGCAAGGCGGGTTGGCAAAACGCAGTCGAAAATATCGATTCCCCGTTTGATGCACTCCACCAGGTCAGGAGGTGTGCCGACGCCCATCAAATACCGCGGTTTATTTTCTGGAAGAATGGTATTGACCAATTCGATCATGGCATGCATTTCTTCTTTGGTCTCACCGACGGATAAGCCCCCGATAGCATTGCCCGGGAAATCAAGGGAAGCGATCTTCTCGGCCGATATTTTGCGCAGTTCGGGAAATACGCCCCCCTGAACGATGCCAAATAATGCCATATCCTCACGGGTTTGGGTTCCTTTGCAGCGTTCTGCCCAACGATGGGTACGGTGCATTGCACGTTCTGAATAATCTCGATCATAAGGCTCAGCGCATTCGTCAAAAGCCATCATGATATCCGCTCCCAGGTTCTCCTGGATTTCGATTGAGCGCTCTGGTGTGAAACGGTGCGTTGAGCCATCGATGTAACTCTTGAACGTTACGCCGTCTTCATCGATATCACGCATGTCGGACAAGGAAAAGACCTGGAATCCCCCCGAATCCGTCAAAATTGGCCCATTCCAACCCATAAAGGTATGCAAACCGCCCATTTCCGCAACCAGGTCATCACCTGGCCGCAAGTAAAGATGATACGTGTTAGCAAGAATTAATTTTGCATCTAATTCATGCAGATGCTTTTGCGTCAGTGATTTGACAGTCGCCTGGGTTCCCACGGGTGCAAAGATGGGTGTGGGTATATCGCCATGCGGTGT
>JARGGB010000089.1 GCA_029210815.1 Candidatus Brevefilum sp.
AACCCCCGCAGGACGAAAATACCCCATTCAGGCCGCGCAGCCCCTATGCAGCTGCAAAACTTTATGCTTACTGGATGGCGAACAACTACCGTGAAGGCTACGGCATGTTCTCGGTCAACGGGATCTTATTCAATCACGAGTCCCCCCGCAGAGGCGAGACCTTTGTCACCCGAAAAATCACCATGGCGCTTGCAAACATCATGGCTGGCAACCAGAAATATTTGTACTTGGGCAACCTTGAGTCACGCCGTGACTGGGGCTACGCGCCGGAATATGTTGAGATGATGCACCTGATGCTGCAGCAGGATAAACCTGAAGATTACGTGGTTGGGACCGGTGAAGCCCATAAGATCAGTGAATTCCTGGACGAAGCCTTTGGCTATGTGGATATGGATTGGCATGATTACGTCCGCATTGATCCCCGCTATTATCGACCAACAGAGGTGGACTTCCTTGAAGCGGACACCTCCAAAGCAAAGAATCAGCTGGGCTGGGAACCAAAGATTAAATTCCATGAGCTGGTCAGGATCATGGTCGATGCGGATATGGAACTGGTTGGATTGGAAGCGCCGGGTGACGGCAGGAAGATCATCCAGGATAAATTCTCTGGTTGGCACCGCTGGGAAGACCAGGTCGTCTCGATGGGGCGGTAATCCGATCAGCGTCTCTATAGATCTAATCAAAATTAAATATATTGTATGGTGATGTCTAAGAAATACGATAGCACTGACGATTGCACTGGTGTCCTCACCTGTGAATATAGCAGCTGTGATTTGTCTTTTCACCATAGGTGGGGGAAACCCGCAAGGAGAATGTGGATAATCCAGTAAGAAAAATTTTTTAAACTGGTTTAATAATGATCTCTCTAGTCCTTAAAGAAGGCGACGCACTGGGGACACCAGAGAGATCATGAGATTATCATTCCCGAAAAACATTTCGGAAATTGTGGTTGAATAATTATTAAAATTTGGCTATAATTCAATCACTAAAAAACTTGCGGAAGAGTAGCGCACGAATCCCTGAAAGAGAAGGCTTGCCATGGCTGAGAGCGGCCGCAGACCAGGTTATGCGTGAAGTCGCCGCAAAGAATTGCTGAAGAAAACCCAGCAGGGTGAGTAGAACGGCACGGGCGCGCCCGTTACAGCGCCGCCGGATGAGTGTCCGGGCTGAGTGCGCTGACCCAGGTCAGCGAATTGAGGTGGTACCGCGGAAGTTGACCTTTCGTCCTCTGTGACGAGAGGTTTTTAATTTAATTTGATCTGGAGGTATTTTCGATGGCGCAAGAACTGCCAAAAGCATACGATTTTAACAAAACGGAAGACCGGCTGTATCGCTGGTGGTGGGAGTCGGGTTATTTTCAACCCACAAACGATCCCAATCAACCCGGTTTTGACCCGAGCAAGAAGCCTTTTGTGATCTCGATTCCCCCGGCGAATGTTACAGGACGATTACACCTGGGGCACGCGATCGTGGTCTCACTGCAAGACCTGATGATCCGTTATCACAGGATGAAAGGCGAACCAAGCCTGTGGGTCCCCGGCGTGGACCATGCCGGCATTGCCACACAATTGCAGGTCGAGAATAAGCTGCGCGAAGAGGGCACAAGCCGAAAAGAATTGGGAAGGGAAAAGTTTTTGGAGCGAACCTGGGCTTGGAAAGAAGAATACGGTGGGATCATCACCCAGCAAATTCGTCGTCTGGGTGCCTCCTGCGATTGGACGCGGGAG
>JARGGB010000008.1 GCA_029210815.1 Candidatus Brevefilum sp.
TTGAGTGTCAGCTTCAGCCGTGAGATCTACCCGGCGATTGCGCCCTTCATCGGCGCACTGGGTGCCTTCATCACGGGCAGCAATACCAATTCAAATGTGTTATTTGGCGTTTTACAGCAGAGCACTGCCCAGCTGCTGAACCTGAGCGTGCCGCTTATTTTGGCGGCGCAAACCGCGGGCGGTTCATTGGGGAGTGTGCTGGCACCTGCCAAAGTCATCGTCGGCTGTTCCACGGTTGGCTTGTCCGGGAAGGAAGGGGAGGTAATGCGGAAGCTGTTGGGCTACGGCTTGATCACGCTGATGACGGTGGCGGTCGCGGCGATGGTGATTTTTTGGATTGGGAAGTAGGTATCAGGTATCAGGTATTAGGTATTAGGAAATCAGGAATTAGTGAAGAAGAACATAATCAAGAAAATTGGGCTTAATGAGAAGATCATCCTTTTGGTTTTGCAGATTGCCCTGCCTTTTGTTCTGTATGTGGCGCTGAAAGCGGGCAGCGAACTTCTTGGACTGACCATCGGCATCCTGTTGGCTTTGAGCATGCTGGTTTTGATCCTGTTGGGTTGAATGGAATACTTATGAACAGGCGATTGAGCCAGGGATTGTTCATCCTCAGCTTGTTGTTTTTAGCTATTGGTTTGTTTGGTGTTGGCTGGTCAGCCTGGCCAGCGCCCTGGGACGGCGTGACAATGACTATCCCAGCCGGGATTTTGCCCGGTGCACCCCCTGGGAAGACCTATGCCAGCCATGCGGATTATATCCTGAAGGTTAGCTGGCCCCGTTGGATGCGGTTAAAGGAAGACGGGAACATCAAGCTTTTTTTCAGCGAAGTCGAGGATGCAACACAGGATGGGCTTGATCGGCCGGTACAGGTTGTGATCGGAGAAGCCAACCTGGCTGGGCTGCCCATTGAGCCAACCGGGCAAATCCAAACCAACCTGGGGGCAGGGCAGGACCTGGAATTGTGGTGGGCTGTCCCCCCCATTCACACCGGGGACTTTTCTGGCGAACTCATTCTCTCATTTGGCTTTTTTGAGGAGGAGTCCCCCGCGATGATCACGGTCCCGGTGGCTGTGGTGGATTATGAAATTAAGGTCATCAGTTTATTCGGTATGGAACGAAATTTAGTCTTGTGGTTGGGTTTTGTGAGCCTGGTTTTATGGGGTGCCTTGTTTGTTATCGGTCGGGCAGTTCAGCGTTGATCAGAATTGAGGGATAAAGATGGATAAACAAAATCCTGAATTAAAATCTTCCGCAGTTAAGAACATGAAACGCAGTGCACTGGTTTCCTTATCTGCCGGGTGCCTGACAATGTTTATGGCAGGTGCGGCTTTGCTGGTAGGCTTGTTAATCGATGCTCGTTTGGGGACAGCGCCTAAATGGACCTTGATTTTGGTGATCGCCAGTGCACCCTTCACATTTGGGGGTGTTTTTCTGATCGTGAGGCGCGTGCTGCGCCGTGCGTGGGAGGAGCAGGCACCGTTAGTGGATGATGAAGATGAAGAAGAATTGTAGAATATCTTTTTGTCATTGCGAATAAAACAAAGCAATCTCAGCAAAAACAAATTTCTTTGTAGGGCGGGATGCGGTTTTCATCCCGCCGATTACCATGTCTGTGTAACAGACCATTGATTTTTTATGGTGCAATGAAGAACGCATTGCACCCTACTGAAATACCCTTGTTTATACACCTCATTCGGGTTATATTAATCAACAGGAATCCTATTGAAAGGACCCACGAATTTTGACCGAGAAGCGCGTGAAACACCTGAAATCCAGCCTTGTTGAAATAACCGATTGGGTATGCAATGCCTATGACGACACTTTGATCTCAGGCATCGCCTGGGACTCTCGCAAGGTCCAGACTGGCGACCTGTTCTTTGCGCTGATCGGTGAAAGTTTTGATGGCCACCAATTCATCACAAGCGCTGTAAAACAAGGGGCTGCGGCAGTGATAGGCACCAAGCCGCCTATGCCCTTAGAAGTGCCCTACGTTCATCTGCAGGGGGATGACAGACTCGCACTAGCAAAGGTTGCAGCCGCTTTTTATGACCATCCGTCACGTGATATGGTGGTGATCGGGGTGACCGGTACGGACGGCAAAACCACCACCACCAACCTGGTTTACCATATTTTGCGAACAGCCGGCATACCGGTGGGGATGATCTCTACAGTCAATGCGGTGGTGGGTGAAGAAACGCTGGACACGGGTTTCCACGTTACCACGCCGGAAGCTCCGGATATCCAGCGTTACCTGGCAAGGATGCGGGATGCCGGACTGACCCATGTTGTCCTGGAAACCACGTCACACGGCCTGGTGCAAAAGCGTGTTGCGGAGGTTGATTATGACATGGCAGCCGTTACAAACATCACACATGAGCACCTGGATTATCACCGCAATTATCAGGGGTATTTGCAAGCCAAAGGTAAGCTGGTAGAAGCTTTATCCGGCGGAGACACGTCTAAAAAGGGCGTCAGGAAACTGGCTGTGCTGAACAAGGACGATCAATCCTACCCTTACCTTGCTGAGATTTCGCCAGCACAGGTGATTTCGTATAGTATAAACAGTGATGCCGATATTTGGGCGGATCAAATTGAATACACACCGCAGACTCTCTCTTTCACCGTACATGGACCGGGTAAGGACTTTGACATCAAGACACCCCTGATCGGCAGGTATAACGTTCACAACGGCCTGGCAGCCCTGGGCGTTACGGTCTTTGGGTTGGATATTCCCGTGTCCGCAGCCAAGAAGGCTTTTGAAACTATTCCACCGGTGCCGGGGAGGATGGAGCGCATCGATTTGGGTCAGGACTTTTTAGCCATCGTCGATTTTGCGCATACACCCAATGCGATTCGGCAAGCCTTGATGACTGCTCGAGAATTGACACAGGGCAAGGTGATTGCTGTCTTCGGCTCCGCCGGATTGCGCGATGTTGAGAAGCGCAAGTTGATGCCGGAGATCGCCGTGCAGATTGCGGATGAGGTCATCCTCACGGCTGAGGATCCCCGGACGGAATCATTGGACGCGATATTGGCGGATATGAAGGAAGGTGCTGAAAAGGGCGGGGGGAAAGAAGGTGTGGATTTCTGGCTGGAACCAGACCGACCGGATGCAATTCGGAAAGCCGTCGCTCGCGCGAAGGCGGGTGACCTGGTGGTCACATGCGGTAAGGGGCATGAGCAGTCGATGTGTTTTGGGCATATTGAGTATCCCTGGGATGACCGAACGGCATTGCGCGCCGCCCTGGCGGAGCATCTAGGGGTACCGGGACCGGAAATGCCAGAGCTTCCAACGAGTAAGTGAGTTTGTAGGGTGTGCAGTGGTTGCCTGCGCACCATTTTTACAAATTAATTGAAAGATTAATGGTGCGCATCCTACAGGCAGCCTAACATTTCTTTTTGGAGCGAGGCACCTGCCCTGGTGTGGGTTCAGGCCAATACAATCCATAAGTATTTACAGTCTCCAATCTATTCGGGCTAAAGCCCCTCACTCCAGATATCTATCTATGAATATATTTCAGGACGACACATGACCTACGTGAATCCTAATTGCCTGATACCCAATCCCTAATTACCAACCCTTAAACAACAACTGCCCCGATAATCTGGGGCAGTTGGTATCTCTAATGATTTTCAATTACCGTCGGCGGTTGCTACCACGGCGATTGCTGCTCTTCTTTCCGCCGCTGTCCTGAGCCTGGGCTTCTTCAAGCGTCCAGCCTTCGAGGAGTGCCTGGCGTGAAAGTCGGATTTTGCCCTGGTTGTCGACATTTGTGACCATAACGGTGATTTCATCACCCTCTTTGACCACATCGGAAACCTTGCTTACGTGGCTGGTATCCAGCTGTGATATGTGCACCAGGCCGTCTTGCCCGGGCAGGATCTCAACAAAGGCACCAAAGTCCACAACACGAACGACCTTGCCGGTATAAATTCGGCCAACCTCAACCTCTTCGGTCAGGCGTTCAATGCGCTCGCGTGCAAGTTTGTAACCTACACCGTCTGTGGAGGCGATAAAGATCGTGCCGTCATCTTCGATATCGATGCGGGTATTGGTCTCCTCCTGGAGATTTCGGATGGTCTCGCCGCCCTTGCCAATCACAGCACCAATTTTGTCAACGGGTACTTTGATGGTTTCAATGCGGGGCGCATGGTCTTTCATTTCAGTGCGGGGTTTATCGATGGTCTGGAGCATGGTATCAAGAATGCTCAAACGAGCCACACGTGCCTGCTCAAGAGCTTCAGACATAACTTCAGTTGTGAGACCGCTGATCTTGATATCCATTTGAAGAGCAGTGATGCCCTCTGTGGTGCCGGTGACCTTGAAGTCCATGTCGCCAAGGTGATCTTCCATACCGAGGATATCGGTGAGAATGACGTAGTTTTCATCCTGTTTGATCAATCCCATAGCCACACCGGAAACGGGTCGTTTGATCGGCACACCGGTGTCCATCAATGCCAGGGTTGAACCGCAAGCGGATGCCATGGAGGATGAACCGTTGGAGGCTAAGACCTCGGAAACGAGTCGCAGGGTGTAGGGGAATTCACTCTCATCGGGGATCATCGGTCGCAGGGCGCGTTCAGCCAGCATACCGTGACCGATTTCGCGGCGTCCTGTGAATAATCGACCGGTTTCGCCGACCGAGAATGGCGGGAAGTTGTAATGGTGCATATAGCGTTTGGTATCATCCGAAGGAATTAGGTTGTCTAATTCCTGAGCGTCTCGCGGCGTCCCGAGAGTTGCCATCGTGAGCACCTGGGTTTCACCACGGGTGAAAAGGCCTGAGCCATGCGCCCTGGGGCTAACATTGACTTCGCACCAAATATCCCGGATTTCTTTCGGGTTTCGGCCGTCGGGGCGTTTTTGCTCATGCAAAATTCGTTCTCGAATTATGGCTTTTTCAGCTTCTCCATAAGCACGACCAACAGCTTTTTTCCATTCCTTCAATTCAGCTTCTGTGAGCTCTTCGGCTTTGCCGCTGCTCATTTCTTCAACGACAGCAACTTTCAATTCGCTGATGCCGCCATACAGGTTTTCTTTGCTGTAGGGTTTGTTGAGGATCTCGAGTAAGCGGTCTTTGATGGCGTCTTTGACCTGGTTGATCAGGCTTTCTTCTGTTGTGATGGTTTCAACATCACGTTTTTCTTTGCCAATCTCACGAGCCATTTGCTCTTGTAATTCAACGATGGGTTGGATGGATTTGTGTGCCAGTTCAAGGGCTTCAACCATCACCTGTTCTGAGACCTCATCAGCGCCGCATTCAACCATTGCAATGGCTTCTTTGGTGCCTGCAACGATCAGGTCCAATTTGGACTCGTTGAGTTTACTGAAAGAGGGGTTGATGATCAATTCGCCGTCAATGTAACCAATGCGAACGGCGCCGACCGGGCCAGACCAGGGGATATCTGAAATCATCAATGAAGCAGATGCGGCATTGATGGCGAGGATATCCAGCGGGTTATCATTGTCAGCTGAGAGGGACATCAATAAGACCTGTACCTCATTACGCATTCCGTCCGGGAATAATGGGCGAATGGGGCGGTCAGTCATGCGTGCAATCAATACAGCTTCTTCACGCGGTCTACCTTCGCGTCGGAAGAAGGAACCGGGGATGCGTCCGCCAGCATACATGCGCTCTTCATAATCGACGGTCAGGGGGAAGAAGTCCAGTCCTTCACGCACGCCACCCATGGTTGCAGCGCAAAAGACAAGGCTGTCTCCCTGTCGGATTGTTACGGCACCGCCAGCCTGTCCAGCCAGCTTGCCAGTTTCGAAGATAATATCTTGATCTCCGAGTTTAGTACGATAAATTTTTACTTCAGGTTTCATTTCCTTAATTTTCCTTTTTCTAATAGCCCGCCCAGTCAGGAACTGAAAACCGGTGAGGACCTTTCCTCAGCAATTTTCAATGCCCGACTTGCGGTTGAATATAATACCTTAAATTAGTTAACCGCAGATAAGACAATTTCAGAGTCATTGAAGAGGTCATCTTCTTGCCCTGCAATCTGCTTATTCTGCGGTCTGTTTACGAATTGCTTCAAAAACAATAACTTACTTTTTGCGGATCTTGAGCTTTTCAGTGAGCGCCAGGTAACTCTTATAGTCTTTACGGCGCAAATAGGATAATAAACGACGGCGGCGACCAACCATCTTGAGCAATCCACGACGTGAACTTTCGTCGTGCTTGTTTATGCGCAAGTGATCTGTCAATTCCAGAATTCGTTTTGTGAGGATAGCAATTTGAACCTCGGGTGAACCCGTGTCATCCTCATGTCGTTTATATTCTTCAATGATTTCTTCTTTACGTTCTTTATCTAATGCCATGACACTGCGTCTCCTTATAAATTTTAATTTGCAGGTCTCCGAGCACCCAGCCTCAATCGACCAGGTACAGGACCAGTCACTGGATTAAATTATACCAGCCGCTATTAATTATGCAACCAGGCTGGTGAATAGAAGGTTGAACTAAATGAGAGGGGTGTAAACCAAGAACAGTATGGTAATCATATGTGCCGCCTCCTCGCCCTCTTTGAGGGAGAGGATTTTAAATAGCATTTGATACAACGCATCTGTATTACAAAAACACCATGGTTATTGTGAGTTGTACATCCTTGTCATTTTGGATGGACAAGAGAGATATGTAACCCATGTGCCCGAACGGTTGTTACCGCTGAACCCGGTTTTTTCCCTTCCCTTCAGGGAGGGGGTCAGGGGGTAGGTTGAAATTTGATTTTCCGATTTACTCTTTGACGAATATTTCTTCAAGATTGCTTTTGATAAATTCCGGATCTTTGCTCTTTAAGAGCGACAGCAATAATTCGGACTGCAAATCATACGGCCGAAGGTAGGCTTTTAAGAATTTCCGAAAGGTGATCACACCTCTTTCCCCATAAAAATCAAGCATGGCATCAAGGTGGTTGAGGATAGTTTCTTTCACAATCTCAACCGGGACATCTTCTCGGTCCAGGCGGCTGAAAATCCATGGATTGCTAACGGCAGCACGCCCGATCATCACAGCGTCACAGCCGGTGCTTTCTTTGATTTTTTGGATATCGGCAATCGTTTTCACATCACCGTTTCCAATCACGGGGATGCGCAGGTCTTGTTTGACCTCGAAGATGGGGTCCCACTGCGCCTGCCCCCGGTAGGCTTGCTGGCGGGTGCGGCCGTGGACAGCAACCATCGCGCCGCCATTGTCCTCGATGATCCTGGCAATCTCAAGGTAATTTAAATGGTCATGATCCCATCCCAACCGGATTTTTCCTGTGATAGGGAGTTTGAAGGTGTGGGTCATCAATTGGAAAATCCGGGCGATGGTTTTTGGCGATTTCATCAATGCCGCACCAGCACCCCGTGCCGTGACATTCTTAGACTGGCAGCCAATATTGATATCGATGATATCCGGATGAATTTTGTTAACCAGCCGCATGGTGGCAGTCAGCATCCGTTCAGGCTGATTGCCAAGGATTTGCAATGACAGCGGGCGTTGATCGGGTTCAAAAGCCAGGCGTTTATGGTAGCGGGGGTGGTTTTCAATCACATCAATGGCGTTGATGAATTCGGTCACTGTCAGTGCAGACCCCAGTCGCCTGCAGAGGGATCGAAAGGGCATATCTGTTACCCCATCCATGGGTGCCAGGATCAGGTCACCGTAAATGGGCACGTCACCGATCATAAAATACGGTGTTTTCTCTGTTATCAAATCGCGGTTGGATTTCTGGTTCATTTCATTTTGTCCCCTCTATTTGCCAGATTGCCCAACTGCATGCATCCAGCAGCGCAGGATCCTTTTCTATTTCCAGTGCGCTTCGGAGGATGGAGAGAGCAGGTTGAAATTGCTGGTTGCCAAGAACAACTGCAGCATTTCGCAGCATGCCAACGCGTTTGGCGCGCAGAGGCGGTGTCTCTTGAAACTTTGATGTAAATTGATCCTCGTCAAGGTTGAATAATTCGATCAAATCAAGGCATTCGGGGAGGCGTGGTTCGCCCAACACCAGGTTCTGTTCGGGCGTCCAGGCATTGTGAGGGCACACGGTCTGGCAGACGTCGCAGCCAAAGACCCAATTCCCAACCAGTGGTTTCAGATGATCAGGGATGATGCCTTTGTTTTCAATTGTCAGGTAGCTGATGCAGTTCCCCCCATCAATGGTGTAATCTCCCCGGATGCATCCGGTGGGGCAAGCCTCGATGCAGCGCTGACAGGTGCCGCACAGGTCTCTTTTGAACGCCTGGTCAATAGGCAGCGGCAGATTTATCAGGATCTCTGCCAGGAAAAAATAAGAACCAAAGCCTTTGATGATCAGGCAAGAGTTTTTACCGGCAATGCCTAAACCCGCTTTTGATGCATAAGAACGCTCCAGGATAGGTCCTGTATCCACATAGGATTTGGTGTTGACATCATCACCTGCATGGGCATGGATGAAGTCCTCAAGCTGACCCAACCTGTCCCAAATGACTTCGTGGTAATCACGGGTTACAGCATAAGCGGATATTTTTCCCTTTCCCGGGGGGCAATCCGACGCTGATATTTTAGGGCGTGCATAAGGCATTGCCAAACAGATGAGCCGCTGACAGTCTTCAAGGATCAGGCTGGAATTACCGCGTTTTGCCAGGGTATCCTCACGTGCCATATAACCCATATCAGCATGATTTCCCTCCTCTACCCATTGCAGGAAAGTATGATAATGCGGAACTGGTAAGGCGGGTGCAATGCCCACATGGTTAAAACCGAGGCGGTTTGCCTCGGTTTTGGTAGCAGTGGTCAGTTCTTCTAAATTTATCATAAAGTATTTCGTTCTTACAATCTTATGAGTGATTAATCCTTGTCTTCAACAACGTCGATGATGATATAAAATTCATAGAATGAGTTGTCGCTGTTGTTGTAAAGTCGCCAATTGGATTGTTTCTCACCTGTCGATCCTGGTGCAACCAGGTCAACACTTATTTGAACGCTGGTGCCTGGCGGCACAGGGTAAGGGAGATACACCTTTTCATCTGTTGCGCCCATCTCTTCACCGGATGAAAATTGAATGTAATAATTTGTTCCCCAGGTTGATGAACCCGTGTTTTCAAGTGACCAGGTGATGGTGAATTCTTCACCAGGGGTGAACTCGGTATTATCGGGTGGATCCTGTGCGATCCACGCTGCGCTGTCAGTCCCGCTGGCGGCTTGCTGTGTGGCTGTCGCTTGGGGTGTTTCTGTGGTCGTTACCTCAGAAGTCTCAGTGCCTTCTGGCGTTTCTGTCACTTCGGGCGTATCCGTGAAGCTGGGTGTCGGTGAGGGCTCAGGGGTGTTTGTCGCTGTGGGTTGTGCCTGAGCTGTCATTGTCGCCTGTACATCAGCAGTTTGTGCAAAGCCTGTGCGCTGGGCGTCAATGTCAATTTCCGGTTCTCCTGAATTGCAAGCCGTCAGAATCAAAGCAGACAGTGCAAAAAAGATCAAAAGTGAAAAAATTCTGTTTGTTTTCATAATCATATTTATCGTTTACCTCCTGACCAACGATTGTTTTTAGGTTGGTCACCTTTTCAATTGTAGATTAACGGCGAGAAAAGTCAAGATTAAGGTCTGTGAAGAGGAAAAATTAAAGTTGAGCACCCTCGTAGTATGACCGAATAAAACCAAATACCCCGGGAGAAAAATTCCCGGGGCATATGTGCTTCGAAAAAATTAAAGCCTTATGGTTCTATGCGAGGGCCAAACCACAATGCCAGGTCATTTGAGGCACTGCCGTTTGCTTCAACCAGCAGGATAAATTGGACATCTTCTCCAGCTAAATCATCCAGGTCCACTTTGATGCGATTGAAATCATCATCCTGAACTTCGTGCCATGTTGCCAGGGTACGTTCAGCACCGCCGTCAATTCTGTAATTTAGTTTGAATTTGACATCACAGTTTGAATCGCTGTAACAGCCGATGATGGCATAGAAATAAACATTTTCCGTAACTGAAACTGCAGGGAAAATACCCCTGATCCAGCCGTCATTGACCATCTGTGGATGAACCTGCAAGCCTGGTTCATCATCTTTCATACCGTTTTCAAGGGTGGGCTCATCGATTTTTCTGACCCAACCTGCACTATCACCTGAGGAACCAGGGCAAGGTAAGGTGCCAACGCCGCTGGACCAGACAACACCAGAAGCACAGTAATTCTTTGTGAAATCATAAACGGTGCCCTGGACATCAATTTTCACCCAGAAGTTGCCATCTTTTTCGCCAATCCCGAATAAGACGCCGTTTTGATCACGCAGCTTGAAATCACCTCGATGGGTGCCGGCAGCAATCGGTGCCTTCAAATCCATGCTGATCTTCACCTCCTCACCAGGTTTTACTGTACCGCTGGTCAGGGGGCTTGATGCTGGCGCACCCATGGCATCCCCCTCAACAAAGACAATGTCATAATTTGCATCCCATGTACAGCTTCCGGTGTTTTCAAGCGTCCAGGTCTTTGTGAATTCCTCACCGGGATCATAATCTGTTCCATCCGGGATGGTCTCAGCAACAAATCCAGCCTGGTTGCATTCAATTTCAGGCGTTTGGGTCGGTGCTGTGGTAGGGGTGTCACTTGGGGATAATGTTGCTGTGGGCGAGCCAGGCTCTTCAGACGGTTCTGGCGATAAAGTTTGTGTTGCTCCTGGTTGTTCTTGTTTTGTCGCCAGGGCTGTTTCTGCAATGCTTGTTTGCTGCGCCTGTACTGTTTGAGCAGCTGCTGTATTCAGAGCATCTACCTGGGAGGTTGGGGTTTCCTGTCCAGGAAAATTACATCCAGAAAGGATGATGCTGAAAATTATTCCAATAATGAGTGTGATCCTTAGCTTCTTCATGCTTTCTCCTCGCTTTTTTGACGATATTTAACGCCTTATTAACTACTGAGCTTGTTACTTCCACAGCTCAAATAGGGCGTGTTTTTTCTTAGCATAAATGATTGGTTGCAATAATTTTGCCAAGTCTCCATTTATGACAAAGATTTGGAAGCTTTTAAGTTAGCCTCCACATCCATTAAATCTTAATCTCGATTGAATTTCAAGCGTGAATTTGAAGATTAAGTCCTTTCAGCACTGAACAGGGTCTTAATGAACAATCCCAAGCTGAATTTACTGCCGGTTAACAATGTTTGTGCCCTGAACATACCGGCAACTGAGCGAATCAATAATAGAATCGTCAAAATTAATAATGCTATTGACACAAGTAATTGCCATAATGGCACCGGGGAAACAGCCATGCGGGTCATAATCGTGGTGGGTGCCGTAAATGGAATCAGGCTGAGGATGGTTGGCAGGGTTGCATTGGGCTGCTCGATGATCACGCCTACCAACATTAGTGGGATTAAAATTGGTGCGATAACGTAAAAAGTTGCTTGTGAAGCCTCTTTAAGGTTGGGTACAAAAGCACCAATACCTGCCATTATTGTGGCGTAAACCAAATAACCCGTTATAAAGAAAGCAATTCCCCAGGGAAGAAGTCCAGCGGGAAGTTGAAGGCTTGGGGGGATATTGAGAGTCGTTCCACCAAGGCGAAGCATTAACAACCCGGATCCCATCCAAAGTACCATTTGGAGTAATCCAACCAATCCCAGCGCGAATATTTTACCGGTGAAGAGTTGGATGGGTTTAACCGAGCTCATCAAGATCTCCATCACCCGGTTTTCTTTCTCCTTGGCAATACTGCTCATCAACAAACTGGCCGAAGTGATAATGATCACATAAAACAGCATGCTAACACCATAAGGCAGATAAAAAGCCAGTGGATTACTGGTATCGCGCTCTTCCACATCTGGCGCTAAGTCGATCGTATTAACCTGCACAGGATCTGAAAGGGCTTCGTATTGCTGCAGGTTCGCGCCTAAAAGATTGTATCGAATAACCCTTTCAACTGCCGTTGTGGTTTCCATTGCGCTAAAGGGGTTAAAATCCTTGCGGTAATATGTGATTTGACCTGTTTCCAAAAAATCCGTGTGGATTTTGTAATATCCTCTGAGTTGATCACTCATAACAGCTTCTTTTGCAGCTTCTTCATTTTGATATTCATTCAAAGAGTCCGGGTTGATATCCGGGGGCAATTGTTCAATGACCCCAGCCAAATCAACATAGCCATCCGTTACTGGGCCTCCAGGGGATGGTTGAAAGATTTGTCCAATGCCGCCACTCTGACTATCGCTGCCAATTAAGGACACGACGCCAAGGATAATTGCGGGAACTAAAGGCACCAAAATTAGGGTCAGTAAAAAAGAACGTCTTGTGACGGTATTTATAAACTCTGTTTTAAGTACAATCCAGGTTTTTTTCATCTTTACACCT
Source organism: Candidatus Brevefilum sp. (assembly GCA_029210815.1). Classification (GTDB taxonomy): domain Bacteria; phylum Chloroflexota; class Anaerolineae; order Anaerolineales; family Anaerolineaceae; genus Brevifilum. The sequence goes on from JARGGB010000008.1 coordinate 12,299, forward strand.
GCTTTCGTAAAACTTCTTTAATCGACAGCTTTTTACCATAACGTAACATACCCATTCGGAAGGCTTTACCAGCAAACCAGATGGCAAGTATCGCAAACAGGATAAGGATGGCAATGTTGATAGCAATTTGCCATGCGGGCACAACGGTGAACCCCATTCGCATGATCAGGGTAATGGGTGCAGTGATTGGGAAGTAACTTAAGGCTGTTGCCAATGCCCCATTTGGATTCATCATAATTGTGGATGAAAGGTAATAGGGGATCATCATGGGTAAGGACACTAAACTTGAGACTTGTTGCGCTTCCTTTGTCTCGGTCATTGTTGCGCCAATGGCAGCCATAATCGCTGCTATCATCACAAAGGATGGTAACAGCACCAGTAATAGAACTGCGATAAATTCTCCTGAAATGGAGATATCCTGCACGGCGGGAAAGAATTGCCCTGCAATTAACAACCCGATCCACCCAAAGAGAAGCCAAATGATCAATTGGGTTAAACCAACGCCGATATTGCCAATGATTTTGCCGGTCATCAACTGCGTGGGCGTAACAGAGGTCACAAGAATTTCCATTGTTCGGTTTTCTTTTTCTTCAACAACTGCCTGAAGCAGGTACCCACCACTGGTCATCACAACGACAAAAAACAAAAGCCCAGCAACGAATGGTATGAAGATGTTGTACCATTGGTCCTGGCGAATTTCCCGGCTGCCATCCAGGGATGAGATTGTAATTATGCTGCCATCCTCGAGTCTCTCCTTAATTTGTAGGTCCAGCTCCTGGTATGCATCAAGGTTTTGCTTAACAAATTGATCAAATTGATCCTGAATTTCTGAGGCTGGCTCTTCAAAGAAAACAAGATCAACAGCCAGAACCTGAGGATAGTCTTCATTGATGATATAGTAAGCCTGTATTTCACCTTCATCTAGCTTTTCCCGTGCTTGCGAATCATTTTCAAAGGGTTTAAATTTTATAGTTGGTTCAAAAATACTTGAATTCTCCTCCAGGGGAACGGGGTTACTCAGGGTTCCTGATCGGTCAATATAACCTACCGGTGTTCGATCAATGGTTAAGAATCCGATCAATAATCCTAAACCAACCATGATCAGAACAAGGCCAGGAAGACTCAGCAAGCTGAGCAGAAATCTCTTTTGGAATACATGCTTTATGTATTCGTTCTTAATAATGTGCCAAACCTTAGTCATCTTCTTCCCCTTCCAGCTCTTTTACAAATTTAATAAAAATCTCGTTCAAAGGCGGAACAGCATTTTCAAATTCTGTTAATTCAACCCCTGAATTTATTAAATTCTTCAAAATCAGGTTGGGTTTCGCCATTTCATCCAATACGAGGCGGAATCGCCCATTCGTTTTTCTTATTTCTCGAACACCCTCGATAGCATCTGGTAAACTGCTCAGCGGTGTGACCATAATATCCTGGGATGCAAAATCCTTCTGGATTTCTTGCAGTGTCCCATACAGCACTCGATGCCCATGATCAATTAACAGAATGCGGTCGCATAATTCTTCTACCTGGTTCATTTGATGCGTGGACATGATGATCGCTTTGCCTTCATCTCGTTTGGATTGGAGCATATCTTTGACCATTTCAGTATTGACCGGGTCCAATGAAGTGAAGGGTTCATCGATGATGATCAGTTCTGGATCATGAACGAGGGTCGTGATTAACTGTGCTTTTTGCTGCATACCTTTGCTGAGTTCTTTAACCTTTTTGTCGCGATACTGGTAGAGGTCAAAATGTTCCATGTAATCCTTCAATTTTGAGGATGCAAGACCTTCTTCCATTCCCTTGAGTGCTGCCAGGAAGATCAAACAACGTTCCAGGGGGATTTCCTGGTAAAGACCGCGTTCTTCTGGCAGATAACCAATCCGATTCTTTTTCTCGTCCGTCATGGGACCGCCCAATACCCTGATCTCACCTTTATCGGGCTTAAAGATATCCAGTATCATCCGAATGGAGGTGGTCTTGCCGGCGCCGTTTGGACCTAACAATCCAAAGATCTCTCCAGGCTGGACTTCAAAACTCAAATTTTCCACAGCCTGGACGTCACCAAACCTTTTGGAAATATTCACAGTTTCAATGATTGACATATTACACCTCTCTTTGTAAGGATATTAATTTCATATTCTTTTATTATAGAATGGCTGGGTTGAAACAAACTAAGATTTTCTCAGGTATTTATTTTTTATTCGAAATTATTTTACCAAACTTTATAATTCGTACTGAGGGCGAATAGACACAAAAAGCCCCTGTCTTTGTTCTTAATCACAATTAGATTTTTAGAATCCAATTGCAAAAAACAATTTTCAGTTCTAATCTTTGGTTATTGCGCTTTGATAGCGTCTGCGATAATTTCAACAGCCCTATCAATTTGGTCTATTGTTGTCCCTCTACCTACAGAAAATCGAAGGGTACCCATGGCGTAGTCAAGGGGTACTTTCATTGCTTGCAGAACATTGGAAATATTGATCTTGTCTGAGTGACAGGCTGCACCGGCAGATACGGCAACCCGGTCGCTGATTTGGGCGATTAGTGTGTTGGCTTCCTCTTTGTAAAAGCCAAGGCTGAGGGTGTTCGGCAAACGTAACTCGGGATGGCCGTTGAGTAAAAAGCTGCCTTCTGCTAGAGACACTTGTAGTTCTTTGTGTAAGCGGTCTCGCATGTTCTTAAAATGACTCATATTCTTTTCCAGGTCCCGTTTTGCGATTTCGCAGGCTTTCCCGAGGCCAACGATTTCAAGGACGTTTTCAGTTCCTGGACGCCGATTTGATTCATGATCAGCGCCGTACATTAATTTTTTAAGGGCTGTTCCATTACGGATAAACAATGCTCCAATTCCCTTGGGGGCATATAATTTATGCCCGGCAATGGAAAGCATGTCCACACCTAATTTCTGTACATCAACTGGGATTTTTCCGACGCTTTGAGCGGCATCGGTGTGAAAGGCAGCACCGTGTTTATGTGCTATCTCAGCCAAATCTTGAATCGGTTGGATCGTGCCAACCTCGTTGTTGGCATGCATGATGCTCACAAGGATTGTATTGGGGGTGAAAGCTTCTTCCAAGCTTTGGGGACTTATCAAACCATACTGATCAACAGGTAAATAGGTGATCGTAAAGCCCTGGTTTTGAAGATATCGGCATACTTCCAGCACCGCTGGGTGTTCAATTTGACTGGTGATGATGTGATTCCCTTTATCCCGGTTTGCAAGGGCATATCCTCGAATGGCGTAGTTGTTGCTTTCAGTGCCGCCGCTGGTGAAGACGATCTCGCTCGACTGACACCGGAGGGCATCAGCAATTTGATGACGCGCCTTTTCAACAGCCATTCTTGCCTTCACGCCAAATGCATGGCTGCTGGATGGGTTTCCGAAATGACCATACAGGTAAGGTGCCATTTCGTCAGCCACTTCTTTGGCGATGGGTGTTGTAGCGTTGTAGTCGAGATAAATTGGTTTGACTTCTTTCATATTTTTCCTCTTTTTCTTACAGGACAATTCTATTATACTCATCAGAATCAAAAAACCCATCCGGTAGATTATTACCGAATGGGTTTTGAATCACTTAAATTGGTTGTTTGATTATTCTTTTTCGTAAGGCTCGCCGTCTGCAGCGGGCGCCTGACCCTTGCCGATAAAACCAGCCAGCACAATCATTGTAATCAGGTAAGGCGTCATTCCCATAAATTGAGCAGGGATGTTGCTGCCAAGGAGCGATAATTTGGAGCCGATTGCGTCTGCAAAACCAAATAAGAAACCCGCCCCAAGGGACCCGATTGGAGTCCAGTTGCCAAAGATCATCGCCGCCAACCCAATAAATCCTTTGCCGGCTGTAATCCCTTCCTCAAATCGGCCAACAGAGCCGAGGGTGAAAAAAGATCCCCCAATTCCTGCAACGACACCGCTTAACAAAACCGCCATATAGCGTGTCGGTGCCACTTTAATGCCCAATGTGTCTGCTGCTTTGGGGTGCTCCCCAACGGATCGCAATCGCAATCCCCATCGAGTTGCGAAAAGCGCAACCTGGATGATGATCAGCAAAATGAACATGATATAAACAAAGATGTTGGTATTGAAGAAAATAGGACCGATGACGGGGATATAGGCTAAGCCAGGTATAGGTATTCTTGGAAACAGTGGTGGGGAGTTCAATGCCTGGTTAGTTTGTAAAAATTTTTGCGATAAAAATGCGGTCATACCTGCGGCGAAGATGTTGATCACAGTCCCTGATATGACCTGGTTAATGCGATATTTGATGGACAGAACTGCGTGAATCCCTGCTAAAAGGACGGAAGCAAAGATACCGCCCAATAACCCGATCCAGGCATTTTGTGTGATGCTGCCGATCAAAGCACCTACCATGCTTGCCATCAACATCAAGCCCTCAATTGCTATGTTGATGACACCAGCACGTTCGGATAGAAGCCCTGAAAATGCACCCAGTGTGATTGGTACAGCCAGAAGAACAGCGCTTGTCAGCATCCCTGCCAGGTTTAGCGACTGGTCAGCGGTCTGCCAGGTCAGGAAGCTGAAGACCAGGAATAGACCGCAAAGTCCAACCAACGCATTTGTTGCCCGTCCAAAACCTTTGATCAATTGGTAAGCACCTATGATTAACGCCAATGCAGCTAATATGATCAATGTTAATTGTGTGGGCAGTATCCAATTGCCTGCTTGGCCAATATTAATGCCGCCGGGTGTCATCACAAAAGTCGTCTTTGCAGCCCCTGATACGGTTCGAACAAAGACAATGAAAATGAAGGCGCCAATGATGATTTCAATGATGCCCATCACCAGCTTCCTGGTTGGAGAAACCTCATAAATTCGTTCGTGTTTGATTGCTTGTGTTGAGGTAGACATTATTGACCTCCTCCCCAGCCGCTTACAAAGACTGTTGTTTCTTCCTGTTTGGGTTCTTTAAGGCGATAAATCGTTCGGATGATTGCCGGCGCAGCAACCAGCATTAAAATGATTGCCTGTAACACGTCGACGATATCAATTGGGATTCTGGAAACAACCATCATTCGTGTTGCCCCATTTCGTAAGGTTCCAAACAGAATGGAAGCGAGAACGACACCGACTGGATGGTTATTGCCAATTAATGTAAGGGCGATGCTGTCAAAACCGTACCCGGATGAAAGACCAAGTGCCATGCTGCGGTTAACTGCCAATATTTGAATTGCGCCAGCCAATCCCGCTAATGCACCAGAGATTGCCATCCCGATCATGGTCGTTTTTACCACGCTCAAGCCGGCGTATTTGGCGGCACGCGGGTTGGTGCCAACGGTGCGCATATTCAACCCCCATTTTGTTTTGAAGAGCAGCCACCAGATAAGCCAGGCAAAGCCCAGTGCAAAAAAGAAGCCGAGGTGAAATCGAATTGGCGATGGGAAAAATTGCGGAATTTGTGCGCTTTCTTCAATGAGTGGGCTGATCGGCATCCCGCCTGAGCCGGGGCGTGTCATCGGACCGGAAAGCAGCCATTCTGTCAGGCGAAAAGCAATGTAATTCATCATGATGGTGTTGATCACTTCATGGCCGCCTGTGGTCGCTTTTAGAAAACCAGGAATGAAGCCCCATAGCGCGCCTCCCAATCCGCCGGCAATAAATGCCAGGGGCATGTGGATGTAAACGGGTAAGCCTTTCACAGCATAGCCAACAAAGGTTGCACAGGCTGCCCCAATGAAAAGCTGCCCTTCGACCCCGATATTGAACAAACCCGCTCTGAAAGCCAGTGCCACGGCGAGACCTGCAAAGATATAGGGTGTTGCCTGTACTAGGCTTTCAAGAAATGGGTTGATAGCTTTGTAAATTTGTTCTTTATCTCCCGAAAACAAGGCGTTGAAAATACGGACAGGATCGCCGATGGAACCGGTGAAAAGCGCTGCATAGGCGCTGCCGATTTCAGAGAAAGCAGTTGTGATACCCTTGCCGAATGATTGCCCAAAGGCAGTATAGACGCTTGTGCTGGTGGCAGCAATTAAAAATGCGCCAATGATTAAACCAGATAAAATTGCTAACAAAGGGATGGTTATAACATTCCAAAAGGAACGCTTATGCGTCGCTGATTCCTTTTCATCCTGGTTCAGCTCTTCTATTAATACCTTTCCTGCGTCTTTTTGTTTTTCTTGTTTTTTATCCAAAGATGCACCTCCTTAAAGCGCTGGTTCCACAGCGTGCTGATCGCCTTCGGCTAATGCTTCCTCCGGTAAGACACCTGCCATCATCAAGCCCACCTGTTCTTTAGTGACATCTTTATTGGGCAAGTCAGCGATGATTTGTCCCCGGTACATAACGACGATACGGTCGGAGAGCTCCATAATTTCATCAAGTTCAGGTGATACGAGCAAGACCGCACAGCCCTCATCTCGTTTTTGGACAATACGTTTATGGATGTATTCGATGGAACCGACATCAAGCCCGCGTGTCGGTTGAGATGCGACTAAAAAATCAATAGGGCGGGATAATTCTCGCGCAATAATCACCTTTTGCTGGTTGCCGCCAGAAAGGGAGCTGACCGGTGTCATTGCGCTCGGTGTGCGAATATCAAAATCCTCAATGAGCTTTTCAGCGTGGTCCAAAATCGTTTTGTATTGTAAAATCACACCTTTTGAAAAAGGCTCTTTGTAATAAGTGCAGAGCACCAGGTTTTCAGCAACAGGGAAGGGCAGCACCAGACCGTCTGCCTGTCTGTCTTCCGGGACGTGGGCTGAACCAAGTTCAGTAATTTGTCTTGGGGAAGCCTTTGTTATGTCCTGGTTTAGCAAGGTAATTTCACCTTCTGCTGACTTCCTCAGACCGGTAATTGCCTCGACCAGTTCCGTCTGCCCGTTACCCTGGACACCGGCAATTCCCACGATTTCCCCAGCATGTACATCCAACGAGGCATTGTCCACAACAATATTCTGAAATTTATCCGCAACAACCAGGTTTTTTACTGAGAAAACAAGATCGCCGGGTTCTTTGTCGGTTTTCTCAACTTCCAGGTTGACGTCTCGCCCGACCATCATTGCTGCCAGAGAGTTTTTATCAGCCTGGTCGGGTGTGGTTTCGCCAACAACAGCACCCCGTCGAATGACCATGATGCGGTCTGCAATGTCTAAAACCTCTCGCAGTTTATGGGTAATGAAAATGATCGAATTGCCTTGATCAGAGAGGGAGCGCATGATTGAGAAAAGTTCATCCGCCTCTTGCGGTGTGAGGACGGCAGTAGGTTCATCAAAAATGAGGATTTCTGCATCTCGATAAAGAAGTTTGATAATTTCTACGCGTTGTTGGACACCTACTGGCAGGTCCCGGATGTAGTCATTTGGTGCAACCTGGAGATTATATTTTTCGGAAATGTCCATAATTCTCTTAGCTGCTTTTTTTCGATCCAGGAAATCCCCGTACTTTATAGTTTCCTCACCGAGCATGACGTTTTCAGTAACAGTGAAAACTGGAATGAGCATAAAGTGCTGGTGGACCATGCCGATACCAGTTTTTATTGCATCCGTGGGGGAATCGATGGTGACCTTTTCGCCCTCAATAAAAATTTCGCCTTCATCAGGTTGATAAAGGCCGTATAAAATATTCATCAAGGTTGTCTTGCCAGCGCCATTTTCACCCAACAATGCCAGGATCTCCCCTTTACGAAGGTCGAGATCAATGTGGTCATTGGCAAGAACACCGGGAAATCTTTTTGTGATTCCTTTTAATTGGAGAATAGGAGTCATTTTATCCCCGTTTCTGAATTAATATGATGGGTATAAGTCCATTTATAAAAAATTCGGGTTGGAGGCACCTCCAACCCGAATTTTGGATTTTGTCATCGTCAGTCTAAAACAATGGTACCGGCAATGATGTCTGCTTTGAGCTGATCAAGTTCAGCCTGAATTTCATCTGAAATAAGATCTGCATTGTCATGGAATGGCGCAAGTGCGACACCTTCATTTTCAAGGGTACCCACAATAACGCCTGGCTCGAAACTGTCGTTGATGACATTTTCGACGACCTGGAAGGACGTTGCATCCATCAATTTCATGACGGATGTCAGGATGATGTCAGCGTATTCAGGGCTGGTTAAGAACCAGTCCGAGTCAACACCAATCACATAGGCATTGCCACGTTCCTGGATAGCGGCAGCTGCACCGAGGCCGACAGGGCCGGCAACGGGCATGATAACGTCCGCACCTTCGTCCATCAGGGATACAGCCAACTCACGACCTTTTTGCTGGTCATCAAAGTCCATGCTGAATAAGCCAGCATCCGGGTTGTCTAAATCCCAACCGAGAACTTCAACGTTGGTGCCTTTAACTTCGTTGTATTTTGCGACGCCCTTGGCGAAGCCATCCATGAAGATGGTGACTGTGGGGATCGGCAGGCCGCCGAAGGTGCCAACCTTGCCTGTTTGGGTTACTGCTGCAGCAGCGTAACCAGCGAGGAATGCAGCTTCATCGGTCTCGAAGACCTGGCCAACGAGATTTGGAATGGTTTCTTCGTAGGCGTAGTCAACGATTGAGTAATAGATGTCCGTGTTAGCTTCTGCAGCGGCTTTTGTTGCATCGCCGATAAGGAAGCCAACGGTGACAATCAGGTCGCATCCTTCTTCAGCGAAGGCATTCAGGTTTTTCTCGTAGTCAGCGACTTCCTGGGATTCCAGGTAATTGCTCCGGATGCCTAATTCTTCTTCAGCATCCTGGATGCCTTTCCAGGCAGTCTGGTTGAACGATTTGTCGTCAATACCACCTGTGTCGGTGATCTGACAAACATAAACGCCTTCTTCTTCTGCGGTTGGACCACAGGCAACAAACAGCATGCTGCCGATCACAACCATTGACAAAATGAGTAAAAATTTTTTCGACATATTTTCTCCTCCTAAATCAGGATTGTTTTTAGTGTGGCTTTAATTAAGCCATCATATATATTATATTGGTCTTTTCGTTTGCGGACAAGATAGTAAATTCTTTATTAACAAATCCTCATCATTCTTTCTCAATTTGCAACGATTGCACTTCGCCGCGACGCACACCCATCATCATGAAAAATGCAAGCAAGAAGAAGAAGGGTGCAATCACCATCATAAGACGGTAATCATTGTTTGAAAGTTGAATCGTCCATCCGAAAAAGACCGGTCCAAAGGTTGCTGCCAGCTGCGAGAAGAAATAATAAAGACCTGTGTATGTGCCAATATGTTCATCATCAGTCATATCCACAACCATCGGAAGTGAGTTTACGTTAATCATCGCCCATCCAATACCGGCAAACATCAATATGATTGAAAGTACATAAAATCCTGATCCCATTAATGAGGCAAACCGTGTGGTCAGCACTTCAGTTGGGATGACATACATCAGGAGTACACAGGCAATCATAATCCAGATGCCCGTCATGATCACGTTCTTCCTTTTAAATTTACTGGCAAGGATTCCGGCTGGTACCGCCATGAGCATAAATATCAAGCCAATGTAGGAAATTTGGAATGCGCTGTCACCGCCATCCAACCCGAGGTGGTTCACACCATACAATGTGAAGAAGGTGTCAAGCGCATTGTAAGCAATAAACCAGAACAAAATTGCCAGAAGAATGAACATTGGGCTTTTGTCTTTTTGAGTGAAGACATTCCCCAGGTTTTTTAACACCTTGTTTTCCAATCCTGTTCCTTCGCTTTTGTCAGCAAGGTGCAGTTTTGGCGAGATGTATTCCTTTGGCTCACGAACAAAGATCAATACAAGAACACCAGCGAGGATAACAAGCCCAGCAGCCAGAAAGAAAGGATAACTAGGATTGATGCGATACAATGGGCCGCCGATTAATGTTGCCAGTACGGTGCCCAATCCACCCATCAGGTTGATCACGCCATTCGCCTGAGAGCGTTTGTTTGAAGGGGTGATGTCGGGCATGAGGGCGACAACGGGTGTGCGCCAGAATGCCATGGCAAGCAGCAAAGTAATACAGCTGAAGATAAATAAGGGCAGAACCTGTGCATATGGGATCAGCCCAAACATGGCTGCCGCTAAAGGTGCGCCGACAACGATGAAAGGCAGTCGCCTTCCAATTGGTGAACGCAGTCGATCTGAGAACACTCCTAAAGGGGGTTGGATGATCAAGGCAGCGATGTTGTCCAGGACCATAATAAAAGAAATAAATCCTGCTTGCAGACCAAAACGCTCATCCAGAATTAATGGGACGAAGGCGTTATAGACAGACCAAATGACACTGACACCGAAAAATCCAAACCCAAGTAAAAAAGTTTTCAAATAGCTCATTCGTTTTGTTTCCATGAAGTCTCCATTTTGGTTGATTAGCTTGGTTGTTGAGGGCGATAACCCAGACTTTCTAAAAAAGCCAGATCTTCCTGGCTTAAATCAGCTGTAATGAGCAAATCAGGTCTTTGTTCGAGGGTGCGTTGTAAGGCTTCATGCCGACGCCATCGATCAATTTCAGCATGGTTGCCAGAGAGCAGGACATCGGGGATGCCCCAACCGCGGAACTCTGGCGGTCGGGTGTAATGAGGGTATTCAAGGATCCCGGTTGCATGTGAATCGTCGACAGCTGCTTGTGGATCACCAAGGACACCCGGGAGCAAACGGGTGACAGCATCGATAATAATTAAAGCCGGCAGTTCACCACCCGTCAGGACATAATCACCAATGGAAATTGAATCAGTAACAAGGTGCTGGCGAATGCGTTCATCGAGGCTCTCGTAGCGACCGCATAATAAAGCTAAATGGTCGTATTGTGCCAATTCAAAAGCAATTTTCTGGTTGAATAAGCGACCCTGGGGGGACATTAAGATAACCGGGCATTTTGCAGGTTTTCCTAAAACACCCTCTACTGCTGAAAAAATCGGCTCGGGTTTCATAACCATACCGCCACCCCCACCGTAGGGGGTGTCATCGGTTGTATGGTGTTTGTCGGCTGCATAATCGCGAATATTATGGGTGTGGATTTCGAGGTGTCCCGCGTCCTGGGCTTTTTTCAGGATGCTTGCATTAAGATAAGGGGGAAATATTTCTGGAAACAGGGAAAAAAGATCAAAACGCATGTCTGAATTCTAGCGTGAAGCTTGATTCCTGACAAGCGTTTTGATCGTTTAACATATATTTTTTTGTTTGAAAATAACTATCGGATCTATGTGCGTCCAAAAGCTTCTTCGTAATCCTGGATGGCAGCAGTGACAATTCTCTTTGCTTTTTCAGGTCCTGAGACGTTGATCAGCTCAATCCCAGGTTTTTCGCCGGGAATCATTTTATAAGTCTTAAAATAATGCTGCAATCGCTCCACTAGCACCTTTGGCAATTCGTCAATATCCCGCATATGCCCGTAAACCAGATCATTTTCGAGGATGGCAATGATTTTATCATCTGCTTCGTCATGATCGAGAAGCTGGATCACCCCAACCACGATGGCATTTAGAAAAATTTCAGATCGGTTGATGGGTCTTTCGCTGACAACACAAATGTCCAGGGGATCGCCATCGCCGCGGATTGCGTTTTGCGAAAGCGCCTTTACCCGCTCGTCGCAGAATGTGCGGGGGATGAACCCATACAGGGTTGGCGGAAGCGATGATGTGCGCTGCGGTCGGTCAACGTGCAAATAACCTGTGACCTTATCCACTTCATATTTTATATAGTCGAAAGGCGTCATCTCGATATAGGCAAGGACGCGATCAGGCGGCTCGGGACCAATTTCCAGGCCATGCCATGGATGCGGGCGCCAGCGGTAAAAGGGAGCGGGGAAATTTGTGTGGGCTTCCATTCTTTTTCTCTCCTTACTAATGGTGCGGTGAAAAACGCACCGCACCCTACAAAAATATTGGAGTGGTTAATTTGTCAAATCAACATTTGATGTAATGGTTGATCTTAAGTCCTATTGTTAATGACAAAATGATCTTTGTCAATCCTAATTTAGCTCAAACCCGTAAAATTTTGATTGATTTGCATGTAATACACATTATATTATAGTCCTGTTTTTATTAAGGGCTTATGAAAATTTGATGTATACTTGATTCACATTATTCAGCTAACAATCCTTGAGGTTCTTATTATGGGAAACGAAAACTCAGAGGGAACCAAATCTCTGGCAGCCTTGATTGATGACCCGATGAATTATCTCAGTCGAGAAATGTCCATGCTCAAGTTCTTCCGACGCGTGCTTTTCGAGGCGATAAACCCGGAGACACCTTTACTTGAGCGCGTTCGCTTCCTGAGTATATTGGGGTCGGGTCTTGATGAGTTCTTTATGGTTCGTGTTGGCGGACTGGCGATGGGTATTGATAATGATAAGGAAAGATTTTATTTTGAGGGTATGACGCCTCAAAAACAATTGCGTGAAATTCGCAAAGAGGCTGGAAAAATCATTACAGATGCCCACGAATGTTTTTACGAGATGATTAAACCTCAGCTTGATGAGGCTGGCATAAGGATTCACCATTACGATGAATTAAATAAGGCACAGAAATCCAGGGTGGATGGATATTATAAAGAAGTGATATTTCCGGTGCTGACGCCGTTAGCTTTTGACCCGGGACACCCATTTCCATACATATCAAACTTAAGTTACAATCTCGCAGTTGTGGTCGAAGACCAGGAAGGAGAGCGGCATTTTGCTCGCTTAAAAGTACCGGGATCTTTACCTCATTTTCTCCCTTGCAAAAAGGCAGCCTATGATCCCTCACCCAGGGTAAAACATTATCGAAAACATGACTTTGTGTGGATCAGTGAGGTGATCATGGCGAATCTTGCTGATTTATTCCCCGGCATGACCATCATAGAAGCACATCCTTTCCATGTTGTACGCAATGCCGAGATCGAACTGCAGGGATTGGAAGTGATGGATTTGCTTGAGGTAATGGAAGAAAGCGTACGCAGGCGGCGGTTTGGATCTGTAGTTCGCCTGGTGGTAAGTTCAGAAATGCCGGATTATGTGCTAAAAATCCTGGTGGATAACCTCAATGTTGAATCACAGTTTATTTATACCTACGACAACCCGGTGTTATTCCGGAGTCTTTTGCAGCTTTCTCAAATCGACCGGCAGGATCTGAAGTACAGGCAGTTCATCCCTGTTTTACCAGAAGCATTTCAGTTTGACCGAGACGCCTCACCAGAACAATTTTTCAGTGTCATCCGCGAGGATGATGTTATGCTACATCATCCTTATGAGTCATTTGACCCTGTTATTGAGTTTTTACGAAATGCTGCCATTGACCCAAATGTTATGGCGATCAAACAGACCCTTTACAGGGTTGGGCATAATTCTCCAGTTGTTAAAATGCTCTTGCAAGCACGGCGCGACTACGGCAAACAGGTGGCTGTTTTGGTGGAGTTGAAGGCGCGTTTTGATGAGGAAAGCAATATTGAATGGGCAAAACTGCTTGAACAAGAAGGTGTCCACGTAACTTATGGGTTGTTAGGCTTGAAGACTCATTCAAAAATTGCCCTGGTCGTTCGCAAAGAGGGGGAGCACATTCGCAGGTATGTCCACATGGCGACCGGGAACTATAACCATACAACAGCAAAATTGTATGAAGATATTGGCATGTTCACCAGCGATGATGCGATTGGTGCGGACGCCACAGACCTTTTCAATTACCTGACCGGGTATTCTGCGAAGGAAAATTATCGCAAATTGATGGTGGCACCGGTGCAGCTCAGGGACAAGATTGTAGAATTGATTCACCAGGAAATCGCTCAACATAAAAAATATGGCGACGGCAGGATTATTCTGAAGATGAACGCTTTAGTTGATGGGGAGATGATAAGGCTTCTTTATAAGGCGTCCCAGATTGGTGTGAAAATCAACCTGATCGTTCGTGGAATCTGTTGTTTGCGTCCGGGCGTGGAAGGGCTAAGCGAAAATATCCAGGTGTTGAGCGTTATTGGGCGATTTTTAGAACACAGCCGCATTTATTATTTCTATAATCATGGTAATGAAATTATCTATTTGGGCAGTGCAGATCTGATGCCCCGGAATTTAAATCAACGCGTGGAAGTGTTGTTCCCGGTCGAAAACCAGGATATGATTCGAAATTTGCGTGACGATTTGCTGGAAGTGTATTTACGCGAGGATTTGAAGGGATGGCGTATGCAGCCGGACGGCAGCTATGAATTCTCTGCGGCACCTGAAGGACAGGATCTGGTTGATGTCCATCGCTATTTTTTAATTAACAGGTAAGCGAAGCCAATTCTATACGCGCAAAAACCGCACCTGGACCCAGGTGCGGTTTTGTATTATGCATGAAAACTAATATGTAATGAGATTGCTCTCAAAGATACTGATCCCAAGTAATGGCAAGCCAACCAGGACAAGACAGAGGCATAAGCACAGCACAACGACCGCAATGATGGCGATAATCCACCATTTTGACCCGTTCTTCTTGGTTGGTATCAACGGCGTTGAAATCTCAGGTTCGGCTGGTTCTGAACCCCAGCGATTTTCTTCCACTGCTTCACCCGGATCAGGGATCGGCGAGCCCCATCGATCGCTTGGTTCCGGTTCGCTTTCCGGTAATGGGGCAGGTTCCTCAGGTTCGCTCCATTCCTCAGCTGAGGCATCCATAAATTCTTCAAAATTTTCATCTTCAGGGATATGTCCCATAGCGTTCTCCATTGTTCTTGTATATCTTAAATTTCAAGATAAAAAGTGTTCTTTGATTCTTTTGAGAATTCTATTATAAAGGAAATTGACTTTTTTGGTTTGATATCCTGGTCAATCGATCAAAGAGGATTCGGTCAGGACAACATCGTTTGAGTAACCAGAAAAAATGTTACTGCTCTTGACCATACCCAAATCCTCCACGTACCAGGTGCTGTAATCAAATCCAAAGCCGCTGAAGGGTATGGTGCTCTCGCCCATAACCAGGATCATTTCAATTTCACCATGACTATCAACACGCACAGCTTCGGGAAATGTGCCAGCGGGGACGGTTACTGATTCAATGGCACCAATTTTGTGGTCAATACTCACCCTGACCTCTGAAGTTTGGGAAATCCCTTCAATCTCGAGATTCGCAGAGAGTTTATAGTTCGATGTCCAGGCGTAATCCAGCTCGATTAATTCGGGTGATGGTAAGGTTTCTCCTTCCCATTCAAGAGCTTAGAACTTAAATTCGGGCGTTTCTTCCCCACCCGCAGCTTGATTCAGGAGCTCTACTTGTCCAAATGATCCTCTCAAGATCCCCTTTTCGGAGCAATACCATTCTGCTGAATATATGATATCGCTCTGATTCATTTCCTGTATCATCGTAAAGGAATTTTCACCAGTCTCTTCAATTCTCAATGTGTAATCTTTATCATCCAGGGCATCAAAAGTCCATGAAGCACCATCTATAATGGGAAAATAGGGGTGGTAGCATAGACTTTCGGAATCTAATTGATTTTTGATTTGAGATGTGTCAGGGCTGTTTGTTGGTGATGCTGTTGGGATTGGTTCTTCGGTGATTGTTTCTTGAGGTATTGATGTTGTTTCAGGCGCAACTTCAGTGTTCTCTTCTTCGAGTGGGGCAATTGTTGGATTGTTGTCCTGCTCTGACAGATTTGTTGTTCCGCAAGAATTCAGCAGTAAAGAGCCGGTTATTATAAGCATTAGAAAGATTTTGTTTCTCATTTGTAAGACTCCTTATATTAATATAAATAATATCAATATTGTCCAATTATACTATAAAGTTTCATAAAAAATCAAAAGTGCACATTATTTCGATTTGTAAATGCAGTAAATCATAGAAAATTTAAAGCTGGAGATAAATCAATTTTTAGTGATTTTTTCTGGCTGTGTTTCCAGTCTTACACCACAAACATCGGATTTGCAGAGTTTAAGAAAAGTTTTTGTAAAAAAATATCCCGAAGGTGCCTTCGGGATATTTGGGACTCATCTGTTGAGAATTTAGTTATTAGAGATTTCTATGTAAGCATGCTTTCCTTTGATGAAATTTGTGTAAAGGAGCTTGATGGATTCAACAACAAGACCGAAAATTGCCAATCCAAGTACGATATCTATGCCAATGTTCAGACCCTGGGTTAATTGCTGCGCTGTGATATCAATATCAAAGTTCAGGGTGCGCCAGGCGCTTTCGCTGACGGTGATAATAGCAGGTCCGACGATGATGGCAATGTTCACGGCTATTTTGATGACATTGATCAGCAGCCTGCCAATGATTGCAAATTTATCCCAGAAACCCGTCCGAAGCAAATAAAAGTTTAATCCAATATCGAGAAGGGCAAAGGCTGTGATCCAGGGGACATATTTGTTAAAATTCTGGTTCAGAATTGGGGCTGAAACCCAGCCAGACTGATCAAAGTAATAAATCCCAATTCGATCAAGGAAAAAATTTAACACAGCGATGAACACCAGGGTCAATGTGATTTCAAAAGCAAGCCCGGCATAATTCACTTTTTGGGTGTGTTCTTCCTTAATGAGCTGTTCAGGCTCCCATTCTTCGCCAGCTTTGATGTTCCATTCTTCTGGCGTGGTCCATTCGATTGCCGCAAAAGACAATGTCACGATGCCGAATCCGGTGAACAGACTGCTCATCAAACCGCCAACGATTTGGAAGATCGTATCAAATAGGCCGGCGTCCACGCTGGATTTGCTGAGGATTGTCACAACGACTCCCAGGATGTTCAAAGCTGCGATGACGATCAGCACGATTTTCAGGACCTGAACGTAGGTCGGGAACATGTGCGGTCCAATGAGGTAAGTTTTTGCGCCATATTGGACAGCTACATCTCGTGGCGCTCCAAATTCCTTCAGAACGGCTTTAACCGTATCCTCATCAACTGGCTGGGAGGGGGTTGGATTGCGGTCTTCAATCATATCCAGCAATGTGGAGTTGATTTCCTTGACGATATCCTCCCTGTTACGGGGCGGCAGGTGGCGCTGGATTTCATCCAAATATAATTCTACGAGTTTCATTTTAGTTCTCCTTTTCATTTTCTAATAAATTATCCACGGTTGTTTTAATCCGTGTCCACTCAGCTGTCATGTCATGCATTACCTTTTTGCCGAAATCGCTCAAGATGTAATAGCGACGCGGGCGGGAAGTATCTACACGCCAATCGCTTGTCAGCAGGTTCTGCTCTTCCAGGCGTCTTAGCAGGGGATAAAGGGTGCCCTGGTCAACTTGCAACCCCTGGTCTTCAAGACCTTTCATCAGGGAGTAACCGTATTGTTCCTGATCAAGCTGGCTGAGGACAGCCAGGACGATCACACCTCGGCGGAGTTCCTGTACCAGGTTCTGAGTTTGTTCTCCTACGGCATCATCTGTCATAATACATAGCCTTTCATAATGATATACATGTTATACTGATAAACATTATAGTGTATATAACACAGTATGTCAAGTATTTGTTAGATTTTAATAATTTATTAGAGTGCGATGGCACTGAAAAGGCAAAAGAAGAGGAAGATATGGGTTCATCCTGCTGCGATCAGGAGAGCGCTGGTCAGCAATGGGAACCCTCACCCTGCCCTCTCCCTTAGCCCAAGGGTGCGTTAAATGATTTTATTGATCATGCTTATCGCTCGTCCAATACGGTCAATAATTACAGCGGTGCTGCCTCCTCTCCCGTCCATAAACCTTGGCCATGGGAGAGGGTGCTTAAGGTGCATTCAGAAATCGAGTGCAACTCTTTTGTAGAATTATTTGGGCGTTGAGACATTACCGATTATTGCGCTGTTAACCTCCTCGCCCTCAGTGAGGGAGTGGATTGAGGTGAGGGCGGGAAATATCAGAACGTACGAAACCAGGCAACTTAACTGTTACCTATGTCTCCGAACATATGGCACCAATCTCTCTCGTCCAAACGCATTTTTCAATGGAGAGGGTGCTTAAGGTGCATTCAGAAATCGAGTGCAACTCTTTTGTAGAATTATTTGGGCGTTGAGACATTACCGATTATTGCGCTGTTAACCTCCTCGCCCTCAGTGAGGGAGTGGATTGAGGTGAGGGTGGGAAAGTACAGATATTACAGATCCGGGTAAAATAACTGTTACCTATGTCTCCGAACGCGAGATTCCTACCACTTCCAAATATAAGTCTTGCCAATGAAAAGGGTTGGTATGGTTAGCCCAGAAAGCAAGCGCCTTTTTCCTAACATAACAATGTTTATCAAGCACAATTTTTTACCTGACCCTTTAGCGCAGATAATGTTAAAATTAGAGCATGAAAAATAAAATATATTTTGGTGATAATTTAGAGGTATTGAAATCCCTCAAGGATGAGACGATCGACCTGATTTACATCGATCCGCCATTTAATACGGGCAAAAAACAAGCACGGAAACAAATTCGTGTTGCCCAGGATGAAAACGGCGACAGAGTTGGCTTCGGCGGCAATCGATACCAAACCACGGTGATCGGTGAACGAGCTTATCGGGATTATTTTGACGATTATTTAAGTTTCCTTGAGCCGCGTCTTCAAGAAGCCTATCGGCTATTAAAAGCGGATGGCAGTTTATATTTTCATATCGATTATCGTGAGGTTCATTACTGCAAAATTTTGTTGGATGAGATATTTGGGCGGGATTCTTTTCTCAACGAAATCATTTGGGCGTATGACTTTGGTGGACGATCAAAAACAAGGTGGCCAGCAAAACACGATAATATCCTTTATTATGTAAAAGATCCGGAAAATTACACCTTTAACCGCGAGGAAGTGGATCGCATTCCTTACATGGCACCGGGTTTGGTTGGAAAGGAAAAGGCGGCTCGGGGAAAATTCCCCACAGACACCTGGTGGCACACCATTGTGGGGACAAACAGTAAAGAAAAAACCGGTTATCCTACACAAAAACCGATAGGCGTTTTGCAGAGAATTGTGGCAGCTTCGTCAAAGCGCGGCGATCTTGTTATGGACTTTTTTGCTGGAAGCGGCACGATTGGTGAAGTGTGTCTTGATATGGGGCGAAATTTTATTCTGGTGGATAATAATCCCCAGGCAATCAATGTGATGCAAAAACGGTTTGATGGTGTTGATTCTATTGATTGGCTTGACGCCACAACTCAATCTGACTCATAAAATAGGGGATGCCGGCGAATGCGCCAGGCTATTTCGTGGTTCAAATGCAAACCGCCAGAATCCTGGCTCTGTGTACCGCGGGTATCAATGCCGCTGTAGATGATCAATTGTTCGATGATTGCATCAGCAAATTTGGCCAGATTATCTTTATAAGCAGGCCACTCAAGTAAGATACAGCTGTGAGGAGATGCAGATGCCATGATCATTCCTGGCGAACCGCTGCTAATGGCTGTAATAGTGTCTTCAACATCTGGGTCGCCGTCGAAAATTTGATTGACAAGGCCGATGTTTAACGCCCTGGTATTGGTGATGCTTTCCAAAATCATATAGCTGCAGTCAGCCAGGTCGGTTTGAAGGTTGATTGAGGTGAAAGCCTCCAGCTCATCCATTGCGGGGTGGAAAAATTCAATTTTTCCGGGTTTCAAGTTGAAGGATAGCATTTTTCCTTCCAGTGATTTTATGATTTCTTTTGCTAAGTCACCTAAATCATCCTGGTCATAAAATCGATCATCCTCAACCGCCAGCCAAAAGTTAATATCCAGGGTTTGCATTTCAACGGCTCGCCCGCTGCGGATGATAACCTGCACCTGATCCAATCCAGCCCCTGATCCTGTTTCAAATGAAAAGGCGTATTGTCCTGGCATGAGCGGATTTTGATTGTCTCTGGGCAGATAAACACAGACTTCGCCATGGTCACCGATAAGGGGTTTGTTAAAAATTTGGCTGGCAAATTCACCAGTTGCAGGGTCATAATGATAAAGCTGAGTGCCATCCGGGGTATTAATTTGGGTGACTGAGACATTACCGGTTTGTGTGTCTGCTTGAGCAGCAAGGAGAATTGAAATATCACCTTTTTGTATTGTGAGTAAAAAATCTTCCCCGGGTTCGACTGTTTCAAAGGTTTCAAGCGTCAGATCGGCAAATGAAGGGCGGCTTTCTCGGTTTGCATCTGCTGAAAATTGGGGATGAAATTGGATTTTTCCCTTAAATTGGTCAAAAATCCCTTGCCCATAATTTTGCCAGTAATCAACGGAAGCAATGATCAAAAGGAAAAAGTATTGATTGATGTGCGGCGAGCAGATGAAAGCTCGCCCGATGCCCTCTTCACCTGCGTCCTGGTAATAGATTTCGTTCAGAAAACCTCTCACGTCCTGGATGGCGTCAGTGCCAGCTTCGATGAGTTCGAAGCGGTCCACATTTCCCAATAGTTCAGCAGCAAGTGAATCATTGATTTCAGCGATGGAGGAATTATCTTTTAGCCCACCGCCTAAAAGGCTGATCTCCAGGTTCCCGTCATCAGAATACATGTACACGCGATCGTCAATTTCCAATTCCAGATCG
The DNA here is from genome assembly GCA_029210815.1 of Candidatus Brevefilum sp. Taxonomy (GTDB): domain Bacteria; phylum Chloroflexota; class Anaerolineae; order Anaerolineales; family Anaerolineaceae; genus Brevifilum. Next base: position 32,647 of record JARGGB010000008.1, read on the forward strand.
AGAACAGGTTGGAATGAGAATCCACATTGGGTCATTGTGATCTCATCGCCAAAACGAAGTGTCTTAATTGAATGCTGATCTTGTTGAGAATTTTCGTTGATATCTGACATAATTCAAAGTCCATTTTGAAAGGGCTTACCAGGTTCAATTTTACACCAGATAAAGGAACGGTGCTGCAAATCAAAAAGACGGAAATTACAAGTCCCAATTTCGAAAGTTTACATTATGATTGGCTTTACGAAAAAAATTAACAATTGTGAGGCTTGTGCATATGAAAAAGGAAGCGTATCCAATTTTAGAATTTGACGAAAAACGAGAAGCAATTCTTGAACCATCAAAACTCCTCCAGGCGATTAATGTCCCGGAACGCTGTGTGATTTGCTTTTTTGGGGATGTTATTCAAAAGCTTATCGACGAGAAGGGCGCTCGGTTTCTTGTGAATTCGATATCTGAGATGGGATATCATCCTCTATACGATATTGATTTTCAGGGTGAACGATTGGCATTTTTCCACCCCGGTATTGGTGCACCCTTAGCCGCATCTCTCCTGGAAGAGATGATTGCACGCGGCTGTAGAAAGTTTATTGCTTGCGGCGGCTGCGGCGTATTGGATAAAGAAATAGCTGTCGGACACTTACTTGTGCCTGTATCCGCACTGCGAGATGAGGGCACCTCGTATCATTATATGCCGCCCTCACGTGAGGTAGAAGTTGATCCACAAGCCCTTGCTGCAATAGAGCGTGTCTTGCTGCGCCATGGGATTGAATATTTGAAAACAAAGACCTGGACAACGGACGCGATTTACAGAGAGACAGCGGATAAAGCCAGGTTGTATTTGGAAGAAGGCTGCCTGGCTGTAGAAATGGAAGCGGCTGCATTTCTTGCCGTTGCTAAATTCAGAAATGTTCATTTTGGGCAGATTTTGTACGGCGGGGATGCCGTTATCCCGAATGCATGGGACGGTCGAGTATGGACGAGCCGAAAAGACATTCGGCAGGATTTGTTCTGGTTGGCAGCAGAAGCCGTCTTTGAAATGTGAGTAAATTACTGAAGGGGTACTGGTTGGGCTTGGATCGGCTGTTGGGCTTTGGGTGGTTGTAGAAAAGGTGGTTGGGGTTTCGTCAGCGGGTACAATAAGTATCGGACTTTGACTGATCTTGGGCAGCGAATTGTTTGGGATTTCTAATTGTTCAATGTCAGCACAAGCCGCGATTATGATTTATGGTGAGAGCTATCACCGACAGGGTCGATAAGTCCAATATGATTTCTTTATTTTGCATTGAGAAGAAATCCTTATGACTGAACTAAAGTATTATTGGGCAAGAATCAATTAGGAGCAAAGATGCCAGATTTAAGATCACAAATTTTTCCCCGAATAGAACAGCACACATTGAACGGGCTTCCCCTGGGCGATGATTTCATTATGCCTTATTATGATGGATTGTCTCTTGTGAATATCCCGGGCACGATCACCCAATTACTGGGAGCGCCGGCTTTTGGCAAAGCCCCTTTGGATGAAGCGATTACAAGCCACCTGGGCGGACCCTATAAGAAAGTTGTGCTGCTGCTGGTGGATGCATTGGGGGATGATCTGTTCCAGGAAATGTTAACTCCAGAGAGAGATTTGTTTTGGAGTCGCTATTTTGACAATGCGATTTTCAGCCCAATTACAAGCATTTCTCCGAGCACAACGGCATCAGCCCTTTCCACTTTGTGGACGGGGGAGGGACCAGCTACCCATGGCATTATCGGTTATGAGATGTGGACAAAAGAATTAGGCATGATCATGAATAATATTTTGCACTCGCCTGCCAGTGCCAGGAACGATACGGGGGGATTGTTACGGTCCGGATTTGATCCTAATGACTTCATTCGAAAGCCTTTGCTGGGTACGCATCTCCGGAATAACGGTGTACAGCCAACGACATTCATCCATTCCAGGATTGCCCATTCTGGGCTTTCGGTGATGCAAATGGAAGATGTGGATGTCCATACTTTTGTTGATGAAGCCGATTTGTGCATCAGCCTGGCGGATTACATCAACAGCCAGCGCGGACTGCGAGAATATATTTACCTTTATTACAGCGATGTGGATACCCTGATGCATCGATACACGGCGAATAACCCGCGCGTTTTCTTCCAGTTTGAGGCATTTTCATCGATGTTTGAGAAGGCTTTTTTGAATAATTTGACCAAATCAGCTGCCGAGGATATCTTGCTGATCCTGGTGGCAGACCACGGCTCGATTGCGACACCCATCTACAAGCAGTATGATCTTTCAAACCATCCTGCCTTTTTGGATATGCTTGTGATGCAGCCTACCTGTGAAAACCGCCTGGCTTTCTTTTATATCAAACCCGGGAAAGTATCTGATGTACGGGCATATTTTGAGAAAGCCTGGCCGGATAAATTTGTGTTGATTGATTCCAAAACTGCGCTTGGAAGCGGCTTGTTCGGCGAGGGTCCGTTTATTAAGGACGTTCTGGATCGGTTGGGCAACCTGATAGCTGTTCCTAAAGGTGATGCCTATTTATGGTGGGCACCAAAACCCAACCCGATGGCTGGCCGGCATGGCGGTCTCAGCAAAGAAGAGATGCTGGTTCCCTTTTATGCGCTCCCGTTAAAGTCTCTGATCCGAAAATAGATTTTTTTAATTCCTGGATATTGGTACAGGGGTTGAAGAAATTTCTGGTTTTTTGACTTTAATTGTCAACATATAAATACCCAAAAGTCCTGCATATACTGCTAAAAGGAAGACAGGAATAATTTCCAGCGAGACACGACGAGCCAGTACGCCCATCAAGCTGGGAATAACGGCAGTCCCAAGGCCGGTTGCTGTCATTTGCATCCCAATAGTATTGCCAGCGAAATGGTCGCCTACCCTGATCTTAGTGCCAGACATCATAGCCGGGAAAATGGGTGCAATTGAAAGCCCGATAATTCCCACTGCGATCACATTTGCCAGCACAAAGGGATTCCAGATCAACAGCCCTGCTCCTAGCAAAGCTCCCATCAGACCGCCCTTAACCAGCTTGTTGACCCCAATCTTGTTCGCAATTAAGCCCGCGATGATCCTACCAACGGTGAAGGTAAACCAGTAGCTCCCTGCAAAGAAACCTGCCAGAGCTTTATCGACACCGCGCGACTCGGTTAATAGGGTGTAGGTCCAGGTGCCAAGGGAGGTTTCTGCACCCACGTAAAGGAAAAATAACAATACACTCAGCCAAACCTGGGGGTGGCGCAGTGTCTCTCCCAGGGGTGTCTTGTATTCGGTCAGTCTTTTCTGAGGATTCGATTCAACGGGCTGATTGTTTTTGCGCCACATACCCAATGTCAGGACAAAACAGACAGCCAATACAATTTGAAAAATGCCAACAACCCTGTAACCAAATCGCCACGTGTCCGCATTGGTCAATCCAAGGGTCATAATGATTGGTCCAAGGGTGATGCCCACGCCCCAACTCGCGTGCAGCCACTGCATCAATCCTTCACCAAAGTGTGCGGCGACATAGGTGTTCAACCCGGCGTCAATCGCACCAGCGCCAAGCCCGGCAAAAACCCCCAGAGCGACCATCACCCACCATTGGGGGGCAAAAGTGTAACCGATCAAAGCAAAGCCAGTAAGTAAACAGCTGGCAGCAAGGACGCGACCCACCCCCACTTTTGAGAGCAAGAAACCATTAAGGAAACTGGAGGTCATATATCCAGCAACGCTCGTAAAAAGCAGCATACCGATTGCATCTAACGGGATGAAAAAATCATTGCGGATCGACGGCCAACCAACACCAAGCAGACCGTCCGGCAAGCCCAGCGCTACAAAGGCGATAAAAGCCAGCAAAATTAAGCCGAGCCTTGGGTAATTTTTGACTTTATTAAAAAATTTCATTGAGATCTCTTTTGATATTAATCCCGCGATGAACGCCCGCTGATTTGGTTTCAGGGCATGATTATAACACCGCCGTAAACTTTGAGTGTGATTTGCAGCGCTGCGTAGTTTAAAAGAATCAAAAAAGCCAGAAGGACTTTTTTCTTCTGGCTTTAAGTGAAATTGAATACCCGAGAAGATATTTTATTTATGCAGTTGTAAGATATCGGGAAATTTCCCAGTCGGTGACGTGGGTTCTGAAATTATCCCACTCTGCATAGCGAGATTTTAAGAAAGCAGCTGTCAGGCTTTCGCCCAGGGCATCTTGAAGGACCTTATCCCCTTCAAAAGCACTCAAGGCTTCGAATAAAGAGCCGGGTAACATTTCAATCCCTAATTCAACACGTTCATTCTCTGAAAGATCATAGACATTCAACTGGTTTAATGGCTTGGGGCAGGGCAAACCTTCTTCAATGCCATCCAGACCGGCAGCCAGTATTGCATTGAACGCCAGGTAGGGGTTGGATGAAGGATCCGGGAAACGTAATTCCAGGCGAACGGTGTCCTGTTTTTCTTTCATTGGTTGGGGAATGCGGATCAACGCTGAACGGTTCACCTGCGCCCACCCGATATAAACCGGTGCCTCATAACCCGGCACCAATCGCTTGTAGGAATTTACTGTCGGTGCAACCACGGCGCTAGTTGCCCTTGCATGGCGTAATTGACCGGCAATAAACTTGTAAGCCAATTCAGATAATTTGAATGGGTCATCCCCATCATAAAAGAGGTTATTACCCTCTAAATCGAATATGGAAAGGTGGCAGTGCATCCCAGAGCCGTTGATACCAAAGACAGGTTTTGGCATAAAAGAGGCGATCAAGCCATGCTGGGCAGCTATTGCTTTGACCGCATACTTGAGGGTCAGAACGTTGTCTGCTGTTTTCAGGGCATCGGCAAATCGGAAATCGATCTCGTGCTGTCCCAAAGCAACTTCATGGTGTCCGACCTCAATTTCGAGTCCCATTTCATTGAGAGCGCTCATTAACTCAGTCCGCACCTGGACGGCTTCATCATTTGCGGAAAAATCAAAATAACCACCCACATCATGCGGTACCGGATGGATATTTTCTTTGCCATTTTGTAGAAAAAGGAAAAACTCCGGTTCCGGTCCGACATTCATGATCCATTTTTGTTCATCCTTCAGCAGGGCTAGCCGGCGTTTTAGGACGCCTCGGGGATCACCTTCGAAGGGCTGTCCATTGGGTCGGTATATGTCGCATAAAACTCGGGCGCGCTTCAACTCGTCCGGCGTCCAGGGCAGTATCGCGTAGGTGTCCGGATCGACAACCAGGTGCATGTCGCTTTCCTGGATTCTCGCGAATCCTTCCACAGAAGAGCCGTCAAACCAAATCCCGTCTTCCAGCGCTTTCTCCAACTGGTTGACAGGCCCATCCACGCTCTTAACAACGCCGTTCACATCAGTGAATTGAAACGAGATGAATTTGATATGATCTTCTTTAATCCGCTTAAGTACATCCTTGCTGTTCATTTTTGCCTCCATATTAAATGATGAATTAGTAGTCTGTCAGGACATCAATAAATTGAAGGAATGAATTTGCATACCAGCATGGATGCATACAACCAGGTGTTTACCCCACTATGGTTGATTTGTCCTGCGTGTCACCACACAGTTTTGAACGCCCATTTTATTGAAAGGAAAAATTGGACCCGTGTTCAGGCCCAGGAGGCTTCCGCTGATTGCTCGATTTTTCCCGGCAAACCGGGTTAGCACTCTCTTACCGGAGAGGAACCTCCACCTCGTCGTCTCAATGACTTCCAATTGAGATACAGCCGCTTAATTTCCCATTATTCTGTTTTTCGATCCCCCGACCTAATTGGTCATCATCACACAAGCCAGATGCAAATCATACTTACCTGACTGTGACTTTTTATACCATAGATTCAAATTTTGAACATGGGAATATTGTTAAACTTTGTTAATCTAAATTCACCCTTGACACAGAACAAAAATTCTATATAATTAGAACATAAGTTCGAATATCAGAACAGGAGCATAAAATGACTTCTTCAAATATTGTTATCAGCAGGCCTCGATCAAGCTATCAGGGTTTACCTGGCTTATACAACCGAATGCGGCGGGATGTTTTTATGCCTGCCAGGGCAAATCAAGTAGTTCGGAGTCTAACCGTTGGCAAATTATTATCTGCTGTAAAACCCGTACCCAAACATTCTCTTTTGCTGGGTCAATGTAAGGATAGTCTGCCATTTTTGATGCAGCTGGTTGATCCAGAAATTGGGGCGTTATTAATCAGCGGAGATACAGCGTGCGGGAAGACCCATCAACTGCAGGTATTGGTAGATTCTGCCATGCGCTTGAACGCACCACATGATCTTCAGGTCTCGATCCTGACCCACAAGACAAATGAATGGCGATCGTTTTGGGATAGGGCACAACAGGAAAAATATTTATACCAGATCAAAGCCTGGTATGAACCAGGCGCTGAAGCCTTGATCGAAGGGCTGGTAACTTTAGCAGAAGCCCGGCGTGAGGGGCACCGTGATGGCGCATCGATTTTATTGGTCCTTGACGATTTCAATTTTGTTGAAGAACTCAGCTACTCAGCCCAGGTGAATTTGCACTGGCTGCTGGCTTATGGAGCACAATCGGGAATCTGGATTGCTGCAGCGATCAAATCCAATTATGCTGAGAGTTTTCGTTACTGGATTGATGGTTTTCGCACAAGAATTCTTGGTTCAACAAAATCAAAGACCAACCTGGACATACTTTCTATTGGGAAAAGTTCACATGCGGACAATTTAGAACCAGGCTATTTCCAGGTTTGGACCGGGTCAAATTGGCTTTCTTATCGTTTACCTTTGTTAGGCGATTAATAGAACGATTTCACAGGAGGACGTGATGGATATTGGGATGTTATGGTTTGATAATGACCCTAAATCGGATGTATTCAGCAAAGTTGCCCGTGCAGCAGCTTACTACCAAAAGAAATATGGACAGGAACCCAACTTGTGTTTTGTTCATCCAAGCATGATTCCGGATAAAGAAACACATACCGGTGCAATTGATGTTTGTTCGAACAGCACGATCATACCGAATCACTTTTGGATTGGCGTTGGACAGCAGGCGCATTCTTAGCTGAATAAAATTTGGCATATACCAATTCCCAAATTATCCTTGGGTTGCTTATGTCAAATTATAGAATTGAGTTTGTGATTTCTTGTTATGAGGTGCTTTCAGTCGCGGTTTGCAGTTCTTTTTGGTCGAGCAGGATTAATTTGCGAAAGCCATAAGAATTCATGATTAAGGTATTCCCCAGCATGGTCTCCGTAACTGTATTGGGTAAGTACACATGGACATGGCCGTGCAGGTGATATGAAGGTTTGAAGGTTTTTATCAACCAGTTAAAGGCTTTTATGCCCTGGTGCGCAGGGTCTTTCTGATCATGGATACCCCAGGGTGGGGCATGGGTTACAAAAATATCCAGAAAGCGTCCATAGCGGATTTTGTGCCAGAGCAGGGCTGGTACCAATTGCATGACCATCACCCACATTTCTGCTTGTGAGTACTGGTAGTCACCGGCGTTATAGCGCAGTGACCCCTGGATACCCGAAAAGATAAGGCCTGTTTTATTATCATGGATGACTTTTTTGTGTAAGTCAATTGCACCCCAGGGGGATTTTCTGTAACCATCGCAGCCATATTCAATTTCTTTCGCATGGTTGCCGCGGATGTAGTAAAGCGGGATATCTAAAGAACTGATGATGAATTCAAGATAATAATATGAAAGATCCCCACAACTAACAGCCAGGTCGATATTTTTAAATCTATTTTTGATGCTATTGCTGTAAACACGCAAGCATTCCCGGTCGCTGACTGTTAATATTTCCATAACATTATTCTATGACATTAACAATCAAAACGGTAGGGGGATTTTAGTTGTTGGGCTTGGTCTGCTCGCCAATCGCCACAGCCATGGCGATGGCTTTATCGCGATCATGACTGATGCTCACCGACCAGCTGCTTATCCCAAGCTGATCCGCAACCATTTCAGCATTACCGTGAAGCACAAGGGTGGGTTGACCGGTTGGCAGATGGACAATTTCAATGTCACGCCATTGGACATAGCCAATCCCTGTTCCCAGGGCTTTCGAAACAGCTTCTTTGGCGGCAAATAGTCCGCTCAGCACTTCAGAACGTCCACGTGCCTGGAAAATTTCATTTTCTGTATAAACCCGCTTGATGAACCTTTCTTTGATCTGGGGTTTGATTTCATCCAAACGGGAGATTTCTATGGTGTCGATTCCGCTGTGTATTTGCATAGCAACCTCATGGTCCTGCAACGGCAATCGCCAGGCGGTCAGGGTCGAGATATTTTTGACTGGCTTCCAGAATTTGGTCTGCGGTTACAGCCTGGACGTGTTTTGGATACTCAAGGAAATAATCAAGCCCTAAATTGAATCGTTCCAGGTTCAGCAGTGAAATGGCGACACCGCTGTTGGACTCTAATAGGATCGGCATTCTACCAAGAAAATATGATTTATTATCCGAAAGTTCTTCCTCGGTAACGGGTTCATTGACGAATCTTCGCACCTCATCGGTGATCAGGGCAATGGTCTTATCAATGTTCTCCGGGTTCACGCCTGCGATCATTTCCCAGGCACCGGGTCCAGTGCCTAAACTCAGTGAGGAATAAACATAGTAAGCCAAGCCTTCTTTTTCTCTAACACGTTCCCCTAAACGTCCCATCATACCAAATTCACCAAGGATGTTATTGCCAATCCTGAGGGCATGGTAGTCAGGGGATAGACGTTCGGGTGCCAGGCTGCCCATAACAATATCCGCCTGGAATTTCCCGGGAATACTGAGTGCTTTTGTGGCAGTTTTCTGCAGGGCTTGCTGTCCAGGAATTTCAGGCAAGGGACGCATTTTATCATTTTTCCAATCTCCAAGGACTTCCCTGAAAGCATCAACAGCCTGGGCTGGTTCAACTGCACCTACGATTGCAATCACCATATCTTCAGGACCGTAGGTTTCCTGGTAGAAATTTACAAGGTCATCTCTTTGAATTGCCTGGACCGTCTCCGGATAGCCTTCATCAGGGCGTTGATAGGGATGGGCGGCATAAATGATCTGGTCAAAAAGGAGCGACGCCATCTCTGCAGTGTCCTGTGCACGGATAGACAGACCTGTCAACATCTGGTTTTTAAGCCGGTGGAATTCTTTTTGCGGAAAGCTTGGTGATCGCAGACTTTCAGAAATAAGCTCAAGCATGAGATGCAGATCTTCGCTCAATGAATGTGCGCTGAAGGATGTTTTCAGTGTGCCCGGGGAAAACCCCAAGCGGGCACCCACGGACTCGATTTGGTTATACATGGATTGAAAATCGTGGTTAGCTGTGCCGGTCATTAAGGCTGCTGCGGTTAAGTAGCCCAGTCCCAGTTTTTCATCGGGGTCGAAGATGCTCCCGCTTGAAAGGTAACCTTTGATTGATAGGCTTGGGCTGTTGAAGTTTGATCGCGATAAAACCGTGATGCCGTTATCCAATGTCACCCGGGTGATATCCTCCGGACCAGGTAAGGCATTGCGGTGTTCATTGTATATTCTTTGATCCATTTTAGAATTAGCTTTCTTGGGGCGTATAGAATCCAACCACCCGATTATCGGGTGAGAGGTAAGTCCGGGCAGTTTCCATCACCTGTTTTGGTGAAACCCGGGAAAGATTGTCAACATAATTTTCAAACCAGTCGTAATGATCAAACATTTCACTATAGCCCAGCCAAAAAGCCTGGTTGGTGATGTTTTCACTGCTGTAGGCAAACAGGGCTTTGGCTTGTTTGATGGCACGGTCGATCTCAACCTGTGTGACTGGGGTTTCAAGCAAGTTTGCAATTTCTGCATCAACAGCTTCCAGAATTTCTTCTGGTGCGTGTTCAGGGTGAACCGTCAAATTGATGCCATAAAGATACGGGTCCCGTGTGGCTTGCAGGGCGCCGTGGCATGAAACCGAAATTTCTGCTTCGACCAGTGCCCGGTACAGGCGGCTGGTTTTGTTTGAGGTTCCGCCAGATCCAAACATATTCAAACTGCTGGGACCTGTGAGCAAGCTGTCCAACACGGTTAGTGTCAGAAAGTCTGGTGCACTGGCAGATGGGGCATGATAAGCGATTTGGACGTAACTCGTCTCGCCCGGTCCGGTGACATGAACGCGTTTTTCACCATCAAGCGGCGGCTCCTGTTGAATTTCAGGTCTTTCAGAACTGCCTTGTGGAATTTGATTGAAGTGTTCTTCAATTTTTCCAAGCATTGTTTCACTGTCAAAATCGCCGGCTATGGCTAATACCGCGTTTCCAGGCTGGTAGTATATCTGATAATGCGATTTCAAATCTTCTGCTGTTATTTCTCGCAGGTCATCTTTTAAACCGATCACTTCGTATTTGTACGGATGGCGTGCAAAAGCCGCGTCCTGGACAGCTTCACCCAGCAGGAAGTGGGGCTGGTTTTCATTCCCTTCACGTTCAGAAATGATCACGGTCCGTTCACGTTCCACCTCATCCACATCGAAGCGGCTGTTCACTATCCTGTCCGCTTCCATTTCGAGGCTGATATTGGCGGCATAGGCAGGTAAGGTTGTGAAATACGTGGTCCAATCAAGATAGGTCATAGCATTCCAAATGCCGCCTGTTTTTGAAATTTCCCGATCAAGATACCCGGAAGGGAATTTATCAGTACCTTTGAATTGCATATGTTCGACCCAATGTGAGATTCCCGTTTTCCCAAAAATTTCATTACGAGAACCGACTTTGTACCAAATCCATGTGCTGATGATGGGTGCTGTGTGAATCTCTTTGAGGTGAATGGTTAACCCATTAGGCAGTGTTAAAAATTGCGTTTGATTTGTCATAGATAGTGTTCTATTTGAATCCTTCTTATAAATAATTAAGATGGAAAATTGGATGAATCCAGTATAATTCCTTCAGTATTGTACCTAAAATTTAATTGTAAAGTTGAGCCCATGGGCTTATTGTTGTGTATTGAGGTGTTTTTTGCAAAAATCAACGGATAAAAATCATCTGGTTGCAGTTATTGGTGCTGGACCAGCCGGATTGTATGCGTCCCAGTATTTAGCACGTAAGGGCGTAGAAGTTGTGTTGTTTAATCGAGAAATCAAACCGGGTGGGCTTGTTGAATATGGCATCTATCCAAGCAAGCATAAATTACGCCAGGGTTTACTATCGCAATTTAAACGCATTCTCGAAATGCCGAATGTACATTACTTTGGGAATGTGAACGTCGGTCAGTCCGGGGACATTCGTGTAGATCAACTGCGAGAAGCCGGATTTGACGCTTTTATGGTGACAACGGGGGCACAGGTGAACACGAGTTTAGACCTGCCTGGTGCAGATTTAAAAGGTGTCTATCATGCAAATGATATTGTTTTTCATTACAATCGCCTGCCCAGGTATGCTGATAAAGCGCTGTACTTTGGATCTGAGATTGCTGTGATCGGTGTGGGCAATGTCATGCTTGACATTGTTCATTATTTCAAGCAATTGGGTCAGGAATTCAGGGTGACAGCGTATGCTCGGCGTGGACCTGCCCATGTGAAGTTTGACAACAAATCACTTGAGCCAGTTGCAGAATGCTTGGATTTAGCAGCGATCAGAAAAGCTGTTGACGACGCCTACCCTGAACTTAAAAAAATCGGTGAGGATGTCGACAGCTTTTATTCTTTAGTAGAAAAGGCACGGGGACGGGCAGAAGACTGCCATTCAAAATTAAATTTCCGAATGCGGTTTTTGCTTTCGCCGAGGGCGCTTATTGGTGATGAGAATGGCGGGCTTAAGGCGATTCAATTTGAACGCAATCAATTGGTTCGAAAGGGTGACCACATCATGCCTGTCGGTACGGGGGAGATGGAGCTAGTGTCGGCTGATGCGGTTATTTTTTCCATTGGGTCCGGGGTTGATACCGGCTTTGGGCTGCCCGTTGCCCGTTCGAATTTCGTCACTACTGAAACACCGCGTTTCCCAATTGACGGCATTTCTTATGAGGTCTATAACGAAGACCTTTGTTCTACATGCAAGGATGTGTTTGTCAGCGGTTGGGCAAGGGTTGCCGGGGAAGGTGTGGTAGGGCTGGCGAGAAAGGATGCTGAACGCGGAGCCAGGGCAGTGCTGCAGTTTTTGGGCACCCTGCCTGCGAAGTCCAAACCCCGCATTCAGGATATCTTTGATCAGATCACAAGAAGTGGTAAACCTGTTGTTGATTTATCCGGATTACACAAATTGTGGGCGTTTGAGGAAAAAACAGCAGCCGAAAAAGGGCTGCCGGAATTTAAATTTGATACAAAAGAAGCAATGTTAAGGGTGATTGAAGAAACTTAAGACTGATTAACTTCGTTGGGTGTTTTTTCATTCACCTTCTCAGTTTTGTTTTGGCCATTTCCTTCCGAGAAAGCACTGTGATTATTCGTTCTTTTATAACGAATGAGTAATAAGAATCCAATGGCAATGGTTATCATCCCGAGTTCCATACCCCGTGCCTGTAATGGCCCAAAGAAGACATCTGGAAGGGGGTGACTGCCCATGCCAAAGATATCCGCCATTGCTGTGAATACAGATACAACATATCCTGTGCTGATCAATCGGATACCGATATCGGCTGCAATAGTCTTTTTTCCGTTTGGCCACATTGCGTTTAGCGTAAGGTAGCTGCCAAGGGATATGAACGCAAGCCCGACTAAAAAGACGGATATTTGCACAAATCCAATCACGCGACTGCGGTCCAAACCAAATAATCCTGGACGGGCACCAAGCAAAAATATAAAGTACCCCACAACAGCCATTATCAAACCGAGGCGAATCCTTGTCTTTGGGAGGGTTAGATCAGTATCCTCGATATCAGGCAGGATTTCCTCGTCGAAAATCTGTGTTTGTTTTTGCGTTTTATCTTCTTTTTCTATCATCAGGCGGGTAAGTTACTCTTCAGAATCCTGAGCCAGTTGCCGTTAAAAATGAGGTTAATGTCCTCATCATTGTAACCTTTTTCAGCAAGTTTAGGGGCGATTTTTTGTAAGTCAGCAATTGTGTCTATTTCCGGCGGTACTGATTCAACACCATAACCACCGTCAAAATCTGTGCCGATGCCAACATGGCGTGTGTCCCCGGCGATCTGGCACACATAATCAATTTGTGCAATGACATTGTCCAGGCTGAGCGATTGACGGCCGCCATGTGAACGCCAATCCCAGTCAAGAAAGCTATTCAAAGGCACAATACCCATGACGCCATCGCGTTCGATTAATTCTTGAATGGTTTTGTCTTTAAGGTGGCGGTTGAAAGGGATATTCTTGATCAGTGCTTCAGCGTTTGAATGTGAAGCAATTACCTGCCCCGGGTAAAAGTCAAGCGCCTGGCGTGCAGATTGATGATCCATATGGCTGATATCCAGGATAAAACCCAAATCCGCCATATTTTCAAGCAAAGCATAACCGGTTTTGGTCAACGGACCGGGTTCCCGGGTGCCGCCGCAATAAGCGTTACCAGCCCAGGCTGGACCGATGATCCGAACGCCCCAATGATACCAGTCCTCCACCTGTGCGGGTTCTGTAATGCCTTCTGCGCCTTCCATCAGGATCACGATGCCAACCGGGGGTGGCGTGTCCCTTGGTGCGTTTATATGGGCATTCCAGGCGGTAAGGTGCTGGGTGAGGTCAGATTGATTCAGAATGAGCCTGAATTTTTCAGGGTTTTCATCCGTCAATTGATGGTAGGCATCCAGGTTTTTTCGATAGCACTGGTGGGCTTCAGAAGGTGTTTCGTAATTCAGTACGGGGTACTTGCCATTATCCAATCTGCGGGGCTCACAAAACAAGGTGCCAAAAATGATAAAAGCATTTGCATCCTGGTACTGCGTCCATCCTAATAAAGTACTGCCATTAAAAGCAGGGATGGGCGTATTTTTCTCCGCCTGTCGAATATCATAAGCGGATTGCGTGTAATCACGTTTCAGGTTGAGAATATTCCAGGCAATGTCTTCGTGAGAATCAATCAGTAAATTCATAAATTAAATGCATAGCGCACCGGGGTGACCCGGTGCGCTTCGTTTATCTTGGATTATTAAGCTTTTTCTTCTTCGCTGTCATCTTCAGGTTCGAGATCAGCTTTCACGTCTTCGACAACTTCTTCGACCAGTTCTTCGGCGTCTTCAACGACGTCTTCAACAGTCTCTGCAACCTTTTCTCCAGCATCTTCTGCCTTATCAAGGGTTTCTTCGACCAGTTCTTCAGCTTCTTCGACGACGCCTTCAACGACTTCTTCAGCTTGTTCTTTGGTCTCTTCAACCTTATCAAGGGTTTCTTCGACCAGTTCTTCAGCTTCTTCGACGACGTCTTCAACGACTTCTTCAGCCTGCGCTTTGGTCTCTTCAACCTTATCAAGGGTTTCTTCAACCAGTTCTTCACCTTCTTCGACGACGTCTTCAACGACTTCTTCAGCCTGCGCTTTGGTCTCTTCAACCTTTTCACCGGCATCTTCTACCAGGTCTTCAGATGTTTCTTCAACTTTTTCTTTAGCTTCAGCAAGTTCATCTGAGAGATCTTCGACGTCAAACTCGTCTGTGAGGGTTTTCCAGTCAAGGTCGGTATATGCGGGAGAATCAACCCGGCGCATGCTCAAACCAATGCGATGTGTGTCTTCTTCAATCTTAATGATCCGCAAAGTAACAACTTCACCTTCTTTGAGAATCTCTTTGGGATGTTCGATGCGTCGTTCGCTGATTTCCGAGATGTGTATCAGACCTTCGAGGTCACCTTCAACATCATCAAGCAGCAATCGTGCAAAAGCACCAAAATTGGTCAGGCGTGTGATTTTACCTTCAACCAGTTGGCCTTCAGTGAGTGCTTCGATTTGGTCTTCCCATGGATCATCCTTCAATCGGCGGATGGACAAACCAATGCGTTTTCGATCTTCATCAATGCTGATGACCTTAACCTTGATTTCCTGTCCAACCTCCAGGACTTCACTGGGATGATTGATGTGTTCCCAGGACAGCTCAGAGAGGTGTACAAGCCCGTCTGCACCGTTGATATTGACGAAAGCGCCAAAGTCTGCAAGGCTGGTCACACGACCGGTGCGGATTTCGCCTTCTTCCAGCTCGTCAATCACACGTTCCTTGATGGAATCACGTGTTTCGCTGCTGGCAGCGCGTTCGGAGAGGATCAATCGACGGCGATCGCGATCAACTTCGATCACGCAAACCTCAATCTCCTCACCAACCATTTCGCTGTATCGCTCATCAGGTGAATTGCCTGTGATGGTCAATCGGCGTCCGAGGCCAATTTGAGAAGCGGGCACAAAGCCGCGAATGGTACCCAGGGGTACCAGTAAACCGCCTTTATTGTAGCCTTCGATTTTGGACGTGAATGATTCATTCGATTCCAAAAGTTCTTCGGCTGTTTGCCAGTTCTCTTCTTCAAGAGCGCGGTTAAAGGAAAGGATCAGGTTGCCGTTTGAATCTTCAGGCGTAACGACAAAAACTTTGATCTCATCCCCAACTTTCCATGATTCAACCGTTTCATCATCGATCGAATCAAGTTCTTTCCCAGCCAGGATTCCTTCTGATTTTGCGCCGACACTGACGAGGATTTGCCCGTCACTGATGCTCGCAATGGTGCCTTTGCGGATTTCGCCGCGTTTAGGAAAGTCAATTGTTAAACCTTCCTCAGCCAGTAGGGCTTCCATCTTGTTGGTGGATTCCTCTTCGCCTTCTTCTTCCCCCGTTGTGTTTAATATTTCGTTTTGGTCCATAAAAGTTATAACTCCAGAGTTGATTTTCTCGCTGATTATAAGGGTTTATTTTGAACTTCGCAACCCAAAAACTTTAATTGTTTTCTTCCAAAGGAATACAATCAGCTTCCACTATTGTACCGTTTTGCGGCTGGTTGTCAATTTAATTTGAGGGTGAGATTCAAAGAAAGGGTTTAATCCTCATCAGATTGCAAAATATCCCTGATTTGGGTCTTAGAATCAGGCTCACTGACAATGCCCTTCTCTTCCATTTTTTCGATTATGCGGGCTGCTCGCGTATAACCGATCCGCATTTTCCGCTGCAGCATCGATACAGAAGCCTGACCTTCTTCCTTAACAATTTCTACAGCCTCATTGAATTTTGGATCAAGATCTTTTTCTTCTTCGATTTCTTCCCACAGCGGGGCTTGCTTGAGGGGAACACCTTTTTTAGTTTGGAAGGCTGCTGATTGGTCAGGACGCTCAGGTGCTGTATGAGAAACGGTGAAACCACGCCAGTACGCTGCCAGCCGGTTGATTTCGATATCAGAGACAAACGCAGTTTGGATCCGGACAGGTGCTGCAGCATCTGGCGCTTGAAAGAGCATATCCCCGCGACCGAGCAAACGCTCCGCACCGGGTTGATCGAGGATTACCCGGCTGTCAACAGATGACGCGACAGCAAAGGCGATTCGCGCCGGGAAATTGGCTTTGATCAGGCCGGTGAGAATATCTACAGAAGGGCGCTGTGTGGCGATGATCAGGTGGATTCCCGTTGCGCGGGCAAGCTGTGCCAGGCGTGTGATTGTGCGTTCGGTTTCGTCCGGTGCCAGCATCATCAAGTCGGCTAATTCATCGATGACCACTAAAAGGTAGGGTAATTTCTTCTCCGAGGTCTTTTCACAAAGCACATTGTAATCGGCGATATTTCTCGTGCCGGTTTCTGAGAATTTCCGATAGCGGCTGTCCATCTCTCGCAGCATCCACTCTAAGGCGCCGACAACATGCTCTGCATCTACAATGACTGGCGCAAGCAAGTGGGGAATACCGTTATAACCTGTCAATTCAACACGTTTTGGGTCCACAAGGATCAGGCGGAGATCGTCTGGCGTCATGTTCAGCAAGAAGCCAGCAAGGATATCGTTGATACAAACGGATTTACCAGCGCCTGTGGTGCCGGCGATCAGCAGGTGGGGCATGGCGGTCAGGTCTGCTGCAACAGCTTTCCCGGCGACGTCCTTCCCTAAAGCCATTTTAAGGGGAGACTCTAAATTCTTATACGCTGAACTGAAAAGGACCTCGCGCAAAGAAACAAGGGCTATTTGATTATTTGGAACCTCGATGCCGATATACCCCTTGCCTGGGACAGGTGCCTGAATTCGAATTCGGGAGGCCGCTAATGCTAAAGCCAGGTCATCAGCCAGGGCGGTGATTTTTGATACTCGCACGCGGGTTTTGCCGCTGCGAGATTCGGTGAAATCGGGTTCAACGCCAAACAATGTGACAGATGGACCGCGCTTAATGTCAACGACATGGGCTGGTGCACCAAAGGAACGCAGGGTTTCTTCAATGACGCGCGCACGCTGGCGGTCATTTTCGCTGTCATCGGGCACTTCAATGATGGGTTCGAGGATCTCATCAGGATCAGGCAGCACCCAAACCGGCTTGTTTGGCATCCTGTTATAGTACAGGCTGGTTTGGTCGCTGTTTTGTGAAACTTTGCCGACTTTTTCATCCTGTGGGGATTGACTCGGCCTTGCGGTTATTGGTAAAGCTGCCGCCGTTTCTTTTTCAGGGCTTTGGGTTTGAGTTTGCTGCGGTTTTTTCAGTTTTGAAATCTGTTTTTGCAGTGTTTGTTTTATTTGGTGGATGATATTTTCCAGGGCTTTTCCTAAGGCTTTTATCAAGTTTGCCAGAACCAGGTCGAGGGTCAGGATCAGGCTGATCAGCATCCAGGCTGTCAACGCAATTGCTGCACCAGGTTTGCCAAGCCCATTGACCAGCCCGATTTTAATGGTTGCACCAGTGAACCCCCCGCCTGAACCCAGTGCTGCATCAATAAGATCGCCATCGATAAAAAAATGGAACCAGGCTGTCAGATTGATGAATAAAAAGAAGATGCCGATAATGCGCTCTGGTGAGATTCTTGGAAATTTCTCAAAGTTTCGCATCAAGAGCCAGCCGCCAATACCAATCAGGGCAATGGGTAAAATATAAATACCCCATCCGATCGCCTTGCTTAGGTTCTTAACCCACCAACCGGTCAGGCTGCCGGTGGTTTGCGTGAATAAACTGATCAGCGTCAGGAAACCAACAAGCACCAGGAAGATCGCGAATATGTCGATGCGACGTTGAGGTGAAATTCCCGATAAATCAAGTATCCTGGGTTTTGATTTTGAAGTGGTCTTTCTTTTTTGTCTTGGTTTCGCTTTTTTTGTCGTTTTACGGCGTGCCATCCAGTGCTCCTGATAAGAATAAAGCCCTTCTTTCTGGAATGGATTATAGCACAGCAAATCTTAATCTTCGAATGTGCCGTTCTGACAGAAGCGCCTTCAATTCAGGGTATTTCATTATAATAAAGACCTTGACCAAATAAAAATTTCAAGTATTATGAAATGGAAATCGGCAAGCAATCTAAGCCTTGATTTTGCTTGCCTGGGATTTGAAAGTCTGATATAATACTTGAGCTATCCAATGTGGTCTTCAAGTTGCTGATATAAATAACAATACTTATTTCAGCTGCCGTGCGAAAGAACGCTTCCCGAATGTCTTTAACATAAGAACTAACAAAATTTTCTCAACAGATTGAAATCGACCTTGTTCTACGTGCGGGATGACCAACTGCCTAATGGTATTTTTACTGCTCACAATTATCTACCCTTCTTGAAATTTATGGGGCACATACAACGTGTATGTGGGAGAAATACACACGTTTTTTAGTAATTATTAATAAGGATTTTTAGAAAAGAAGAATTGAACAATGGAAATATTAGAATTAGAACAGAAAACGCTCACTGAGCTGCGTACGATCGCCCATGATTTGGGCATTCCCCGACCACAACGACATAAAAAAGAAAGTTTGATTTTACTTATAGCCAGGGCAATGGGTGAAGCTGAGGGCCTTGAAATCCGGGGCGGTGTGTTGGAAATCATGAATGAAGGTATTGGTTTCTTGCGCCAGAATTATCGGATAGGGCCCGAGGATGTTTATGTCTCCCAGGCACAATTGCGCCGCTATGAACTGCGCTCTGGTGATATGGTGATTGGGCACGTTCGCCCACCCCGGGAGTCGGAACGGCATTATGGGCTGCTTAAGGTGGAGTATGTTAATGGCATGACACCTGAAGATGCTCGAAAACGGCCGCAATTTGGTAAATTGACGCCCATTTTCCCGGACCAGAGATTTAATTTGGAATATGACCCAAAAGTCCTTTCCACAAGAATTATCAATCTTATTGCCCCCATTGGACGTGGTCAGCGTGGTATGATCGTTTCACCGCCTAAAGCGGGCAAAACCACGATATTAAAGGACATCGCAAATGCGATTTACACGAATCACCCGGATGCTCGCCAGATCATGTCGTTAATTGGTGAGCGACCTGAAGAGGTGACGGATATGGATCGTTCTGTTGAGGCAGAGGTTGTTGCTTCAACCTTTGATGAGCCTGTGACTGCTCATGTTCGTATGGCAGAAATTGCCCTGGAACGGGCAAAACGCCTGGTTGAGTCAGGACATGATGTTGTTATCTTGATGGACTCGCTGACAAGGTTGGCGCGCGCTTATAACCTCGTTGTCAATCCCTCAGGCAGAACGCTTTCTGGCGGTTTGGATCCTTCGGCGCTTTATCCTCCGAAGAATTTCTTTGGCGCGGCTCGAAATCTCGAAGAGGGCGGCTCTCTTTCAATTATTGCAACAGCCCTTGTGGATACAGGTTCTCGATTGGACGACGTTGTCTTTGAAGAATTCAAAGGAACGGGTAATATGGAACTCCATCTTTCAAGGCGGCTGCAGGAACGCAGGACCTTCCCGGCAATTGATATTGAACGATCTTCCACCCGTCGAGAAGATTTGCTGCTTGGCCCGGACATCCTCAAACGTGCCTGGTTGATGCGGCGAATGTATTTGCAGATGATCAGCTCGCCGCCGCAAGGTGCCGGGATGGACACAGCCGTTGCAATGGAAGCCATTGTTCAACAAATAGCCCGCACGAAAACCAATCTTGAATTCCTTGAAACACTCAACACCGACTGATCAAAAAAAGATTCAGGTGACACTTTTGGATACACAATCAGAAACAGTCAATCCATCTGAAGAAAAAAATAAAAAATTGCGGCTTTGGGGATCCTGGGCTGTGACAGCTTTGCTTGTTGCAATTCTGATCTCAATGCTTTACTGGCAGCCGATCTTAGCACAGCAAATGGCAGAGATGAATGGCGAGACTGAATCCATTTCAGTTGGTCCGGTTTCAGATGCTTCTGCTGAAGCGCTGGCAAGTATGCCGTATTTTGAAGCAGAGGTAGAAGACGACCACTTGATCCGGTACCCCGAACCGCGCACAATTGCGCCCACGCGTCCACGCAGCGAGCCTGTCAAGTATGTGGTTGACACCGGCGATGCCGTATTCAGTATTGCTAGCAAGTTCAATATCTCCCCCGAAACCCTTTTGTGGTCGAACTACGACGTCCTTAAAGATGATCCGCACTCCATTTCCCCAGGCCAGGAATTAATTATCCCGCCAACCAACGGCATTCTATATGAGTGGCGAGAGGGAGATACCCTGGAGAATATTGCCAGGGATTTTCGAGCGGATGTGGATGAGATTTTGAATTGGTCCGGGAACAAATTAGATATCACAAACCCTGAAATTGAAGAAGGCGAATTGGTGATGATACCAAATGGTCAGCGAGAATTTC
Source organism: Candidatus Brevefilum sp. (assembly GCA_029210815.1). GTDB lineage: Bacteria > Chloroflexota > Anaerolineae > Anaerolineales > Anaerolineaceae > Brevifilum. The sequence goes on from JARGGB010000008.1 coordinate 53,252, forward strand.
AGCAATGGGTGGTGCCAACTTATGCTGTAGGGCGTTCAGGCACAAATGCCTCCCTTCCCGGCGGTTGTACAGTGGATGGACCCGGATTATGGGGCGGCGGTTTCTTTATCTGGCCTGCTGGTAATCATTACCTTTCCGGCAATGATTTCTGGTCCGGTCACCTGGCGATTGATATTGCTGCGGGCACCGGTGCACCGATATATGCATCAGATTCTGGTGTTGTGGTATTTTCTGGTTGGGACAGTAATGGCTACGGTAATGTGATCATGATTGACCATCAGAATGGTTACCACACTTTGTATGCTCACCTTTCCTCAATGGTTGTTTCCTGCGGTTCTAATGCAGTGCAGGGACAGGTGATTGGTTATGCCGGCTCAACCGGAAACTCAACCGGTCCTCACCTGCACTTTGAGGTTCGTTACCTGGGTGGATTCCTGAATCCTTGGACCGTATTACCTTGATGTGTGCTATAATTCAAAACGCAAAAGCTCCAGTAGCTCAAATGGATAGAGCAAGGCACTCCTAACGCCTAGGTTGGGGGTTCGAGTCCCTCCTGGAGCATCACGAAATCAAAAAAGCGCCCGTCGGGGCGCTTTTACTTTTAATTTTACAGTTTTGTTTACCAATCGTCATCAATGTCATCAAAATCGATGTTGAAATCAGCTTCCTCGTCTTCTTCAGGTTCTTTTCGAACCCATAAAATCAGCAGATCGCCATCTTCAGCATCGACGGTCCGGGCTGCAACAATCGGAACTTCCTTTTTCATTCCGATGGGATCACGGTACTCGAGAAACATGGTCGCTTTGTGTGCCCAGGCTTTGTGACATCGTTCGAGCAAGGCGGGTCCGTTGAAGGTTCGCAAGGTCGTCCTGGCGGTATCGTATAGGTATGGACCTTCGCTCAGTCCTGCCGTCCAGCCGTTAATCCCCATTATGAAGTCCGTTTCAACGGAGTCAAAATTTGGGGTAGGGCCTTCAATGATTGTAATTTTGTTGTCCATATATCATTTACCTCGACTGCATATTACCACATTAGGGGACGCGAGACCAGATATATGAAACGATTTTTGAGCGATTTTACGATTTATTAATAGATTAAAATTTTGCAGATTCCTTCAGATGAATTCTACGGATAATCAGCATTGAAAAACCAGTTATAGGCGTAGAATCCACCGATGGTCGATTGTAAACGAATTGCAATCCTATCGTCACCCTGTAAGGCTTCAGGGATGCTGAATGTGCCTGAGAGTGCCCCACCTTCGCCAGAGTTTACGGTCGTAACATAAATGCCGTTGATACCCCTGGTGAACATCTTTCCCATCAGTACGTCAAAGTCGTAATTGGCAGGGAAATTATTGGTCAGGACTGAAACCGATTCGTCTTTTACAACCTCAGAAATAGTGAAGGTCGGGATGCCAGTGTAAGCTTCAGGCGTTGACGCACTTTCTGTGTTGTTATAGAACCAGTTATAGGCATAGAAAACCCCGTCTGACGTTTGGAGACGTATCGCAATCTGGTACAAGCCTTCGAACTCGGCGGGGATATCAAAGGTTTCGGTGAAATCTCCGCCATCACCAGAATCGATCCTTGTGACTTCAATGCCGCCGATACCCCTTGTGCCAATCTTTCCCATCAAGACGATAAATTCTTTTTCGTAGGGGAAATTGTGCATTTCTACCGTAACACTTTCGTCCGGTTCCACAGATGAGATGCTTATGGCAGGAATGCCCGTGTATACAGGGTCTGGTTCATTACCGTCATTGTTGTAAAACCAGTTGTATGCATAGTAATTGTCTGTGTCCGATTGCAGTCGTATGGCAATTTTGCTTTCGCCTTTTAATTCATCGGGGATGTCAAATGTGCCTGTTAATGCGCCGCCTGCCCCCGAATTCACCGTCGTCACATAAATACCATTGACGCCTTTGGTACCGATTTTGCCCATGAGGACATCAAAATTATATTCAGCCGGGAAATTGTCTGTGACAATCGTAACATTTTCTTCTTCGACGACATCGGTAATGGTGAATGTCGGGATGCCAGTGTAAGTGCTTGGTTCCTCAGGGGTTTCACCCGGTTCGGCTGGCTCTTCGGGCGTTTCATCTGCATTATCTGCGGGTGTTCCACCCTCATGGGAGCCGAAATCGTTATTGTAAAACCAATTGTAGGAATAATAGCCGCCGGTGGTTGAATCAAGACGGATGGCTATTGCTTCTTCGGCTTGAAGCTCGGCTGGAATATCGAAGCTAAATACCAGGCTGCCGCCATCACCAGAATTCACAGTGCCAGAAATGATGCCGTCAATTCCCTGTGTGCCGAGAAGACCCATTCGAGCGACAAAGTCCTTATCAGCAGGATAGTTCTGTGTCACAATGGTGACTTTTTCACCTTCAGTTACACCCTGGATCGAAAATGTTGGGATTGTCCCTGCATTAACGACATTGCTCAGGGGGATGAGGGCGAGGCTAAATATTGCGATGTAAATAATCAATAATTTTTTCATTTAGTAACCTCTTTTTATTTATTCATCTCGTTTTATCTTCTACCAAACCACAGGTGCTTCAAGCTGTTTGCAATGCTTTGCACATCATTTGTTTTTGATGACCAAGTAACATTCGTTCGGATTAGAATTCCTCTATTCGAATGGTTTTACTAGTCAAAAACCAGGTATTTCTTGTGTTTAATGTGCAAGGTGCATGCCATTTATCTAGATTTATCAAATCTCATAAATGACGGTTGGTATTTGCAAAATCTGTCCTCAGGGTGATACCTCCTCCAATATCCCGTCCTGTATACCAGTCTCAGTAAGATAAAATTTTAATGATAAAAAAGCGTAGCAGGCTCCTCTACTTGAATCTAATTAAATTATACAGTATTCATAGAACGACATCAATATTTAGGCAGTGCTTAATTAATTAAAAATTAAACAAAACGACCACTTCGTCACTGAAGTGGTCGTTATCGAATTACTCTGATTTACTTCTGTTTGACTTTAATGGTTCGTGGTTTGGCTTCTTCTGTCTTTGGGACCTCAAGAGTCAGGACACCATCTGCTAAACTTGCCTCAACCTTTGAAGAATCTAAAGGGGTGGGAAGGGTGAGTACCCTGTGAAAGGTGCCGCTTGGGCGTTCTGTCAGCAGGTAATTTTCGCCTTCTTTGCGATCCGCATCCAGGCTGCCTGAGATGGTCACAATTTCATTGACGATTTGGATGTCGAGATCTTCAGGTTTGACGCCAGGAAGCAGGGCTTTGATAGAGTAACCATCATTGTCTGCAACAATATCAATAGGAAAGCTGATCATTGCTGAATAATCTTCGTCCCAATCGCGCATGATTTCTTCGATGGCTCGGCGTCGGGTGTTTCTGCGAACAGGATTAATATATAAGGTCATCGTATCCTCCATTTATTACTTTTTTTGTTTTCAATGCTATTTTATTTTCTTATTATTAACACCTTGTTTGAAAAAAATTGGAGAAATATAAGAATTGAAGAATTGACTGGAAATGTTTTGCTTCAGTCGTTACAATTACCATTCTTTGGTCAACGAAAATGGCGGCAGTGAGATATGAAAAAAGAATGGATCGTTCTGGCATTTATTATTATTAGCCTCCTACTGGGGATTTTTGTCATCTACAGAGGATCGCTGTTGACGAATGCCCGATCTCGCCAGGTTGTTGCATTTATCAGAAATCCTGAGTCTAAAGAAAGCCTGGTCATCCCGGCAGGCTCGCGTTGTGGGGATGCACCTTTTGCAATGCCGACCCGGGGAATGATTGGCTTTATTTGGGATGATTCCTTTCGCATAGGTCATCGACATACTGGGATTGATATTTTCACCGGTACCGAAGGCGGTGTCACACCGATTTATTCAGTATATGACGGTTATCTCAGCCGTTTAGCTGATTGGAAATCCAGTGTGATCATTCGTATTCCTTCAGACCCTCTAAATCCTGGTCGACAAATTTGGACTTATTACACACACATAGCGGACCCTGATGGGAAAACCTTCATTGTGGATAATTTTCCACCTGGAACGACGGATGTGTTTGTCCCTGCCGGAACCTTATTGGGATACCAGGGTAATTATTCAGGGACACCCGGGAATCCAACAGGCGTGCACCTGCATTTTTCAATTATAGAAGACGATGGTCAGGGAAACTTTCTGAGTGAATTGGCGATCGAAAACACATTGGATTCTTCAACTTATTTTGGCATGTCCCTTAATGCCCATGATAACCCCGGTGATATTCCCACCTGTCCTTAGTCCCAATACGTATCGATCATTTTGAAAGCAAGCCATTAATCGTATAATTAGTTCTCGTTAAGCGCTTTACATATGAATCACAGGGAGTCTTTATGGAAGAAATTGCAGAGAATGTCTTTATTGAAGAGGGATATCCAAGGGTTGTTCTTGGTGTAATGAGATTAGAGCAAGGCTTGCTCCTGGTCGATTCGCCTTTCAGGCATGAAGATGTGCCTTCGTGGCAGTTCAAATTAAGTCAACTTGGTGCGGGCATGGAAAGGTTATTGGTCTTGCTGGATGCCCATGTTGATCGCATGATGACGATTCGGGCAATGGAAACAAATGTTTTAGCTCATGAAAACGTGATCGAGATCATTCGCAGCAGATCCACAGCTTCAAAAAACCAGGATTTAGAGCCTGGTCCAGATTGGACGCATACGGAATTTCCCGCTGGTTTTCGGTGTGTTAAACCACAGATGACTTTTACTGATGAGGCTTTGCTCCATTGGGATGAAAACCCAATCCTTGTCACCCATAAACCGGGTGCTCACAGCGCAGGCGCCTGGCTGATCGATGAGACAAGAAAAGTTGCCTTTATCGGTGACAGCGTCCTGGAAGCGCAGCCGCCATTTTTCGCCCAAGCTGATATCGAAACCTGGATTTCAGAATTAAATTGGCTTCAATCTGATCGATTTCATAATTTTAAATTGATTTCCAGCAGAAACGGTATGATCGATTTTAACTCGGTTAGCAAAATGGGTGAGTTTTTGATCGAGACAAAAGAATTAATTAATGATTTAGCGAGTGATTATTCTCCATTGGAAGGCATCCCGGAATTAGCTTCACAATTATTGAAGAAACTTGATTATGATCCGCAATCCCATGAACGGTACGTCAATCGTTTGACATGGGGCCTGGAGCAGTATTACTTAAGAAAATTTGCAGACCAGGAACTTGGAACAAAAGGAGAAGAGGAATGAAGTTTTCCGATTGCGAAGCTTTAGTGGAAGTAACCCGAGGAAGCACGGTCGAATCCATCCATTTTGGTGCTTTTATTGTGGTGGATTCGGATGGCAAAGTTCTTGCTTCCCGAGGCGCACCTGATTTATTGACCTATCCGCGCAGCTCGATGAAACCCTTCCAGTTAATGCCCTTTCTTGAGAGCGGAGGCAGCGAACGTTTTGGTTTTACACAACAAGAAATTGCCATTATGTGTGCTTCACACGCAGGGACGGATTTACATGTTTCAGTTCTTGAGGGAATGCATAAAAAAATTGGCATCAGCAAAGATGACCTGATGTGCGGGGTTCATTGGCCAAGTGATGCAGAGACCCGACAGGCGATGCGGGCAGTTGGTAAGACGCCGACCCCTTTTCGACATAATTGTTCCGGCAAGCATACGGGTATGTTAGCCTATGCACAGATGGAAGGTTTTGATAAAAAATCTTATCTCGACCCTTTGCATCCTGTGCAGGTTCGTATCAAAGAAACCCTGGCTGAAATGCTTGGCATAAGCCCGGAGGATTTACCCCTGGGTATTGATGGCTGCTCAGCGCCGGTCTATGGCATTCCCTTGCAAAATATGGCAAAGGCAGTTGCGCTCTTGGCAGACCCAAAGAACCTGAGTGAATCCAGGAAAAAAGCGTGCAACACGATTACTTCTGCAATGACGTCACATCCGGTAATGATTGCTGGACCAGGAAAATTCGATACGGTCCTGATGACAACCGCAGCCGGGAAGGTTTTTTCCAAGGGCGGCGCAGAAGGGTATCACATTATTGGGGTGAAACCCGATGTTCTGAGGCCGGGATCGCCCGGGTTGGGAATTGCGATTAAGATAGCCGATGGTGATGGCCAGGGCAGGGCGCGTGCATTTATTAGCTTGCTGCTCCTTAAAGCCTTGGGTGTGTTGAGCGATCAGGATTTAGAAGCGCTTGCGTTTAAAGAGAAAGCTTTGGTTAAGAATTGGCGCGGCTTGGAAGTGGGCAAATTGCAGCCGGCGTTTCAGATAAACGAAATGGGCATCTCATAATGAATGATGGCAATTCAAAATACGATCATACAATGATAAAAATTCGGCAGCGATTGATTGATGCCTTTGGCATGCCAGAATGGCGAGAGCCGCTGCCGCCAGTGGACGAGCTGGTTTCAACCATACTGTCGCAAAATACCAATGATGATAATCGTGATGTGGCTTTCAATCAATTGAAAATGGCTTTTCCGGATTGGGAGTCTGTTGCAGCAGCGAACACCGAAGAGGTGATTGATGCCATTCGTACTGCAGGATTGGCAAACCAGAAAGGTCCGCGAATCCAGGGGGCATTGAAAGAAATTAAAGCCGTTAACGGCGGAGAGATCGACCTTGAATTTTTACGGGAAATGCCGCATGAAGAAGCTCGAGATTGGCTGATGTCGATAAAAGGCGTTGGACCAAAAACGGCTGCCATCGTGCTGTTGTTTTCTATGGGAATACCTGCTTTTCCTGTCGATACCCATATTTACCGCGTAACAGGTCGGATTGGGGTCAGACCAATAAAATTAAATGTTGAAAAAACGCATGATTATTTAGAAGATTGTATTTCTGAAGACGCTTATTATGACCTGCATTTGAACCTGATCCGCTTGGGACGTGAGGTGTGCGGGGCAAGGAAGTGGCATTGTTATCGCTGCCCAATCGAAGACCTCTGTTCTTATGATGAGAAAAACTTTGAGGATGACAACAGCAGAGCCTATTAAATCCCGCGTTGGGAAAGCTTAATATTTGCGTTTGAATAATCGAGAGTTATTCCTGTAAGGAGCCAATTAATGACCAGGGACCGGTCCATGTGATGTTGACGTCGCGTTCCTGACCAAGAAGATCTTCTTCACTTTCTACGAAGACCAGTTTGTTGGTGGGCGTTCTGCCGCGCCAGCGTCCGCGAGATTTTTCCTCGAACAGAACGTTTACGGTTTTCTCAAATAATCGGCTGTTGATCTCAGTCGCGATTTCTTCCTGGAGGGATTCCAGAAGACGGAATCGGCGCATTTTTTCAACTTCAGGCACAGCGTCTTCCATTTTTCGCTCAGAGTAGGTGCCAGTTCGTGCTGAATATCGGGCTAAATGGGCGACGTCCATCCTAAGATCATCCAATACCTCGTAGGTTTTTTGGAATTGTTCTTCAGTTTCCCCGGGGAATCCCACAATGATGTCAGTCGCAATGGAGACATCCGGGATGCGCTCGCGAATATGATGAACCAGTTCACGGTATTGGGCGGCGGTATAGCCGCGCCGCATCGCGCGCAGTATTTCATCATCACCTGCTTGGATCGGCACTTCGATGTGCGGGCAGACCTTGGGAAGCTCAGCGACAGTATCAAGCAATTCCTCTGTCATCCAGTTGGGATGCGATGTCAGGAAGCGGATTCGCTTCAGTCCTTCAATTGAATGCAGGTCCCTCAGGAGCGATGCTAATGTTGGCTTTTCTGGAAGGTCCAGCCCATACCGATCGACTATTTGACCCAATAATGTGAGTTCTTTTACACCCTGATTAACAAGGGCGCGCGCCTCAGCCATAATTTCATCATAGGGGCGTGAGTGCTCGACCCCACGTTTGCTGGGGATGATGCAATATGTGCAGGCATGGGAGCAGCCGTACACAATCGGGATGTAAGCCGAAACCAATTTGCCTTTTTCATTCTCAGGCAAGCTTATTTCCTCATCAAGGATGGCGTTGAGTTCAATTTGCTTTTCCAGGGATTGGTTTTTTGCGTTGCGTTGAATAAGCAGTTCAATCAGGGGTTCTGGGTGGGATGGCGGTGAAACTACGTCCACCCAGGGAAATTTTTCCTGGATTTTTGTGTTGCCGCGGACGCCGATCAAACATCCCATCAGGTTGATCACCAAATTGGGATTTTTATCCTTTAAAGGCTTAAGTGAACTGAGTCTGCCGATGGCTTTGTCTTCAGCGCTTTGGCGCACAACACAGGTATTAAGCACAATGACATCCGCTTCTTTGGGGACACGTGTGGGTTGATAGCCCAGTTTTTCAAGGGAGGATGCTAAACGTCGTGAATCTGCCACGTTCATCTGGCAGCCTTCTGTCCAAATGTGATATTTCATAGGGGCATATTATACTCGACCGGTCAAACAGAACCCAATTTGCGCGATTTGTAAAATTTAATATATAATTAGGAAGCGCTGTCAATATTGATGTTATAATGTCCTGTTGATGGGCGATTTCATCAATATTTTAGGTTATAATTGAATAAATTCAATTTGGTATCCTCATTAATTTATCATGGAGAAAGTGCTATGGATTTTGAATTAACGGAATATAAACGAAGTACGGTTATTTACACCAGCGGGCGTATCGATAGTTATACAGCCCCTGAAGTAGAAGAGGCACTCAATCAATTAATTGAAAAGGGTCAATATAATATCATTTTTGATATGCGAGACGTAACTTTTATTTCAAGTGCCGGGTGGTGGGCGTTAATTCGGGTTCAGAAAGAAGTCAAGAAAAAGAACCGTGGTGAATTAGTGCTGGTCAAATTGGATCAGCGCATACGCGAATCCATGGATTTGGTCGGGATCAGCCCCTACTTTAAAATCTACGATGACTTGCTTGAAGCAGTCGGGAATATGTAATTTCTGCGCGTGAGTGAATATAATATTCTAAAGAATAAAAAAAGAGGCTGATTTTTGCAGCCTCTTTTTCATTATTATTGATTGATAGTTTTATATGGGTGCAGACAGAAATCCGACTTCTTCCATAAATTCACTGGTTTTCCCTGATATTAATCGATCTCAATTGAATATTGCGCTTTTTGACGGGTGACTGGGCTTGTGCCGCTGATCACCAGGATGACGGAATCCACATCATCACTGATTTGTAACTCGATTTTTGCCATGTTGGCTTCGTTCAATTCAATCGGGATCACTTTGACTTCATTACCAAAAGTGATCAGTGATATTCGAAATTCCTGTGGCAGGAGGTTCTGAATGCGAACAAAACCTTTTGCATCCCAACCACCCTGGTCAGCTTCGAAATCGGAGAAATAATCGATGGCAGGGATTTGAATGTCATCAACCACTATGCCAAGGCCGTTAACGGCTGCATCGGTAACATAATCGAACCGAATGGTCACTTCATCCCCGGCAAATTGGCTAAGGTCAACGGTTTCCAACTGCCAGCCGTTTGTCTGACCGTTTAAACCACAGCCATAGCTGTTACCAGATGGGTCTTCATTGGTGCAGGAGCTGGTGTTCAGAATTTGCCAATTCTCTTTGTCTGTTGAGGCTGATACGAAGACATAGTCATAATCTTCTTCAAGGTCATACCAGGTCTGGTAACGCATCTCAACCGGGGCACTGACGTCACTCAGGTCGAACCGCTGTTCAAAGGACATATTTGAATGGTCACCCATATTTGACCAGAAAAAATAATCACCGGAATAAGGTGAGACAGGCAGAATGCTGATGGCGGTATTGCCGTTAAAAATCAGGGTGTGTTGACCGGGGCAGGTGATTTCAACGTAATCCACGCCAAATTGAGCCACATCATAATTGGTCTGGCTCATTGGGCAGCTTGGGAATGTGATCCCGGGGTTTGCAACCGGGGCACTTGGGTACAGGTAATAATCGTAGCGACCGTCAGCGACATCACTATCACCTAAAATATTGGCAGCAGCCCAATCAGCAAAGACATCTTCTGCTGTAACCTGCTCCCCGGTCAGGGAGTCTATGACCCCCATTTCTTTGAGGACGATATCGATGCTTTCCATGCCGTTTTTATCATATGCCACCACTGCCTGTGTAGCTTCATCCCCAAAGCGCTCAAGGAAGTAGGTTGTAAAGAGTAAAGATGCGCCATAATGCGGTCCATTACCGCCAACGTTGGTGCCCCAATCGGTTAATTGGAGGTCCGGGTTGTTGATGTAACTGTAATCAAATCCGCCCGGGTCGAAACCATTGATCAGCTCTGCCAGCATTGAAAAGCCTTCATTGAGCCAGGTTTCTTCGTTTTTATCTGTGTACCAGTGAATCATGTGCTGGTATTCATGAGCCAGGGTGCCGTAAATATAATCTTCCCAAAGGTACACATTGTCAGCGTTGATCAGGAACATCTCATGGGCATTTGAGAATTCATGTGCTTCAGGGTGCAGAGAGTCGGCCGATGAAAAATAACCAGCCAGTGAATTGCCCAGTCCGCCGGCATAGACAATATAAATGCGGGGATCGCCGTCAACGCCCGGGGACCATTCGCTGCCGAAAAATTCATGGTTGGTCGGGTAGATCTCTTTGTCAAAGGTATCACCCAGCGAGCGCAGGTCAATCTCATCATATTCCACGCCGTCTTCTATCCAGATATAAACGTGGTCACCCAGGTAACGAAGGGTGGTGTCGACTTTGAAATTTTCATTGGTATCAACATCTGTCACCCAAAACGCCTGTGGGTCACCCAGCGCATAAGGTGCATTTTCATCCACTAACATTTCAGGGATGGCTTCTTTACCGGCGAGACGCTGCCCAAGGTCAATTGGGTCATTGATTGGAACCAGCGCTTGTTCAAGTGTATCCAGGGATTCGATCGCTGACAGCACAGCACCGGGTTTGTGGGTGGGCATGGGTGTTGAGATGCTTGGGGAAAAATCTTCAGTTACCACAACTGGGGTGGATTGTGGGATGTCGACCGAGGCAGTATCAAACCATGAGATTAAGGCATTGCCCGAAAAGATTAATACAAGGCAAATTCCCAGGCAGCACAGTGCCAGGATCAATAAAATGGTGACGATAATGGGAAGCGCTTTTGTTTTGTTGTCCATAAAAGGTCTCTTTGAAAAGATTTGTTCAATTTATTTCTTATGAATTTACCTCATTTTCGTAGAAAAGACATAAACGCACTCATCATAACTGGTTGAAGGGTGGCACAGCATATTGTTCACCTGATTCACCTTATCTGATTTAGATACGTTATAATGGACGTGATTTTATATCCTTAATATGGAAGGAATGCTCCATGCAGGATGATTTAGACCTTTTAAAGAGCTATAAACACATAATTAAGCGCTGGTGGGTGATTGTATTAACGGCTTTTATTGGGGGTTTGCTTGCATTTGGTTTTTCTTACCTTAAGCCGGGATTGTACCAGGCGGAAGCAGTATTCCACGCCAGCATTGATTTTACGGAAATCAACTTTGAGAACCTTCAATCCGGAAATAACGCCCCCCTGACATTTACGCAATACGATGAAGATTTAGCCCTGCAGGTTGTCCAGCGCATGCTGCTTGCGACAAGGAATGAAGCTTTTCGATTTGCTCAAACATTAGATCCGGACCTGGATATCACCACTTTTGTCCGCAATTCACAAATTCGTCGTTACCACGCCCAATGGTATTTGCGGTACCGGCACCCGGATCCTGAAACTGCCCAATCCATCGTTAATTATTGGGCAGATTTGGGATGGCAGGCTTTGCAGGATGCACAAAACAATGGGAAGGCGGAGCTCTTTGTCATCGTCGATTTGGTGTCAAAGGCGGACCTGCCCCAGGTGGATATTTACCTGAATCGCAACAACCTCATTCTGGCTGGGACCTTGATTGGCTTTGTGGCTGGCGTGGTCCTGGTAGATTTTTCACAAAGGGTTCGTGGCAAAGCCGCAAGGACAGCCTGATGATTTTAGAATCGCTTTCTAAAAATCCCCTTTATAAAGCAGTTATCATTTTTCTGTGGTTTGTGCTGATTGTGGGCTTGCCGCTGACGAGTTTTCCAATCTTCAGCGAATTGACGGGTGCGATTGTTGCCCCATTTTCGTTCATTCCCCTGGTGCTGCTGCTGGTTTTGTGGATGATCCCCTTTATTTTCTGCCGCGGGAAATTTCCATCGGAAGTGCTGCCAATTTTGTATTTCGCAGCCTTTGCCGTGATCATTTCTGCTGGGGCATTTTTCCTGGATGGGTTCTACGATCGGGGGCGTAATTTCTTTGACCAGAGCGTTCGGGCTTTTGTGACCCTGGGTATTGGCTTGAGCTTCTACCTGGTGTTTACAGCCTATGCACAAAGCAAATCCGCTATCCGGATGATCTTGCAATTTATCTACATTGGCGGCGCTTTGCTGATTGTATGGACCGGTTTTGAAGTGGTGATGCTGCGGATCTACACCAGCGCCCAGGCACTACCTGAATGGTTCAGAGCCATACGCTCAGCACTGGCGGTTCAGTCGCCGTCGGTGAACTTCATCAACCGGGTGACGGGATTCGCTTACGAACCCTCCTGGTTTGTGCGCCAGTTCAACCTGATTTTGTTTCCAATCTGGTTGTCAGCGGTGTACCAACGAAAATCAATTTATGAATTCAGATTATGGAAGATCCAGCTTGAAGACCTTTTGTTTTTAGGTGGGCTGATCATTTTTGCCTTCAGCTCGCCGAGGATTGGCTTGCTGGCTTTCATGGCGACTCTTGCATACCTGGCTTTTCTACTGATGCGGGGTTTGCATCGAAAGCTAACAACCTGGTCCCTGCACCGCCGCAAGAATCCACCCAGGCGGATGCTCCTGGTCAAAATTGGTTTAGCTGTTTTGATGGTTCTGGTAGTTCTTGCAGCAACAGCAGGCGCTCTACTCGGTTATATTCGTTTTGCCAGCCGCTGGGATTACCGTTTTGAGCTTTTACTCAAAGATTACACATTGGAATCCCTGAATATCTTTCCTGTGACTGAAACAAACCTGATCTATGCGGCTCGTTCACTGGCATTTTTCGAGCGAATGATGTTCTGGTTTGGGGGCTGGAACACATTCAATGATTATCCCTTTGGTGTCGGTTTGGGGAATGCCGGCTTCTACTTTATTGACCGGGTGCATGGGGCGGCATTTGAGTCGATTGAAATGCGCAACCTGATCTGGCGTGCCGGTTACCTTGCAAACACCAAGAATTTATGGACGCGTTTGCTCTCCGAAACCGGCTTTTTGGGCTTTGCAATGTTTCTGACCTGGTTGTATTTGTTGTGGAAAAGCACAACCTTTATTCGCAAGAGCCAGTCTGATGTCTTGCGGATTTTAGGTCTGGCAGGGCAGTTTTTCATCCTGGCTTACCTGGTGGAAGGCTTCAGCATGGATTCCTTTGCTATGCCCTACCAGTGGGTGATGACAGGCTTGATTTCCGCTGGGGGTTTGGTTGTGAGGCGGGAGTTGGGGGATAGGGGAAAAGGAAAAAAGAAATCAGAGCAGCTGGTTGAAGTTCAAGAGTAACAGGGAAATTTTTATTAATCTATTTATGGGGGATGATTCGATTTTTAACAAAACACGGGAATGGATGGGAGTCGAACCCACCACGGTTCGCAACGCGACCCGACACCGGTGTTGAAGACCGGGAGGCCCACCAGGACCTAACCATTCCCAACTTAAGAATAACTTTCCCACCCCTGAATGTCAACTGATTGAATACAATTTTATAAGTGTATTGTTTGCAGAATTTATAAGCAAATAATGAGCGATTTTACACATTGCGCCTGTTTGCAGGAAGATATCCTACATCTTCCAAAACGCCCAAACCTATCAAAAAGGGCACCAGGTACGGCAGGACAATTGCCA
>JARGGB010000090.1 GCA_029210815.1 Candidatus Brevefilum sp.
GTGCTTAGACAGCCTGACATATGACTGTTCAACCTACCCGGATGCGTCAGTTTAAATGCTAAAATGGTACAGGAATATTAACCTGTTTCCCTTTTGACATACTCGAATTACGGTATATCTTAGGATCGACTAACCCTCGGCTGATAATCATTGCCGAGGAAACCTAGCCCCTACGGCGATCGGGATTCTCACCCGACTTTGCTGTTACTACTGCCAGGATCTTCTTATCCGAATGGTCCACAGGACCTCACGGCCCTACTTCTACCCAAACGGATTGCCTTCCTACAAAATCACCTTTCGGTGTTCCATGGTATCGGTGGTCGGCTTGAGCCCCGTCCATCTTCGGGGCCCCAAACCTCGACTGGTGGGCTGTTACGCACTCCTTAAAGGATAGCTGCTTCTAAGCTCACCTTCCAGTTGTTTAGGGCCTGGGACACCCTTTAGTGTTGACACTTAGCCGACACTTTGGGACCTTAACCATGGTCTGGGTTGTCTCCCTCACGGACTACAAGCTTACCCCGTAGCCCGGACTCCAACCTTCTACGACGACGGCGGTTTTGGAGTTTGAGAAGGGAGCGAGAGATTTCTCTCCCGGATTCCCCATTCAGTGCTCTACTCCGCCGACAATCTCCGGTCAGGTCATGCTGAGACATGTTTTGGAAGGAACCAGCTATAACCTAGCTCGATTGGCCTTTCACCCCTAGACACAGGTCAC
>JARGGB010000091.1 GCA_029210815.1 Candidatus Brevefilum sp.
CTGTCCTGCGGCTGGCGTAACGATCACGGCAGAGAGAATGATCAGGGCAAAGACAGAGATCAAAAAAGTCTTTTTCCGCATATCTTTATTCGTCCTTCCCACCATCAAATGACTGCACGGTGTGAAATATTTAAACATTTCCTTATAAATATTATCAAGGAAAACAGGCTTTAATTCAAGTTGTAGAGCCTTTCCAGGTTTTCAGGCAGGTGGGAACCAGTTGACAGCAGTTAATACAGCAAAAGAGGCGGCAATATGCTTTTGTCATTGCGACAAGATGAGCACCGTCGGGGTGCATCATCGACGTGCCGGGCAGCAGGGGCTGCCGGCGAAGAAGTGACTGCGGAGCGTCCTGTCTACGAAGTGTCCTGTAAGGAAAGGAAGCAATCTCGAAGTGACATTAGTAGCACGATCACATTAATGCACCAACAATAGTATTTCACATTTGCCGCCATCAATCGCGATTGAAAAGAAATTGACTTTGAGCTTTGAGCTTTCAGCTTTCAGCTTTCTACTCCTCCCCCCCAAACAACTTCCTTTGCATATCCGGATTATTCTTCGCATGCTTCAGCGCCCGCCTCCCTGCCTCGGTGATCTCCCACACGCCGCGCGGCGAATCATCCGCGAGCAAGCCGTCCTGCACCATGTTATACCGCTCCCAT
>JARGGB010000092.1 GCA_029210815.1 Candidatus Brevefilum sp.
CGGATATGAGTTTTTGATACAAACTCTATTTCTATCCCGTTGTCTTTTGCCAATTGTTCGGCATTGTTGCGTAATTCATTCTTGAATGGTTCTGCAAATTTGGGATAGTCAAAAATACGTACCCCCTTTGAATATAGGTAAGATGTCATTCCTTTAGAATGGCAAACCTGTGGGAGGGTCCCCGTTATTATTACCCTGTCAAGGCAGCTTAGTACCCCATTAATGTTTTTGCTATGTGCTGTCGTTAATAGTTCCATGAAGGCAAGTTATAACTTTATTCCTTTTTGGTTCTGGCTTGTCCAGGTTAGGTTGTATCCAATTAGGAGATCTTGGTACAATAGTATTTAAATCCTGGGAAAACTTCCAGGAGTGCTACCCTGTAGATCTTACAAAAAAGAGTATAAGATCAAGCTTTTTGAAAATAAACAATTTAAGAGATGCCCTCGCTCACGGGCAAAAATTGCAAATGGACTGGTCTGAAATTCTCAGCCTGGTTAAAATAATAGCCTATTCATTGAATAAAATATAACTGACAGATGAGTAAACTGCAAAACAAAATTGAAGCACACGACCGCTCTATTTCGGAAGTATTAGACGATCAAAAGTATATGGTTGATTATTTTCAACGTGAATTCAAATGGGAAGAAAAGCATATTGAAC
>JARGGB010000093.1 GCA_029210815.1 Candidatus Brevefilum sp.
AACCCGGAAGATTACGCCCAGGCAAACCGGGATTTTGAGCGCATGCGCGGGCAGTTTATTAAAGACAGCTAGTGGCTTGTAGCTCGTAGTTTGTAGCCCGTAGAAACAATACCGGGGACGGGAGACAGGGGACCGGTGACTGAAGACGGGGGACTGGGGATATTTGCAAAACGGAGACGTCTGATTTATACCAGGCACCTGATTTTGGAATAAACAAACTGGTGCGAAGACAACCACTACGCCCCCTACGACCAATTACCAATGACTAATTATCAGCAATGAGCTATGAAGTCCTGGAGCGTAGTGGAACCCCATTTTTGGGGCAGAGCGATGTGAGTAGGATGTGTTGTCAGTTTCTTCCCTTTCAGCTTTCAGCTTTCAGCTTTTAGCTATTACCAATTACCTTAAAAATAATTGATTTAATTGCGATTCTGTGTTAAGATTAGCTTAAGTACAAATCTAAAGTGTCTGTTATCGCAAACAGGAGGGGAGCAATTTAAATTTAACATATATTTCAGTATACTTGTTTTATTGACATAATTAGGAATTATGTTAAAATTGAATTAGGTGTAGTAGATAAAAAGAGTTTTTGTCTATAAGCAAATAGAATAATTTTGTTG
>JARGGB010000094.1 GCA_029210815.1 Candidatus Brevefilum sp.
TGTCGCAATCCCCTGGCGGGGGCAGGTGACAAGACAGGGCGATCTATGGTTTTATTCAGGTCAGGAGACCTGAACCATCTGTAAAGGCGCTCATCTTGTCGCAATCCCCTGGCGGGGGCAGGTGACAAGACAGGGCGATCTATGGTTTTATTCAGGTCAGGAGACCTGAACCAACAATTGGATTTTAGGAAAAGCATTCTGTGACTGGTTCGTATACGCCGCATATTCATCAATGATTCTATTACACAAATTTTTACCTAACCCTAAATCCCTTCCCTGAAAGGAAGGGACTTTAAAGAGACCTTCTGATCAAGTCACAAACGCCTGTTCTCGTTCACGGCAGACATCCCTGATCACATCCCGACCGGAGGCGCAGCTCAGCTCCACATTGCCGCCCGGTTCCACCCACTGCCCGATCATGTAAAAGCCCGAAAGTCCGGGCAGGGTCTTATCCATCCCGATGCCCATCATCATGCTCATCTTGCGAGTGGTCAGCGCCCAGCCGGCAAAAGCGCCGCGCCAGTTGCCCGTGTAACGCTCGTAGGTGATCGGTGTG
>JARGGB010000095.1 GCA_029210815.1 Candidatus Brevefilum sp.
ATGAGACTGGATTTCGATTTATTCCTGAAGATGAAGATTCTTTACTTAATTCTTTAGAAAATTGCTTAAAACTCACAACTCAAGAAAAACTAATAATGGCTTCCAATGGAAAAAAGCTTGTAGTGGAACGAAGTAATGTAAATGAAATGATAAAAACATTTATAAAAACTTTCAGTCAAATTCTCTAATCATAATATTTTTTTATTAATCTAAAATGAATCCTCCCCGCAGCAAGCTGCGGGGTATCCAACAGCTATCTATACTTGCTCAAATAATTTAAGTTGCTGTACATGTAGTTGTTGGTATTCCTTTCCTTGATTCTACTCCCGGGTTTATTACTACCTTTCTATACTTCGCAGGACATACATAATGGTATATTAGGATTGATACATTATGACTTTTTTTTACCAGCTCGCTCATTTCTTAATCTTACTATATTGTGCGCAGCAAGCTGCGGGGAAATGCCCTCTTTTCAATTATAAAATAATTATGCAGTTATCGACCTTTCATTGGAACTCTGCTACTTATTGGAGAATTCTTCCGTATATTA
>JARGGB010000096.1 GCA_029210815.1 Candidatus Brevefilum sp.
ATTTCTACTTTGCTGAACTATAGGACTCTTTAACTTTGCCTTGACAATCAATATATTGCAAAAAATGGATAAATTGCGAGAATCTTGATTGAGCCCCCTGTAAGTCATACAATTTTTTGGTTGGAGGTTGATTATATGACAGATCGAATTCATTCATCACTGTCTTATTTGACCCCAACGGAGTTTGAAGCAGCACAAGTGGCGTCTTGAGGACTGGACCCTCTCTTATTCAACCCTTAAAACTGTCCAATAAAACACCCGCACTACATAATTGTATATATTGACTTTGCGATCGCCCTAATTCACCACGCACCATTCCCCTATCATTTCCCAAATCAGATTTATAATTAACCCATTAATCCGCGAAATAAGGAGGCTTTTATGGAACAAAAAGAGAAAAAACGTGCCCAATTTGCCTGGGTGATGTATGACTGGGCAAACTCAGCTTTTGTCACAACGATCACGGCAGCCGTTTTGCCAGTCTATTATTCGAGCGTGGCGGCAGTTAATTTACCGGCGAACCTGCGCACTGCTTATTGGGG
>JARGGB010000097.1 GCA_029210815.1 Candidatus Brevefilum sp.
TTATAAAAAAAGGCCAATAGACCCATCTTGAGCAATTGGGTGGGATTAAATGGCGGTCTGCCATACTCTCCCCCACCTCGATACAACTCAATCAGCCGCTCAGTGAAGCGGCCCCAATCAATCAATTGATTTAGATGACGAAGAAAATGATCCTTTGGTACAACTTGATCGTAGATATAATTACCAAAAAAAGATTGCTCTCGTGTGTTCACATAACGCTTTTTTGCCATTTTGACCTCGTTGATTGTGGTTGTTCTTAATTAAATCACTAACCACAATTTTGGTCAATTAATGACTTGTTTTTCAACACTCTCTCCACAGAGGGTGTTGAACAATTCCAATAAATAAGACCGTTGAACCAAAACAGCCAAAAATTGAGTAAAAAAAGGCTGAATCAGCTCATAAATGGGTCAATTTTAAGCACTTTTTCGGCTGTTTTTGCCTCCTTTCTGGCTGTTTTTCACTACCATCGACAATTCTCCCTGGGTTATGACACCGAAACACCATATGTCTTCAAACCCACACCAGTAAG
>JARGGB010000098.1 GCA_029210815.1 Candidatus Brevefilum sp.
AGGATGCCCACGCGGCATGTGAGGCGATCTACGACGAGATTCTGCCCACGAAACTGGGACAGGTCGTGACGATCGTTGATGACGCTGGCTACTATCGTGATGGCGATAATCACCTTGAGATCACCTTTCCACTCTCCGGAGGCCCGGTATCCGGGTACATGCATGTGAACTATTCGGATAATTTCATGGGTGAAGATTCGTGCATTATAGATAATACTTTTACTTTCACAGGGAACTTCAATCCGACCACCTGCACCATTGTCGGCAACGCCATTGATGCATTTTGGTATCAAGAAGATGAAGAAGGAGATTGCATCGGATACGCCGAGCCTTACGAGAGAACGGTGCGATTCGGGATGGATATAGATAATGGAGAACTTTACACCTGCAGCGATCAGGGCCAGGATAGGCTGCTCTGTGAGTTGTATTACATCGCAGACTATGTGAAATGAAGCAGGGCGCGAACGGAAGATCGGATGAGACCAATCATTAGAAAACAATTGCCGTTTCACATTGTCCTGATGG
>JARGGB010000099.1 GCA_029210815.1 Candidatus Brevefilum sp.
AAATTACCGATGAGAATGCCCTCAACAAACCCTGACGGTTGCTTTTATTCGTTCCGGTTCGTTTTCTTTTGGAACGAATCCCCAAAGGGGAGCAGAACCAAAGCGAGTAGGATCAGCTATGAGTTAATACCCCCCTTACCCCCCGCAAGCAGGGGGAATCTTGGCTTTCAGCTTTAAGCTTTCAGCTACGAACTACCAGCTACCAACTACCCGCTTTCAGCTTTGAGCTTTCACCTATCTTTTCGTTTATAATTTCATTATGACTACCTACACCCACCCAATCACCGTCCGCTACCGCGACCTGGACCCCCAGGGGCATGTCAACAACGCGGTTTACCTGACCTATCTTGAATCCGCTCGCATCGGCTACTACCAGCAGGCGGGCATCTACCATCCCGAGGACCGGGTCCTGACGGGCATGGTGGTGGTCCGCAATGAGATCGATTACCTGGCGCCGATCCTGCTGGGGACGAAGCTGCAGGTCAGCTTGCAGGTTGAGA
>JARGGB010000009.1 GCA_029210815.1 Candidatus Brevefilum sp.
AAAAACATGATAATTGAGTTGCTGAAGGGTTTTCCTGTTCATACGATTACTTGCGACAATGGTAAAGAATTCGCAGCTCATGAAGAAATCTCCAGGGCATTGGAAGCAAAAACATTCTTTGCTCATCCTTATGCTTCGTGGGAACGAGGAACTAATGAAAACACCAATGGCCTCATTCGCCAATATTTCCCTAAGGGTACTAACTTCACGAATATATCCGAGAATGACATTCGTTATGTAGAAAACAGATTGAACACGAGACCGAGAAAGTGTCTTGGGTTTATTCAACCTATGGTAATCTTAAAAAATCACTGTTGCACTTGATACTTGAATCCAAGTCATAATAAAAAATCGAATTTGGCTATATATAATGAAGGAAATACAGCCTTCCCCTTGACCGTAAGCCTTTGAGGCGCTAAAATCACAACTTGTAAGTTTTACAAGAAGAAAGTAATTATTTTTATTGTGTTTGAAAATCTGACTGAAAGACTGACAACAATATTCGATGATCTCCGCAGACACGGCCGGCTCTCAGAGTCGGATGTGGATCAGGCGATGCGAGAAGTTCGCCTGGCGCTGCTTGAGGCGGATGTTCATTACGGGGTTGTTAAGCGCTTCACGAATCGTGTCAAAGAACGTGCCGTTGGTGAAAGAATCTCAAAAGCGCTGAATCCAGCACAGCAAGTTATAAAAATTGTCAATGAGGAATTGATTTCAACCCTTGGCGAACCAAGCAGCTTAAATCTAAAAGGAGAGCGTCCCTTTGTGCTCATGCTGGTTGGACTGCAGGGTTCAGGTAAAACCACAGCGGCTGCCAAGTTAGCTAAAAAATTACGCGGTCAGGGTGAACGGGTGATGCTCGTTGCAGCGGATCCCTATCGACCGGCTGCTGTGAAACAACTGCAAACTTTGGGTGAACGCATAAATGTGCCTGTATTTTATCAGGAGAACACCCCACCGCCTAAACTTGCTCAGGAGGCTTTCCAGGCTGCTCGCAAGGGCGGCGTCAGTGTGGTGATCCTGGATACAGCAGGTCGTTCTCAGATGGACGAAGCATTGATGGCAGAGCTTACATCTATCAAAGACAGGGTTGTGATCACTGAGATATTGCTGGTTGTTGATGCGATGATCGGTCAGGAAGCATTGAATGTTGCCCAGGGCTTTCGTCAGAATTTACCCATTTCTGGCTTGTTTATGACCAAAATTGACGGTGATGCTCGCGGCGGTGCAGCAATCTCAATACGTGAGGTAACCGGCGTACCGATAAAATTCCTGGGTGTTGGTGAGTCCGTTGATGCAATTGAGGAGTATAATCCAGACAGGTTAGCTTCTCGTATCCTTGGGATGGGCGACGTATTGGGGCTGATTGAAAAGGCAGAACAAGCTTTTAACCAGGATGAAGCTGAAGAACAAGCCGAAAAGATTATGCGCGGCGAATTCACGCTTGAGGATTTTGCCAAACAATTAAAACAAATGCGCAAGATGGGTCCTCTGGGAAAGATTATGGAAATGCTCCCGGGGCAGATGGGGCAGGTTGCCCGTCAGGTTGATCCAAGAGATGCTGAAGATCAATTAAAACAGATTGAAGCGGTGATCAACTCGATGACCATCGAGGAGCGGCGAAATCCAAAATTATTGAATGCCAGCCGCAGACGCAGAATTGCGCGCGGGTCTGGACTGGAAGTGCAGGTTGTAAACCAGGTTATGAAGCGCTTCCGTGAGACCCAACGGCTGATTAAGACATTTCAGAAATCAGGCGGCAAAGGTTTAGGCCGCATGATGGGCTAACTGGAGGATAAGAAAGGTCAGCGTTCCCTTCAACGCTCTCTCAAACCTTTTGAAGTCTCCGTGTTAAATTAAAAATTAATAAAATTGATATTAAGAGGAGCAAAATTTCGATGGTACGTATTCGATTACGCCGGGTAGGATCCCGGAATCAGGCAAGTTATCGTGTTGTGGTCGCTGACAAAGAAAGCCCACGCGATGGACGTTTTATTGAAGTTGTGGGTCATTACAACCCACGAACAGAACCTTCGACAATTGTCTTAAAGGACGACCGTGTCTTTTATTGGCTTAGTGTTGGTGCACAACCAACGGAAGCAGTTGATGGGCTGTTTAAGCAAACGGAACTTTGGGACCGCTACGAACGATTCAAGAATGGTGAGGAAGTGGAAGCCCTGGTTGAAGAAGCCGAAGAGGTTTATAAAACAAGGGTAACAGATCCGAGAACAAATCCACATCAATAAATAGATTAAGGGAAGCGTGAGGCAAGCATGAAAGGTGATAACCTGCAAGAATTGGTTGAATTTGTTGCTCAGTCGTTGGTTGACCAACCGGCCAAGGTAAATGTTGAAAAACAACAGCGTGGGAATACAGTTCAACTGGATCTGCATGTAGCAAAAGAAGATATGGGTCGGGTCATTGGTAAGGGGGGACGTGTTGCGAATTCTATTCGTACTTTACTCAATGTTGCAGCTGCTAGAGAGGGCAGCCGGGCTAATTTGGACATTGTTGAGCCTTCTTAGCCCTCGTATTCTTCGATATGCCTCATAAAAACACACATGGTGCAGGCTCGCAGATGATCAACGAGCCTGCCTTTCTTGTCCTCGGTAAATTAAGACGGGCGCATGGCGTGCAGGGTGAAATTCCTTTAGAAATCTATACACACATGCTGGAATTATTGGTTCCTGAGAGCGTCGTCTATATTGGGGAAGAGCATCAACCGTATACCATTGAAGAGACACGTTATAAAAACGAGCTTTTATTATTGAAGTTTTACAACGTGAATGATCGCACGCTTGTTTCCACTCTCACCAATCAATTAGTGTATGTGGCAGTGGAGCAACTCCCCCCGCTTCCTGAAGAAGAGTTCTATCTTCACGAATTAATTGGTTTGGGTGTGTACGAAGAGGACGGCACTTATTTAGGGGTTCTGATTGAGATATTGGAAACAGGCGCCAACGACGTGTATCTTATAGAAGACGAGTCCGGTGTTGAAACTTTGATCCCGGCGACGGAAGAGATGATTTTGGACATTGATTTGTCTGAAAGAAAGATGATCGTCGGTAAAATGGACTGGTACGGTGAGGGGGACTGATGTCCGATGAGAAAAAGTACTGGATCGGCTTTAACCTTGTTAGAGGGATAGGATCGGTTCGATTTCAACAAATTAAAAATTATTTTGGTGATTTATCTGTCGCCTGGAATGCACCGGGAGAATCCTTCAAACATGCAGGTTTACCCAGCCGTGCAGTTACAAATTTTCTCAGATTACGAAAACAAATTGACCTCGACCAGGTTTATGAGTCGATCCTTGAAAAGGACATCAAGGTTCTGACTTTATTGGATGATGATTACCCCCGTTTGTTAAAGGAAATTGACCAATCCCCGCCAGTAATTTATGTTAAAGGTACCCTGAGCACAGCAGATGAATTTGCAATTGCAATTGTGGGAACAAGGCGAGTCAGTGAGTACGGACAGCAAATTACACGGGATGCCAGTATCTACCTGGCGGGTCATGGATTGACCATTGTGAGCGGATTGGCGCGAGGTGTGGATGGCATTGCCCATCGACATGCGCTTGAGGCTGGCGGTCGAACGATTGCTGTTTTGGGAAGCGGTGTGGATGTTATTTATCCACCAGAACACCGCAAATTAGCAGAAGCAATCAGTGAGAACGGCGCAGTCATCAGTGATTATCCTTTGGGGACCCAACCTGAAGGCGTAAATTTCCCACCACGAAACCGGATTATCTCAGGTTTGTCGTTGGGCACGATCGTTGTAGAAGCGGGTGATAGAAGCGGTGCATTAATTACTGCTGACTTTGCCCTTGAACAGGGTCGGGATGTCTTCGCCGTCCCTGGTAATGTGCTTTCCCCAGCCAGTCGAGGAACCAATCGATTAATTCAAAATGGGGCTTATGCGATGGTTTCGCCCCAGGACGTTTTGGATGTGTTGAATTTATCGGAGCTTGAATCCATTAAGACAGCCCGCCAGGTTTTACCTGCAGATAAAACCGAAGCCAGGATTTTACAGGTGATGAATTTTGAGCCCATGCATATCGATGAAATTTGCAACGAAGTCAGCCTGCCTGTTGATAAGGTATCTGCAGCGCTGACAATGATGGAGCTGAAGGGCCTGGTCCAACATGTGGGGGCGATGCGGTATGCTGTGGTTCGAGAGTTTTCATAAAAATAAGGAGGTTGACGATGTTTGAGCATTATTATGCAGTCATCATGGCTGGCGGCAGCGGCACACGTCTATGGCCGCTTTCCCGCAAAAACCGTCCGAAGCAGTCTTTATCTTTTCTTGGGGATCGTACGCTGTTTCAACATGCGGTAGATCGCTTACAGGGACTCTTCCCCTACGAACGTATCCTGATCGTAACTGTGGAAGAACAGGTTTCACTGTTAAAAAAAGAATGCCCGGAAATTCCCGATGAAAATTATGTGATCGAACCTCTGCCAAGAGGCACTGCCTCTGTTGTGGGTTTGGCTGCAATTGAAATCAAACACCGAGACCCTCAAGGCGCAATGGCGATTTTGACGGCTGATCACCTGATTAAAAATGAAGATCATCTTCAGCAGCTGCTGAAAGCCGCATATCAGCTTAGCAAGGAATCCTACCTGGTGACCCTGGGGATCAAGCCAAGCTATCCATCAACTGGCTACGGCTACATTCAAAAAGGAGAGCCTTTGGGTGCCTATGAGGGATTGCAAGCTTTCAAGGTCAAAAGGTTTAAGGAAAAACCTGATGAGCAAACTGCTAAGGACCTCGTTTCGGATGGAGAACATGTATGGAATTCAGGTATGTTCATCTGGCAAGTTGGCACGGTAATGGCTGAGATAGAACGTCAAATGCCTGATTTATATGAAAAACTTGAAAAAATTAACGAAAGCTGGTCAACTCAGGGTGGTGCAGATGTGTTAGCTGCAGTCTGGCCGACCATCCGTAAAGAAACAATTGATTACGGCATTATGGAAGGTGCAGGAAAAGTTGCTGTGATACCTTCAGTTGATCTTGGATGGCATGATGTGGGGAGCTGGGATTATTTATTCGAGGCACTGGATTGTGATGATGCTGGTAATATCCATTTATCCGGTGATGCTGTCTTATTTGACACACACGGTACACTTATTTGCGAAGATTCAGCGGATCGTTTAATTGTGACGATTGGCGTTGAAGATTTGATTATTGTTGATTCTGGCAATGCGCTGCTCGTTTGCGACCGAAAGCAAGCTCAACGAGTGCGTGAAGCTGTTCGAAAATTAGAAAATGACGGTCGCGACGATTATTTGTAGGAGTAATTTAAATTGGAAGCATATTGTGTAAAATGTCGAGAAAAAAGAGAAATTCAAGAGCCTGTAGCAGCTTATAACGCTGCC
This sequence comes from Candidatus Brevefilum sp., assembly GCA_029210815.1. GTDB lineage: Bacteria > Chloroflexota > Anaerolineae > Anaerolineales > Anaerolineaceae > Brevifilum. Next base: position 5,385 of record JARGGB010000009.1, read on the forward strand.
GGTGCCCCTGTTACAAAGGGCACATGCTCGGTCTGTGGTACAAAAGTATATCGTATGGGGCGAACAGACGCGCATGAAGGACTCCCAAAACCTGAAATTTCTCGCAAAAAAGAAATCAAACGCAAGGGGAAATTGGTGATCGTTGAATCGCCGGCAAAAGCCAAAACCGTTGGACGGTTTTTGGGCAAAGGGTACACCGTGCGGGCATCTGTGGGTCATGTGCGTGATTTGTTGCGATCTAAACTTTCGGTTGATGTGGAGAATGATTTTGAGCCCCGCTATCGTGTTCCAAATGAAAAGCGTGATGTGGTTAACGAGCTGAAAAAGCTTTCCGAGAAGGCAGAAGCGGTTTATTTGGCAACAGACCCGGACCGTGAAGGTGAAGCGATAGCCTGGCACCTGATGGAAGCAGCTGAAATTGAAGAAGATCGCACCCATCGGGTGGTTTTTCATGAGATTACAGAGGATGCTGTTGCCCATGCCTTTGCACATCCCCGCACCATTGATATGGACTTGGTGGACGCGCAGCAAGCGCGCCGAATCCTTGACCGTTTGGTGGGATATGGCATCAGCCCGATTCTCTGGAAAAAGGTTCGAAGCCGTCTTTCAGCGGGGCGGGTGCAATCCGTTGCGCTGAGATTGGTTGTTGAGCGAGAGCGCGAAATTGATGCTTTCATTCCCGATGAATACTGGTCAATCGATGCTGATTTTCTACCAGAAGGTGGAAAGACGTCCTATCGGGCAAAATTAGCAAAGATTAACGGTAATGACCCTGAATTGGGAAGTGAAGATGCAGTCAACAAGATCCTTGATGACATGCGTGAATCAGTCTACACTGTGGACTCGATTAAACACGGTAAACGCCGGCGAAATTCATCCGCACCATTTATTACCAGTACTTTGCAGCAGGATGCCTCACGAAAATTGGGATTCACAGCGAAGAAGACCATGTCTGTTGCCCAACAATTATATGAAGGTATTGAGCTGGATGGTCAGGGTACCACGGGTTTAATTACCTACATGCGAACAGACTCTACCAATATTTCTGATGTTGCATCGAACGAAGTTAGAAACTATATCAAAGACAAATACGGCAAAGAATACCTGCCTAAAGTTCCCCCAAAATATAAAACGAGAACCCAATCTGCCCAGGAAGCACATGAGGCAATTCGCCCAACATCTGTGATGCGAAAGCCGAAAGCCATCAAAAAATACCTCTCACGGGATCAATTCCGTTTATATCGATTGATCTGGCAAAGATTTGTTGCCTCGCAGATGAATCCTGCGGTCTATAAAACACTGTCTGTGGAAATTATCGGTGAAGGGGCAGAAAATGCGTATCTCTTACGCGCCTCTGGCAGTCAGCTCGAGTTTCCTGGTTTCCTGGTCGTTTATGAGGAAGGACGGGACGAGGACCAGACGGAAGAAGATGAAGCCGACAGCGACACCATCCCGATCGGTGAAATAAAGGAAAAACAAAAGCAGACCCTTGAAGAACTTTACCCGGATCAGCATTTTACACAGCCGCCGCCCCGTTACACAGAGGCGTCATTGGTTCAGGCACTTGAAGAAAATGGTATTGGTCGCCCATCAACTTATGCGGCGATATTATCAACCATTCAGAACCGTGGTTATGTTGTTCGTGAAAATAAGCGGCTTGAGCCTACGGAAACAGGTTTCCTTGTTAATGACCTTGTTGTTGAATACTTCCCCAGCATCGTGGATGTTAATTTCACATCCCACCTGGAAGATGATCTTGACCTGATTGCCTCTGGTGAAGCAGACTGGGTGGAAATTGTTCGCGAATTCTATGGTCCCTTTTCTGAGCGGCTTGCCCATGCTGAAGAAGAAATGCCCGAGAAGAAAGCCGAATTGCAGAAAGTCGGCCGTGAGTGTCCTAAATGCGGTCATGATTTGATCATCCGTTGGGGGCGTTATGGAAAGTTTATCAGCTGCAGCAATTTTCCCAAATGCCGATACACAGAACCTTATCTCGAAAAAATTGGGATGACTTGCCCTGAATGTGGCGAAGGTGAGGTTGTTAGGCGAAAGACACGTAAGGGTCGTACCTTCTACGGTTGTTCACGGTACCCGGATTGTGATTTTACATCCTGGAAACAGCCCGTTCCAACACCCTGTCCGAATTGCAGCGGCACCCTGGTGATTGCAAACAAACGGGATGTGCAATGTATGGACTGTGAAAAAACATTTTTACAGGATAAGGTTTTGAAAGAATCCGAAATGGCATAAAGGTTGCAATCTATTTTCTGAGGATCATGAATTATAATTGCAGAAAGCAAGCATTTATTCTACAATAGTCACAAAGCGATTATTTCAGACAGCCAAGATAGGAGTTGATGATGGACTCAGAAAAAATAATGTCCTACCTCAAGGATTACAGGATCTCAATACCCGTAGGTGTTATTTTGGGTTTGATTTTAGGCCTGGTCATCGGGTGGGGAATTTGGCCGGTCCAATGGACAGACCTTGCGCCTTACCACCTGCGCCAGGATCTTCGTGAAGATTACTTGAGGATGTCAATTTATACGTCAACCACGATTGGTGACGGATCGATCGCAACCAAAGCGTGGTTGGAATTGGCGGAGACTGCTGAAGAAACCCTTACTGCTGTCAGGAATGACCCTCGCTACTTGAATCCGCAGCAAATCACAAGTTTTGCAGCAATTGTTGGTGCAGAATCCTACCCAATTACGCCCACTTTGGAAGTGACTGAAATAACAGAAATTGAAGAAGAACAGGATGAGGGCGGTGGTCCAAATTGGCTTTTACTTGGCGGTCTTTGCCTGGTTTTACTGGTTGTCGCTGCTGCCGTTATTTACTACTTCATCCTGCGTGATCGTTCAAGGGAAGGTGTCCAGAGAGAAATTCTGGGAACGAAGGGACGGTCAGAAGGTGACTTTGGCTTTGAAAGAGAAGAACAACGCTATGTAAGCCAAGCCAATGTGAGCCCGTCAGTTCCGGATGAACAAACGATGCCGGTCGCGCAATTCATGACCACCTACATGATAGGGGACGATCTTTATGATGATTCCTTTAGCATTGATGCACCAACGGGTGAATTCCTTGGTGAGTGCGGTGTCGGCATCTCAGAAACCGTTGGCGTTGGAGATCCCAAGCGCGTGACTGCATTTGAGGTTTGGCTGTTTGATAAGAATGATATTCAAACTGTGACGAAGGTCATCATGAGTGCTCATGCCTATGATGAGGATAAGATTCGCATGCGGCTTGAATCGAAAGGTGAACCCGTCCTCGCTGAACCCGGGAAGCAAGTTCTGCTTGAGACAGCAACTTTGCAGCTTGAAGCACGCGTGATTGATATGGAATATGGCGAGGGTGCTGCCCCTGATTACAGCTATTTCCAGCGATTGACCCTGGAGCTGGCAATCTGGCCAAAGTAAAGAAAATATTATCAGAAGTAATTAATTTAAGTATTACAAAGACTGGTTGAAAAACCAGTCTTTTTGATATACAAAAAAATTTCCTTTTTAAATGATTGGTAGGGGCTCGGTATGCCAAGCCCCTACATAAAATTGATGTCGTTTCGCTTCGGTTACCGAAGACTACTCAATCGCTAAAATCTTAAATTCAGTTGTGTTATTATTCGGCAGTTTTACTTTTACGACTTCACCCACTTTGTGACCTAATAAAGCATATCCGATGGGTGATTCGTGTGAAATTTTCCCTTCCCTTGGATTAGCTTCTTTAATGCCAACAAGGTGATATGTTTCCGGTGGGTAGCCTTCTTCCTGGATGGTGATTGTCGCACCCAGGGAGACCTCGCTGTAAGATTCTTGCGATTCAATCACCTCGGCGTTTTTGAGCGTGTTTTGAATCTCCTGAATTCGTCCTTCGAGAAAGCCCTGGTCTTCTTTGGCTTTGTGATAATCGGCATTCTCAGAAAGATCACCCATGGAGATTGCATGTTTTAATCGGAGGGCAAGATCATTGCGCCCGTTTGTGGTTAATTCCGCTAATTCTTGTTCAAGTTTTTGTTTTCCTTCAGGTGTTAAATAATGAATGTCATTCATATGTTGTCCTTTATGTTGAATTTCTTTTATCTCTTTGCGTTTAGGGCAAAACAGCCGGGTCAAACAATTTTTGATACTCGTCAATGGCATAACGATCGGTCATGCCAGCGATGTAATAACAAACGGTCTGTTCCAGACCTTTGTCATCAATCATTTTTTGAAAAGCGTCCGGCAAAATGGTTGGTTCTTCAATGAAAGCATTGAACAGGCTTTCAACCACCCGTTCTGCTTTAACCGCCATTCTCACAACGCGATAATGGTTGTAAAGATTGTTGTAAAGAAAATCCTTCAACTCACGGTTGCGGCGATGCATGTCCTCACTGAAACCGACCACGTTATACGGCAACTTTTGTAATTCTTCCACATTACGCACGCCGCTTCTGCGGATCATCCTGTCGATGGATTGGGTCAGGTCTGTGATTTCGATGTTGATCAGCCTTCTGATCAATCGATGGCGGGATAACTCATCAAACGGGTCTGATCGCCGCCGTCCAACACTCTCATTGATAACCTCCCATAAGGAGATGCCAGCCAGGTCATCATGGGTAATCATCCCTGAACGCAGTCCATCATCCAGGTCATGGGCGGTGTAAGCTAATTCATCAGCAGCGTTGGCAATCTGCGCTTCAAGATGCCCCCGCAGGTTCGGGTCAAAATCCGATGCATCAGAGACATCATATTCTGTTTCGTGTTTGATCATCCCTTCCAGTACTTCATAGGTGAGGTTGAGACCATCAAATTCTGGATATCGCTTTTCAAGCTCTGTCACGATACGGTAGGAATGTTTATTATGATTAAAACCTCCAAAGTCGACCATCATCCGTGCTAATTCGCGCTCGCCTGAATGCCCGAAGGGCGGGTGCCCCAGGTCATGCGCCAGGCAAATGGTTTCAACAAGGTCTTCATTAGCCCCCAGTGCACGGGCAACGCTGCGCCCAATTTGCGCGACTTCCAGGGTATGGGTCAGGCGGGTGCGATAATAGTCACCTTCATAATTTATAAATACTTGCGTCTTATATTCAAGCCGACGGAATGCTGTGGTATGCAAAATGCGGTCCCGGTCCCTCTGGAAGACGGTTCGGTAATCGGGCTCATCTTCAGGGTGTGAGCGTCCTTTGCTGTCCTTGCTGCGGATGCCGTAAGGCGCCAGAAATTGGTCTTCGATCTCTTCTAATTGCTGACGCGTAAATATCATGTTTTTTTCTCCATAAATTTGTTTGATTTCAGATTATACCGGATTTGTATTGAATTAAATCAGGTGTGTTTTTGGATCAAATGCCAATTATGGTTCCGAGAGTCTCCCCAGCAAGGGCTTTTTTTATACTGCCGGGTTTCAACCCGGAAAAGATTTGGACTTTTAATTCAGGATCCTTTTCGACCAGGGTCAGCATCATCTCAACTTTTGTGAGCATTCCCCCGGTGACATCTGCAGTTTGAGAACCAGAAATGGCAAAGCGTATATCCTCAAAATTTGAAGGTGTAATTTTTGGATAAATTTGTTCGGGTTCCTGGGGGTCGCTGTATACGCCTTCTTCCAAGCCCGCCAGCAGGATATGGTCAGGATGCAGTTGACCGCATAAGTATTGAAATATTTTCTCTGTTGAAAAGATTGTGCCGCCAATCGTGGAATCAAAGATGACGTCGCCCTGGACGACCGGGATAAGGTTGTGGGACAGTGCAAGTTCCATTGGCTGTAAATCCCAACTCACGAACTCTCGATCTCTTGAAATGACCCCGGCTGATGGCGGAAAAGAAATGACCGGCAATCCCACCTGGTGGCAAATCTCAATCAGGATTTGATTGAGTTCACGAGCTGCCCGCCAGACGGCTGCAAAACCATTCCAATAAGTATCCCCTGCTCCGCCTTTTTGTGTTTGGTATTGACTGGCAACAGCATGGCCAAAGGAACCGGATCCGTGACCAATCAACAGGGGCATTTCTGGGTGTTGATGACGAAATTCAGAAATTTCGCGTGCAATCTGACGGATGATCTCAGGATTTGCTGTGAGCGGTTGACTTTTATCTGTGATCAGGGATCCGCCCAGTTTTAAGAAGGTCACTCCAGAAAGGTTCATGACTGCGGCTCCCTGGCTAATTTCGTCGAAATGACATTCACAGCGCCGACGTCATAAAGAGCTTTTTCTACAGCGTCCATTTTTGCTGGTGACGCCAGAGCGATCATGTTGCCGCCGCGCCCGCCGCCGGATAATTTTGCACCCTCAGCACCGGCATCTAGCGCCGCCTTAATCAGGCTGTCCAATGAAGTGCAGCTCAGGTCAAGTTCGCTTAACAGTGCCTGGTTTTCATTTAAGAGACTTCCTAGAGTTTTGATGTCAGCCTCAATCAGCGCTCGGCGCGCTTTTTGTGCAATCACCCCGATAGTTTGGAATATCTGATCGTAATAATGCGGCTTATCGGCATGTCGTGTTCCTAAATCGGAGACCGTTTCCAATGTGGGTGTTTTTTCACCAGTATCCCCAATCACCCAGTGGGTTTCATTTTCTATTTGCAAGAATTGAAGCGCTTGGCCTCTCTGGTAATAGACTGGCTTGTTATAGGCGATCACGTTGTTATCGATGCCGGAGGGATTGCCGTGGTGGATTCTTTCCACCTCATAGGTTAATGCCGAGACTGTAGAATCTGGCAGGGGACGTCCTAAGAATGCAGATACGCCCCGGATGACAGCAGCGGAAATGGCTGCGCCAGAACCCATGCCGGCTGAGATCGGGATGTTTGAGGAAATCTGTACCTGAAAAGCGGGGATGTGTTCCAGTTGAAGTTCTGCCAGGGTCAGATTGACTGCGGCTGCCAGTGGATGTTGAGGATCCAATTCAAATAAGAAAGTGTCCAGGCCAATATCGAGGGCTTGAATATGGATTTCCCCAGCCCTGGATTCAAAATCCGGAAAGACATGCGCTGTTGCCTTCACTTTTGCAACTGGAATGGCTATGGCGGGTTGTCCATAGACAACCGCATGCTCTCCAAAAAGGATGATCTTTCCCGGGGCTTTCCCTGTAATTACAGCCATAGGTTCACCTGGTTAAAGGATATAGAGGATGATGACAACCGTAAGTCCCCACAATCCTATCGCAATCTGCATGGGAAGATCTGTCAGGACAATTTCTTCTGGTGCGCCGCCGATATGCTCCATGTTGATCAGGTAAAGATATCGAAAAAGGCCGTAAATGACGAAGGGGATGGTGAGCATCATCACGTGGTTCCCGGGTGTGATTGGGGAAGAAAAGGTGTAAAGACAGTAGGTCATCAAGGTGCTCGCCATGACGATGGTCAGTAATTGATCCAGCAGTTCAAGTGAATAGCCCTTCAAAACCTGTCGGTGGGAATCAGCAGCGCCTTCCAGCAAGTCTATCTCGGCACGACGTTTCCCCAAAGCGATGAACAGCGCCAGGAAGGTGGTAGTGACGAACAGCCAGGGCGAAAATTCTGTTGTGACAATCACAACAACGCCAGCTGCCACACGCAGGACAAAACCGGCAGCAATGATCATTACATCAATAATGGGGATGTCTTTAAGCCAGAAAGAATAGGCTAACATCAACAGGAAATAGCCTGTGATGATTAGTCCAAAATTTATATTCAAATAAAATGCCGTCGGAAATGTAAAGATAAAGAGAATAATTGCAGCTGTGATGGCTGTTTTTTGTGAGAGCTGGCCGGATGCAAGCGGACGTTTGCGCTTTTGGGGGTGCAGCTGGTCGGACTTAATATCCGTTAAGTCGTTGATAATATAAACCAGGCTGGAGACCAGGCAAAATAGGGCAAAGGCGAATAATGTGATGGATAGGGAGGCGAAATTGGTGAGCTGGCCGTCGAATATTAAGCCTGCCAATACGAATAGATTTTTTGGCCACTGCCTTGGACGCATGGTTTTGATGATGAGACGAAGTTGATTGAGCATAAGATTCAAAATTAAGTTCAGAATAAAAGATTGACTTCATGTGATTATACCAAATTAGGATGACACATACCTTATTACAGATTCAGAATTATCAATAGTCTAAGGGTCAACAAAATTTGAAACATTTCTCAAGGTCTTGGGTGGCCCGAATGACTTCACTTTTAATAATAATTTGTGCTTTGAGGTTTGTTGTGTACTTCTTCCAATTTAGCATTAGAATTAAGCTATGAAAAAACAACGCATTGACATCTTACTTGTTGATCGCGGGCTTGCGGAAAGCCGGAACAGGGCACAGCGCCTGGTGATGGCGGGGGAGGTGCGTGTTGACGGCGAGATGGTGCACAAGTCCTCAACCCAGGTGCCCATGAATTCAAAAATTGAGGTGGCACAGCGACCTAAGTACGTCTCACGCGGCGGCAGGAAGCTGGAAGCAGCTCTTGATGCCTTTGAAGTTGATGTATCCGGGAAGATTTGTGCGGATGTGGGTGCCTCCACCGGCGGTTTTACGGATTGTCTTTTGCAAAATGGTGCGAAGAAAGTCTATGCAATTGATGTTGGTTATGGCTTGCTGCATTGGAAGCTGCGTAACGATCCACGAGTTGTGGTGATGGAACGAACCAATGCACGTTATCTTGATACATTACCGGAGACGGTTAACCTGGCAACGGTTGATGCATCTTTTATTTCCTTAGCCCTGTTATTACCGGCATTGAGAAACTGGTTTGCCTCTGAATCGGGACAGACCATTGCCCTGATCAAACCGCAGTTTGAAGCAGGTAGGAAAGCTGCTGCAAAGCATGCCGGGGTCATTAAGGATGAAGCCGTTCATGAGCAGGTGATCATGGAAACGCTGCAGAGCGCAATTTCCTTGGGATTTATCCCGGTGGGATTAATTCCGTCTCCCATCAAGGGTCCGAAAGGTAATGTGGAATTTTTAGTGGACCTGCGATTGACAGCAGATGACAATCGCACGGATCTGAATGGGATGATCCACCAGGCTTTATCGGCGATTCCGGACTAAACCCGAATGATAATTTAATTGGGGGGATTTGATTAGGTAGAAAAATTGGATATTGTTCAAGCTTATTTGATGAGGGGTGTTTCAGTACCATATTCTTTCATGGCAGGTTCAAATTCGTCGGAAAGGCTTTGGCTTTGAAGCCCCATCTCTTTAAGCGAATAATCATGATTACTTGTGAATTGTTTTGCTTTTTCTGTCTCTTCAACCAGTATCTGCCGATATTCCGGTGTCATTTCAATCCCAAAACGCTCGTAAATATTTTCAATGGCTGCTTTGGGGTTGTCGACCAAATCTTGGAATCGCAGCATTACATATTGGTCTGGCGGTAAAGTTTTTAAGTACTGGTGGGAATGGATATACCAGTGCTTTGCCTGTTTCCGCATCACATCCTGTGCTGCTTGTGGATAGTCGCCTTCAGGTTCACCATAGGTCTTCCAGTGATTTGAGAACATGCTTACCGAAGAAGGGATCACCATCATTGGTGAGCGTACAAGATTGATGAATTTGGCATCAGGGAACTTTTTATGGAGCGTCTTCACCTTTGGAGAATAGGTGGGGCTTTTTGAAATAAAGCGCTTGCCGTTATTCGCATAGATATGACGCTGAAGGACTTCTTGATAGTAAGCCATGTCCTGTTCTTTTTGCACTTCGGGTACTTCCTCGTCATAGTATATATATTTATCAATCAAGTCGGGGAAGGGGAAAAAAGCAAAAAGGTTGTATGTGGACCAGGTGTGTAAGAAGATATGTCCGTCCTCTTCAATCTCGTTTAGACCTGTAGGATGCATATAGGAGTATTGCCTTAATGCTTTCTCAAAGCTGTTGATGATTTTTCCAATGGGATTGCCGATCAGGCGATTAATTTTCATCAGCCAATGAACGAATTTTCGCTGGATGATTGAAGGTGCTACATAAATTTCCCAGGTTTTCATCCCGGTCGACCGTTCATCTTTAGCCAGCATGCGATGCAGCAGGGTGGTACCGGACCGGAAATTACCAACAATGAAGATCGGTTTTTCGATATTTTGTGACTTGACCTGTGGGTAAAAAAGCATGTCAAGACCATACGCCAATCGAATACTGAAATGCCATAATGGATAGAGGAAAAAAATTAACAGGAGTACAAAAAATCTTTTTGGGGTTAACCGGCCAGGCGTTCCTTCAGCTTTGAAAAAACTGTACCAGATAGTTTTAATATAGAGTTTGAGATTAAGTTTCATTCGTAATTTAATTGTTGTGGTTTGTTTTATCAGGCTAATCTTACCCGATGGGGCGTATTCTTGTATTAATCCTTTATTGGAAACAGTCAATGATTTTTAATAAAGGAAACCTGCTTTGGTATAATTTATCAAAGCTTGGATTAAGTTGTACTGCGGTTTTTTAATTAAATAATTTATTGCTTCGTTGACCCTTTTGGTGATTAATTAACCTATCAATTAAGGTTATACTCAGGTGTTATGAAAAATTTGGTGAGAAATTTTTGTATTATTGCCCATGTGGACCACGGCAAGTCTACCCTGGCAGATCGTATGCTTCAGCTAACCGGTACGATCTCCGATCGCGATATGACCGAACAGGTACTGGACACCATGGACCTGGAGCGTGAAAAGGGCGTCACGATCAAAGCATCTGCTGTGCGGATGAATTTCAACGCGGCAGATGGCAAAGCTTATGAATTTAATCTAATTGACACACCCGGTCACGTTGACTTCAATTATGAAGTCAGCAGGGCACTTGAAGCTTGTGAGGGTGCGGTATTGGTGGTGGATGCTGCCCAGGGGATTGAAGCGCAAACCCTTGCAAATTTATACCTTGCACTTGAAGCAAACCTGGTTATTATTCCGGTTATTAACAAGATTGACCTGCCCTCTGCTCAAACCGAAGAAGTTTCGGAGGATATTCACAATTTGCTGGGTACACCAAAGGATCAAATTATCCAGATATCAGCGAAACAGGGCACAAATATTCAGCAAGTTCTGCAGGCGATCGTCGATTTCATTCCTCCCCCAAAGGGCAAGGACGATGCACCGCTGGAAGCCCTGATTTTTGATTCGCATTACGATTCCTACAAAGGTGTTGTGGCTTATGTGCGCGTTTTTAATGGTTCCATAAAACGCGAAGATCAATTATTTATGATGTCCACTAAAGTAAAAACCTCCCCGGTGGAAATCGGAATTTTTGCCCCCAACATGACACCCGTCAAAAACCTCAGCTCAGGTGAAGTGGGTTATATCGCCACAGGATTGAAAACCGTGTCTGAGTGTCGCGTGGGGGACACAGTAACATATGCTAATAATGGAGTAGAAAAACCTCTGCCCGGTTACAAGCATGCCAAACCAATGGTCTTCGCTGGCGTTTATCCTACGGATGGTGAAGATTACGCAGATTTACGCGACGCCCTTGAGAAACTGCAGTTAAATGATGCCTCACTGGAATATCAGCCTGAGACATCAGAGGCATTGAACTTTGGCTTCAGGGTTGGGTTTTTAGGGTTGTTTCATATGGAAATTATCCAGGAGCGGCTCGAACGTGAATATGACATGGATGTGGTCTTTACAGCGCCATCCGTTGAGTACGAGATTAAACTTAACAACGGCGAAATGATCACGATCTCTTCCCCGGCACAGCTTCCAGATGAAAATGAGATTGATCAAATTTTGGAACCCTGGATGGATCTGACAATTTTCACACCCACAGATTATTACGGCGTGGTGATGGAACTGGTTACAAAAAAGCGTGGCATCTTTATTTCGCAAGAATATCCATCCCCGAACCGCGTACAGATAGAATTTGAAATTCCGCTCTCCGAGTTGATCATTGATTTTTTTGACCAGCTTAAATCAGGTACACGCGGCTACGCTTCGATGGATTACCAGTTTATTGAATATCGTCCAGAGAAACTGGTGAAGCTTGAAATTTTGGTCAACGGCGAATCGGTAGATGCTCTGACTGCAATTGTCCACAAGGAGGATGCTTATCATAAGGGACAGGCTTTGGTCTCTCGATTAAAAGAGTTGATCCCAAGACAGATGTTCACCATTCCAGTCCAGGCATATGCCCAGGGCAGGGTGATTTCACGCGCCAATGTGAAAGCTTTAAGAAAAGATGTCCTTTCTAAATGTTATGGCGGTGATATTACACGGAAGAAAAAACTGCTCGAAAAGCAGAAAAAAGGCAAACGCCGGATGAAAATGGTGGGGAATGTGGAAATCCCGCAGGAAGCCTTTATGGCGATCTTGCGTCTGGATCAGACAAAATGAGCTCTCAGAAGTCAACCATGCTTAAAAAGATAAGCCGCTGGCTGATTCCGCTTTTGATCAGTATTTTAGCTTTCTGGCTGGTTTTTCGCACGATTGATTTATCAAAGTTTGTATCAAACCTTAAACGTGTGGGTTTTGAAGCATTGCTTTATGCAACACTGCTGCACTTTTTGAGTTTATTTTTCCGAGTTTTTAGCTGGTACATTTTATTGGGCAGGAAAGTCTCATTTAAAGACGCTTTCTTTACAATGAATGCCGGATATTTGTTGAACAATGTTTTCCCTTTCCGATTGGGTGAGGTAGGGAGAGCCCTGCTTCTGGATAATCCTGAAGGTCCGTCTGCGCTTGAAGCTTTCTCCAGTGTGATTGTCGAGCGGGTTTTTGACGTGTTCCTTGCAGCAGTCTTTGTTTTGATCATGCTGCCAAGGGTTCTTGCAGGCGATACCCAACAAACCGTTATTTATATTGCTTTTTCCGTGGCTGTTCTGGGGACCCTCGCCTTGTATTTGATTGCCAGGTTTCGCAAGCAAATCCTTGCCTGGTTGACTCGCTGGGGAGAAAAAGCTACTTTCATAGATCGCTGGGTCAAACCAAAATCTGCTCAAATTTTAGAAGGCTTATCGGTTCTTAGCAATCCAGGCTTATTTTTAATGGCATTTGGCAGCTTGTTCATCAGCTGGATGCTTGCATTCGTTCAAAATTTTGTTGTTTTTAGAGCACTTTATCCGAATCCCCCTTTCTGGTGGATGATCTTTGTGCTGAGCATCGGTACCTTTGGGATTGCCCTGCCTTCTGGTCCGGCTGGCCTGGGCGTATTTGAAGGTGCGATGGTGGCAGGATTTACCTTGCTGGGCGTGGATGCAGGGCTTGGTTTTGCACATGCGATCATTATTCACGCGATGAGCATTGTATACAACAATATCTTCGGTTTAATCGGCTTACATTTAAGAGGCGAAGCCCTGGTTGACCTTTACCAGCGTGCAATTCGGCGATCTCCAAAAGCTCAAACTCAAGAATGAACTATGAATATTCTAATAGTTTTAACATATTACAATCCCTATAAATCTGGTCTGACTATATATGCTGAGCGGCAAGCCCAGGCACTCGCTGCTTTGGGACATGACGTGACCGTTTTGACCTCGCAATTTGATCCGGACTTACCCCTGAACGAACTGGCGCAAGGTGTCAACATTATTCGTTTGCCGATTGCGTTTCGGCTGTCAAAGGGCGTTATCATGCCCGGGATTTTTTCCACTGCCTGGAAATTGATTGGCGAATCAGATCTTGTAAACTTACACCTGCCGCAGGGCGATGCTGCGCTTGTTGGTATATTGGCAAAAATCAGAAATAAGCTACTGGTGTCAACATATCATTGTGATATAAAAATGCCAGCAGGTTTAATCAATAAACTTGCGGGTTGGGGCGCTGTACTTTCCAACCATATCTCAGCAAGCTTGTCGGATGCCCTTGTTCAAAACACACGTGATTTTTCAGAAAATTCTAAATTCCTCAAAAGGTATTTGAATAAAGTGACGGTTATCCAGCCGCCGATCGTGGTTGTCCCGGTATCTGAAGAAGAAATCGCTCAATTTGTCGAAAAATTTGAGATTGACTCATCCCGCAAAATCATTGGTATGGTTGCAAGGTTAGCCAGCGAAAAAGGGGTTGAATACCTGGTGGACGCGGTTCCTGAAGTGCTAATGCATGTTGATAATGCACAGGTTATATTTGTTGGCAATTACCAGAATGTGATTGGTGAACAAGCCTACAAGGCAAAGATTTTACCGATGATTGAAAATCTCGGAGAGCGCTGGAAGTTCCTGGGGATAATCTCAGAGACTGAAAAGGCAGCATTCTTTCAACTTTGTGACGTACTTGTCTTGCCTTCTATTAACAGCACCGAGTCTTTTGGGATGGTGCAGGTCGAGGGGATGACCTGCGGGACACCTGTGGTAGCAACGGATTTACCCGGCGTACGGCAGCCTGTGCTTTCTTCAGGTATGGGGAAGATTGTCCCTGTCAAAGATTCACATGCCCTGGCAGAAGGGATCCTTGATGTTTTGAATTCATCAGATCGATATGACGGTGAAAAGTTGACTGCATTGAAAGAGCATTTTTCTCCTGAAACAGTCGCAAAAGAATATCAAACCTTGTATCAAGAATTGATGAGGTCTGATGGATAAGCAGCAGCTGGATGACATTCTTTGGCGGCATCTCTCCAGCCTCCCATACTTCCGCGGTTTTTTGCGTGCTGTTGAAGACCGTTTTTACAAGGAGATTGACTTGCCAGCGCCGGTATTTGATCTGGGCTCAGGTGATGGTCATTTTGCATCGGTCGCATTTGAAGGAAAATTAGATGTAGGCCTGGACCCCTGGGTTGGACCGACCCTTGAAGCACGCGGGCGAGACACCTATCACTTGCTTGTTTTGGGTGAAGGTGCGCACATTCCCTTTCCAGATAGCTATTTTGGCTCTGTGACCAGCACTTCTGTGCTTGAGCACATTCCTGACATTGAACCTGTTTTGGCTGAGGCAGCAAGGATTTTAAAGCCTGGCGGTAAATTTGTTTTTTGTGTGCCAAATCATCGTTTCCCTGAATTGCTTTGGGGCAGAAGGTTTCTTGATAAATTAGGCTTCAACCGCATGGCAGAGGCTTACAGTCGTTTCTTTAATAAAATTGCCCGTCATGCTCACACTGATTCCCCGTCCGTGTGGCAAGCCCGTCTTGAGGAGGTTGGCTTTGAGCTTGTGGATACCTGGGATTATTTTCCACCCGATGCCCTGACGATATTGGAATGGGGGCATCCATTGAGCTTGCCGTCGCTATTATCAAAGAAGCTCTTTGGACGCTGGGTATTGTTCCCAAAACGGTGGAACTTGGCGATCCCCTGGCATTGGACCAGGAAATACCTCGACGACCCACGGTCAGAACAAGGGGTGTGTTCGTTTTTTATCGCACGGAGAAAGCCATGAGACTGCTGAGAAAATTGTCTTACTATGCAAGTTCCATTTTCAGGATGGCATTTGGCTTTAAAAACTTTTTTTCACTGATCCCCTTTTTTCTGAATCGTGAAAGGGTTGAACAAACTGAAGTTGTTTTACGAAAAAGCGGCGTGCGCCTGGTTGCCAGGGGCGCAATGGATATTTGGGCGATCAAGGAAACCTTTCTGGATGCATTTTATACACGTTATGGTGTAGCGATCGAGAATGGTTGGACGGTTGTGGATATTGGCGCAGGGATTGGGGATTTCAGTATTTTTGTAGCGCATTCGAATCCACAAACGAAGGTTTATGCCTTTGAGCCATTTCCTGAATCCTATCATTTGCTGGAAAGAAACATCGTATTGAATGGCATTGAAAATGTTTTTACCTATCAGGCAGCGATATGGAATCAGGCTGGGATTTTGCATCTGGATAACGTCAGCGGTGAACCGCTGCAAATAATCAGCAAAGAAATGCACCCCGCCATAAACGAAAAAAATGTGATAAAGGTCAGGGCATTGCCGCTGTCACAGGTTTTTGATGCGCATGGGATAGAAAAGCTAAACTTGTTGAAACTTGATTGTGAGGGGGCAGAATACGAAATCCTCTCAGGTGCTTTTCCTGAAGTGTTCAAAAAAATTGAGAGGATCATTATGGAATATCATGATATTGATGGTCACCATCACGACCATCTGGTATCACTCCTCGAGCGGCAAGGCTACAAAGTTCATTGTCAGGATAATTTTGTCCATGAGGATATTGGCTACCTCTATGCTGAACACGGGTAAATATCGCAGCAGGTTGTCAGCAGGGCAAGCCTGAAGTATCATTTCCAAATAAATTATTATTTTAGAAGTGTTCAATGTAATGCAGTTTTCACCATGCCGGGAAATCTTATGAACCATCAACATGAACCGGAAAATCAAGATCAAGACAGCGTTTGGGATTATTTTATTGAAAAAATAAAATTCTGGACGCATGATCCGGTTGAAAAAGAAAAAATAGAAACTCCAGGACCAATAACAAACAAACCAGCTTTTCCATGGTTGAGCCTGGTGTCTTTGATGCTTGGATTAATGGCTCAACTAACATTTGAACCTTCGCCTGGACGAACGCCATGGCCCGGGATTATATTGTATTTAGCGGCAGGGGGATGTTTGCTGGCATCCATTTTACGTCGAGAATGGCGATTACCCGATCTCATACCTGACCAGGATGAGCCGATGAGCACAGCCTTCAGGCTTGATTTTTTCTTGATTGGCCTTCTTCTGGCAATTCTTGCATTCGTTTTATTTGGCAATGGTAGCTTTGGCTTGCTGAACACATTTTTGTGGCTGCTTTCGATCGTTTTTATTTTCCTTTCTTTTGGGAAAATGATTAAAAAGGAAGGTCAGGCGCGTAAAGAAATTCTGAGCTGGATCAAAGCGGAGAATTGGCGCATCTGCATCTCCCGCTGGACGATCATTGTCCTGGGGGTGATCGCGATTATCCTGTTCTTCAATTTTTATCGCCTTGATTCTGTTCCACCGGAGATGGTGTCAGACCAGGCAGAAAAATTACTGGATATCAATGATATTCTCAATGGGAGCAGAGCGGTTTATTTCCCGCGAAATACAGGCAGAGAGCCGATACACTTTTACCTGACGGCTTTGTTTATGGCGGTCTTCAACCTGGAAGTTTCATTTTTGAATCTGAAAATCGTCGCTGTCTTTGCGAATTTGCTAACGCTTTTCTTCATTTATTTACTCGGCAAAGAGATAGGAAATAAATGGGTGGGTTTAGGGGCGGCATTATTTGCAGGGATGGCTTATTGGCCTCTTTTGTTCACTAGATTAGCACTGCGTATTCCTTATTATCCCCTGTTTGTTGCACCGGTTATGTATTTTATGATTCGGGGTTTGCGCCGGCAAGATGTAATGGATATTTTACTAACTGGGCTGTTCCTTGGATTGGGTTTGTACGGGTATACCCCATTCAGAATTGTACCGATCTTTGTTGTGCTGGGTACGATTATTTATCTTGTCCATAAACCCGCTGAGAACAAGCGATTACAAGCAATTTTCGCTTTAGCTCTGATTACACTGGTTTCACTGGTGGTGTTTGTACCTTTATTACGTTACTGGCTGGCGAACCCGGATCTGTTTGCATATCGCGCTTTCTCAAGGCTGACAGGCATGGAGGCAGGATTTCAAAAAGCACCTGCATTGATTTTTTTGGAGAATTTTTGGAAAGCAAGTATCATGTTCTTTTGGGATAACGGCGTGATCTGGGCGCATTCTATTCCTGGAAGGCCAGCACTTGAGATTGTCTCCGGCGCATTGTATTTTTCGGGAATTATTGGTCTGCTGGTCCGTTACATCCGCAAACGCCGGTGGGTTGATTTATTCTTGCTGGTTTCAATCCCTATGATGATGATGCCTTCTATTTTATCCCTGGCATACCCGGGGGAGAACCCAAGCTTGAACCGAACAGCGGGTGCTGTGGTGCCGGTTTTTGTTGTTATCGGATTATCCCTGGAAACTTTTATTCGCACATTTCGTGCGCGATTTTCGGGGTTGCTTGCAAAATTTGCGCCTGCTGCTATCCTTGGGATATTGGTCTTGTGGTCTGGCTTGAATAATTACGATCTTGTCTTTAACCAGTACTACCAGATCTACAGGGCATCCAGCTGGAATACCTCTGAGATTGGCGATGCTGCCAGATTCTTCATCGAATCCATAGGTTCTCCGGAGACCACTTACCTCGTTGGGTACCCCCATTGGGTGGATTCGCGATTGGTGGCGATCAATGCAGGGCAGGCTGGCAGGGACTTTGCAATATTTCCGGAGCAAATTCCCGCAACACAGAATGACCCTCGTGCAAAGATGTTTTTTGTGAACATGTACGATACAGAAAACATTGAATTACTCGCAGAAACTTATCCTTGGGGTGCTTTATGGAAACACGACTCGGACGTTGAGAATAAGGATTTCATGATCTTTTTTGTGCCGCCAATGCAAGGAACAGGAGCCAATGACAATTAATCGTCAAAAATCGGCTCGGAATAAAGCGCTGCAATGGGGCAATATCTTTATCCTGGTTGCCTTGCTTATGACACTTGCTGGAGGGGCTTATTTACGCCTGGTTGGTGTAGATTGGGATGAAAACCAGCACATGCACCCGGATGAGCGGTTTCTAAGTTTGGTGCAATCTGCAATTTCACCGGTCAGCAAGGCTTCAGAATATTTCAACACGGAAACATCCAGCCTGAACCCGGTAAATCGTGGGCATACCTTCTTTGTTTATGGGACATTGCCAATTTTTATCATCCGGTACATTGGGGAAGCCCTGGGAAAAGTAGATTACCATGCAATTACGATTGTTGGTCGTCATGTCTCTGCAATATTTGATGTGCTGACGATTTTTCTGGTGTTTGCTATCGGGAAAAAATTATACAACCGGTGGGTGGGCTTGCTCGGTGCTGTGTTTTATGCCGCTGCAGTACTGCCAATACAACTCTCCCATTATATGACGGTGGACACGATCACCAATACATTCACATTTCTGGCAATTTATGCAGGTGTTTGGGCGCTTAAACGTCAATCTGTTTTGGAACGCAAACATCCTATTGGTGCAGAGGTTCAGGCTGATGTTGACTCAGATGATGGTGGGGATGTTCGTAAAGAGGAAGGATCTAAAAGCATTGGTCTGCTCATCAAGGATTTAGCGCCTTACATTTTATTTGGCGTTGCCCTGGGTGCAGCGACAGCTTCAAAGATCAACGCTGTTGTGGTGGCGATGGTCTTACCCTTGGTTGAAGCAATCCGTTACTTTAAAATGGAACCTGGTGAGCGGGACAGGGAAATTCTCCCGATTATTCGCAACCTTGCACTGGCAGCGGTTCTGAGTTTCGTTGTCTTTCGCATTGGACAGCCCTACGCATTTAATGGACCAGGTTTTTTCAATTTTGGCATCAATGAGAACTGGTGGCTGAGCATTCAGAATTTACGATCTCAAGCTTCAGGGCAAGTGGATTTTCCACCGGCGCTGCAATGGGCGCGGCGGCCAATCACATTTTCATGGGAGAATATGAATGCCTGGGGTCTAGGTTGGCCTTTGGGAATTCTTGCTTCTTTAGCTTTCCTGGGGATGGGATGGGCAATACTTCGAAAACGGGATTGGACCACGCATCTGCCCCTATGGGTTTTCACAGGTTTGTACTTTACCTGGCAGTCCTTTTCATGGGTGCGATCCATGCGTTACCAGGTCTTGATTTATCCATCCCTTGCATTATTTGCTGGATGGGGTCTGGTTGAGCTTTTCTCCGTAAAGAAAAGCATTAAGCTCGGTTCGATAAGGATCAAACCGAAAATTCTTCGAGCAGCGGCAATCATCGTGACAATATTTTTCCTTGTGAGCACCGCCAGCTGGGCGTTTGCTTTTTCTCGCATTTATACACGGCCGCATACGCGTGTTGCTGCCAGCCGCTGGATTTATCAAAATATTCCTGGTGCATTGACACTGGAGTTCGAAACAGGAGCCGGGGATTATCAGCAGCCCTTGCCTTACCGCGCAGGGGACATCTTTAGCCCGGGCGAAAGCTTTCGGATACCATTTTACGCAGATGCAGATGGCAGCCTTCACAGCCTGAGCTTCCCACATATTTTGGATCAATCGCAGATTCCTGAGCAGAAGACTCTATTACTAACGGTTGTTTCTGCTGATGACTCTGGGGAAGTGCTGGCAAGCGCTCGCATCCAGGATGGCTTCGGGGCGACGGACAGTGATTGGCGCGGCGCATCTTACGAATTTGTTTTAGATCGTCCAATAACACTGGCTGAAGGGGATCTTTATTATTTTTCATTGGACGAGCTTGAAGGCGAAGCGACTTTTCTATTGAATGGTTCACCATCAATGATCATCGTGACCCTGGATGGACAAACCATAAAAAGCCCCTTACCCCGTATTCAACAAGGTGTTCGCAAGGACAACCCCTATACCATGAATGTTCAGCTTGTCCAGGATGGCCAAATAACTGCTGTCACCACACCTTATTTGGTTGACCAATCCGGAAAAACGGGCGAAAAAACGCTGAACCTCAACCTGACGCTTGTCGATCAGGGTGGTGTTTCAGGATCATCTGTCCTCCAATCTGCATTTGAGCCAGGGGATGATTCACGTGGAAAAGCTTACACTTTTGAATTGGATCAACCGCTTGATGCAAAAGAAGGACAAACACTATCGGTTACCCTTACTACGGATGATGAGGGTGTACGCCTGGTTCCCCATGCACCAGCGCCGGTGCACGAAAGCAGCTGGGATGACGCGGTCCCTTACCCCGTTGACGGCTTCAGCCCCTACAGCGAAAGCGGCGGCATCTATCGCGGTGATTTGAATTTTGAGATGTATTGGACAGATGACCAGCTTAAACTTGAGAGATTTGAGACTAATCTTGACCTGGCAGACTACATCTTCATTACCTCCAGCCGCCAATGGGGAACTACAACACGGGTGCCTGAAAGGTATTTATTGACGACAGCCTATTACCGCAACCTTTTAGGCTGTCCGCAGGAAGAAGCCGTTGAATGGTGTTATTCTGTTGCGGAGCCCGGTATGTTCGAAGGGTCACTTGGCTTTGAGCTGATTCAGACCTTTACATCTCATCCCAAAATTGGACTCCTGGAAATTAATACACAATTTGCTGAAGAAGCTTTCACAGTTTATGATCACCCGAAGGTTCTAATTTTCAAGAAATCAACCGACTATGACTCTATCCACATGCGAGAGGTACTGCGTTCCGTAGATTTGAGCAAGGTGGTCTATTTTACGCCTGGGGAAGCGGCTAATTATAAAGGACCTGATCCTGAAGGCATTTACGAACCTCGATTTAACCTGATGCTGCCCGAAGACCGCCTTGAAAGTCAGAGAGAAGGGGGCACCTGGTCAGCATTATTTGATCGAGATCGGTTGATCAACTTATCACAATTCCTGGCAAGTGCAGCTTTTTACTGTCTGGTAAGCTTCCTGGGTTTGCTTGCATACCCAATCATCCGAATGGCTTTGCCGGGTTTGGCTGATAGGGGATACCCCTTATCCAAGCTGGCTGGATTATTGATCCTGGCATTTTCGGTTTGGATTCTGGGTTCATTAGGTGTGCCCTTCTCTGTAACAACGATTGTGTTTGTCTTGTTAGGAATGATCCTCATCTCCTTGCTCTTCATCTTGATGCAAAGGCGAATGCTTTGGCGTGAATTGAAGGAAAATTGGCGATATTTCTTTATTGTTGAAATGCTTGCATTGATTGCCTTTGTCTTTTTCATTCTGGTGCGCCTGGGTAATCCGGATTTATGGCATCCGTTCAAGGGTGGCGAGAAGCCCATGGACTTTTCTTACCTGAACGCTGTGCTCAAAAGCACAAGCTTTCCGCCTTATGATCCCTGGTTTGCTGGGGGGTATATCAATTATTATTATTTTGGTTTTGTGATCCTTGGGGTTCCAATTAAATTATTGGGGATCGTGCCCGCAGTTGCTTATAACATCGTCCTCCCAATCTGGTACAGTATTCTGATTTTAGGCGCTTTTTCTGTTGGATGGAATCTCTTTAGAGGCATTCCAACATTAAGCGCTTTATCGGGTGGTGAAAAGGATAAGAAAAAGTTCTTCCCGACAGCGTTTTGGGTGGGTTTGGGTTCTGCAATCCTGCTGGCTTTGTTAGGGAATTTGGGCACAATTGACTTGATCATTACCGGTTTCCAGCGGATTGCTTCGGGTGGTGCACTTGTGGACGAAGCGGGTTTTGGTCAGCGGGTTAGCTGGGCTTTCCAGGGATTTTTCCAGTTCTTGCAAGGGACACCCATGCCCTTCTACCCGGGCGATTGGTACTGGTTCCCCAGCAGGGTCATCCCGGGCGATCCCATAACGGAATTCCCGTATTTTACATTTATTTACGGCGATCTGCATGCACACCTGATTGCATTTCCAATTACCCTATTTGTGATCAGTTGGAGCCTTTCAGTGGTGTTGAGCAAGGGATGCTGGGGTGAAGCTGACGGGAAATTCAAATGGGTAGGGCGTGCTATAGGGTTCATCCTTGGTGCAATTTTGATTGGCGCTTTAAGACCAACCAATACCTGGGATTTCTATACCTATATTGTCCTGGCTTCCCTGGCATTACTTTACAGCGTTTTTAAGAATTACCAGCCAAGGTTGAAGCTAACATTTAAGAGGGCGGGATTTACGGAAAAGGCTGTTGTTGCCCTGGGGGCTGTTCTCTTGCTGGTTGGGATGGCATTATTGTTCTATCAGCCTTTTGCATACTGGTTTGGACAGGGTTATTCACAAATTGAATTCTGGCAGGGAGATCGAACCCCGCTGAAGTCGTATTTCATCCATTGGGGATTATTCCTGTTTATCATCATCAGCTGGATGGCCTGGGAAAGCTACCATTGGATGAAGACCACACCACGTTCAGCATTAGCTCGTCTTGAACCTTATAAACCATGGTTGCTATCGGGATTGATCTCGCTGGTAATATTAATGCTTATTTTCCTTGTGTCCGGTGTGGTTATCGGCTTGGTGGCTGTTCCGATAGGCTTATGGGCTGTTATATTGATGCTTCGACCGGGACATTCGGATGGTATGCGCTTTTTGTTGTTCTTGATTGGGACTGCTGTCACACTGACCCTGGTTGTTGAATTGATCTATCTTCCGGGTGATATTGGGCGGATGAATACGGTCTTCAAATTCTATTTGCAAGCATGGGTGATGTTTGCCCTATCAGCAGGTGTGTGTTTGGGGTGGGTTGTAAAATCTCTGCGTTATTGGCGTGAGCACCTGGCATTTTTGTGGCAAGCGATGCTGTATCTGCTGCTGGCAGGGGCGGCTTTGTTCACCGTGATGGGGACCATGGACAAAATTCAGGACCGAATGGCATTGGATGCGCCGCATACTTTAGACGGTATGTCATACATGCAGTATGCGACATATTATGACCTGGGTGCCGAAATGATTTTAAGTGAAGATTACCAGGCGATCCGCTGGATGCAAGAAAACATCCAGGGGTCACCGGTGATCCTTGAGGGGCAGGCTTACGAATATCGCTGGGGAAATCGATACACGATCTACACAGGCTTGCCAGGGGTTGTCGGCTGGAACTGGCATCAACGGCAGCAGCGGGCGATTTTGAAAAGCAATATTGTGCAAGAACGTGTCGATTCAGTCAATGCCTTTTACCTGGCTGAGGATATTGATGATGCCGTCGAGTTCATCAATAAATATGATGTCAAATATATCGTTGTGGGTCAATTGGAAAAAATCTTTTACCCGGGTCCAGGCCTGGATAAATTTGACGCTTATGAAGGGCAGGTGTGGCAAAACGTTTATCAAGGTGGGGAGACAACCATTTATCAAGTGCTGGAGCAGCCTGCAAATTAATTTTGATTTTGATATTGGAACGGGCTGACCTTCAATATTATTTAAAACTGGAAATTAAGACGCCTGAATGGTTTTGGCAAGTATAATAGCAAGTGACATTATTAAGGATGTCGGTGATTGAGATATTTGTTTGCACTTCATGCGGATGCGTTTTACTGGCGAAGACCATTATTGAGGATTTATTATAAATGTTTATGCTGACATGGCATCATGGAAAAACTTTATGAAGTTTGAAAACAAACCCATTTTTCATAAACTGCTATTATCAGGCGCTTATATAACTGCCATCGCGCTCAGGTTGGTCCGATTGGGGGCACTTCCTTTAACCGATATGGAAGCAAGTATTGCCTTGCAAGCGCTGGCTGTCGGGCAAAAAACGGATACGATTTTTAGCGGACACATGACCTACGTCGGTTTGACTGGACTTGATTTTTTCCTGTTCCATGCAGGCAATTTTTTAGCAAGGTTTTGGCCGGCGCTGATTGGTGCGCTGATCGTTTTTATCCCTTTTCTTTTTCGAAATTACATTGGCACTTTGCCTGCAAGCATCCTGTCTTTCATCCTTGCTTTATCGCCTGAGATGGTTGGGCTTTCTCGTTTGATCGGCTCACCGATGATTGCCTTTGTGCTGCTGCTTTTGGCACTGGGATTGATCAATCAAAAGAAACCAATACTTTCTGGTGTATCGTTTGCTCTGGCTTTAATGGGGGGTTCGGGATTTTGGACAGGCATTGTTTTGATCGGGCTCAGTTTATTAACTGCCAAACTGGTTCTGCAAATACCTTTTGAGGGATTTTTTGGCGAATTCTTCAAATACAAAGAAGATCGAGTAAAGTTCCTGATTGCCTTTGGATTGACGCTGTTGCTGGTTGCCATGGGGTTTTCATTGGCACCCGAGGGATTAAGCGGGGTGTTTTCAGGTGCTGTTGATTTTGTGCGTGGATTTGGAATGCCTTACACCAAACCCTTTGTCTTGAAACCCCTTGCGCTTGCGGCATACAGCCTGCCTGCGGTGATCTTTGGGCTTTGGGGCGGCATACGGGGCTTCGTCAAGCGCAGTAAACTTGATATATTCCTGTTGATCACAGCGCTGGCCAGCTTTATTTATCTGCTCCTTTACCCCAACGCAAGCCCTGCGGATATCATTTGGGTAACTTTACCGCTCTGGACTTTGTCTGCCAGGGTGATTGCTGCTGTTTGGCGCTGGCCTGAGGAGAATAAATTTGTGATGGTCATCACTTCTGTGATGGTTGTGGTTGTGTTTGCATTCACCCTTTTGGCCATGCGGTCACTGGTGAGTCCAAGCATCAACACGGAGGCGCGCTTGACGACATTCATCGCACTTGCCGGTGGGCTGGTCTTAATGATTGCCCTGGTCTTGCTTGTGACTTATGGATGGTCAGAGGATGTGGCGTTACCCGGATTATTGATGGGGCTTTCTGCCGTGGTTCTTCTGGGGATGCTTTCACTTACGGTCAGAACGACCAGCATCAGCCTGGAAACAACCCATGAATTATGGCACCCTAGAGAATCCAGTTTATCAACACAGTGGTTAAAGGTTTCTCTTGATCGCGTTTTGGAATGGAATAAAAGAACGACAATGCCCGTTGAAATCGCTGTGGCTGACTTCGATACGCCTGGGATGCGCTGGGTCTTGCGGGATTACGAGAATGTGGCTTTTGTGCCTTATGTGCCGCCCTCGTCGCAGCCAGGCATTTTGATCTCAGACACACTGACCCAACCTGAAATTTCTAACTCATATCGCGGACAGGACCTGATCTGGTCACAGACCCCAGATTGGCAGGGGATGACGCCTTTTCAGTATCTTAGCTGGTTTATGACCCGGGAAGTCCCAGAAACAGCCAAGGAAATTATCTTCTGGGTAAGAACAGATTTAATGCCTGACGAACAATTTTCACAATAATCATTAAATTCAAGATTGGAATTATTTACGAATGGGATTACCAAAAACAATTGCAATTGACGGCACAGCGGGATCGGGGAAATCAACCCTGGGATCTTTACTGGCAGACGCCCTTGGCTATTTATATCTGGATACAGGTGTGATGTACCGAGCAGTCACCCTGGCAGTGATCAAGGCGGGATTAAGTCTCGATGAAGAATCTGCCATCAGTGAGCTTGCACGGAAAGTTCGCATCGATGTTCGACCGCCCTCGATCGATGATGGTCGCGATGTAGATGTGCTGCTTGATGAAGAAGATGTCACCTGGGAAATTCGCCAGGATGCGGTAAATGCCTGGGTCTCACCCGTTTCTACACAACGTGCGGTCCGGGATGCTATGACTGAGCAGCAGCGCCGGATTGCCCAGAAGAACAATGTCGTAATGGTTGGCAGGGACATCGGTACCGTCGTAATTCCGGATGCAGACTTAAAAATTTACCTTGATGCATCTGTAGAGGTCAGAGCACATCGACGATACCAGGAAATGCTCGAAAGGGGGGAGGCGCCTGATTTCAACGCGGTGTTAGCGTCCTTGAAAAACCGTGACAAGATTGATTCAAATCGTGAAATTGCACCCTTAAAACCTGCTGAGGATGCTCATATCATCGATTCAGATAATTTGAATATTTGCCAGGTCTTCAAAACAGCAATGGCGATGATTTATCGTGTGTGATACCTTTGTAGCCCTGGGGAATGCAACGGCTGACGGATCCGTGATCTTTGGCAAAAACAGTGATCGTGATCCGAATGAAGCACATGAATTGCTTTCGATCCCACATGCCCGTCATCAAGATGGCGAAAAAGTATCCTGTACCTATATTAAGATTACCCAGGTAAAAGAAACCAATGCGGTTTTTCTTTCAAAACCATTTTGGATCTTGGGCGCTGAAATGGGTGAAAATGAACATGGACAAAAAACATTTTTCTGTCAAGTAGATTTTTTGTAAGTAAATCGCATTAAAAGACCCTGTTTTATCTGAATTTATGTGTCGCTGAGTCTGGATGATGCTATAATAAATTAACCTATATAAATCAAAAAAAATGTCAGATATCTTTGCGCCACTCATGCCGGAATATACGATTGACCTCCCAAAGGACCCCATTGCCTTAGCTGCGTGGGTGATCTTGTTTGGTATAATTGTGTTTTTCATTATTCGCTTGAGGGAAAAGGGGACAAAAATAAGGCGGGAGTCTTTAATCTGGATGGCGATTTTGAGCGTCCTGGTTCTGGCATTCACGCCATTTATTGGCATCCTGCTGGAAATTGATGGGGGAGATATCTTCAACCCGGGGAAAACTTTTCATGTCATGTTTTTTGCTGCCGTTCCCTGGCTTGCTGCTGGCGGCATTATCGGTTTCATTCCAGCGAGTTTACTTGCGGGTGTTTCAGGGCTGTTATATGCCTATTTAGAAACACACCACATTTTTACACCCCTAATCTTCATCAGTTTTGCACTCATTTATACCTGGGGTGTTCGGCAGAATTATCGAACTGCTTTTTTCCGTTATTTGCGAATTCCAGTTTTCTCTGCATTATTAGCCTTAATTATTACAGCGCCGCTGATCTTCATGTCCCAGATTCTTATAAATTCTGGTGAATATCCCCTCAGGATTGCGATTGTTTTGGCGAGGATGCCGGCGATTTTGATATCCTATGGCGGCATGCTGTTTTCTGGCAGCCTAATTTGTGTTATCTTGCGAGCCCTTTTACCAAACCAATGGGTAAGCCCAGCGACGTTAATGCCGTCACCGAGCGAAAAAAGCTTGAAAAGGCGATTTCTGCTGGTTACGATTCCTATCATGTTGGGCATTTTGATCCTCTTTGTTGGGGCAGTATGGCATGTGAATGTCAATTCATCACGAAGTGAAATGGTCAACAAATTGGTTAACGCCTCTCAAGTAAGCGCTGATTCATGGACCACCTTCATTGATACAGGTTTTCTTGCCCTTGATGAAATAGGCGATGCCGTCCAATCACCTGGTGGGGCAAGTACTGATTTACAGCAGCTGCTTTCTAAGAAAATTGAAGAGGCGTCTTTCTTCGATCGCCTCTTTATTCTTTCACCTGATGGAGAAATTATCTCAGCCTATCCCGGGTCAGGGGATGTTGCACCTGTAGAGATACCTGATGCAGTGTTTGCTGACAGCGATATTCTCGCGAAAGTGGTTGCCCGTTCCGGAAGACCTAATGCAGAGCTAAGCTTTTTCGAGTTCCTTCCCCAATCTTCTGACGGGATAGGGCGAGTATTGTTAGGGCAAACAAATATTGAGCAGAACCCTTATGCCGGTGGATTTTTAACAGCATTTGCTTCATTTGAGAGATTTGAAGCCAATGGACAGATCCTGACACGTTCAGGAGAAATCCTGTTTGAACTGGACCCTGACTCTCCTTATGGAGATTTACCTGGAGAATCCTTTAAAACGCCGACTTATTATGAGACAGGATCTCCGGATGGCCAGCCATTGATCAAGTATTACACGCCGATTGAAGGGACGACTTGGGCTGTATTCACGCAAATTCCTGCATCCGTCCTTTATCAGGCTGCCTGGCAGCAATCTTTACCGGTTTTATTGATTGGAATCGGTATTTTGCTTGTTCTTCTTTTTGCTGCGTTAATTACATGGACACCCGTTCTCAAGGACATTCGCTTAATTTCTGATGAAATGGAAAAGCTTACAGATGGTCGTTTTGAAATCCTGATTACTGAGCCAAAATCAAAGGGTGAAATTTCTCAATTATTTGAACGTTTTTACCTGATGACCGGAACGCTTGGCAATCGATTGAAAAAACATGAGGATTTATTGACGCTGAATGAGAAGATGTCTGTCCAGAATAATCTTCACGATTCACTCCAAGCCATTATGCAATCTGCCCTCAGCCGAGGGATATCTTCTGTTCGCCTGCTTATCAATGATGGGTTGATGGAAGAAAAAGGGAAATTCTCTGCCGGTTTTCAAACGGATGCCTACAGCCACCTTGACAAAGAAGTCGCTGCAATTGTGCGTTCACAGGGCGAACTGGTTTTGCTGGATTCTCAAATTGGCAAGCGATTAACATTCAATAAAAGTCTATCTTATCCTTCAGCAATAATTGGGCTGCCAATGACATGGCAGGGAGACGATCAAGGTGTATTTTGGGTGGCATATCACAAGAAGAAGTCCTTTACTGCTGAGGATATTGACTTCTTCCATTCATTATCCAGCAAGGCAGCAGCAATCATTGCGAAGGGAATCTCCTTCTATAACGCTGTCACGCTGAAGACTCACTTAGAAGCGATATTGGACAATCTCATGGATGGTATTCTCCTATTGAATGGAGAAAACGAGGTTGTTTACCACAATCACGCTGCTCGGTTGATGCTTGGGTTGGAACACATTACACTGCTTAATGCACCCGTCACATCCTTGATAAGTGACAGGCTCTTATCTGATGCTATATTAGGAAGTGAAAACAGGGGTAATGAAGCTCGAGAGTTCAGATTGGCAGATAACACCGTCTGTCAGCTGGAAATTTCACCGGTTGATCTTGCGCGTCAGCAGCAGGGTAAGGTGGTGATATTAAAAGATATTCGCAGCGCGAAAAAGCGAGAGATGCTCGGGTCGGAATTTGTGACAACAGCCTCTCATGAGCTGCGTTCACCGCTAACACTGATCCATGGGTATGCAAAATTATTGCGGCTGACAGGGAATTTGAATGAGCAGCAAGATGCTTACATCAACAATATTATCAATGGGGTAGAAGAGCTGAAAACACTGGTTATCAACCTTCTTGATATTGGGCGTTTGGAATCAGGGAAAACACTGGAAATAACGCGGATTTCGGCGCAGGGCATGGCAAAAAACGTCGTCGAGAGCATGCAGCCTTTTGCCAGGCAAAAGAATATTCACCTGGAACACGTATTACCAGATTTGCCGATTGAACTTGAGGGTGATGAGGCATTTCTTGCCCAGGCATTAAAAAACCTTTTGGAAAATGCAATTAAATTCACAAAAATGGGCGGTGACGTGTCTTTATCTGTTAGAAAAAAGGAAGAAACAGTGGTGTTTGCTGTCAAAGATACCGGTATCGGGATAGCTCCCCTGGACCAGCGTTATCTTTTTGAGAAATTCAAACGCCCCAGCGTAAATTTAGGGCAAGAATCAAAAGGTAGTGGGTTGGGATTGGCAATTGTCAAGTCCATTGCTGAAAGACATGGGGGGAAGGTTTGGTTTGAGAGCCAACTTGCACGAGGAAGTATCTTTTACCTGGAAATTCCGATCAAGTATGACAGCGGGGCTGATTTATAGACTTTCGTATTCGATTGTGGTAGAATTCTCACCTTGAGTTATTTGACAAAATATATATAAATTTGTTATAATTACGGTTTGCATGCAAATGAAATTTACTACAAAAGACATCGAAAATACCTGAGAAGCTGTTGCTCTCTCAAGGTTTTTCTCGCGTTAACGTAAAAAGCATTAATTTTTTCCATAAAACAGGAGGCTCCTAGTGGAAACAAAGGGTTTAAAAGCACTGCGGATTGGTCTTGCATCTCCTGAGGTTATTCGCAGCTGGTCTTATGGCGAAGTCACAAAGCCTGAGACGATCAACTATCGACGATTACGTCCTGAGAAAGATGGACTATTTTGTGAGGCAATTTTTGGCCCCACTCGTGATTACCAGTGTTACTGCGGCAAGTATAAAAACCCCCGTTACAAGGGGATTGTTTGTGACAAGTGTGGCGTTGAAGTAACCCGTTCATCGGTACGCCGTGAACGCATGGGGCATATTTCACTGGCTGCACCCGTCGCCCACATCTGGTACACCCGTCGAATCCCCTCATTTTTAGGTCTGATGTTGAATATTTCCCGACGGAATCTTGATCGGGTTTTATATTTTGCGCAGTATATTGTCACTTATGTGGATGAGGATGCCCGGCAAAAAGCATTGAAACGTCTTGAAGATGAAATCAGCTTATCTGAGAGAGAATTGGGTGAGAAAGTTAATGCCCAGATCGCTGAAGTCAAAAAGAACCGTGACCGGCAATTAAAGGAACTTGATTCCCAGCGCGATTCTTTGAAGGAAAACTACGACGAACAGATAGGCAGTCGGATTGACCCCGTCATCAAAGAAGGGCAACGTTTGGAGAGCGAGATTCAAACCCGTATGGGCAAGAAGATTCGCAAACCGATTGAATTCAATGCCCTTGATAAAGAAATGATGATTGTTAAGGCTGGGCTTGAAGTAAGCTCTTCACACTTGAGTGAAGTTCAAACAATCGTTAAAGAAATGATTGAAGATCTTGAATCAGATCTCAAGGATCAGCGAGATCGTGAGCTTGAACACTTAAAAATTCAGCGGGAAGAGATCAAAGCAGAAGCTGAATTGAAGATGGAAGAGCTTCGCAATACCCTTGAAGACCAGGCAGAAGAGACACAAACCGAGTCCGCTCGATTGCGAGACGAACTTTATGAATTAGAACCATTCACTTTCCTCAGCGAAGCACGCTATCGTGAGTTGAAATCACGTTGGGGGCAGGTTTTCCGTGCCGACATGGGTGCTGAAGCATTTTATGATATCCTTAAACGAATTGATTTAGATGCAATGTCTGAGGAGTTGTGGGAGGAGATCCGAACAACACGAAGTAAACAAAAACGCAAAAAAGCGACACGTCGTTTGAGCATCGTTGAAGCGTTTCGTAATTCACGGAACAAGCCTGAATGGATTATCCTGACCGAACTACCGGTCATTCCACCGGACTTGCGCCCAATGGTTCAGCTTGACGGCGGCCGTTTTGCGACCTCGGACTTAAATGACCTCTACCGCAGAGTCATCAACCGTAATAACCGGCTGAAGCGACTGCTTGAGTTGGGTGCACCGGATGTGATTGTGCGCAACGAGAAACGCATGCTGCAAGAATCTGTGGATTCTTTGATTGATAATTCCCAGCGCGGCAAAGCCCTTTCACGACGAGGACGCCGTGAATTACGCTCCCTGAGTGACATGCTTAAGGGTAAGAAAGGACGCTTCCGTCGCAACCTGTTAGGGAAGCGTGTGGATTATTCTGGCCGGTCCGTAATCGTTGTTGGCCCTCATTTGCGATTGGATCAATGCGGCTTACCTAAGTCTATGGCTTTGGAGTTGTATCGACCCTTTGTAATTTCACGATTGGTAGCACAGGAATATGCTGCAAATATCAAAGGTGCTCGTCGATTAATTGAACGTAATCGCCCCGAGGTTTGGGAGGCTCTTGAAGATGTTATCAAAGACCGCCCGGTTCTCTTAAACCGTGCGCCTACACTGCATCGATTGGGTATCCAGGCCTTTGAGCCAATTCTGATTGAAGGCAGTGCGATTCAACTGCATCCATTGGTCACAACCGCGTTCAATGCGGATTTTGATGGTGACCAGATGGCTGTTCACGTCCCTCTTTCTCAGAAAGCGGTTACCGAAGCGCGTGAATTGATGCTGGCGACAAAGAACTTACTGAAACCTGCCAGCGGCGAACCCATCATCAGCCCTTCAAAGGATATGGTTCTGGGTGTCTATTACCTGACAATGGAAATAGACCAGGAACAAAAGGGCGACGGGCGTATATTCTCTGACATTGATGAAGTTGTGATGGCTTATGACCTTGGGCAGGTCAATATCCATGCCCATATTAAAATCCAGGCAAAGACCTGGTATGACGAAAATAATAAACGAACGGCTGAGCCAAAAGTCCGTGTCATCGATACGACGGTTGGCCGTGCTATTTTCAATAATGCTCTGACAGAACGAATGCAGTTCTATAACGGCGAGCTGGACAAGGGTGGGGTTAAAGACCTGATTGCGGATGTGTATGAAGTCACAGGCCAGGAAGAAACCTGTTTGATAGCAGACCGCATCAAAGAAATTGGGTTTAAATATGCGACCCGTTCAGGTGCAACAATTGCGGTTGCGGATATTACAGTGCCGCCAGAGAAACCAGTGATTATTCAAGAAGCCCTTGATTCTGTCGATGTCATCAACCGTGATTTCCGCCGAGGTTTGTTGACCGAGCAAGAGCGGGATGAAAAAGTGATTGAAATCTGGCAGAGCACGACAGATGAGGTAGCAACGGCTGTGAAAGTCTCGCTTGATCCGACGGGCGACCTGGCAACGATGGCAAAATCAGGTGCGAGCAAGGGTGGATTTAACTCTATTGCACAGCTTGCAGGTATGCGTGGTTTGATGGCAGATCCGGCTGGGCGTATTATCCCCATGCCGATCCGCTCCAATTTCCGTGAAGGCCTGACAGCACTCGAGTACTTCATTTCAACCCATGGTGCACGCAAGGGTTTGGCTGATACCGCGTTGAGAACGGCTGATGCTGGTTATTTGACCAGGCGACTGGTGGATGTTGCCCAGGATATTATTGTGAATGAAGAAGACTGCGGAACGAATGACGGCATTTGGATCCGCACTGACCAGGATATTGCCGGTCAAACTTTTTCTGAACGAATTTTCGGCCGCGTTCTGGCTGAACGGGTGATTGATCCAAATACGGGTGAAATCATCATGGAGCAAGATGATTTGCTGACGCACGACATGGTAAAGGAAGTCAATGATATTGGTGTTGACGCTGTCAAGGTTCGCTCGCCTTTGACCTGCGAAATGGTTCATGGTATTTGTGCCAAGTGTTATGGCGTTGACCTTGGCCGTGGTGACATGGTCAAGTTGGGTTCTACCGCCGGTATTATTGCAGCCCAATCCATTGGTGAGCCTGGAACGCAGTTGACATTGCGCACCTTCCACACAGGTGGTGTTGCTGCAGGTGGTGATATTACGACCGGTCTCCCGCGTGTTGAGGAGTTATTTGAAGCTCGAAAAGCGCCAAAAGGTGAGGCGATCATCGCAAGAATCTCTGGCACAGCCCACGTGATTTATTCTGAGAAATACACCGATCAACGGATCATTCGTGTGGATCAGAGTGAAATTGTATCAGATGCCTACGATATCCCTGAGGACTGGACCATCGAGGTTAAAGAGGAAGACCAGGTTGAAAACGGGGCTGTGATAGCGACACAGGATGAGGCTGTCATTAAAGCGCAGCACAGCGGTCGTGTCCGAATTGAGGACAACCAGGTGATTGTTTCTTATGAGGTCAAGGAATCTGAAGAATATGATATCCCGACGACTTCCCGCCTGATTGTTCAGGAAGGTGATAAGATCGAAGCTGGTCAGCCTGTTACAGAAGGTTCCTTAAATCCCCATACAATTTTGCGCATTAAAGGGCGTGAAGCCTGCCAGCAATACTTGATGGAAGAAATTCAGAAGGTTTACCGAACCCAGGGTCAGAATATCAATGATAAACATTTTGAAGTGATTATTCATAAGATGCTGGGTAAGGTTCAGGTTATCCGTCCCGGTGATTCTGAGTACTTGCCGCAGGACCTGGTTAACCGACTTGAGATCAGACGTGTGAATGAAGAGCTTGTTGCACAGGGTAAAAGACCGGCGAGGTACATTGAAGTCTTGCTTGGTATCACAAAAGCAGCCCTAGAAACCGATTCATTCCTGTCGGCATCATCATTCCAGCACACGATCAAGGTCTTATCTGCAGCAGCGGTTGCTTCCCGAACGGACCCACTCTATGGCTTGAAAGAGAACATCATGATTGGTAAACTCATTCCAGCCGGTACCGGATTTGAGCCCGGGCAATTTTCTCATGAAACCCCTGGTGAACAACCGTCTGGTGAGATGCTTGAGGGGCGAGTCCTGGATTTGTTTGAGGATGAAATTGATGAAGACTATCTCATCGATGACGAAGATTTAGATGACATCGACGATGAGGAACTGGATCTTGAAGATTTTGAAGATGAAGAAGAAGACGAAGACGAGGATGAAGACGAGATCCTGGTTGACGAATTCGATGATGACGATGATATCGAGATCGATGACTGATCTGATCGCCTTTAATTAAAATTAAAAATCCCGAGGTGTTTCCTCGGGATTTTTTGTGTTACAATGAAACATATGTTCTTTAACGTTTTTATCATGACGCCTGTCAGATATGATATCCTATGAGACAGGAGGAGTAATTATGGACTTAGGTACTATACGGTCGATAAACATCAATGAGGAGATGCAGCAATCCTATCTTGATTATGCCATGAGTGTGATTGTTGCGCGGGCGCTGCCAGATGCGCGGGATGGGTTAAAGCCTGTTCAGCGCAGGATCCTTTATGCGATGTATGATATGGGTCTGCGTCCCAATACCCCACATAAAAAGTCTGCAAGGATTGTTGGTGAGGTTTTGGGTAAATACCATCCACATGGTGATATGGCAGTCTATGATGCGATGGCACGCCTTGCACAGGATTTTTCTCAACGCTACATGCTTGTGGAAGGTCAGGGGAACTTCGGCAGTGTTGATGGTGACCCGCCGGCTGCGATGCGTTATACCGAAGCACGCCTGACGGACCTCTCGATGGATATCATTCAACAGCTTGGGATGGATACGGTTGATTTTATCGAAAACTTTGACGGGTCCTTGGAAGAACCAGAAGTCTTGCCCTCCTCCGTGCCTAATTTGTTGATTAACGGTGCTTCGGGCATTGCAGTAGCGATGGCAACAAATATTCCGCCCCATAACCTGGGGGAAGTCGTCGATGCCCTGGTGATGATGCTGGAAAACTGGTCAAAAATTGATGATATTGGGGTTGAAGACCTGATGAAGTACATCAAAGGACCTGATTTTCCCACAGGCGGGTTGATCATCACAGATGATCGTACTGAAACCCTTGCCCAATCATACGGCAGCGGTAAGGGGCGGGTTCGCATGCGTGCCCGGGTTCGGTTGGAAGAAATGAATCGGGGAAAGAAGCGGATTATCGTCACTGAACTTCCCTATATGACAAACAAATCCTCATTAATTGAGAAAATTGCAGAATTTGTCCGTGATGGCGATCTTGATGGCGTGAGCGATTTGCGAGATGAGTCGGATCGACAGGGTATGCGGATTGTGATTGAACTGAACAAATCCGCAAATCCGGATTCGATCTTGAAGACCCTTTATAAACGGACAACAATGCAGGGCACCTTTGGCATCAACATGCTGGCTCTGGTCAAAGGGGAACCTCATAAGCTGAGCCTTAAACAGGCATTGAAGGTTTTTCTTGATCACCGTTTGGAGGTTGTTAAACGTCGCAGTGAGTACGAACTTCGCAAATCTAAAGAACGTCAGCATATTCTTGAAGCCTATTTAATTGCGATTGAGAATTTAGATGAAGTTATTGATACGATCCGACGATCGCAGCGGGTGGAGACTGCCCGCACAAATTTGATGCGAAAATTCAACTTGGATGAGGTCCAGGCACAGGCGATTTTGGATATGCCTCTGCGCCGTCTGGCTGCCCTGGAACGCCGTAAAATTGAAGATGAATATAAAGAGGTAAATAAAAGGATCAAAGAACTGCAATCGCTGCTGAGGTCCCCAAAGATGATGCGCAGTGTTATCATTGACGAACTCAAGGCTGTCCGTGAACGCTATGCTGACCCAAGGCGAACTCAGATCATCCAGATGGATGAGGGCGAGACAGCTGTTGACCTGGTGACCACGACAGATGTGATGCCGGAGAAGGTTGTTTGGGTTGCGGTTTCCCGGGATAACCGGATTGCCCGAACGGACGATGACAAATCCTTCAGACAGTGGGGTGTGGATGCACCGAAATTGATTTTGAGAACGACCACCCACCAGACAATTTACGTTGTTGCGGAAAATGGAGAAGCGGCTGCATTATCCGTCCATTCAATCCCTGTGGCAGAGTCACCGGAAAAAGGTGCTTCGATTCCGATGATCACACCGCTGACAGAAAATCACCTGTTAATCAATTTGTTTTCAATTCCGGCTGAAGTAGAGGAAGATGACGGCTATTTCATGAGCGTCAGCAGACTAGGCATGGTAAAACGTTCGCTTTTGAGCGACCTTCCAGGACCTTCTGCAAATGTACTGACACTGACAAAAATCAACGATGACGATGCCCTTTGCACAATATTATTTACCAAAGGTGAAGAAGATGTTATCCTTGCCACAAGAAGTGGCATGGGGATCCGATTTAGTGAAGAGGACGTTCGTCCAATGGGACTTGTCGCAGCGGGCGTTGGCGGCATCAAACTGCGCGGCAGTGATTTTGTGGTTGGCGCTGGCGTTGCAACCCGAAGGGGAGAAGTACTTTTAGTCACAAATTATGGTAAAGCAAAGCGAATAGCTCCCGACGAATTCCCAACACAGGGGCGATATGGTTATGGTGTGATTACCTGGAAATTACGTGATAAGGAAAATGTTATTGGCATGGTCTTTGGCTTGCTAACACATAACGGCGTGCTTCATTTCTTAAAAGCAGCCAGCCGACTTGTGCGAGTCACTGATGCACCAAACTGCAATCGTATACAAAAGGGTGACGAGATCATCGAGGTTAAATCAGGCGATGAAATCCTTGAAATGACCATTCCTCAAGACATGATTTATGTGTTGGATAAGCTCGATTAGCCGGATCTATATTTGAACTGGTTTGATGTGTGCATAATGGAAATTAATCTTTCCATTCGTGAGGCCGACCGTGTTACGCCCTTCAATTCTTGCACCCTCATTATTCAGGGCTTGCCATTGAAAACTGTAAATATTATTTTCATGGGACTGATTGAGCAGGGCAAAGGTCACGTTACGGTGTTGATTCATCAGTGAATCAATCAAAGGCAGGATGGATTCACGGCCTTGAACGGCGCCATTGGCTTGAATGTGAATAGCATTGTCGGCATAAAAATCGATGACGCTGTTTGGATTCCTGGTATTTAAAGCGTTCACATAAGTTTCAGGAAAACTTGCTTGCTGGGATGAAGCGTCATACTGGTAATTTTTCACCAATTCCCAAAATTGTGGGGTATCTCGACGGCAGCCTTCCCAATACCAGAAATTGACCGCCGGAAGGTTTAATCGCTTTGCCATCTGCATGAAATCAACAATTTCACTCTCATTAGGCACCCATCCGTGCTCTTTATATGTTGGTCCTGTGGGGATGATGGGTCTGAAGGGTTGTAAATTTGAGAATTCATTCACACATCGCTGGAGTTGTTCACCAGCATTATTATGGGCATGGATCCAGTAAACCTGGGGCATGTTGTAATCACAGCGATCGAGGAAATTTTTCCAGGGGAAGCGGGCATGATATGAAGGATATCTAAATGAGCTCAGGGCGATGGGGAGGCTTCCGAGATTGCTTCTCAGAATATTCATATAACGACTTGCTGCAAGGGCTTTTGCAGGTTCTTCATAATCCTTTTCTGCATCGACAACGAAGCCATTAAGACCCAGCTCAAGGG
Organism: Candidatus Brevefilum sp.; assembly: GCA_029210815.1. GTDB lineage: Bacteria > Chloroflexota > Anaerolineae > Anaerolineales > Anaerolineaceae > Brevifilum. Next base: position 43,313 of record JARGGB010000009.1, read on the forward strand.
TTCTTCTTACTGCAATTTCACCTTCCTGGTCTGGGTAACTACCGTAGACAAAATGCCAGCCCCAGACGCTAATATTCGCTGCCTGTAATTTTTTGACAACTGCTCGGGCGTAATCAAAGCCTGTGTCATTGTCAATATTATACGGAAATGCGCCATCCGCGACCTTAACCAACACATGGGATAAATTTGCTTGTTTTGCCAGCGCAGTAATGCGATCCGGGTCTCCGTTTTCGCAAAATTTTACTTTCCAAATATAATAGCCTTTACCAGTAAGTGACATTGAAATATCCTTTTTCTCGTTTTTCTCAGCCTGCCAGGTCCAGACTTTCTGCAATTTGATTCATAGCTTCAATCACGTTTGCCACGTGTTCCCAAAGTTCAACGCCGAATTCCTCTGCACCTTTTTCCATTTCTTCCCGGTCTGCCCCCGCTGCAAAGGATTTATCCTTCCATTTTTTCTTTACAGACTTGACCTTGAGGTCATACAGCGCACGAGATGGACGGACAAGGGCAACGGCTGTGATTAATCCTGCAACTTCATCGCAGGCAAAAAGCGCCTTTTCCATTAAGGTTTCTCTTGGGATTCCGGTGTGTGATGCATGGCTGAGCACCGCATGAATTATTTCCTCCGGTGCCCCATGTTCTCGTAAAATCGATTCACCTGCAAGGGGATGCTCTTCCATGGTTGGGTGTATTTCCCAATCGAAGTCATGGAGCAAACCTGCCACAGCCCATTTTTCTTCGTCCTCACCAAGTTTTCGGGCATAAAACCGCATGGCTGCTTCAACAGCCAGCATGTGTTTGACCAGGTTGGGATTCTTCACGTATTCATTAACAATTGCAAATGCATCATCTCTGTTCATCATCTGTTCCTTTATATGCAACTTTGATGCCAAACTGGTTGGCATATTTGATTTATAAATTTATTGGGGGAATATGGGTTCGGGTTGACCTAATATTGGCTGCGGATGTTCGATATAGACATCCCAGTAGGCTTTAATGGATGCCAGTATCTCACGCACCCACCAGAAAGTGTAGCTGCTGAGACGGTAATTTGCATCATCAGCTGGAACACCGTTTGCATCGATATCAAAAGCATTGCAGATGAGCAATGCACGCGGCAGGTGATAGGCTTGGGTTACAACCGTCAATTTATCAAGGCCAAATATCGCCTTTGCCCGATAGCAGCTGTCGTAGGTACGTCTGCCGGCAAAATCCACAACAATGTCTTCTTCAGGGATACCCAATTCAATTGCAAATTCCTTCATCGCACCGGGCTCATTATAATTGAGCGATGTGTTATCTCCGGTCATCAAGATTTTCTGTACCTTGCCTGAAAAATATAATTCTGATGCGGTACGCACCCGGTCCTGCAGGACCAAACCAGGGGTGCCGTCTCGATTTAATCCCGCCCCAAGAACAAGCGCTGCAGGCGATTGGGGCGCAGAATCGGGCAAAAAGGTTTTATCTTTCCCATGGAGCAGCATTGCAAGCCGAAGCATACCGATGGTGAAAAAACCGGCAAAGGCAAGATAAATTAAGAAATGGAAAAAACCGCGAATAATTTTTTGGATGAGATTCATGGATTAGTTTCTTGCCAGGTGAGCGCTTGAAGATCCAGTTCTATAGGGATGATCGCAGCTCTGAGGGGATTGTAAAAGGTGTCTTCAATGGTTTTGAGCGCTTTAACATCATAATTCAAGGCTGTGCTGATTAATGTTAAGCCATCTGGGGTGTCAGGAATATCTAAAATGGCTTCTTGCAGTGTATAGCGGATATCAAGTGGAAGTCCTGGAGCAGTGGAAAGATTGGTATTTGGGATGATCCCGGCAGACTGCCAGATGATTTCCACTTCTTCCTGTGCATCGGGCAGATCCTGAAGGACGCCGCTGGAAGTTCTTGGATCGCCAGTAAGGGCATAACCGACGCCAAAATCACAAATGCCCTGGATGTATAAAGCACGGATGACAGCGTCATAATTGTAAACAAAAACCGGGTCGAGCGTTGGCGTGCTGGTATCTGCAAGCAGTCCCATTGGCAAGAGGTGGCCTGGGAGTGAATCTGGTTCAGTAAAACAGGGGCGCGTCCCTGAAAATTGCTGCAAGGCTGCAACCGGGTCACCTGTACTCGCATTTAATTCAGGATCGTAATAGCTTGTGAATCCCCGCGCATTGTTTGCCATGAATTGAACGCCATAAGCATAAACGCCAAGGTGATTGGTGAGGAGCATAACGTGTGCTGCACCTTCCCAATTTAAATAAATGTATTCCAGGGGTTTCAACCAGAATAAATCCACATCGCCATTGATGACCCCTGCTGAAAGGCTCTGGAAATCGGGATAAAAGGTGCTTTCGATGCTAAAGCCAGTGTCCTGCCCGATGAGGAAAGCGATGTCCTCTGCTGCTTCTGTCGCTGCAGTTTGTTCGGGTTTGAGGATAAAACCGATGGTTATGGGATTGCCCTCGGACCCTAATGGGGGGAGGGTCGGCGTCGATGTTGGCCTTGGTGTGGCAGTTTGTGTGGCGGTTGACCTGATCTCAGCGGTTGCTGATGGTGTTGCTGTTGGTGGTGGGGTGCTTGGTGTACAGGCAGAGGCTAACAAGATGATTATGAGCATGCCCAGTATGCTGGGTCGAATGAAAATTCTGAGTTTATTTCTGGATTTATTCATTTTTATATCCGTTCAGTCCAGGAAGGGTGCCCGTACTTGGATGATTGCAGGTCTTGTGCCCGTTGAATTTCTTTTGTTGACAAATTTCCGGGTTCAAGGATGAGATTTAGGATTTCTGAAAAGGCTTGCTGGAATGCATGACTGGCTTGCTGCCAGGTGATAAGCTGCCCCAATTCATTTTCAACAGTCGTTGCATGTGCTAATAACCTTTCTTTCGCCCTGGTTTTTGCAGTTTCATCCGGGAATTTCAAGGCTGAGATGATGCGGGTCAGATCTCCATAAAGCGGCAAAGCGCCGTGCTGTAAAATGCCTTCTTTGCGTCGTGCCTGGGCTGAGCCAATCAGCTTTTTACCATTGACGGTGATTTCATAGTTGGAGGGAACTTCAAAACAAACAGGATTGGGTTTGCGCTTATTCCCATTGGATTCCTTTTCTTCAGCCTGCGGCTTGAGACCCATGAGCTGCAAACTCGCTAATAAAGCCTGGGAAAGGCGCAGGTAGCTCTCAAGAACCCCACCTCTGACCCTTGGCTCTGTTTCGGGGGCAATGACTGAATAGGTCAGTTCGTCAACGTGAAGAATTGCCCGTCCCCCCGTTGGTCTTCGGACAATGTCCCAACCGTTGGTTACCAGGGCTTCAGTATCAACTTCTGCAAAAGGCTGTGCATGCCCCAGGGAGAGGCAGGCTGGATGCCAGGCGTAAAGCCGGAGCGTTGGCGGCGAATCACCTGAGTAAACGGATTCTAATATGGCTTCGTCAACAGCCATGTTCCAGGATCCCTGGGCAGGTGGGTGTTCAATCAAACGCCATGCACTTTTGTCATAAACCATTAATGTCGTCCTTGTATTTATCTCTGACCTATTTTATACCATTTATCGGTGATCGGGTGTGAAGTTTGCAGAAGGTAGCGTTCGAAAGCAATCCGTAAATGGGTGCGAATTTAGACTTTTCCGTTAAATTTTGCAACTTTTTTTGATATCTCCCGTATAGTTAATAAAGAGAAAGGATTTTAAAATGTCACCAAAAAAATTGTATCGTATCCCCAATGAAGGCATGATCGCAGGCATTTGTGCAGGTTTAGGCGAATATCTGGACCTTGACCCAACGATTTTAAGGCTGGTATTTGTGTTGCTTGCATTCGGCGGCGGTTCGGGTGTGTTGATCTACATTATTATGTGGTTGATCATACCGATTAAACCTGAAATGACACCTTATTCGACAGAATCTGAAAGCGTAGAAGAAGAACAAGAAATCTAATTTTCAAGTTTTGTTCCAATTCATCTCAAATTAAAATTTCGACCCGGGCTGTCAAGTGAATTCTTGACAGCTTTGGGTCGCGCTTATTTTATGGGGAAGTTCAGTTTAAAGTCCCTGCCTTTTAGGGAAGGGATTTAGGCTTAGGTAGGTCTTTGACTTTTCATTTTCTTTAGTCTGTTTTTTGAGTTTGCCCTTTGTTTAAAAGCATAAGATGGTTTCTATTCAATCACATTTGATATATCAGGTATCTTCTTGGGATTATCTTCTTTTGCTGAGATTATCAAATGTAGTATAATTTTGGCTGGAGGTAAAATGACGACAAATCCGACCAGAGATAGAATAAATCCAGATGTAATGGATACAACACCGATGCGGCGACCAGGCTGGATAAAGGTCAGAGCGCCTTCCGGTGAAAATTATGAAAGTTTACAGAACCTGATACGCAGTAAATCCCTGCATACTGTTTGTGAAGAAGCTGGCTGCCCGAATATGGGTGAGTGCTGGGGCAGCGGCACAGCAACATTCTTGATTCTTGGGGATGTTTGCACACGAACTTGTGGTTTCTGCGATGTGAAACATGGACGCCCAGAACTATTGGATTGGGCAGAGCCGGAGCGTGTGGCGCAGGCGGTTCGAAAGATGAGCTTGAGGCATGCGGTTATTACCAGCGTTAATCGCGATGAACGGCGAGATGGGGGCGCCCCGATATTTGCAATGGTGATCCGACGCATACGGGAATTGCAGCCAGGTTGCTCTGTGGAGGTATTGATCCCGGATTTTAAAGGCAGCATTGAAGCATTGCAAATTGTGATGTCTGCTCGTCCAGAAATTCTCAATCATAATGTGGAAACAGTGCCGAGGCTCTTTAAGAAGGTTCAACCCCAGGATCGGTACGAATGGTCCCAGGCGATTTTAACTAACGCTCGAAAACTTGAACCGGAGGTTTTAACAAAATCTGGGATTATGGTGGGTTTGGGAGAAACCATAGAAGAAGTCCAGGAAGTGATGCGAGATCTGCGTGATTGGGGTGTTGATATCCTGACCATCGGCCAGTACCTGCAGCCCAGCCGCAAGCATTTGCCGATCCGCCGTTACTATGAACCCCAGGAATTTGAGGATTTGAAAGCTTATGGCATGGAATTGGGTTTTAAATGGGTCGAAAGCGCACCATTGGTTCGATCTTCCTATCACGCTGGAGATCAGGTGCGCGCACTTTCTGCCATTCATCGAAAGTTGAATAAAGAAAAATAACCAAATTAGATAAAGATTTCAGACGCCCGGAAGGGCGGCTATTTTTTTAAGAATTAATAAGAAATGTTGCTTTCGGAAATATGTTAAAATACAGGAAACGGAAAAGGAGTGTACAGCGTGGATATAAAAAACATCAAAATTCAGAAACCCGATGCGATCAATTTTATTCTGGGACAATCCCATTTTATCAAAACCGTTGAGGACATTCATGAAGCCCTGGTCAACAGCGTTCCTGGCATTAAATTTGGGCTTGCTTTTTGTGAAGCCTCCGGTGACTGTCTGGTACGATGGAGCGGGACAGATGATGCAATGATTGAATTGGCAAAACAGAATGCCATGGAGATCAGTGCGGGACATTCATTCATCCTGTTTTTAGCTGAAGGATTTTATCCGATCAATGTTCTTAACCAGCTCAAAAATGTCCCAGAAGTTTGCCGAATTTTTTGTGCCACCGCCAACCCGACCTCCGTTGTTGTAATCGAAGTGGGTGAGGGTCGTGCAATCCTGGGTGTTGCAGATGGCAAACGGCCAATTGGTATCGAGGGTGAAGAAGATATCGCCTGGCGAAAGGGCTTGCTGCGAAAGATAGGATATAAGCAATAAAATTTCAGTTTAGTAAGGATGAGATATGAGAACTCTTGAAGCGATTTTTACGCGCCGCAGTGTTAGAGATTTTAAGCACGATCCAGTTTCAGACAATGATTTGAATGATTTGCTCAGGGCAGCCATGCAGGCACCCTCAGCGAAGAATGAGCAGCCCTGGCATTTTATCGTCATTGATGACCCGGAAATTTTACATGCGATACCAGAGTTCCATCCCTATTCAAAGATGTTGATGGATGCGCCTTTAGCAATTTTGGTTTGCAGTGATCGCAAATTGGAAACAAAACGGGCAAGCTGGCTGCAGGATTGTTCTGCTGCTACTCAAAATATCCTTTTGGCTGCCCATGCACTGGGATTGGGTGCGGTTTGGTTGGGAATTTTCCCTGATTCGGATCGAGTCAAGGGTATGCAAAACTTATTGTCAATCCCTGATGACGTGCGCCCTGTTTCGCTTGTTGCTGTCGGTCATCCTGCGTCCATTCCTGAGCCTGAAGATCGCTATAAAGAAGCGCGTGTTCACCGAAACAAGTGGTAGGGGATATTCGTTTTCAGCAGTTGGAAAAATTTAATTTAGCTCATTTATCCCGAGCAATTTACTTATGACTGGATTTAATGCAATCAGCGCCTTTGCCCTGTGGCTGATCTTGTTCTTGATGTCCGGTCCTAACTCCGCCATCGTTGCCCCGTATTCGGGGATATAAAAAACGGGGTCGTATCCAAACCCGGTATTCCCTCTTTCTTCGGGGATGATAAGTCCGCGACACCGCCCAACCTTTTTTGTAAAGTTGTCGCTGCTTGATAAAAGGACAGCAGTGCAGTGGAAGTGTGCATGCCAGGGTTGAGCTTTATCCGAAAGTTGTTCAAGTAAATAAGCCCGGCGATCCGCGTCATTTGCGTTTTCTTTAGGAGAAAACCTTGCAGAATGAAGGCCAGGAGCGCCATCAAGTGCATCCACTTCTAGGCCAGAATCGTCCGCCAGCACCGGGAGCCCGGCTGCCTGGTAATAGGCTCTTGCCTTCAGAAGGGCGTTTTCCAGGTATGTGCCGCCAGTCTCAGCCACCCTCAAGTTTAGCGCGAGGTCTTTCGGTGTGGTAATTTTTAGATTGAGTGGGGATAGAATGGCTTTGATTTCTTTAATTTTTCCGGGATTGCTGGTTGCTATGAGTAATTCTGGCTGCATATTATTTTCCTAAATTATACAAAATTTATCTGATTATCGTTGACGCATATATTGCTGCATGTTATAATTTTGACCGTATTCCATTTTACCCAATAGTCATTGAGAAGAATCATCGTGAATAATTATACTAATCCACTTCGACTTAACGTTGGCTATATGTACAATAAGCCAATCGGGACCAGTCGAGATGTGCCCGTTGAAATTGAGACCTTAGATATTGAAGACCTTTTGGTCAAAGATTTGCAAAGTATTGTTAGAATTTCTCGAACCAGTGAAGGTCTCTTATTGCAGGCAGAAGGAGAAGCACAGGTTCAAACAGCTTGTGTTCTATGCCTGGTTGATTTCTATTTACCTGTTAAATTTGACTTTGAAGAACTTTACCAGTTTCCATCTCGGCACCGGGAGGAAACAGATTTGATCTTACCTTTTGATGGTTATATTGATTTGAGATCACTTTATCGTGAGTACCTGATCCTTGCAATGCCGATTAAACCGATTTGCCAACCGGATTGCAAAGGTTTGTGTGCTGTTTGTGGTGCCAATCTTAACGAAACGACCTGTGAACATCACCCCGAATTAAAATCACTGAAGGGCATAACCAAAGGCGCAGAATCTGCTTAGGTTGTTCATTTATGGGGGAGCAGGCGTTTAATTTATTTCACTGAAAGCCGGGAGTATGCTCGATGCTTAGTGGACGCTGGCGCGAAGACCATGAAAAGAAGGTGGAAACCTTGTTGGATCGCGCTGATATCCAGGGCTATTTGACCATTGAGGATTTAATGGAAGTTTTTCCCGATGGAGATGATGATGTTGAGAATTTGAGCATCATCATGCTGAAACTTAAGCAGCAAGGTGTGGAAATTTTTGATCAGGAATCTTTGACCCAGAGAATCATGAAAAGTGAAGAGGACACACGACCGATAAAACGGGCATCTCTTGAACAGGTCAGTACGGATGATACGGTGGGCTTATACATGAAAGAAATGTCCCTGGTACCCTTGCTTTCCCTGGAAGAAGAGCAATCGTTGGCAAAAAGGATTGAAGTTGGGAGGGCTGCCAGAATTGAGCTGGCAAATGTATCTGTAGATGTTGAATCTGGTCGGCAGGATCAGCTGCGAATTTTAATAAAGGACGGAGAGCAAGCCTGGGAACACCTGGTCAAAGCCAATACGCGATTGGTGGTCAGTGTTGCCAAGAAGTATATGGGGCGCGGCGTACCTTTTTTGGATTTGATCCAGGAGGGTAATTTGGGATTAATGAAAGCTGTTGAAAAGTTTGATTACAACCGGGGCTTTCGCTTTTCAACCTATGCAACATGGTGGATTCGCCAGTCGATTACTCGATCAATCGCCGACCAGGGTCGGACAATACGAATCCCGGTTCACATGATTGATCGCATCCGCGAGCTTTATAAGGTCAGCCATGCCCTTGAGCAGAAGTTGGGGCGGAAACCCTTTGTTGAGGAAATCAGCCAGGAAATGAATGTGGAAATCCGAAAAGTCCAGTGGATGATGCGCGTTTCGATGCTTCCACTTTCTCTCGAAACCCCTGTCGGTGATGAAGAGGACTCGGAATTGAGCATGTTTGTCGAGGATGAGGATACGCCCTCCCCGATGGAAGCCACTTATAAATCCATGCTGCATGATAAGATCAACGAAGTGCTTAATACCCTCTCGCCCAGGGAAGCACGGATCCTGAAGCTGCGGTTTGGTTTGGACAGCGGGCGTGCGTACACCCTTGAGGAAGTGGGGGAGAAGTTTGGTTTGACGCGCGAGCGCATCCGGCAAATTGAGGGAAAAGCTTTGCGGCAGCTGCGTCATCCCCATAAAGCCAGGCAGCTAAAGGATTATCTATAATTTTTATTAATTTTATTGAAAGATGAGGTACTATCCTGTATAATTATTTCATGATGAGGAAGAGTGTTTTTATCATGGACATGTCTGGCTTTCCGGGGTTATGCTTGCCAGAAGCATAACATCAGGTGACGCGTCACTTCCGGAGGAAAGGCTGGCTGAGGCCAGTTTTTTTGTTGTTATTATCGAATAGATTATTTTGAATGAGGTGTTTTATGTCAGAACCAGTGCTTATTGCCGTCGCATGGCCTTATGCCAATGCAAAAATTCATGTTGGTAATCTCACCGGTGCCTATCTGCCAGCAGATATCCTGGCACGGTACCACCGTTTACGGGGGCGGGATGTCTTGATGGTCTCTGGAACGGACTCACATGGTACACCGGTCACCGTTCGAGCTGATGAAGAAGGGACAACCCCGGAACAAGTCTATAAAAGATTTCATGTGGAGTTCATTGAATTATTCCAAAAATTGGGATTGACATATGATATCTACACTACTACCCACAGCCGCAACCATTTTGATGTGGCACAAAAATTATTTCTGTCACTAAAAGAAAATGGTTATCTGTACATTGAATCCTCTAAGCAGTGGTATTCACCTGAACAGGAGCGTTTCTTGCCTGATCGATATGTTGAGGGAACCTGTTATTTTTGCGGAAAACCCGGGGCACGCAGTGATCAATGTGATAACTGTGGACACCTTTTGGAAGCTGAAAAACTGATTGATCCCAAGTCGAAAATTGACGGCTCGACGCCAGAGCTGCGAGAAACCAGCCATTTCTACCTGGATCTTGAAAAACTGCAGGACCAGGTCGGTGATTTTTTGCGGGAGCGCCAGGATTATTGGCGGCCAAATGTGATCAAGCAGTCTCTCGGGCAGATCGAGAGTGAAGGACTGCACGGGAGACCAATTACCCGGGACCTGTCTTGGGGTGTGCCTGTCCCCATTGAAGGCTGGGATGAGAAATGCATGTATGTGTGGTTTGAAGCGGTAATTGGTTACCTCTCAAGTGTTGTTGAATGGGCAAGTTTGCACGATCAGCCAGAAGCCTGGCATCATTGGTGGACCAATCCTGAATCCCGGACTTTGTACTGCATCGGTAAAGACAATATCCCTTTCCATGCCATCATTTGGCTGGCAGAATTGATTGGGGTGAGTGAATCCTTTGACGAAAAGATGGGTGCAGAGGATCCCAAACCCCTGGTGCTGCCCTACGACATACCGGCGAATGAATTTATGAATTTAGAAGGGCGCAAGCTTTCTGGCAGCAAGAATTGGGCAGTTTGGGGCTTGGATTTTCTTGAGCGGTACGACCCGGACCCGATGCGCTATTACCTGACGGTCAACATGCCTGAAACCCGGGATTCCGATTGGGATTGGGAAGAGTTTTATCAGCGCAATAATAATGAACTGGTTGCGACCTGGGGCAATTTAGCCAACCGTGTGCTCTCCTTTGCGTATAAGTACTGGGAAGGGCGGGTACCGGATCCTGGTGAGCTTCGTGAGGCGGACAGGGCACTGCTGGCATCAATACGAGAGGGTTTTGCCAATGTTGAAGCCCATATGGAAGCGGTGAAACTGCGAGCTGCCCTCCAGGAGGGGATGCGCCTTGCAGCGGAGGTTAATAAATATTTAGATACCTCAGCACCCTGGTTTGAGATCAAAGAGGATAAGAATCAGGCGGCGAAGTCGATCTACACAGCGATGCAGGCGATTGACTGGTTGAAGGTGATATTTTCACCCTTCCTGCCCCATACCAGTGAGCAATTGCAAAGCTTTTTGGGGTATGAAGTCCCGCTATTTGGGAGCTTGGTGACCCAGGAAATCACGGATGAGCTCAGCACGCACCGGGTGATGCTTTATGAACCGGGTGAGTCGATGACTGCAAAGGGTGAAGACCTGTGGAAGCCGGTCGAATTGACGCCTGGCAAGCCTTTCAGCAAGCCTTCACCGCTGTTTAAAAAGCTGGACGCGAGCATTGTGGAGGAAGAGCGAGCGCATTTGGGGCAGTAGGAGGATAGCTGATAGCTGGTAGCTCGTAGCTGGTAGGTGATAGCTCATAGCTGGTAGTTTGTAGATGATAGCTGATAGGGGATAGCTGATAGCTTATCCCATTTGGAGTGCTCGCATACATCAAGGTTGTCTGAAAATTGTATTTGGATTTTGTGTGACAGATGATGGTTAACAAGTCGCCGAGTTTTAATTTCCCCTGCTTGCGGGGGGTTAGGGGGGTGAATATGGCTATTGTCATGAATGTGCTTATTTCCATTATGAAAGCATTGGACGCAGGTTACGTTTTCAACGTAACAAAAACTTTGCCTTCGGGAGGAGGAACGATCTTACTACGCTTTGCTTTGGGGGCGGGGCGACGACGTGACGATCTCAAATTATTTACAACAAAGAGACGTAATATACTAGGGCTTTCTTGCTGAGATTGCCACCTCGCACCCTGCGGGTGCTCGTCGCAATGATGGAAGATGTTTGTGTCACGTAGGTTGCGGGAGCAACCATACGTGACCTGCGAAATCACAAATTTCCCCCTGCTTACGAGGGCGAGAGAAGGACACCACTATTCACTCCAATCCAAATTCTGATCTTGATAAAACCGAAAATCACACCATTGATATAATTACATTAAACAATTACGTACGATTATTAAAAAGGACGGTGCCACAATGACTTGGTTAATATGGGTAGGCATGATCCTTCTTGTTTTAGCGCTTATTTATTTTGGAATTTCTCTCCTTGCCGCCCTGACCCTGACAAAGATTGGGGATCACCCGCAGTATGATAAGACCCCTGCGAGTTTTGGTGTAGAATATCGCGCTGTTCATTTTTTATCCAGGATTGATAAAAAGAAAATAGCTGCATGGTTTCTGCCTAATCCTGAATCTGAGCATTGTGTTTTGATGGTGCACGGCCGCAACGCCAGCAAACAGAATGCTATATCCGGAAAATTACCAGAACTTGCCGCTGAACTGCATAAACGGGGTTTTGCGATTTTGATGATCGATTTACGTGGGCACGGCGAAAGCGAGGGGAAACGTTACACCTGGGGGGAGTATGAAAGGCGTGATGTCCTGGGCGCGGTTGATTTCCTTTTAGGTGAAGGTTTTAAGCCAGGAAAAATTGCTGTGATGGGCATTTCACTGGGAGGAGCTGCCGCTGTTGGTGCAGCGGCTTACGAAAAGTCTATTGGCGCATTAATTTGTGACAGCAGCTTTGCAGACCTGATTGCGCTTGTTGAACCCAATTGGGTTGTAGAAAGCCATCTACCCATGTTTTTCGTGGCAGGTGTATACATTATGTGGCGTTTGATTTATGGATTTGATCTTAAGAAAGTCAAACCCATTGAAGATCTACAGCGAGTGCCGCCCCGACCGATATTGATTATGCATTCCACATCGGATGAGATCATTGATATTGAACAGGCAAAAAGTCTGGCAGAAGCAGTTCCATCCGTGGAACTGGTGATTTTTGAAAACTGTGACCATGCAGAACTTTACCGGGATGACCCCGAAAAGTACCTGGAGACGGTGGTTTCTTTTTTGAAAGAAAAATGGATCAGTATTTGAGATAATGTGGTTATGGATGTTCTTCAAGTTGTGGAATGTGTTTTTTTCAAGTTTGCTGGCGTGTCTTGTAACCTAATTGAAAAGTGGAACAGGATGTAATATTGGTTTGAGTCATTTTTTGTAAAGACCCGAATGTATTGTAAGGTAGATAGATGATAAAACAAGTAATTGGTCCAGTGCCATCAAGACGTTTGGGACAATCCCTGGGCATCGATCCGATTCCATTGAAGACCTGTAATTGAAACTGCATTTATTGCCAATTAGGGCGAACACGGCCAATAACCAATGATCGAAGTGTTTTCTTCAAAAAGGAAGTCATCCTGAGCCAGGTGAAGGAGGTTTTGGATAAGCACACCCCGGATGAAACCAGTTGATTCATGTTAATAGTGTTCCAGTGATAAATCCTGAAGGATTGTTCCTCGTTGTCTGTGGGTTATAATTCAGGGTGGAGGTTTTATGCCCATTCGAATTTTGCCAGATCATATTGCATCACAAATCGCTGCCGGTGAGGTGATTGAACGCCCTGCATCAGTGGTTAAGGAGCTTGTCGAAAACGCCCTGGATGCCAGAAGCACGGAGATTACCATTGAGATTGAAGGTGCTGGAAAACGCCTGATCGCTGCCATTGATAACGGCGATGGCGTCCCCAGGCAGGAACTGGGGTTGGCGGTTTCAAGGCATGCCACCAGTAAATTGTCGAGGGCAGAAGACCTTTTCCATATTGAAACCCTGGGGTTTCGTGGAGAAGCATTAGCATCGATTGGGTCTGTATCCCGAATGACTGTGGAATCACGGACGAGGGATGCCGAATCAGGTGCGAGTTTGGATGTTGATGGGGGAAAGCTTGGGAATTTGACTGAGGTCGGCGTACCTTATGGCACCCGGATCGTCGTGCAGGATTTATTTTATAACGTACCCGCCCGATTAAAATTTTTGAAGACGGATAATACTGAACGACGGCACATTGAGGCTTTGGTGACACGCTATGCCCTGGCTTATCCCGATGTCCGCTGGGAGTTGGTCGTGGACGGCAAGCCATCATTGCAAACAAGCGGCAACGGTGATCAGCGTGAAGTGCTGGCAGGGCTCTATGGATTGGACCTTGCCAAACAAATGCTGGCGGTTGACTTCAAAGAGAGTGATGCCCATATTCATGGTTTTATCAGCCCAATTGCAGTGACACGCTCTAACCGGCGCGACATCACCATATTCGTTAATGGGCGCTGGGTGAAGGATACGGCCGTGACGGCGGCGATCATCAGGGCATATCACACACTGTTGATGGTGGGGCGTTTCCCGATCGTCGTATTATTCCTGGATTTACCCCCTGAAACTGTGGATGTTAACGTCCATCCTGCGAAAGCAGAAGTGCGCTTCAGAGAAGGTAACCTGGTTTTCACCCAAACACAGCGCGCGGTGCGCCGCGCATTGCTGGCATATTCACCAGTGCCAGATCTGCGACCAAGACAGTTCTGGGGTGAATCACAGAACCAGGGTGGACAAACTGTTGATCCTGCCTGGGCAATGTCGGCAGAGATTTCGACAAACCAGGATTTGGACAATTCCCCATCATTGCCGCAAATCAGCATTCACACCGGAGACCTGGATGCCGACGCCCTGCCCTTATTACGGTTGATCGGACAGGTAGCAGCGACTTACCTGGTAGCGGAAGGTCCGGATGGATTGTATTTAATCGACCAGCATGCTGCCCATGAACGTGTGCTCTTTGAACAGCTAATGGCACAGCAGTCCCAGGACGGTGTACCGGCGCAATCGTTGTTGGAGCCTGTCAATGTGACCCTTCCCCCAGACAAAGCACGCCTGCTTGATGACCAGTTGGAAGCTTTAGAAAACCTTGGCTTCCAGGTTGAGAGCTTTGGTCCGAATACCTTCACTGTTCGGGCAATTCCTGCGCTGCTTGTGGGTGGCGACCCGGAAGCCGCGCTGAACGTGCTTGTGGAGGATTTTGAGGAGGACGAGACGCCCCTGGCTTCAGCAACAGAAGCAAAAATTACAGCGCGAATCTGCAAGCGGATGGCGGTAAAGGGCGGGCAGAACCTCAGCCCTGAAGAACAGCGTGCATTGCTGCAGGGTTTAGAAAAATGCCAGTCGCCTCGCACCTGCCCTCATGGACGTCCAACCATGATTCATCTGTCAGCCGATCTGCTCGAAAGGCAGTTTGGCAGGCGGGGTGCCCGGTAGAGGAGAGGTTCGATGGCTCGATTCTTTGTGGCAGGTTTGATCAATATCGAAACCACGCTGGCGATCGATAATTTTCCACTGGAATATTCCCCGGATAATTTCCCATTTTTTGGTGTGCAATCCACGGTTTCTGGTGTGGGTTTGAATATCGCCAAAGCCCTGACCACTTTGGGCAACCAGTTGGACCTGGCTTCATTGATCGGGGAGGATGAGAATGGTTGGTTGGCGCGCAAAGCATTAGCTGAAGTCGGCATTGACGATCACCTGGTACTGAGTAATTTAGCTGAAACAGCACAATCGGTGATCCTGTACGAAATGGAGGGACGCCGGCAGATACACACAGACCTCAAGGACATCCAGCAGCAAGCTTACCCAATACTAAAAGCCCAAAAAGCGATTGAAGCCTGCGATTTGGCGGTGATTTGCAATATTAATTTTGCCCGTCCGCTGCTGGCTGTGGCTAAAGAGGCAGGCAAACCGATCGCAACAGACGTGCATGCGCTGGTCAGCCTGGATCATGATTATAACCAGGATTATATGCGTGCGGGGGATATCCTGTTTATGAGCGACGAAAAATTACCAGAGTCGTTGGAGGAAGCTGCCAGGAAGATTCTGGATCGTTTCAACACGAAGATCCTGGTGATTGGCATGGGTAAGAAAGGTGCCTTGCTTGCTGTGAGGGAAGATGGCTTTATTGGGCGCTTTGAGGCTGTGAAGACCAGGAAGGTGGTCAACAGCATTGGCGCAGGGGATGCATTGTTTTCATCCTTCCTGGATCGCTATCTTCGAACCGGGGATCCTTATACCTCCTTGAAGGCAGCCATGGTGTTTGCGTCTTATAAGATTGGGGAAAAAGGTGCAGCCCAGGGTTTTTTGAATGGGGAGGAATTGGACGCGTGGGTGCGAAGGATATATTAAGCCTCCTGGTCAGAAAAAGAGTATTAAAATAATTCTGCACATCCGATATTGTAGTGAGCTGGATAATGAAAATTAGCAGCTATGTGAATTACCGGAATAATTTTATTCAAAAGATTCACATGGAGTGAGGGGCTTTAGCCCGAAAAACTTTAGATATTTATGGCTTTTTTAATTCAAAGAGCTTTTTTGTTTAAAGGTGTATTTCTGCTAAAAATTTTATCTATTTTAAAAGATAAGTCGGCCTAAACCCTCATCAGGGCAGGTGCCTCACTCCAATAACTTTGGCAAAAGCTCAACGAGTAAGGCATCTTTTGCAGTCTGTGCTTTTAATAAATACGGACCCTGAAATATATTTCGCATAGATATTATTTGTAGGGTGGGTTGGCCAAAAGGTATATACATAGAAAAAAGTCGATATTTTGTGAAAGCAATAAGATTAACCCGGGCATTATTAACCAACCCACCGTATCATTACGCAAAAAATGGTGGGTTGGTAACAAGGGATTTCTTAATAACGGGCTTTGGAATTACATAAACTTTATATGTCAATTACTTATCCCCAACCCACCGACTCAAAGCAAAAAAATGGTGGGTTGGTTAACAAGAGGTTTCTTAATCACACGCTTTTGGAATACAAAAGCCATGTATGTTAATTGCCTATCACCAACCCACCCTACAAAAAAGCAAGCAGGGGGAATTAAAGGAAAATTTTTCTAATTGGATTTGTGAGTCACACAGACTGTATCCAATCCGGGGGTGTGTGGGGCAGCGGCTTTTTCCCATAAAAGAGATCATCCATCCAGAGTGCTGCTCGGCGGAAATTGTGTGACTGCGCCACGCCAAGGCGGATCAGGTTATGCATAACATTGTCCGCATGGGCATAGGGACAAACCGCCATACAGCGTCCGCAGTCTGTGCCAACCCTGGTCCAGTAGGTGTAGCAGCGTTCCGGGTTTATCTTCCAGCGTAGGGTACCGTCGGCATATTCCTGGCGATCACCAAAGGGAATCGCCAGTGAGGGACATACCTGTGCGCATTTTTTGCAGATGCTGCAGAAGTCGATCATATCCGGGTACCAGGCTGCCTGGTCTTCTGCCAGTGGGAGGTCCGTGGTGACCACTGCCAACCGCACGCGCGGTCCCAAGCTGGGCGTCATCAACAAACCCATGCGGCCGATCTCGCCCAATCCGGCATCTTTGGCGACCAGGGGCGCGATCACCCGGTAATTCCCGTCGATGTGTGCACGAGCCGGGTAGCCCATGGCACGGATGGCAGCAGCCAGGGCGACGGCGATTTTACCCGCTTCAGCGTACTGCCGGGCAGATTCCATCACGGCGGGCATGCGCGGTCCGGTATTGACCATTTCATGGCACATCTCTACGGTAACAGCGACGGCAAACTGTTGATCCAGGGTGATTTCCGCCCCATACTCACCAGAGCCGCGGCCGATATGAGAGTAGATATGGTAGGGCTGCACCCTGCAGACACCAACATCTCTCACCCCATGGTAAATTGCCAGGTTTTTGATGAAATCCGTCATATTATCCGGAGGATCTACGACCTTTGTTTTAGAAACCGGACCGTCGACAGCGTCCCGCAGAGATTCTGTCAGGAAGAAATCGCCCTGTGGGGAGGCAGCCAGCTTCTGGTTGAAGAACAAGGCGCCGGGTTCGAGCAAGCCCGGGTTTTGGCGGAAAGCATCATCCAGGCTTTTGTGTTCGGGGTGGTCGGCGTAATAAGCTTCAAAATTGGGCGTACCCGGCTGGAGACGTGCGCGGGCAAACATGATTGTGCGTTCATCCACACGCTGTTCTGGAGGTGGGGAGGGGGTGATTTCTTTAGCAGAAGGCCACAAGAAAAGGACGACACCCGCCAGTGATACGGCAAGGATGATCCCCAACCCAATGTTTTGGATAAGTTTGGGTGAAATCAGCAAGGAAGCAAAGATGATCCCACTTATCAGGAATAGTAAAAAGGATAGACGGCTTGCCCTGTGGTGCATTTCGCGCAGGGATACCAGTGCGAAGCTGAGAAAACCGAGCAAAGTAAATAATCCAATTGCAGCCAAAAGGATTTCAAGGGATGTCATAAATTTTTCCTGTTGATAATTTGGAACAATTATAACCCAATGGTTGTCTTGTAAAAAAAGTGCCTGGTGGTATAATCTGTCCTGTACGGGGCGTGGCACAGCCCGGTAGTGCGCACGGTTCGGGTCCGTGAGGTCGACGGTTCAAATCCGTCCGCCCCGACTAAAAGACTCTCCTATTAAGGGGAGTTTTTGTTTGGTGCCTGAAGAGAAGCGGAACCCCCGGAGCTAGCGGAGGTGGGCAAAAAGGGTGCTACGCGAAGGTCGACGGTTTCCTACGCTGGCGCTTCAGGACAGGCAAATTCGTCCTCCTGTAACGTAGTGAAACTCCCAAAGGGAGCAGGAGCGAAACGGAATTCCCGATGGGAGTAGGCAATTAAATGCTCCTCAGAAGGGAAGTTTGAATAATTAAGTGAATTCTAGGGGGCTTTGCTGTGAGGTTTTGGTTTCCTAGAAAAAGGGATAGGCAAATCGTCCAGTTTCAACACTTTTCACATGAAAAACACCCAATTTGTTTAACACTTTGGAACAAATAGGGTTTTGGATTTTACTACAAGGGGTTAATATGAGGTTTCATTAGGGTTGATGTATAAACGCAAACGACCAGAGTTGCAACTCTGATCGTCTGCTAATTCATCAA